>NZ_JAHLLW010000040.1 GCF_019426345.1 Marinomonas lutimaris
GCCCTGAAGGGCAAAAGATGAGAGTGGGAGCAAAAATATGAAAGGTGAATTCCATCCAATTAAGGTTGTGGCACATCCTATCCACATTGAAAATCGTGAAGGTGGAGTGCAAATCATCAATAGCCAAAAAGCGTTAGATGACTATGCGCGCTGCTGGACAGATCAACTTGAATATTGGGCCGCAAAAACACCCGATCGAATATTTGTTGCGCAGCGTGATGAGCAAGGTGACTGGCAGGAAGTGACCTACGCACAAGCGGTAACCCGAGTACGCAAAATTGCATCTTGGTTAATAACTCAGCCAGTTTCTGCTGAGCGTCCTATCGTTTTTTTATGTGGCAACAGTGTAGAGCATTTGATGCTTGCTTTAGCTGGCATGTATGTGGGTGTTGCTCATTCGCCCTTGTCGCCTGCTTATTCTCTTATCGCGACAGATTATTCTAAGCTGCAAGGTATTGTGGATATTTTGACACCCGGCATGATTGTAGTGGATGAGTTGGCACCTTATGAAAAGGCAATTAAAGCGGTTTGCCAAGATACGGAAATTCCCGTAGTGGTGATCAAAGGGGATACCAAGGCACAACAAATTGACAATCCAATTGTGGCTTTTCAATCCTTTTGGGACTTTCCTGAGTCGGCTTTGATTGATGAAATGAACGAGCAAGTGAATGGCGACACGATTGCCAAAGTGCTTTTCACCTCAGGTACCACAGGGATGCCAAAAGGGGTGATTAATACTCAGCGTATGATTTGTGCTAATCAGGTGATGATTCATCAAGTTATGCAGTTTTTGAAAGACCAGCCGCCTATTATGGTGGACTGGCTTCCTTGGAACCATACCTTTGGTGGTAATCATAATATAGGAATTGCCTTGTACAACGGCGGTAGTTTGTATCTTGATGATGGTAAACCGACAGAAAAACTGTTCGCTAAGACTTTACAGAATTTAGCTGAGATTTCTCCAACTGTGTATTTCAACGTGCCAAAAGGCTTTGAACTGCTGGTTAAAAACTTAAAGGCAGATACCGAATTAGCCGAGAAGTTTTTTTCGCGATTGCAGTTTACTTTCTTTGCAGCTGCAGGCTTAGCTCAGCATATTTGGGATGATTTGGATGCCTTGGCGATTCAGTATACTGGCAAGAAAATCCCTATGGTCACAGGGCTAGGCTGTACCGAAACAGCGCCGTCAGCGACTTTTGCTTCTGTTGAAGAATCAACTTCTGGTGTTATTGGTGTTCCTGCGCCTGGTGTGTCTATCAAGCTGGTTCCAAACGAAGGTAAGTTAGAAGCGCGTGTGAAAGCTGAAACCGTGATGCCGGGTTACTGGCGTCAACCAGAATTGACCGCAAAAGCGTTTGATGAAGAAGGCTATTATTGCTTAGGCGATGCGATAGCATATCTTGATGAAAATGAACCGCAGCGAGGCTTCCGTTTTGACGGGCGTGTATCGGAAGACTTTAAACTCGATAGTGGTACTTGGGTGAGCGCTGGGACATTGCGTGCCAAGTTCATCAGTGCCTTTGCGCCATTTGTACAAGATGTTGTCTTATGTGGTACGAACCGTGGCTACATCAGTGCATTGATTTTTCCTGATTGGGCTCATTGTCAGGCGATTCTTCCTCATGATTTGGTGGAGACGAACGAGCAAATCATTGCCCATTCCGCCCTTCGAGATGCTTTTAAGCAAAAATTAGTCGAGTTCGCGAGAAACAGTACTGGTAGCTCGACGGTCGTTCAACGTATTTTGTTGCAAGCTGTGCCACCGAGTATTGATGCAAATGAAATTACTGATAAAGGTTCGATGAATCAGCGTGCGGTGCAAGCTCATAGAGAAGACCAAATTGAGCTTTTGTATCAAGAGCCTCTTTCTGATTTGGTTATCAGTTTATAAGGAAGAGCGTCATGTTTAACAATGAGCGCCAAGTACAAATTGAGTGGGGTGACTGCGACCCCGCCGATATTGTTTTTTACCCGCGTTATTTTGCCTATTTTGATGCATCGACAGGGGCCTTGTTTGCAGCCATGGGTTATACGCTAAGACATATACGAGATGAACTGCAGGCTGTTGGTTTTCCAATGGTAGATACTCGTTCGCAGTTTTTTAAACCTTCTAAGTTCGGCGATAAGGTGATTATCAAGAGTGAAATTACTGACGTTGGTCGTGCCAGCTTTGGGATTCGCCATCAGCTTTTTAATGGCGGTGACTTAGCGGTTGAATGCACGGAAAAACGTGTCTGGGCCTGTCATAATGCAGAAGGTGTTCTTAAAGCCAAGCCAATCCCAGATGACATCAGAGCCAAAATGTTGAGTCACGGTTAAACAGAAAGGTCAGTGAAAGAATGAAAATTTTAGTAGGTGTTAAACGCGTCATTGATTACAACGTTAAGGTTCGTGTTAAAGCTGATCAAAGCAATGTGGATTTAACCAATGTCAAAATGGCGATGAATCCATTTTGTGAAATTGCTGTTGAAGAAGCGGTTCGCCTGAAAGAAGCTGGCGTGGCATCTGAAGTGATCGTGATGAGTGTCGGTACGACGCAAAGCCAAGAGCAACTTCGTAATGCCTTGGCGTTAGGCGCTGACCGTGCCATTTGGGTTGAAGCTGAAAGCGACATTGAGCCTTTAAATGTCGCCAAAGCCTTTGCCGCAGTCGTTGAAAAAGAGCAACCTGGATTGGTGATTCTTGGCAAGCAGTCGATTGATTCTGATAACAATCAAATGGGACAGATGTTAGCGGCCTTGACTAAACGTCCACAGGGAACCTTTGCTTCTAAGCTTGTTATCGACGGTGATAAAGCGCTTGTTACTCGTGAAATCGATGGCGGGCTACGTACTGTTGCCCTGACATTGCCTGCGATTGTAACGACGGATCTACGTCTTAATGAGCCTCGCTATGCCAAATTACCCGATATTATGAAGGCTAAACGTAAACCACTCGATACTTTATCCTTGGCAGACTTGGGCGTAACGCCAAAGTCTCATTACCGATTAGATAAAGTGGAAGCGCCTTCAACTCGTAGTGCGGGCATTAAAGTGGCGTCGGTGGATGAATTGATCAGTAAATTGAAAGACGAAGCGAAGGTGATCTAATGACGACTTTATTAATAGCAGAGCATAATTCCAGTACGCTTTCGTCTGCTACTTTATGCGCCTTGACGGCCGCTCAAGCCATTGGCAATGACATCCATGTGCTGGTGGTAGGTAAAAATGTTGAGTCCGTTGCCGATGAGGCGGCGAGTCTTTCTGGTGTTGCTAAGGTGCTCTGTGCCAATGCGGATGTTTATGAATATGCCTTGGCTGAGCCAATGGGCGATTTGATAGTGTATTTAGCTGCAAACTATTCGCACATTATTGCGCCGTCCAATTCAGAGTCAAAAGACTTCATGCCAAGAGTGGCCGCTTTATTAGATGTTGGCCAAATGTCTGATATTTGTGCTGTATTGAGTGCAGATCAATTTAAACGCCCGATCTATGCTGGCAATGCTATTGCAACGGTAACGGCTTTGGATGCCAAAAAAGTCATTACAGTACGGGCGTCTTCTTTTGATAAAAACGCTCAACAGAATGATCAGAAGTGTCCTGTTGAAACGATCGATTTTGTGGCTGAGAGTGTTTTGTCTAGTTGGCAATCTGACGACATTACTGAGTCAGAAAGACCAGATCTTTCCAGTGCGAGCCGCATTGTGTCAGGTGGTCGTGGAGTCGGCAGTGGCGAGAACTTTGCCTTGGTTGAGGCGTTAGCCGATAAACTAGGCGCAGCGGTTGGTGCATCTCGTGCGGCAGTGGATGCGGGTTTTGTCTCGAATGATTTGCAAGTTGGTCAAACAGGTAAAATTGTGGCGCCGGATTTGTACATGGCATTTGGTATTTCTGGCGCTATTCAGCATTTGGCGGGTATGAAAGATTCCAAAGTCATTGTGGCAGTAAACAAAGATGAGGACGCGCCTATTTTCCAAGTAGCGGACTATGGCTTGGTAGGCGATCTTTTTACGATTATTCCTGAGATGGTGGGCAAACTCTAGAGGAGGATTGCCGAAAGTGAATATGACGGTCTAACATCGCTAGACCGTCAATAATAAATTTGGTGACTTTAACCGAGTCTTGGCTCGGTTTTTTTATTTACTTGAGTTAGTTTGAGAGCAAAGTTCAATGACACGTTTGCCGCTGATAAGCAAAAAGCAGCAAACCGTAGTTGCTAGCGCAGCAAGATGAAAGAAATCAACAAGTAACATGTTTTCCATAAAAATTTCCTTTTGTCTGTTGTTGCTCGAGATCTTTGTTCGTTGCATAGTGCAAGGTCTCGATTCATTGTTATTTTGTTTAATAAAAGCACAGGATGCGCAATTCGTCCATACTGTTTACAAAAATGTGTTTTTAAGCGTATTTTTTTGCGGTAATGAAAAGTTTTGAATTTGGCTGTATTGACTTATAGTGTGCGTCAGGATTCATTGCTTGCCTCTATCCTGTAGCTCTAGTGAACTATTTCCTCTATTTAAAGATTATTTATACCGTGCAGATTGTTTATAGGAGTCGTGACGACTCATGATTCGCCCATTATTGATTATGCGCTTGCTGACGATGCCGTGTTTATGGATGAGTGTGGTGCAGTTTGTATTCGGTGAGTTGTCCTTTATGTTCTTTAAAGACGATGTTGGGCGTGCTTTTGCGACGCCAGCCTTGATTACTTTTACCGTTTCTCTGATTATTTTACTGGGTTTTAAAAAACACCCTTTACCTTCAGTGAATACTCGTGAAGCTATGCTATTTGCTACCTTAACTTGGTTGGCTGTCGGTGTGTTGGGAGCCATTCCTATCATATCGATTACACATGTTTCCTTTACTGATGGTGTGTTTGAATCCATTAGTGCATTAACGACCACAGGTGCAACCGTGTTGTCTGGTTTAGATGATATGGCGCCAACTTTTTTGATGTATCGACAGTTTTTGCAATGGATGGGTGGGCTTGGTGTCGTGATCTTTGTGGTAGCCATTCTTCCAATGCTGAACATTGGTGGCATGCGTTTATTAAAAGCAGAAACGCCAGGACCGATTAAAGACGATAAACTTTCTCCTCGCATGTCTAGTACGACCCATTATTTATGGATGGTGTATCTTGCTATTACGGGGTTGTGCGCATTGAGTTATTACTTTGCTGGCATGTCAGCGTTTGATGCTATTGGTCACAGTTTTACTACAGTATCGACTGGCGGATTTTCAACTCATGATGCCAGCATGGGCTATTTTAAAAGCCCGTTAATCTTGTGGATTTGTAATCTTTTTATGGTGTTGGGTGCGGTCAATTTTGCCCTGCATTATCGTATTTATATTGCTCGCAGCATTAAGTTGTACTGGAAAGACGAAGAGACGCGTGGCTTTCTGAAGATCATTACGTTTGTGGCGTTGTTACTGGCTTTGTTTCTTTTCCAGACAGGTTCAGAGGACGGGCTTTGGGTTTCTATCACACAGTCTTTTTTTCATGTGATTTCATTTATTACCAGCACGGGATTCGCAGCAACGGACTTTGGTGCCTGGCCTGCTGTGACTTCGATCGTATTGATTTTTGTTGGTTATATTGGCGGTTGTGCGGGATCGACAGCGGGCGGTAATAAGGTCATTCGAAATATTATTTCGTTGAAGTCAATCTCTTTGGAATTAAAACGCTTAGTGCATCCAAATGGTGTCTTTGCGATGAAATTTCAGGGACGAACCATCAGTGCGGATGTACGTCATTCTGTGATGGGTTTTATGTGTCTTGCTGCTATGGTCACGGTTTTATTTACTGTATTGCTGATGATGACGGGTATGAGTTTTATGGCATCTTTGAGCGCGACGGCAGCTTGCTTGAATGTGCTTGGGCCGGGATTTGCTGAGCTGGGTAGTAACTTTTCTCCGCTAAGCGACACAGGTACTTGGTTGATGAGTTTTGCTATGATCTTGGGGCGTTTAGAATACTTTACTGTATTGGTGCTTTTCTTCCCAGTCATGTGGCGTCATTGATTAGTATTTGATCGTTTTGATAGATAGTAAGAGCAAAAAGGGCAAATATCTCAGCGATATTTGCCCTTTTTGGGTCTTGCCTAACGATAAACTAAAGCGTTGCTACAGCAATGCCGTTGCTTTCTTCTTCATATGCTTCTAGTTCTATCGCAATACTTTTTGAAGTTGGTGTATTGCTGAATTCCCCATGGCTGTCTAGCGGTACTAATGGGTTAGTCTCTGGGTAGTAAGCGGCAATGTTGCCTGCTGGAATACTATAAGGAACTAACTTGAAACCGCTAACTTTTCGCTCCACACCATCATCCCAAATTGAACGTAGTGTGACGCTTTGTCCTTCTTCAAAGCCGAGACGTTGTATATCCGCAGGGTTGATAAACACCACCTTACGTTCGCCTTTAATGCCACGGTATCGGTCGTTCATACCATAAATTGTGGTGTTGTATTGGTCATGCGAACGCAGGGTTTGCATGATGAGCGTTTTGTCTGACAGTAAATCTTGCGCACGCTTCGGCAGAATAGATTCAGGCAATACATGAGTATGGCAAATGGCTTTGCCGGCTGGTGTTTTCCAGTTTCTTTCGCGCGCGCTGTTGCCTAGGTAGAAGCCACCATCTTGTAAAATACGCTGGTTGAAGTCATTGAAGCCGGGGACAACGGCAGCAATGTGCTCACGAATTAGATCGTAATCGCTGACCACTTCGTTCCAATCAATAGGGAAGTTGCCTAGTGTCGCAGCGGCGATTCCTGCGACGATGGCTGGTTCAGACTTTTGCTCCTTGCTTAACGGTTCTAATACGCCACCAGAAGCATGAATCATGCTGAAAGAATCTTCTACCGTGACTTTTTGCTGACCTTTCGCTTGATGGTCTATGTCGGTACGACCAAGACAAGGCAATATAATCGCCTCAGTGCCTGTAATAAGGTGAGAGCGGTTTAGTTTAGTACTGATCTGTACCGTGAGCTGACATTGTTTTAATGCCAGCTCTGTGGCTTGTGTATCTGGAGTCGCAGCGGCGAAGTTACCACCTAGAGCAATAAAGACGCCGACTTTGCCATCACGCATGGCTCGAATTGTGTCAACAACGGCCAAACCATGCTCTTGTGGTGGCGTGAAATTAAAGCGTTTTTCCAAGGCATCAAGGAAAGCCTGAGAAGGGCGTTCATTAATGCCCATGGTTCTATCGCCTTGCACATTACTGTGGCCGCGAACAGGACAAACCCCTGCGCCTGGTTTGCCCAAGTTGCCACGAAGCGCCATTAAGTTGACCATCTCATGAATGGTAGCAACCGAATGATGATGCTGAGTGATGCCCATTGCCCAGGTTAGAATAACGCTTTCCGCTTTGGCATAGACGTTGGCGGCGTGAGTGATGTCTTCTTTGCTTAGACCTGACTGAGTGACGATGTCTTGCCAAGATGTTTGTTTAACTTGTTCAAGGTAGGCATCTAAACCTTGAGTGTGTTCTTTGATGAAGTCATGATCAAAAACAGCTTTGCCTTGTTGTTGCGCTGCTTCTTCTAAATCGATAAGCACTTTGACCATGCCACGAACCACAGCCATATCTCCGCCGATTTTAGGGCAGAAGTAACCAGTATTAGTTGGCTTGGAGCCATTGGTGAGCATTTCAATTGGGCTTTGTGGGTTTTGGAAGCGTTCCAAACCACGCTCGTGTAGCGTATTGAAACTTAATAATTGTGCGCCTCGTTGTACCACTTCTTTTAGTGTTTCCAACATGCGAGGATGGTTTGTTCCTGGGTTTTGACCAAAAACAAAGATGGCATCAGCGTGTTCAAAATCGTCAATTTCAACCGTACCTTTGCCAATACCAATACTGCTAGTTAGGGCATAACCACTGGCTTCGTGGCACATGTTTGAGCAATCTGGAAAGTTGTTAGTGCCGTAAGCACGAGCAAAAAGCTGATACAAGAACGCAGCTTCATTACTTGCTCGTCCAGACGTATAAAAGGCGACATTATCTGGATTGGTTTGTTGTTTTAATGTATCGCCGATTTGCTTATAAGCCTGTTCCCAAGAAATGGCTTCGTAGTGATCGGTTTCTCGGTTATAGCGCATGGGCTCAGTGAGGCGGCCTTGATATTCAAGGAAATAGTCGCTTTGAGTATTTAGCCAAGTCACACTGTGTTCTGCCATGAAAGCAGCGTCGACTTTTCGAGACGTGGCTTCCCAGTTAACCGCTTTCGCTCCGTTTTCGCAGAAACGGATTTTAGCTGGATCGTGTTTTTCACCCCAAGCGCAACCCGGGCAATCAAAGCCATGGGGCTGATTGGTTTTTAATAAGGTGTGAATATTGCGTACTGCGTTTTCACTTTTTAGCCAATGTTTTGTGGTGCTCTGCAATGCACCCCAGCCACCAGCAGGTCCTTTATATGGCGTGTAAAAGTCAGTTTTTTTACTCATCGTTTGTTCCTTTTTGCTGGGCTGAAGACGCGAATAGTCGTGGCGCGTCTTGCTTGGGTAAATGAATTAATGTTAATCCGTAATGCTGAGCTAGCTTGACGGCAAGTGTGCTTGGAGACGCTAAGTGGATTAGCCTAGAAAGTCCGACTCGTACTGCTTTCTGAACCAGTTCTGTACTGCATCGACTCGACATCAAAACGCTGTAATTATGTAAGTTTATATCCTGTTGTAGCGCATAGCCAAT
Organism: Marinomonas lutimaris; assembly: GCF_019426345.1. GTDB lineage: Bacteria > Pseudomonadota > Gammaproteobacteria > Pseudomonadales > Marinomonadaceae > Marinomonas > Marinomonas lutimaris. The sequence continues at coordinate 8,660 of NZ_JAHLLW010000040.1, forward strand.
TACCTTATCTAGGGCATTGTGTCGGCCAATGTCTTCCATACAAAAAATGGGTTCACCTTCGGGAGATATCAGTAAGGCAGCATGAACCGCTCCCGTTTTGTTGCCCAATATTTGGTATTCGGATAATTGTGATCTTAATGCGATTAAACTAGCTTCGTCTATTGCTTGGCTAGGCTGAAGCTTGGGCAGTGTTGGAATAGCTTGAGTTAAGGATTCTACTCCGCATAAACCGCAGCCAGTCGCACCAAGGTGTGTTTGTCTTCTTTGTTTGAATTGAGAAAATCGACGTGGACTTAGCTCTAAATTGATCGCAACACTGTCTATGTCTGGTTGTGTTTTTGTGAGCTGGACCGCAATGTCTCGGATATCATTTATATGTTCAATAATGCCTTCGCTGCGAGCAAAACCGATCACAAAAGCTTCTAAATGCACTGGTGTTACCATCATGATGGCGTAAGAAATGTCATTGATGCTGATGGCAAGCGGCATTTCTTCGACAAGTTCGGCCGATTCTAATGATTCCTGTTTGAGTCGAGTATCTGGCTGCATGATATCTTTTTGTAAGACATCACAGCGGCCAAATGTTTGACGTCTGTGACTGGTAAAAGAAATAGGTGAATGCTGCATGATAGTTGGATCAGTTAATAAATAAGATGTGCTTATAGTACGGAGAGAGGCTAAAAGCGTCCAATGATTTTGCGCTAAGAAAGAGCATGAAAACGACATGAACTTTGAATAGATAGTGTTTGTTTAAAAAAGACGCAAGTAGGAGTGCCCCTTTCAGGGACTAAGTATTTATTTAGACCTCAAAATGCCGTATTCTACCTCGAAAAATTAAGCATCAAAAATCCTTTCCGTATTGGTTGTGTAAAACAGTAGGTTAAAAGGGTATGGACTGTGATTATTTGCAGTTCAACAGTGGCAAGGAAAAAGCACATGCTACAAAGTGTGGTTCTGTTTTTGTCATAGATCGAGAACTTGTTCAACCTTGATGTTGGCATTTAGTTAAGTTCTCAGTGGACCACTTTTTGTTTTAATGAGTTTTTATTTATGCAGTTTATTAAACGCCTCTCGAACTGGGCTTTCTCTGGCCCGCGAGCTTGGTTATCCATTATCTTTGTTGTTTTTATCGTTTTGTTGTTTGTCTATAAGTCTCTTGTATCGCCAACAAATAATCTTAAAGAATATGCGTTACCTAGTATTGCTAAGAATGGTGCAGCGAAGAGCGGCACCGCTAACACTGCGGATCAGAAAAACGCGGAAACCCCTTCCGATAGCTTGAATACGGATGAAGATAATAACTACGACTCGCTGGTTACGACTAATCCTCTGCAAAACGTAGAGAAAGTCACTGCCGCTATTCCTCCTATTGAATACGTTATTAAGTCTGGAGATACCTTAGAGCGCATTTTTGCTCGTTTAGGTTTGTCCCGTGAATCCTTGTATGCGGTATTGGAAGCAGATCAAGAGTTCCTTGTGCTTGAGCCTTTGCAGCCCAATGATAAGTTTACTTTTAAATTGGATGAAAATGGCGACCTTGTGAAGATGACTCGCCGCATAGATATTAGTAAAAGTGTTTCTTATGTTCAGCATGATGGTGGAGGATTTAGTTATGAAGAAAATATTAAGCCCATCACTTACAAGCAAGAAGCCGTACACAGCAAGATAAAGGGAAACTTTTATCTATCAGCCAAAAAAGCTGGATTATCAGATACAAATATTTTAATTATTAACGATGTGCTAAAAGGCCGAGTGAATTTCCGTAAAGACCTTAGAGCAGGCGATGACTTTAATATTATTGTCAAAAAAGGCAGTATCGGTGATGTGAAGGTAGGTGAAGATCAACTAGAAGCGCTTGAAATAACAGTAAGAGGCCAGAAATACAGTGCTTTTTTACATTCAGACGGGCGCTTTTATGATCGTGATGGCAATAGCTTAACGCCTTCTTTGTTGCGCTGGCCGACTCGCAAGCAGTATCGAATTAGTTCACCTTTTAATGCCAATCGATTACATCCTATTACGGGACGTCCAGCACCGCATAATGGTGTAGATTTAGCAGCCCCTTCAGGTACAGAAGTGTTAGCGACAGGAGATGGTATTGTTACTCGTGTTGCCTCGCATAAATATGCAGGCAAATACGTTGTCATTGATTACACCGGTCCTTACAGTTCACGCTTTTTGCACTTGAGCAAAATATTGGTGAAAAAAGGCCAAAAGGTTAAACGTGGCCAAGTGATTGCTTTGTCAGGTAATACTGGCCGCACAACGGGTGCCCATTTGCATTATGAATTGCATATACGAGGTCGCCCAGTTAATCCTATGACGGCGGAAATTCCTACCACTCAATCCATTCCTAAGGGTGAGAAAAAAGAATACGCCAGTAATGTTAAACGCTGGGTAGGAATGATGGAAAGCGCTCAGGCTGCAGACTCAGCTAAAAATACAGGGGTTGAATCAGATTCAGAACCAGCGTCTGAATTGGATGCGGCTGTAAATTAACAGTTGTTTTTAGACTGACATATAAAATATAAAAAGGGCGCTTCTTCCAATGAAGAGACGCCCTTTTTTTGTGTTTTTTTGCTTAGTAGTCTTTGTAGCTAAAGACCAAAGATTGATTACATGCTTTTCTTATAGGATTTGTTGCCCATAATGAACAGCGCTAAGAAAATCACTAGGCCAATACAATTAATCCAAAGCGGTAGATGTGGCCATAGCATCATCACAGAAGCGACTAACGCAATGAAGCGGGAAGCTATTGATAACTTATCTTCTAGGTAACCTTCCATCGCTCCAACTAACGCGTACATACCAAAGATGGCAAAGAAAGACAGACGTAATAATGTTTCCGAATCACCGCCAATTAACGGAGTGTAGGCCATTAATAGCGGAACGATATACAAACCTTTCGCCAGTTTCCACGCTGTTAAACCCGTTAGCATCGGCGGTGTTTTTGCAATGGCTGCCGCAGCGAAAGCGGTTAAGCATACTGGTGGAGTCACATTACTGTCTTGTGAAAGCCAAAAGATGATCATATGCGCTGTGACTAAAATCATTGCAACACTCTGAGCGCCTAGGGCTTGATCCATTAA
>NZ_JAHLLW010000041.1 GCF_019426345.1 Marinomonas lutimaris
GTGACACTTTATAGTCCAGCTGGTACCACGGCAGATCTTAACATTGGACCTGAAGGCGGAGTGACTGGAACAGCGAGTGGGCAAGTATCACTTCCTGTTAATTTAGCGGCAGGTGTCAATGGTACGGTTAAACTTGGCTATACGGGCGGTAATAACACTACAGGACAAACGCTCCCTTTTCCTATTGTCGCCCCTCGTATTGCCTTGACTTTCTGTATCGCTACTGAAGGTTTATATCCGCAGCGTCCGTAGTTTTTTGAACAGGGTTGCTCCATTGAGTAATCCTGTTTTTATCGTTAAGCAATATTTGGCGGAGCCAATTGAAATTTTGTGTCCTTGTTAAATTAGTCTGTAATAGAGTGTAAATTCGTGCATATTTTTTGCTTTATATATACCGATTTTATACTAACTTGAGGTAACATATTTTTAGAGGTTGTTTGTAAAACTTCCTTCGTTTTATTTTGATAATGAATGTTAAGAACATAGGTGATATGGATGTTACTGTTAAATACCGACCATATAACAATTGATGTCAATTTTCTCTTATTGGCCTGTTCAAACCTGTCTGGTTTTAAATTTTGTATACATCAAACACCTTTCGTTTTTTTACTTAGTGCAGGCACGCGTTTGCGTAATGCTTGTCGTATTGGGTTGTGAAAATTTTGATTCTTGATCGTTTATAAGGATGGCTTGGTGTCATCACTTTTGGCTTTCTAAAGACTGCAACATCATCTGATTGATTTTATGGTACATTTTTTTTAGGAGTAATTATGGCTGTTTATCCTCTGTTTGCTAATGGCGTGTTTGGAAAGACAGCATTAGCAGTCGTTGTGGCTACCGCAGTAGCAGGATGCTCGGTGGTTCCAAAGCAACTTTCTAACCAAGAAGTGATGGCTAATGCAGCGGAAAATACGGATCTATTAGCGCAAGATGTGGCTCCTATCAATGGCCCCATTGGCCTTAACGACGCTTTCGCTCGTACCATTAAATACAACCGAGACGCTCGTTTAAAGGCATTTGAAGCCGTTGTGTCGCAGGGGCAGTTGGCGGTAGATCAATTTGATATGTTACCGGATCTTGCTGTTCAAGCAGGGTATAGCCGACGCAACAATTATGCGGCCTCCGCTTCTGTATCTTTTTCTGGTGATGAACCAGCTTCACTTGGTAGTAATCCGAGTTACTCTGTGTCATCTGATAAAAGCACGGTAAATGCGAGCATTGGTGCAACATGGGACATTTTGGATTTTGGATTATCTTACTATCGCTCCAAGCAACAAGCCGATCGTTTTTTGATCTCGAAAGAGCGTGAGCGCAAAGTGGTTCACACTATCATGGAGCAAGCTCGTAGTGCTTATTACCGCGCGGTATCGGCAGAGCGTTTACTGTCTAAAATCAACCCACTTATTATCCAAGCACGCACCGCTTTAGCTGACTCGACTCGACTAGAAAGACTTCGTGCACAATCGCCTATGGAAGCCTTGTCTTATCAGCGCTCATTGTTAGAAACTTTGCGAACGTTACAAGATATTCGCAAAGACTTAATGCCAGCCAAAGCAGAGCTGGCAACTTTAATGGGGTTGAACCCTGCAGTGGACTTTGAACTTGCTGATGTAAATAATCCGGACTTTATTACACCGCGTTTGAATATTGCCATTGATGATATGGAGCGTACTGCGTTAGTGCGTCGCCCAGAACTTAGAGAAGCGCAATATCAAGAACGTATTACTCAGGATGAAGTGCATTCGGCCTTTCTGTCTTTGTTTCCAAGTCTGAACTTAAACGCAAGTGTCAATTATAACGACTCGGATTACCTTCGTAATAATAATTGGACATCCACTGGCGTCGGCGTTAATTGGAATTTAATGAATGTATTTCGCTACGGAAAAATAGAGCAGCTCAATAAATTGAAGGTGGCCGCAAGCAAACAGCAAGCCCTTGCTGTGTCTATGGCTGTCATCTCGCAAGTGCATATTGCCGATATTCAATTTAAAGAAGCGGGCGATGGTTATCAGTTAGCAACACAGTATTTGGATGTCGCGCAACGCATCAAAGCGCAAATTGATTCTAATCGACAAGCGCAAAGTATCGGTGATCTTACTGTCATCCGAGAAAATCTCAATGCCCTGTTAGCTGAATTGCGTCGTGATGTGGCTTATGCCGAGTTACAAAATAACTTTGGCAAAGTGTTGGTATCTATGGGCTTGGATCCATTGCCAGAAGGCTTTGGTAGTATGAATCTGGAACAGCTATCTACCGCTTTTGATCAGTTTCAAACGAAATGGCAACAAGGTGAAGTGAGCGTTGTGAGCCAAGAAGCCATGCAAGCTGCTGTCGCGGCTCAACATAATGCTGCGTTGAAAGACTAATGCGATTGATGAAAAAGCCAATGGGTCTGTTGTTTATCACTGGCTGTTTTCTGTTGACTTCTATTGAGGTCGCAGCGGAAGAGCGCGCTCGCGGCATACTGGTCGCGAGCCATAAAGCCAGCTTGTCCAGCGAACTGGCTGCAAAGGTCATTGCTGTACCCAAAAAAATGGGGGAATCCTTTCATAAAGGAGACCTGCTTATCCAGCTCGATTGTCGTTTGTATAACGCCCAATTAGAAAAAGTCGAGGCCGAGGCAAAAACGGCTTTGGCAAAGTTAGAGAACGTACAGCAACTTAATCGGTTAAATTCCATCGGCACACTTGATGTTGTCATTGCCGAAGCCGATTTACAAAAAGTGCAAGCCGAACGGACTATGACTCGGCTTAATGTGGAACGCTGTAATATCAAGGCGCCTTTTGCTGGCAGTATTGAACAACTGGATGTTCAGCCATTCGAAGTCGTGCAGCAGCAACAAGCCTTGATGAAAATCGTTGGGCTCGAGCGGTTAGAAGCCGACATCATTGTTCCGGCTCAATGGATGACTTGGTTAACAATCAATAAGACGATTGTGCTGCAAGTGGAAGAAACTCAACAGCGTTTACCGGCCGTAGTCAGTCATATTGGCCCCAGTGTGGACCCAACCAGTCAGACGGTTCAAATTCGAGCGACTATCAAAGATGTACCATCTAAGGTGTTGCCAGGGATGAGTGTGGTTGCTGAGTTTTAGTGACTGTAATGGGTTTAAAAGTGCGTATAAAAGCGCAGTAGAAAGTAATAGTTTGACTATATTTAATGTAAGCAGAAAGAGTCTGTTTATAAAGGATGTCCCATCGAGGTGGCGAGTATGAAAAAGCAAGTTTCCAATACACAAGGCAAAAGAGTGTCAGGCAAATATATGGCTGGTCACAAAACACAGACACGCAAGCCGCTGATTACTGCCTTGGAGCCTCGACTCTTGTTAGATGGTGCTGCCGTTGCTACGGCGGTGGAGGTCATTAGTGATGCTCAACTTCATCTTGACGCGTCCCAAACCGATACTCAGACAGATAGCCAGCAAGATTCTGAAAAATCCATTGTGGTTGCACCGACCGAAGTGCGAGCCGTTGATCCCACACAAAACAATGGCCGCAAAGAAGTGGTTTTTATTGAAGACAACGTGGCGGATTATCAAAGCCTAATTGATGGAACAAAAGCCGGTGTAGAAATTGTTCTGCTTGACTCGACTCAAGATGGCTTGTCACAAATGACTGAGTGGGCAAAAACGCACAGCGATTATGATGCCATTCACATTATCAGTCACGGTTCGCAAGCCAGTGTCAACCTTGGTGCTTTGAGCTTAGGTGGCTCAGCCATTAGCTCTCGTTCTGCGGATTTAGCGCAACTGGGTGCGGCGTTGAATGAAGATGGGGATTTACTGCTTTATGGTTGTGACGTCGCCAGCGGTGAAGGGCAAGACTTTATTACTGCTTTAGCCCAAGCTACCCAAGCGGATGTGGCAGCGTCAGATGACTTGACTGGCGCAGCAGGCCTTTGTGGGGATTGGGAGCTTGAAAAATCGGCAGGGAGCATTGAATCCGTTGTGTTATCAAGCGAAAGCTATTCCAGTGTGCTGGCTGATGAAACAATTGGCACTAATGGTGCCGAAATTGGGGTTGATACAACGGGAAATAATATTATTGGGCAAACTTTCACAGCAACAAAAACGGGGCTGTTGAAAGAGATTCATGTTGCGAGTCAAGGTACTGATGATGGTTCTGACTGGACTTTAACTGTATACGATGGAAGTGGGACCAGTGGAGCAGTGCTTGCGACGCAGACTGGCGCTTCATTAAACGACACTATCACAAGTCTTGATAATTATGCGTACTCAATAATTGCATTGTCGACAGATGTCAATCTGATAAGTGGCTCGGTTTATACTTTTATTTTTTCACCCGGACGTTCAATTGACTTGTCGTATACGAATAGTGATGAATACGCGGGGGGAGATATTTTTTTTGGTAGCTCAGTATTTCCTGACGCTGATTTAATTTTTCAGGTAGTTCAGGCCGATGCCGCTCCAGCCAACAACGCCCCCACAGTTACTGGAGCACCTACATATATTACCGTCACTGAAGATACCGCTTCTAATGTGGATTTGTCTGACGTGACTTTTGCCGACAGCGATGGCGATAATCTTACGGTCACTTTGACCGCATCGGCTGGCTCGTTAGTGGCGTCTTCTGGTGGGAACGTGACAGTGAGTAACTCCGGTACGGGAGTGCTGACGCTTTCTGGCACTGCCGCGAATATTAATACTTATTTGGACACTACTACCAACATTCAATACACAGGCGTTAGCAACGCCAGTGGCGATAATGCTGCTACGCTCACGATTAAGGCGAATGATGGCACGACTGACTCTAGTATTTCCACCGTCAATATTAATATTACGGCGGTTAACGATGCTCCGACGGCGGTATCACCAACGACGGGTACAGTGAGTACCTTCGATAGTGATAATGCTACTGTGGCCACGGTGAGTGCGACCGATGTCGATGACAGTACGTGGAAGTACAGCATCCAATCCATTACCTTGGATAGCGTGTCCCAGACCAATGATGGCTCTTTGTTTAATTTCGCCACAGGTACCAACACCTTAGTCGCAACCAATGCCTTGCGTGCCACCACGCCTTCTGGTTTAACGGCAGGAACCTACATTGTGACCGTTGTTGCAACGGATGCAGAAGGACTTTCTACAACTCAAGGCATCAGCATCACGGTTACCGACTCATTAACAGTAACGACGGGAGATAATACTGATAGCAACTCAAGTATTGCTGGGTCTTACGCTGCAGATTTAGCGGATGGCGGTGGTTTGTCATTGGCAGAGGCATTGTACTACGCTTCTGCTGGCCAAACGGTGCTATTCAATCTGGAATCTGGTTCTACAGTAGATATGAACGGATCTACTTTGACCGTTGCTTCAGATATAACCTTTGACACTGATTCAATGACGAGTTTGGCTATTAGTAACGGTACTTTAACGCTAAATGGTGGCTTGTCGGTAACGAATGGTGCTGGAGATAACACTAATATTGCCAGTATCTTGAATGGCGCTAGCGGTAGCTTGACTAAAGTTGGAGGCGGTCAGCTGACGTTATCAGGTAGCAACTCTTATGACGGTACGACCACGATGACGGGTGGTACCTTGTCTATTTCCAGTGATTCTAACCTTGGTACAGGTAACGTTATCTTAAGCGGTAGCGCCACTTTTGCCACTGCAAATAATGAGCTTAATGTAGATAACACTTTTGCGATTCAAACGGGTGGCGCTACGTTCAATCAGACGGGCAGCGGGCACCTAACACTTTCTGGTGCCGTCGAGGGTGATTCGCTATTGACTAAATCGGGTGCGGGTACCATGACCTTTCTAGCTACCAACGAGTCTTTTTCTGGTGGCGTGACTATCAACAACGGAACGGTCAATGCAGCTTCAGAAAACGAAAGCCTTGGTTATGCAGGAACTGTTACGTTGAATGGCGGCACACTGGCTATTAGTAACGATACAAGCTTTGTTAATAATATTGCGGTTAACTCAGAGGCGACGCTATCTAACAGTACGGATGTTACTCTGGAAGGGGGGATTTCTGGTTCTGGTGCGCTAACGAAAACAGGGGCTGGAACCTTGACTCTGTCGGGCTCTAATTCTTACTCAGGTGAAACAACGGTTTCCGCTGGCACGTTGAGCATAGCTGGCGATAGCCAGTTGGGCGCTGGGGCGTTAACCCTGAATGGCGGTACTTTGTCTGTGACAGGCAGTAGTGTAACGATCGATAATGCCATTAGTCTGGGTGGAAATGGTGGTAGTGTGATCAATGCCAATGACTTGACGTTATCGGGGGATATTTCAGGAACCGGTGCCTTGGCGAAAGCCGGTGCTGGAGCTTTGACTCTATCTGGTTCCAATTCTTACTCAGGTGAAACCAGTATCACATCAGGCACCTTGAACATAGCTGGCGATAGTCAGTTGGGATCTGGGGCGTTAACCCTGAATGGCGGTACTTTGTCTGTGACAGGCAGTAGTGTAACGATTGATAATGCCATTAGTTTGGGTAGCAGTGGCGGAAGTGTGAGCAATGCTAACGCCTTGACGTTATCAGGTGCGGTTTCTGGAACCGGTNTGATAATGCCATTAGTTTGGGTAGCAGTGGCGGAAGTGTGAGCAATGCTAACGCCTTGACGTTATCAGGTGCGGTTTCTGGAACCGGTGCCTTGGCGAAAACAGGTGTTGGAACCTTGACTCTGTCTGGCTCCAATTCTTATACCGGAACAACCAGTGTTACGTCAGGTACGTTGAGTATTGCCAGCGATGATAATTTGGGATCTGGGGCGTTAACCCTGAATGGCGGTGCCTTGTCTGTGACAGGCAGTAGTGTAACGATTGATAATGCTGTTAGCCTGGGCAGCAGTGGTGGAAGTGTAAGCAATGCTAATGCCGTGAGGTTATCGGGCGCGATTTCTGGAACAGGTGCCTTAATAAAAGAAGGCGCAGGCACATTATCCCTTTCTGGTATCAATACTTATACAGGTGCAACCACGGTATCTGCAGGCATATTAACGGTCTCTGGCGGCAGTGCTATTTCCGATACCAGTGCGGTAACTGTTGCTTCAGGTGCAACATTTGAATTATCTACAGATGCCTCTGAGACGGTTGGTTCCATTGCCGGTGCGGGTAATATTGTTGCCAACGGTGGTACTCTGACGGTTGGTGGGGATAATACGTCAACCACCTTCTCTGGAGTTATTTTAGAAGGCCCAAGTGGACTGACACTTAATAAGGTTGGTTCAGGAACTTTGACCTTGTCAGGCAGTAATACTTACTCAGGCAATACGATTGTATTAGGTGGCGGCTTATCTATTAGTGGAGATTCGAATCTTGGCTCTGGTGCTTTGACTTTAAATTCGGGCACCTTATCAGTAACAGGCAATGGATCCACTATAGACAATGCCATTACCCTGATAAATAGTGGAGTATTGAATCTTAATGCGGGTGTTGCCGCTACTTTCTCTGGTGTCGTATCGGGTTCGGGTGGACTACTAAAAACAGGGGGGGGGACTGCAACATTGTCAGGTACGAATACCTATTCAGGTGCAACGGTACTCAATGGCGGAACTTTATCTGTTTCAGGGGCGTTAAATGGCACTTCTCAAGTCACGGTTAATTCTGGTGCAACACTAGCCGGTTCTGGTTCTATCTTTGCGGCAAACTCAACCAATACCTTGACCGTAAACGATGGGAGCTTTCTTGCGCCTGGTGTATCTGGATCAAATAATGGCGTTGGGGCACTGACGGTCAATGGTCATCTTGTACTCAATGGCACTCTAAAAGCGGATCTTACGGGGGCAAGCGCAGGCACTGACTATGACCAAGTAGTGGTGGCTGGCGATGTTACCTTGGGGGCGAACAGTGCCTTTGATATTGCTTATTCTGTTACCAGTAGCGGCAACACATTTACCTTAATTGATAAACAAGGTGTAAATGCCATTACAGGCACGCTAAGTGGTGTTGCAGAAGGTGGAACGTTAACCTCTAATAGCCATAGTTTTCAGACGAGCTATGTGGGTGGAACAGGGAATGATATCACGCTAAAAGATAACGCAGCTCCAGTCATCACCTCTGGGGCAACAGGAAGTGTCGATGAAAATGCAGATACCAGTACGGTTATTTATACCGCAACAGCGACGGATGCGGATAATGATTCTTTGACGTATAGCTTGTCTGGTACGGATGCGGCGTTATTAAATATCAACGCCAGTACGGGTGCAGTGACGCTGAAAAATTCTGCAGATTATGAAACAAAAAATACCTACAGTTTTAACCTTGTTGTCACCGATAGCAGTTCTGGTCATCTAACGGACACCAAAGCGGTGACCGTCAGTGTCAATGACTTGAACGATAACTCGCCTGTAATGACTTCCGGTGCGACGGGCAGTGTTAATGAG
>NZ_JAHLLW010000042.1 GCF_019426345.1 Marinomonas lutimaris
ATCATGGCTCAGATTGAACGCTGGCGGCAGGCTTAACACATGCAAGTCGAGCGGTAACAGGGGAGCTTGCTCCTGCTGACGAGCGGCGGACGGGTGAGTAACGCGTAGGAATCTACCTAGTAGAGGGGGACAACATGTGGAAACGCATGCTAATACCGCATACGCCCTTAGGGGGAAAGGAGGGGACTCTTCGGAGCCTTCCGCTATTAGATGAGCCTGCGTAAGATTAGCTAGTTGGTAGGGTAAAGGCCTACCAAGGCGACGATCTTTAACTGGTCTGAGAGGATGGCCAGTCACACTGGGACTGAGACACGGCCCAGACTCCTACGGGAGGCAGCAGTGGGGAATATTGGACAATGGGCGGAAGCCTGATCCAGCCATGCCGCGTGTGTGAAGAAGGCCTTAGGGTTGTAAAGCACTTTCAGGGGTGAGGAAGGGTAACTGGCTAATATCCAGTTATCTTGACGTTAGCCCCAGAAGAAGCACCGGCTAACTCTGTGCCAGCAGCCGCGGTAATACAGAGGGTGCAAGCGTTAATCGGAATTACTGGGCGTAAAGCGCGCGTAGGTGGTTTGTTAAGTCGGATGTGAAATCCCAGGGCTCAACCTTGGAATGGCACCCGATACTGGCAGGCTAGAGTATGGTAGAGGGGTGTGGAATTTCCTGTGTAGCGGTGAAATGCGTAGATATAGGAAGGAACATCAGTGGCGAAGGCGACACCCTGGACTAATACTGACACTGAGGTGCGAAAGCGTGGGGAGCAAACAGGATTAGATACCCTGGTAGTCCACGCCGTAAACGATGTCTACTAGCCGTTGGGTTGTAATGACTTAGTGGCGCAGCTAACGCAATAAGTAGACCGCCTGGGGAGTACGGCCGCAAGGTTAAAACTCAAATGAATTGACGGGGGCCCGCACAAGCGGTGGAGCATGTGGTTTAATTCGACGCAACGCGAAGAACCTTACCTACTCTTGACATCCAGAGAATTCGCTAGAGATAGCTTAGTGCCTTCGGGAACTCTGAGACAGGTGCTGCATGGCTGTCGTCAGCTCGTGTTGTGAAATGTTGGGTTAAGTCCCGTAACGAGCGCAACCCTTATCCTTATTTGCCAGCACTTCGGGTGGGAACTTTAAGGAGACTGCCGGTGACAAACCGGAGGAAGGTGGGGACGACGTCAAGTCATCATGGCCCTTACGAGTAGGGCTACACACGTGCTACAATGGCGTATACAGAGGGCTGCGAGCTAGCGATAGTGAGCGAATCCCAGAAAGTACGTCGTAGTCCGGATTGGAGTCTGCAACTCGACTCCATGAAGTCGGAATCGCTAGTAATCGTGGATCAGAATGCCACGGTGAATACGTTCCCGGGCCTTGTACACACCGCCCGTCACACCATGGGAGTTGATTGCTCCAGAAGTAGCTAGCTTAACCCTTCGGGGATGGCGGTTACCACGGAGTGGTCAATGACTGGGGTGAAGTCGTAACAAGGTAGCCCTAGGGGAACCTGGGGCTGGATCACCTCCTTAAACGATAGAAACCTCTGGTGAGCGTTCACACAAATTATCTGATGGTATTAACAAGTCACTTGTTGAATACACTATCTAGTTTANCGATAGAAACCTCTGGTGAGCGTTCACACAAATTATCTGATACATCTCTTCTTAAAGAGAGCTTGAAAAGCCGCTTCCAAGCGGTTTTTTTGTTTTTAATGCTTTGTTTTTGGTTTTTTACTGAACACAGAAAATTTTAAATAAATGAAATAATTGTGTTGACCTTGTTATAGTTATCTCTATAATACGCCTCCACGATTTGAGGGAAGCTTAGTTAATAAGTTCATCCTCTGCTTTAAACTTTTGTTTAAACTTGCTCTTTAACAATTCGAATTTTGAAATAGACGATANTAAGAAGCACAGAAAGTATTTGGGTCTGTAGCTCAGTTGGTTAGAGCGCACCCCTGATAAGGGTGAGGTCGGCCGTTCAAATCGGCCCAGACCCACCAAATACGATCTAGTAAGTAATGGGGCTATAGCTCAGCTGGGAGAGCGCCTGCTTTGCACGCAGGAGGTCTGCGGTTCGATCCCGCATAGCTCCACCATTTGCTGATCATTCTGTGCGAAAGATTTAGAGAGAGTTCTAAGCAAGACGCTAAGCATCTTACATTTAATCGTGTTGGGTGATTTTTAGTCTCTGACTTAGTGCTTTGCACTAAACTTGCTCTTTANGAAAGCTTAGCGACAAAGCTTTAAGCAAGACACTAAATGATGCTTCACCTAGGTGATGTCTGTTTAGTCTCTGACTTAGTGCTTTGCACTAAACTTGCTCTTTAACAATTCGAATTTTGAAATAGACGATAATCAAGCGTCAAACCGGTGGAAAGCATCTTTAACCTAGATGACTTTCTAAATCGTAAATCCAGAGGGGTACAAAAGCCCTTTGGTATGTGATCTGAGTGTTGTTTTAATACTGACTCTTCTTAGAGTTAGGAATTAGAAAACTATTTTGGGTTATATGGTCAAGTGACCAAGCGTGCANATATGACACTCCTCGGAGTGAAAACTATTTTGGGTTATATGGTCAAGTGACCAAGCGTGCACGGTGGATGCCTTGGCAGTCAGAGGCGATGAAGGACGTGGTAATCTGCGAAAAGGTTCGGGGAGTCGATAAACAGACTTTGATCCGAACATGTCCGAATGGGGAAACCCACTCTACTTGTAGAGTATCCCACAGTGAATACATAGCTGTGAGGAGGCGAACCCGGGGAACTGAAACATCTAAGTACCCGGAGGAAAAGAAATCAACCGAGATTCCCTAAGTAGCGGCGAGCGAAAGGGGATTAGCCCTTAAGTGGTTTTGGTGTTAGTAGAAGGCTCTGGAAAGTGCCGCGATAGAGGGTGATAGCCCCGTATACGAAAACACCTTAATCATGAAAACGAGTAGGACGGGACACGTGTTATCCTGTCTGAATATGGGGGGACCATCCTCCAAGGCTAAATACTCCTGACTGACCGATAGTGAACCAGTACCGTGAGGGAAAGGCGAAAAGAACCCCTGTGAGGGGAGTGAAATAGATCCTGAAACCGTGTACGTACAAGCAGTGGGAGCGGACTTGTTCCGTGACTGCGTACCTTTTGTATAATGGGTCAACGACTTATTTTCAGTAGCAAGGTTAAGCACATAGTGGAGCCGTAGGGAAACCGAGTCTTAATAGGGCGTTTAGTTGCTGGGAATAGACCCGAAACCGGGCGATCTATCCATGAGCAGGTTGAAGGTTGAGTAACATCAACTGGAGGACCGAACCCACATCCGTTGAAAAGGCTGGGGATGACTTGTGGATAGGAGTGAAAGGCTAATCAAGCTCGGAGATAGCTGGTTCTCCTCGAAAGCTATTTAGGTAGCGCCTCGTATCTCACCATTGGGGGTAGAGCACTGTTTGGGCTAGGGGGTCATCCCGACTTACCAACCCCATGCAAACTCCGAATACCAATGAGTGCAATTACGGGAGACACACGGCGGGTGCTAACGTCCGTCGTGGAAAGGGAAACAACCCAGACCGTCAGCTAAGGTCCCAAAGTTACAGTTAAGTGGGAAACGATGTGGGAAGGCTTAGACAGCTAGGAGGTTGGCTTAGAAGCAGCCATCCTTTAAAGAAAGCGTAATAGCTCACTAGTCGAGTCGGCCTGCGCGGAAGATATAACGGGGCTCAAACTGTACACCGAAGCTACGGATGCTTAGTTTACTAGGCATGGTAGAGGAGCGTTCTGTAAGCCGTTGAAGGTCAAGCTGTAAGGCAGGCTGGAGGTATCAGAAGTGCGAATGTTGACATGAGTAACGATAAGGGGAGTGAAAAACTCCCCCGCCGGAAGACCAAGGTTTCCTGTCCCATGTTAATCAGGGCAGGGTGAGTCGGCCCCTAAGGCGAGGCAGAAATGCGTAGTCGATGGGAAACAGGTTAATATTCCTGTACTCGTGCATATTGCGATGGAGAGACGGAGAAGGCTAGGCCAGCACAGCGATGGTTGTCTGTGTTTAAGGCGGTAGGTTTAGGGCTTAGGCAAATCCGGGCCCTTTTAAGACCGAGAACTGATGACGAGCCCTCTTTTGGGCGAAGTGGTTGATGCCATGCTTCCAGGAAAAACTTCTAAGCTTCAGATATGCAGGAACCGTACCCCAAACCGACACAGGTGGTCAGGTAGAGAATACCAAGGCGCTTGAGAGAACTCGGGTGAAGGAACTAGGCAAAATGGTACCGTAACTTCGGGAGAAGGTACGCCGGCCGGTGTGAAGGACTTGCTCCGTAAGCACTAGTCGGTCGAAGATACCAGGTGGCTGCGACTGTTTATTAAAAACACAGCACTCTGCAAACACGAAAGTGGACGTATAGGGTGTGACGCCTGCCCGGTGCTTGAAGGTTAATTGATGGGGTTAGCGCAAGCGAAGCTCTTGATCGAAGCCCAAGTAAACGGCGGCCGTAACTATAACGGTCCTAAGGTAGCGAAATTCCTTGTCGGGTAAGTTCCGACCTGCACGAATGGCGTAACGATGGCCACACTGTCTCCACCCGAGACTCAGTGAAATTGAAATCGCAGTGAAGATGCTGTGTATCCGCGGCTAGACGGAAAGACCCCGTGAACCTTTACTATAGCTTCACAGTGAACTTTGAACCTACTTGTGTAGGATAGGTGGGAGGCTTTGAAGCGCAGACGCTAGTTTGCGTGGAGCCACTCTTGAAATACCACCCTGGTATGTTTGAGGTTCTAACTCAGGTCCCTTATCGGGATCGAGGACACTGTGTGGTGGGTAGTTTGACTGGGGCGGTCTCCTCCCAAAGAGTAACGGAGGAGCACGAAGGTGTGCTCAGCATGGTCGGAAATCATGCATAGAGTGTAAAGGCAAAAGCACGCTTAACTGCGAGACAGACACGTCGAGCAGGTACGAAAGTAGGTCTTAGTGATCCGGTGGTTCTGTATGGAAGGGCCATCGCTCAACGGATAAAAGGTACTCCGGGGATAACAGGCTGATACCGCCCAAGAGTTCACATCGACGGCGGTGTTTGGCACCTCGATGTCGGCTCATCACATCCTGGGGCTGAAGCCGGTCCCAAGGGTATGGCTGTTCGCCATTTAAAGTGGTACGCGAGCTGGGTTTAGAACGTCGTGAGACAGTTCGGTCCCTATCTGCCGTGGACGTTTGAGATTTGAGAGGAGCTGCTCCTAGTACGAGAGGACCGGAGTAGACGAACCTCTGGTGTTCCGGTTGTCACGCCAGTGGCATTGCCGGGTAGCTATGTTAGGACGTTATAACCGCTGAAAGCATCTTAGCGGGAAGCCTCCCTTAAGATAAGATCTCACTGGGAAATAAGTCCCCTAAAGAGACGTTCGAGAAAACGACGTTGATAGGTTGGGTGTGTAAGTGCTGTGAGGCATTGAGCTAACCAATACTAATTGCTCGTGAGGCTTGACCATATAACACCAAAGTGGTTTTTAGACATCACAGACACAGATTACGATAAAGCATCAGCAATTATGAACATCGGTTTGACCTTGATTATCGCTATTTCAAAAAAGAATTGTTAA
>NZ_JAHLLW010000043.1 GCF_019426345.1 Marinomonas lutimaris
CAAGCTTCTACTTACATTTTGTCAGAGTCTGGATGGAGAGGGTTTACGACAAACGCGATTGCTGAGCGGGCAGGGGTAAACATCAGCTCGTTATATCAATTTTTTCCGAATAAAGAATCTATCCTTGCTGAATTACAAAAAAGACATGCAGAAGACACCTGTACTGACTTGGTTGAAGTACTAAACAACTTACCAAAAGAGCTTACGTTTAGAGAAGTACTGACTCATATCATTGAATTGCTGGTCAAAAAGCATCAAATAGAGCCAGAAATTCACAGTATATTTAATAAAGAAGTGCCTTTTACAGTACGATCAATTTTGGATGAGGAAAAGGACTTACGAGATCAGCTGTTATTGATCTTAGGCCCTCATATGGTCAATGTTTCGGATCCAAAATTTTCGGTTTATCTTATAGGTATTGCGGTTGATGCAATTATTAATGAGGTGGCATCGAGTCGAGTTGATATGTTGGGTGAGGGAATCTTGGTAACAGAATTGGTGACCTTATTGGAGCGCTTTTTGATTCGTCCTGCTTAACTATGAACCTGAAAACCACTATATTGGAATCGAGAAGTGGACGGCATTGATTGAATTTAGCGTTAAAGATGTATCTATTTGTTTACATGAGATCTAGGCAGTAGTGCCCGAAAAATATTTAGTATATTAAACGTCCGGAAATGATCTTTCTGACCGTCTAATTTTTTAGGGCTATCATGTGCAAAAAAAACAGCTCAATACCATTAATATAATAATATGTGAGTAGAGAGCTGTTTTATTCAATTAATTTAATTTCTATTAATCTAGACTTGATATTTTACAAGCTAAGGCACATTTTTAAATTTTGCTTCAAAATTCATTAATAGATTCAATGCAGCAGGTAGGACGGTAAGGGTGAAAATTGTCCCTACTAACAAACCACCTATGATGGCAAAAGCCATAGGACCCCAAAAAACTTCTCTAGCAATAGGAATCATACCAAGAATGGCAGCGCAAGCTGTTAATAAAATGGGTCTCGCTCGATGAATTGTGGAAGTAACGATAGCATCGTGGATATTAAGACCTTCTTCTGTATGCCGATCCACTTCTGCGATGAGAATAACTGAGTTTCGAATAATCATTCCTGATAGAGCAATAACGCCAAGTAAGGCTACGAAACCCATGGGCACTCCAGCTGGCGACATAGCAAGCACGACTCCAATAAAACCAAACGGTGCGGTTAGCACAGCCAATATCATTCTGGAGAATCGTTTTAACTGAATCATGAGTAAAGTCAACATAAACAAGAATGTTACAGGCAGCATAGCTAATACAGACGCGTTACCTTTATTGGAATGAGTCACCAATCCATCCTCTTCGATATGGTAGTTATTGGGCAAGGTTTTTGCAAAAAACTGTATGTCAGAAGCGAGCTCTTTGGATATGGTTAGCGGGAGTTTATCTCCAGAAGTATCCAATTGGACGCTCACGTAAGGCTCTCTGTTCCATCGCCAGATTATAGGATCACTAATGCCATATGAAATAGATGCAATCTGTTGCAGAGGGACTGTTTTACCATTGCTAATTGGAATCTGTAAATTACTAATAGTGTCAATGTTTTTTCTGTCTTTAGGTAAACCTTGAACGTTAACTCCCACTAAGCGGTTACGGTCTCTAATGCTGGTGATGGTGTTTCCAGAAAAAATAATGGCTAAATTATTTGCAACTTCCTCGGAGCTTAGCCCAACCGCTCTAGCGGCCGTTTGGTCAATATTTATTTCGACCTGGCGCTCAGGCTCACCCGATGTAAGGTTTATCCCATGAGTTCCTTGGTGCTTACTAATCACCGAGGACAATTGCAGTGCATAAGTGCGGAGTTTTTCAACGTCAGGCCCTGTTATTCTATATCTTACGGGCCAACCTACTGGCGGTCCTAATTCGAGTGGTGAAACTCGGCTGATTATATCGCCATCATTTCTTTCTAAGTAGTTATTAAGTTTGGTTTTTAATTGTTCTTTTATTTCTGGTGTTTTTGATACAACGACTAGCTCAGCTATGTTTTCACGGCTCAGTAAAACATCCATAGGCAAATAAAAACGAACAGCTCCAGAACCAATGTAAGACGAAAAGTGCGATACTTCAGTTTGTTTCGCTAACCAATGCTCTAATTTCTCGACTCTGATTTTAGTTGCATCTTGGGTTGCGCTTTCAGGTAGCCTCAAATCGACGAGTAGCTCTGGTCGGTCAGAAGCAGGGAAGAATTCGTGTTTTAAAAAACGAGCACCCCAAAAAGAAGTTCCCACAAGGAGTACCGCAATACCAATGACCCATAAAGGATGTTTTAAGCTATAGCTTAGTGCTTTTTGATGCCCTTGAGAAAGGCGGCTTGTTTTTTCTGTATTGTGAACAATTTTTTTAGGTAATAACCAAACTCCAATTAGTGGAGAAAATACAACCGCAACAATCCACGAACTCATTAGAGCAATAGTTACAACGACAAACATTGAATAACAGTATTCACCAGCACTGGAAGAGGCAAACCCAACAGGAATAAAGCCTGCTATCATGACTAGCGTACCTGTCAGCATTGGGAACGCTGTACTTTGAAATGCGTAGGAAGCGGCCTCTCTTCGACTCCAGCCATGCTCTAGTCTGGATATCATAGCCTCCACCGTTATCATTGCATCATCAACTAATAAACCTAAAGCGATTATCAGAGCACCTAAAGATATCCTTTGAAGTCCAATACCAGCGATTTCCATGCCGACAAATGTCATGGCCAAGACCATAGGAATAGAAACAGCAACAACGAGGCCTGCTCTAGTTCCAAGAGAGATAAATGAAACCCCTAAAACAATAATAATGGCTTCTACTAATACATGAACGAAGCCGCTGACTGCTTTATTTACAACATCTGACTGGTCCGCTACTTTATGAATGCTAATCCCATATGGTAAGGTTTTTTCAATATCTGCAATTTTCTGTTTAATAGCTTCGCCAAAATTTTGCATATTGCCGGTTTCAGACATAGAGATTGCTAAACCGATAGCAGGTTTTCCGTTGACTCTAAATTCTGGACTGGGTGGTGAAACCAACTGGCGGCTAATTTTTGCAATTTCTGTCAAAGGAATAAATCGATTATTTATATGAAGTTCAATTTTTTTGAGGCTATCTTCAGAAGTAAATGCACCACTCACTTTTAACGCAATGCGTTCTTTGTCTGTTCTGATTGTGCCAGCTGAAGTGACCGAGTTCTGTTGTTGTAGAGCATTAATTACATTGTTTAAACTGAGTCCCAGTCCTGATAATTTTTCAGGAGAGAACGCTACGATTATTTGTTCATCTTGAGCGCCTAGTACCTTCACTTTACTAACGTCTTTTACCGTCAGTAATTTATCTCGAATTTTATCAACTTGGTCGCGTAATCCACGTATTGAAAATCCATCTGTGGTGAACCCATAGATGGTGCCGTATGTATCGCCAAACTCATCATCGACAGAAGGTTCTGTTGCTCCAGCTGGCAAGGTGCCGCTGAGCTCGAGGTCTT
Organism: Marinomonas lutimaris; assembly: GCF_019426345.1. Lineage (GTDB taxonomy): Bacteria > Pseudomonadota > Gammaproteobacteria > Pseudomonadales > Marinomonadaceae > Marinomonas > Marinomonas lutimaris. The sequence goes on from NZ_JAHLLW010000043.1 coordinate 3,524, forward strand.
TCATTTTCTTGCGTACCTGATTCCATATATGTGGTACTTCAGAAGGAGGAGTTTTATCTAATAGGTTGATAAAAACGACTGATTGACCTTTGCGAGTGTAGCTTTCGATATAATCAAGATAGGGGATTTCTTGTAATTTTTTTTCTATGGTATCGGTAACAAATTGCGTTGTATCTTTTATCGAAGCTCCAGGCCAAGAAGATGAAATAACCGCTTTTTTGATTGTAAAAGAAGGGTCTTCGTTACGAGGTAAGTTTATATAACTCATGATTCCCATCGTCATAACAATCAGCATCATGAAGCTTATCAATTGTTGATTGGCTAGTGCCCATGATGATAAGTTAAATTTTTGAGAGGATTTTGACATTATGTTACTCCCCAAGCTCGGAAACTTTTAAGCCAGGGCGAAGAGTGGAAACACCCGCGATGACAATATGCTGGCCAACTGTTAAGCCGCGAGAAACAAATATGCTCTGATTGCTGTATCGTACTACTTCTATCGGTTGTATTTTTAGTGTTTGGCTCTCTGGATCAAAAAGATATACGGCGGTTTGCTTTCCATCGCGTGTGAGGGCAGATTCTGGTAGCTCAATCACATTGGGCTCTTGTAAAGATATTGTCCCTTTTACGATAGCGCCTAACCCCATACTCATCGGTGGATTATGAAGCTTTACGCGCACACTATATGTACGTGTGTTTGGGTCTGCTTGGGGACTAACATCACGAACTGTTCCTATTACATTTACTTCTGGGTTGGATTGCAGTGAGACAGTGATTGCTGGATTTTTAATGCCACTATTGATAATTGTTTCTGGTACATCAAAAACAGCATTTCGATCATCTAATGAGGCTATTTTAATAATTTCTTGTCCTACGCTTATGACTTGTCCTAAATTCGCACTAACGCTAACAATAATACCGCTTTCCGGAGCAAGTAATCGCGTGAATTCTAAGTTGTCCTGTGCATTTTTGAGATTCGCTTTTGCACTTTCCAGACTCGATACTGCTGATTCTAAGTTGTTTTGAGCTTGATCAAATTGAGATTGTGAAATGACTCTTTGATCAATAAGTTTTTGGTACCTATCTCGCGTTTTTCTTGCCAAGTTTTCCGCAGAATGAGCATTTTCTAATGTTGCTTTCGCCGTCTGTAGTTGGTGTTGTGCATCTCGTGGATCAATGGTAGCTATCAATTCACCTTTATTTACTTTGTCGCCAATACGGACATTGCGCTCTAATACTCGCCCTCCAATTCGAAACCCTAAAGACGTTTCTCGTTCTGCTTCCACATCGCCTATCAAAGAAATATTATTACTAATATCTTGGTGATTAATGATGAGTGTTTTGACAGGACGAATTGATTCTACATCAACGTGATCTTGCTTATCACAACCTGTTAATGCGGTTAGTGCTATGAGTATTGTCATCAGTGAGCCAATGTGAAAAATTGAATTAGGCATAATTGTTCCTCAAATAAGTTTGAATGACTTGTGAATAGCAATTTAAGCTAGAGCCGATCATTCAACCGGCTTGTATAGTAAGAGTAAGTAGCGTTCTTTTAATGTGATTTTTAAAAATTGCCTAACCTATGAATAGGTATATCGTTAATGCTCTTTTATTACATTTTTTAGCGAGCGACGGGATTGCTCTTCAATTCTTGCCTCATCAGCGCGGTATCCAAGAGCAATTACCACCGGAATGACCGCTCCTCGAGGAAGGTCTAATAATTTACTCAATTTTGCAGCTGA
>NZ_JAHLLW010000044.1 GCF_019426345.1 Marinomonas lutimaris
ACAGCCGAAGGAAATCGAGTTGGGAATAGGAACGCTTTTGATTCGGTTGCGAGTTGAATCAGCGATGGGCCTAGGCTGACTTGGCCTTTCTGGAAAATAGGCTTGCTCTCGAATCCGATAGAAGCCTCGTTTTCTAGCTCTTTTATTGCCATCTATCTTGTCTTTTCACTTCATCTTTGAAGGTCGAGGAAAAAGCTTTCATTTTTGCTTTCAAAAGCCTCCTTCGACCTTCTTCTGTTCGCGTATAAACCAGTTCTGACAAGCTTACATTTTTTTGCCAAGCTCTATAAAACAGTTGGGCAAGATTTTTCTTAACAGCGAACCTCATCGGTACGGCATGGTAATCATCTCTTGATGTACCTAAAAACTTACCTTCTCTAAGTATTAGATACCTTGGATTATCAATAGGCGCAAGTATTTCGGCCAAACAATCTGAAAAAATAGAGGACTCATAAAAGCTACAGCCTGATACCGACAAATAAAATGAACCGTCTTCTAACTTCATCACATTCAACGACATCTTTCTAATCGAAGTATCTATAAAGCCAGCCTCGCATAACGCTTCAAGCAACGCTGTACCAATTCTTTTTAGTGCACCATCAACAGGAAGATACAAAAATAGAGTTTTCATAACCGTCAACGTTTGGGGAAGCTTATAAATTAGCCCACCACCTATTCCTATTAAAAAAATTAATAACATAGAAGAAGGATGCCTCAAAGAGACGTAGAAACTGCCAACCATAATACCACTTAACATGACAGCCAATTGTAGTAACAAATAAGTAAAGCTATGCCTTAATAACAACCCTCTCAAATTAGGGATTTTATTGGTTTTTACAGAGGGAATAACCCTAGTTGAACGATCTAATGCAAGGGCTTTTTTCCAACGATCTGTAATGTGTCCAATATTTCGATAACGACGTAACATTTGTCGATTATTACGACGAATAGGGGCGGTTTTATTGAAAACATTATTAGACTTAATACCAGTAGCTTTCATACGGTCAAAACCGCTCTCTATGGTCAGCTCTTTTTCAGAAAGCCCCACAAAAGTCTGAAACCGGGTTACCAAACTAAGAGCATCACTCCACCCTGTATAAGTCTCAGCATTTATAGCAACCAAGTGCCAGATACTACTCACTTTATCTTTATGCTTTGAATTAACTCTAATAGCCCGACCGCGCATTTGATTGGTTAACATAAAAGAGCCAACCGAACTGGCTAAGATAAGTGAATTAACCGCAGGAGCATCCCAGCCTTCGCCCAGTAGGGATCGAGTGCCTACAAGGACTTTTATATCTCCTTCCATCAACAATTCGGTAAATGCAGAAGTAAGCTGATTTAGAGGCGCTGTCACCTTTTGATATTGCCCCTTATTGCCAATGGGTTCAGACTTAACGTGATTGGTTTTCATGCGACTAATCAATAACGGCAACTTGCTCGTTGGAATAATACTGATTCTGCCAGTCAGTAAGGCTATTTGATCCGATATCGTAGATGTTGAGGTTAGGTTTTTAAAAATAGGCCATGCACCTAAATTAACGTCTCCAGTCTCTAATCCAGAAGCGAGCGCTTCGTCCCGAATAAAATCGGTTAAGACAACTTGTCTTAGCTTATCGCCTCTCTGTTTGTACTCAAGCCGATGAATGGTTCCACACGCCACTATCTTGGAAGCACTTAATGAAAGCGATCGGTCAATACGTCGCGAGCACTCTAAAGACAACTCTCGCTTGTGCAATAACTCACTGGCCTTAAGCTGTTTTTTTAAATGCTCGATGAATTGCTGGTGTGAATCTGTATGTTGAGTTGTTTTTGAAAAAAGAATAATTTCTATTAATATTTGCCACCAATGGCGTCCTAACATAGGAATATCATTAACCTTCATATCCAACAACACCATCAGACTACCACCAATAGATAGAGACTTCGCTCTGACAAAAGACAGCAGTGCAATCGCAATTTGAGGATCTTTTATAATATCGGCCTCTATCTTGTCTGAGCGATGTAACCAAGGATGAGATAAAACAATCGTCTCAAACTCATTACTCTCAAATAACGTATTACAAAGCATTGAGACTCTTTCATCATATTCTTTGATTTGTTCTTTTTCCGAGGTAGTCGCATCACATGCCCATATAAAGTCTTGATGCGCACACAATGTCCCAGCCTTTACCAATTCAGGTACGGATATTTCTTCATCAATCGGGCCACAGAGCTGCTCATATCTAATCCATTCACTGTTTTGCGAATCATAAGGTGGTGTCGCAGTTAGCGATACTAAAATGATATCCGGAAAGTATTCACACACCTTTTCTAACGCTCGCCACCATTCAGACCTAAGATGATGCGCTTCATCAAGGATAAGCACTTGGATCTTGTGCGCCTCAATCATCTTGATAAAGCTATTTACATCCTTGTCTCCTAACGCTTTATCAAGATCATCGCCTTCCTCTTCATTAACACTGAGCTCTTCGGCAAATTTTGAATGCAAAGCTTGATAGGTAATAGACGTTAATATTTTAGGATCATGTATCGAATTACTTACCCACTCAAGCTGTAAGCAATCTAACTCGGTATCATCTTCGCTTCGGACAAAATCTTTGATCCTATCAATCCATTGATCCCTAATCACTCTCGTCGGTGAAAGCACTAAAGCAGGCTTTGCCAAAATCCGAAAGGTCTCTAACCCTAATGTTGTTTTACCAGCACCTGGAGCCGCAACAATATGAAGTCGCTTGTCATCAAGATGTTCTTTAATCGCATTAAGAACTCGTGCCTGATAAGGACGCCAAGAATGTCTAAATTCCATGTATTCGAATGGTTTCACGGTATTCCTTTACGAAAGTTTCTAGGGTTCAAATTTAAACGATTTATAATGAAAGACCCTCTCCACACATATAGCCGAGTGCGCATCATTGGCGGCATAAAGAATCTGGTTTTCTTTCAG
>NZ_JAHLLW010000045.1 GCF_019426345.1 Marinomonas lutimaris
CTTACCGAACTTTCGGGAAGGTGATGATTTAGCGCAAAAAATTATTGATACCTTAACTACGCAAAATCAAACGCTGGTAGCTGGCGACATTCTAGTGATCGCGCAAAAAGTGGTGTCGAAAAGCGAAGGTGCATTTGCTTATCTAGATGACATCACGCCCAGCGAAGAGGCCATCGAGTTGGCGAAAACGGTTAATAAAGACCCACGTAAAGTCGAAGTTATTCTTTCGCAATCGACGCGCATTGTGCGAGCAATGAAGCGACCAGATCAAGAAGAAGGCGTGCTGATCGCCGAGCATAAAAATGGCTACATCTGCGCTAATGCGGCGGTGGATGAATCCAATGCCGACCATCCCGGGCAACTGATTTTACTGCCCGAAGACCCAGATAAAAGTGCGCGATTACTGTGTCACAGATTAGAAGCACATTTTGGCTGTGATTTGGGTGTGGTGATCAGCGACACCTTTGGTCGTCCTTGGCGATTGGGGCAAACCAACGTGGCGATTGGCTTAGCGAATGTGCCAGGCGTGATGCACATGTTGGGTGAGTTGGATGCCTTTGGACGACCTTTGAGTGTCACCGCGCCAGCCTTTGCTGATGAACTGGCAGCAGCATCTGGGTTACTGATGGAAAAAAGCGCCAAGTCGCCAGTGATTGTATTCCGCGGCCTATCTTGGCCAAAAACCGACAGTTCGAGCCGAGACCTGATTCGTGCTCACAACGAGGATCTTTTTAGATGAAAGACGAAGCAAACAATAAAGTCGCCATCATTGGCGGAACCGGCCCGCAAGGGAAAGGACTGGCCCTGCGTTTAGCATTGGCTGGCGTCAGCGTGGTATTGGGCTCTCGTGATCCTGCCAAGGCAGCAGAAACCGCACAGCAGCTTATCGCCACCTTGGCGGAACAGGATTGTCAGGCGGACATTACGGGCTTGTCGATGGAAGACGCGACCAAAGCCGCAGACGATCTGGTGATTTTATCGGTTCCCTATAGTGGTCACGATGCTACTTTGACCGCATTAGCACCATTACTCGTTGGCAAAACCTTGGTCGACATCGTTGTGCCATTGGCACCGGGTAACCCAAAAGCTGTGGTGATGCCTGAAGCAGGCTCGGTGACAGAATCGGCTCAATTGCTATTGGGCGACGACATCCCGGTTGTTGGTGCCTTACATAACGTGTCAGCGGTGACCTTGAATGATTTATCTCGTGGCATCAATTGCGACATCTTGGTGTGCGGCAATGACCTTGATGCCAAAAAACGCGTCATGGCCTTGATCGAAAAAATGGGCACCAAAGCCTATAACGCGGGTTTGGCCGAAAGCGCCCGTTGCGTTGAAGCGCTAACGCCGATTTTGATTCGATTGAATATTTCGAAAGAGGTGCCGTTTTCTCATGCGGGAGTTCGTATCTGCCCCCCAGATGGACACTAGTTTATGGCGACTGCGCTCTCCAATACTTTGTTAATCACAGTTTCAAATTTTTAAAAATATTAAAAAGCATAATCACAAGAGGAACACATTATGGAATTTGGCATTACGTTTAAAGGCTTCGTCAGCCCAGATCGCGCACGAAATCTTGTTCGTCAGGCGGAAGCCGCTGGCTTCACTTATTGCTGGTTTTACGATTCACATATCCTGTGGCGTGAGTCATTTGTGGCCATGGCAATGTGTATGGAGCACACCAAAACTATGCGTTTTGGTCCTTGTGTGACTAACCCGAATATTCGTGACTGGTCTTTGTCGGCCAGCTTATACGCGAGCTTGGCGCATCAAAGTAATGGTCGTTTCGACATCGGTCTTGGTCGTGGCGATTCTTCCATGCGTGTCATGGGCAAAAAACCTGCGACACTAGCGCGTCTTGCGGAATTTACCACCAAGGTAAAAGCCATGGTGCGCGGTGAAGAAGTGGAATACGGCGAATGCCCTGAGCCCGTTAAATTGCCTTGGGCGACTGGTTATGAATTGCCTGTTTGGATCGGCGCTTATGGCCCGAAAGCCTTGGCGACAGCGGGCGAAGTAGGCGATGGTTTGATCTTGCAAATTGGCGATCCAGACTTGGTAAAATGGTTTAAAGATCAAGCAATTAACGCAGGCGTAGAAGCAGGGCGTGATATGTCTAACTTCAAGATCCAAGCCGCAGCGCCAGCTTACTTTGGTGACATGGATTATTGTATCGAACACACTAAATGGTTCCCTGCCATGGTGGGTAACCACGTAGCAGACATCGTAGAAAAATACGGCAGCGATTCAGGTTTAGTACCAAAAAGTTTGACGGATTACATCGAAAAACGCCGTGGTTACGATTATTCAAAACATGGCCAAAGCGACAACCCATTCTTGGACTTCATCACTGAAGATATAGTGAAAAGCTTCTGTGTATTGGGAACCGTTGAAGATCATATAGCCAAGATCAAAGACCTAGAAACAGCGGGAACCACGCAGTTTAACATCTACCTAGACAGCGGCGACGAAGAAGAAATCATCGCCAAATACGGCAGAGAGATCATCCCCGTGTTTAATGGTTAAACTGCTGTAATCATTGAGCGAATAACATTATTCCTCGAAACTACCGCCTCCCTCGTCGAAATGTTATTCGCTCATTATGTTTGGGGCGGCGGATATGTCTTTGTTCCTTCCCCTTTTGTCTACGATACAAGATATCACCTTCCTTTGAATAAAGGGGAGATGATTTAGTGATTAGTTGACTTAGCCTTCTGAACTTGAAATCCCGAATAAGTCACTTCGACGCAATCCCGATTGCGCGACCTTATGGAGTTTCAGAGTCAGTTAAAAATATCCTTTCCCACAGCAGTAAAAACAATCTATGCCTTACGATACAAGGCGCGTAGGAAGCAATAATGCGCCTATGAAAAAAATCAGGCATTAAAGGTCTTAAAGCGAATTTTTGGTTACTTTTTGGGCGCTAGCAAA
>NZ_JAHLLW010000046.1 GCF_019426345.1 Marinomonas lutimaris
GGCATCAAAACCCAACGCGAATTTAACGCCTTCAACCAGCTTACCAGTTTCTCAAAAGACGGCGTACTTACCCAATACGACTACGACTCACTTGGTCGTCGTATTGCCAAACACACAGAACAAGGCCAAATCGATTTTATCTGGGACGGTAACCAACTACTAGGCGAATGCCTAAACGGAAAATATACTTGGTACATCAACCGCCCAGACGAATTTTACCCTGTTGCCCTGATCAAACAAAATAGTGTCTATTACTACCATCTAGACCAACTTAACACGCCGAGATTCGTCACCAACCAAGCCGCAGAAGTAGTATGGGAAAACACAGCCAACGCCTATGGCTACGAAGACGGCGCACAACAAACGAGAGAGATAGAAAACACAAACTTCTATCAACCGATTCGCTTTCAAGGGCAATACTTCGACCAAGAAAGCGGCTTTCACTACAACCGTTTTCGTTACTACTGCCCAAAACAACAACGCTTTATCCACCAAGACCCGATTGGTATATTAGGCGGCATCAACCACTACCAATACGCTCCGAACCCAGTGAACTGGGTCGATCCGATGGGGTTGAGTTGTAAAGAAGGCACTGCAACTATTTTAAAAATAGGTCATGGTAAAAATATGCATTTCGCTATTCAGGTGAATACCAAATTTGAGATGACAAAAACCCATCAATGGGGCTCTGTACGAAATGGCCTCCCAACTCGCACTGTTGTTCTCGGCTATGATGAGTTAGAAGATTTTGCCGATAAGTCGATCAGGAAGGTTACGATAAAATTACCAGATGCAATTGCTGCAAGTGATTTACAGAGGCAGCTACTTCGTGAAGGTGATATGGCTCTTGATAGAGCTGATTGGGATCCTGATAAATTGGATACGCCACTGTATGATCCTGTTAATCAAAGTTGTTTAACACACGTATTTGATGTGCTTAGAGCTGGCGGGGTTGAAGGAGTACCAGAAAACTCTTCGCTTCAAGACAAATCAGTTCTTAAATTTACACGTGACATGATGAATGGGAAAGTTGGAGAAAAAGATCATTCTGAAGTAGTCGAAAAATTTGAAGAGAATAAAGCAACTTGGAAAATTGATAGTAAAGGTAGGCCTATTTCAGTTGAGGCTACGTTAAAAGCGACTTACCATGGTAAACGCTCATCCGAAGAGAAAACATTACAAAGAGAAGTTGGTGGTGAAGATAGGTTGGTTGATGATGATGGTGGTCACTTAGTTGGACATCGTTTTATGAGCGATCAAGGAGAAAAAAACTTATTTCCACAGAATTCCAACTTTAATCGTGGTAGTTATAAGTCGATGGAAAATGAGTGGGCGGATTGGACAGAGGCTGGCTATGAGGTTAAGTTAAAGGTTTCACTTGAGCCGCCTAATTCAACTCGACCTACAGATGTTATTAGTGAGTATGAAGTTTTTGATCCAATAAGTAATAAGCGTATATATAAGAAAGAACATTCATTTAGTAACCAAAGTGGTCAAGATTTTAAACGAATTTCCAAAGAAAATATCAATAAATTTAGAGGGTTGAAATGAATATAAAAGATGAAGTTTTACAAGAAATAACGCAAATGTTCTTGCGGTGTGAAGATGTACTTGAATATGAATGGACTGAGCTTGTATTTGTTTTTGAATTTGGTGATGGGCATGTGTCTAATTCTGGTTTTTTATATAATGGGCAGGAAATTACTCCAGCTACGGCTTCTATTGCGAATGATAAGTTGCTTTTAAGGAATTCTTTGAAAGCTCTAAGGGAAGATGTTTACCAAGAATGTGGCTATAGATTTAATCAGCTATTGTTCCAGATGGAAAATAAAACAAAGCGTTTTAAAATTGATTTTGAATTTGAAGATCCTAAAAAATGGGCAATTACTCCTGATAACATGTTTGAAATGAGAGAGAAGCTGCGTCCTAACTTTAACTGATTTTCAAAGTCATTTTTTTGGGTTTTTAGATGTGATTTTAAATTTTTTAAAGACTTTTAATCTAGAGGTAATATTAATGGAGTCAAAAAAAAAGTTAAAGTTTTCATTTGGTTCGAGTGAAAAAGTATGTAGTCATTTGCATGATTTAGTTTTGAAAAGAAATAAAATAAACCCAAAGCCATATATCATTGGCTTTATAGATGATCATTATGCTTTGACTTGGTATTGTGATTCTTGTTGTCAAAAATATTTGCTACCCAAAAATGGTGTTTTTTTATTTCATTTTCCTGAAAGTGCTGAAGAATATAATGATCTTGTTTATCTTAAAAAATTAAAAAATTTAGATAGTTTAGAAGCATATATCGATAAGGTTTCAGGCTTTAAGGTATCAGAGGTATGTGATAACAATCCATTTTTAGAATTTGAAAAAAATGAAGATTCAGCTCCGAAATACGTAGATAGAAATCTGTTTTATTCACTTTCTGGATTAAATGATGTGGAGGTGAACTTGTTAGTTAATACTACTTCAATGATTCCATTTGGAACGGAAGTTAATGCTAAAGTTTAAAGAGCTATCTATTTTTTCGGTAATTATTTTCCTGGAATCTGTTTTTTCTGATGACTACCTTTGCATGTTTTATTGATTTAGGTGCCATAATAACCTGAGGGTTTTTCCAAGCTTGTGCATCAAGTGAGTACACTTCTTATGTAAGAGCAGTTTATATGTCAAGTCTAAGATGTCAAACCTAGATATACGCAATAAGTTACACAAGCTGGACTGATACTGATGTGGCCACTTTTTGTGGTGGCCAATCTTATTTTTTACTAAGCGAGTCCTTGCCAGTGGCTTTAGTCATCATTTCGAATGGGATAGCTACTCAAACGACGC
>NZ_JAHLLW010000047.1 GCF_019426345.1 Marinomonas lutimaris
AGCTGGTTGAAGGCGTTAAATTCGCGTTGGGTTTTGATGCCAACACCCAGCTCGCTGATTTGGTTACCACAGTCATCGTAATCGAAGTCGATATCGGCGAAGCTAAGCAGTCTATCACCTTCGGTGACGGCATAGATAGTTTGCCCATTGTCGTCTGTCTCTAAGGTACTTAGCTCTGCTTGATTCGCTTCTTTGTTGTCGACTGTCTCATCAATATGAGCCTTTGGCTCATTACTCTCATCAATTATACGCTGGGCGATGGGATTACCGACGCTGTCCCATTCAAATTCGGTGTGCTTGTTTTGTGTGTATTTGCTTTGTGTATCTTGATTTCGAGTGTATGCCACGCTTTCTTTGACGAGTTGGCCAATGGCGTTGTATTCAAATGCTTCTTGCTTGGCTTGCGTTAAACCACTGTCATTTTGATGGGACTGTTGTGTTTGGCTCCGTCGGCTGATGAGCTGATCAATGGCATCGTATTGGTAGTCGCATTGATCGTAAATACGTTGTTCTGGGTGCGTGAGTGTCTGCTGTGTTAAACGATGGAACACATCAAAGGTTTGTTTAAGCTCAACGTGGTTGCCAAAAGTCTGTTTTTTGAGACGGTTTTGTTTGTCGTATTCAAATACCGCTAACGTCTGCTTCTCTTGTTGTTGGCTATTCGCTTCTTCACTCAGCTCAATCACCATGAGCTGGCTTTGTCTGTTGTAACGATAATGAAGTGTTTTGCCATCGGGCAATTCAAGGCGATTACGGCGACCAAACTCGTCGTATTGATAGTTGAGGCTGTGAGTGCGTAAACCTTGTATTTGATGGCTGCTGAGCAGTCGGCTACCTCGGTCAAACGTCTGTTTTAAAGTAACTTCTGAATTGTGCGCACAAACAATATTGCCACGCACATCGTACTGGTAACGGTTGGTATTGTTGACTATTTGCTTGTTGTTGTCATTACCTTGCTGTGCGCTAGCCTGTTGAGCGATGATCCTACCCATGACATCGCGCTGGATGTTGACTACTCGTTTGTCACTTTCTTGTAGCGAGGTTAAACGATTGTTGCCATCGTACTGGTAGCGCTGTTGTTTGCCATCAAACCCTGTTATTTGAATAGGGTTTTCATTGGCATCGTAGGCGATCTTGTAGCTGGCTTCATCATCTCGACAAATGCCGGTTAGGTTACGCTCTTTATCGTAAGTGAGATGCAGTGCGCTGCCATCAGGCTGAATAATAGAGCTAGGCTGACTCAAACCCTCGAACGTTTGTTGTGTCGTTTCACCTTTGTTGTTTTTGCTGGCAATAAGACGACCAGCCTCATCGTATTCAAAGTAGGTGTGTTTTTTGTCGTCTGGGGCGTTTTCATCAAAAGCAATGGTTTCAACCAATTGCCCCTGCTCATTGCGTTTGTATTGCACCAGTAAGCCATCGTCTGACAACGTGGCGTTAACGCGACCCAAGGAATCATAGCTATAGCGGGTTAGGCTGTCGTTTTCTTGTTTTGCGAGCAACTCTCCCTGCTCACTCCAGCGATATTTGATGACTTGGCCGTCGAAGGTAACGTGCTGAGCCAAGTGTCCCTGATGGTCATAAGCAAATAAAGCCACACGACCATCTGGCTGTGTTTCACTTTGCAATAAACCAGACGCGCTGTATTTACGCGATAAGGTCGTTTTATCTGGCAGTACCGTAAGAATACGTTGGCCAAGTTGGTTGTAAGCAAAGCGGGTTTTATTGCCATCCGGTGTGGTCACAGATTCAAGCTGACCGAATGGCGTATAGGTCAACTTAGTTTGGTTACCTTGTGGATCGATTTCCCGTGTCTTTTGGCCATTTTGATTGTAAACATAGCGACGCAGGTTACCGTTTGGGTCGGTATGTTCGATGAGTTTGCCTTGTTCGTTATGAACAAAGTGTTCTCGGTTGCCTCGTGAATCTATACTCGTCGTTGTGCCTTTTTCAGGACCATATTCGAATTGATAGCAATAGGTGTCGTTGTCGCCCCACTGCTTAATACATTTGGCGTCGTTTGAGTAGCTATCCCATTCGAAATGATGACTAAA
>NZ_JAHLLW010000048.1 GCF_019426345.1 Marinomonas lutimaris
CAAGGCGTCGATCCGTATTTTGAAGTCAGTCGCTATGGCGAGCGTCTAGCGGCAGCTAACCCAAGTTTTGATGATCTCTACAATACGCTGATGGGCGAACCGAGCTTTAGTTCTGAAATTTTAGAGCAATTGGTAAAGCAATATCTGGAAGAAGCGCAACCCAGTGTCGTGGCGTTAACCGTGCCTTTCCCCAGTAATATGCTCGGCGCACTGCGTATTGCGGAAACTTGCAAAGACATTAATCCAGACCTGCCAGTGGTATTGGGTGGTGGTTTTATTAATACCGAGCTACTTGTTGACTATTATGCTTTCCGTTCAACAACACTGTAAATCCTAATCTATACACCTATTACCTTTCATCTATAACCGATGATGCTTGGGAAATGTTCTCTGACATCGTTTTCAGTAGCTGATATTTACGCTCTTCTAATGTCTCTATTTGATGATCGATAGATTGTAGCAGTGACTGTTGAGCGCTGAGTGTTTCTTCACAAAATTCAGCGCCTTCTACTAGTCTCATGCATTCGGGGAAAGTACGTATATCTTTGAGATTGAAACCAAAAGAAATCAAACGCTGAATTTGCCTTACCTGAGTAATCGCTTCTATCGAAAAAAAACGATAGCCATTATCTCCACGATAGCATGTTAATACGCCCTCTTCTTCATAGTGTCGAATAGATCTCACACTGACACCTGATCGCTTAGCTAAATTGCCAATAGTGATCGTTCCTGTTGGTTTTCTGTTTTGCATAAAATACTCAAATTTTACGTTGACTCTCACATTAGTGTTAGGGTTTAGACTGCGTTTTTAATCTTAAACTAAGGATATATCTTATGATAAAAATCGCACGTAAGCTCGCTTTGAGTAGCTTACTCTACTCGTTTTTCTTAATGTTTTTTACTCCATTGGCTTTCGCTAGTGATCAGAATTATAAAGTGGTTTCTGCCGATGGCGTATCTCTTGCTGTACAAGAATCTGGGGCTCCAGAAGGAATACCTATCATTTTTGTTCACGGTCTGCTTGGCAGCCATTTAAGCTGGAGTTCGCAAATTAATGACCCTCAGCTGGCAAAAAACCGTTTAATTACATTTGATCTTCGTGGTCATGGATTATCTGATCAACCTGAGGCAATCGAATCATATCAAAATGGTCGTTTATGGGGCGATGATTTAGCCGCAGTGATTGAGTCGATTAAAACCACATCACCACAAAAGCCAATATTAGTTGGCTGGTCTCTAGGGGGATCTGTCATCAGTAGCTATTTAGCAACCTATGGCGACTCTCATATTGCGGGTGTTATGTATGTTGGTGGAGTGATTGAGTTAGCGGCTGGACAAATCACACCTCATCCAAAGACTTATAGTGGTATGGCAGATGAAGACCTAAAAACACATCTTGAAGCTGAACGTCACTTCATACGCTTATGCTTTAATACACAACCTGATACCGAGACTTTTGAGCTTTTATTGGCCAATGCTGCGACAGCATCTTTTAACATGCAAAAAACCGTTCCAAGTATGAATGTGGATGTTGTGAATGGCCTAGGCAAGCTAACCAAACCTTTTCTTTTAATTTATGGCGCTCATGATGCTTTGGTTAACCCCAACGCATCTCTAAAGAGAGTTAAAGAGCTTAATTCTACTAGTCAGAGCAAAATATATGAAAACTCAGGACACTCTCCATTTTTTGAAGAAAGCACTCGATTTAACAACGATATAATTAATTTTATTAACAACACAATGAATAAAAATTAAAAAAAAATAGTTTCTGAAAAATGCCCATAGTATCAACATGCCGCTATGGGCAGCCCCAATTCTACCTTCATTAGAAAACGTCTTAATTCATAATCCTTGAACTAAAGAACAGCTAGAAAAACAGCATTTAAAAAAGGTTGGAACTCTTTTTAAATGCTAGAATCCGCCTATTCCGATTAGGTTTTACTTTAAAGG
>NZ_JAHLLW010000049.1 GCF_019426345.1 Marinomonas lutimaris
ACCTTTGATTTGATAAATTTATGCTACGTGTAATGAGTTAAGAACGCTTACTTAGTCAGTAGCTGCCCAAACGGCACAGAAATCAAAGCTGAGTCTATTTAATACTCCAAAATAGAGGTTTTTCTTGACCCAGCGGATCTTTTTTCTGGATCATAAAATGTTTCTACTACTTTGAATCCGGCTTTTCTCATCATGCCAGCAGAAGCTAGATTCTCTTCGTGTCGCTCAATAAATACGACACCAGCTCGCTTTTCCTTGGACTTTTCTACACAATATTCAAGCAATTTCGTAGCAATTCCCTGACCAGAGTACGCATTGGAAACCACAACATCGCCGATATAATAAAGGTCTACAACAAGGCTCGACAGCAGCCCACTCAGATAGCCAAAGAACAAAACATCACGTTAAGACAAACCTACGACAAGGTCTGTCATGAGTTAATGCCAAACATTGGACGCTATGACCACGCCAAACAATATAAACAGATGAGAAAAGCCATTAAGCAAGTTAAAGTCTTCTTAGGACGAGTGCTGCGGGACATCGATCGGCAAGTAAAACGACAAGAATTAAGGCTCACCCAAAAGTTGAAGGTTAAGTTCTAACCCTCTACTATCTCCTAGCTCAAGCATCTAAAAAAACAAAAAAAATGATAACTACACAAGGAATTCTACTGAGTCTTTTGACTTCCAGTCTGACTTTCTCATTATAGTGATAACAATGTTCTCATGATGCTCACCATAATGATTACGAACTATATTCACGGCACAGGGCATATTTATATGAGAAACTGTACACCTAATATTGAAAGTATCATTGTGTTTCAAATTCAAAATTGCTTCTTTATGTAACGCTGTCAATCGATTAAATATGCTATTTAGTTCAGCAATCATAATTAGTGGAGTATTTCGAGGATCATTTACCCTATCTTTCACAACATGTTTAGACATCTTAAAAGACATATTGTGTCGACGAAGAATTTCATTAACAGAATTCTCAAGTGCCAAAATTTCTGCTGGGGTAATCATTATGCACCTCCAATGTACACATTATAAAATTCCATTATTTTTAAATTTAGTTCTTCATCGCTAGAAGCGATAAAGCTACCAACTGATTTAGAATCCTCTACCGTTCCAATGAGAACCTCAAACGTTTCATTATCAAAACTCTCGACAAAAATATGCGTCTCTTTTTCCTTGTCAAAAAACGAGGCAAAATTATCTTCTAATGACATGTCAAATTTCATATATTTCCCCTTATTACATTACTAAAGATTAAATGTTCTCACAGCCATTTCCCTTTAAAACTAAGCCACTAATTGCCCTAATGTAAGCATGAACTAATCAATGGATAATTGGATCATAGATGTTCATACAAATTCATTACTATCTGATATCATCTTTGTTATTGCATGCTGCCCAAACCACGCATCACAGGGAAAATCCCATCTAAATACGCAACACTT
>NZ_JAHLLW010000005.1 GCF_019426345.1 Marinomonas lutimaris
GCCGGTTAATAAAGTGTCCAACTTTATGGGGTCACTTCACCCTTGTTTTAAGGTCTGGGCTTTTTTGGGCTATCTCAGCGATAGTATTTTTAATTGACTACTCTTTTATGAGTAAGTTATAGGGCTTTTTGCGTAATGTGTTGTCGATTAAGGGGATGAGAAAAAAGAAAATTCCATATTGAAAAGTATGTTGTATGATGTATGATGATGTTGTGTTTGAGAAAGCAGTAACTAAAAACAAATCGTCCTACATACAAAAACAATTATGGGAAAACGGTTATGAAAAGAATCTTATTTCAATCTAAGGTGGCTTTGTTGGCGATGTCTTGTGCACTTGCTCCAGTAGCGAGTTTTGCAGCAGACAGCCCAATCCATGGCAATATCCGAGTCGTCATCGGTTCTAAATCGACTGGTGGTGATACTTATCAAGCTGCCTCTATTGTTTCTGAGGCGTTAGCAAAAAAACTGGATACCAATATCAAAGTTGATGCGGTTGGCTTTTCTGCTGCATATCAAGCTCTGAAGCGTGTTTCTAGTGGCAATACCATCATGATTTTCCATGATCAGTCGTATTTGGGGAACCTGTATAAGCAAGCTGGTTATGTTGATCCTTTTAAAGAGTTCATCATTGGTCCAACCCTAGCGACCAACCCAGGTAACGGTTATCTCGTTCCTAAGAACTCACCTTACAAAACCATGGACGACATTTTGAATGCAGCGGGACAGGGTAAAACTGTTCGTGTAGCAATACAGCCAGGTGGCGTGTCTGAGATCGGTTTTACCGCGATGAAAAATGCCGTCAAATTGGCTTATCCAGGGAAAGAGGACAACCTAGTTGCCCTTAATACGGGTTCCCAGTCTGATAAAAACCAGACGTTATTTGATGGTTTGTCTGATGTCATCAATGGCAGTGTTCAAGCAAACGAGCAATATACTCGTTTACCATCTGATGACCAAAAAGCGATGAGCTTCGTTTGGTTAACAGCGAAAGCATCGACGCTTTCTCAAGCAAACCCTCAAGGTATGGGCGAGACATCTCGTGATGAATTGTTGCAGTATGCTTCTGGTTTGGGCGTGAAAATCCCAATGGATGCAGAGAATGATTTTACCTTTGATAAGGAGTTTTTTGTTATTTATAACAAGAAAACCTCTCCTGAAGTCATTGCTTACATAGATAAAGCGCTGAAAGAAGTATTTGAAGAAGGTGAAGTGATTCAAACACTTAAGAAGTCTTTCTTTATTCCTGATTTCCGTACATCGACGGATGCTCAGACGTATCTAAAAGCGAAGCGTGATAGCTATGCTGAGATTATAGAGAATATCGACGGAAAATAATTTAGGTGATCTTTGTGCGATTACTGTGCTCGTCAATGCTTTGTTAAAAAACTGGTCTTGGCTTCGCTCGTGACATCGTGAAAAGGTCTCTTTATGTTGATCTATTAATCACTAGACGGTTTATAGAAAACTGCTCTAGTGGTTAATTAACTTTCAGAAGAGTGTCCTCATGCAAAATTGGCTTTCCTCACTGAACAGCGTCACTATCGATTTTACTACCTCTCAATGGTACTTCCCGCGCATTGTCATGGCATTGTTGCTGGTGGTGGGGTTAATCGTAGTTGTTTCACGTTTTAAGTTGGTTGTCCGTAATATTTCTCAAGGTAAATGGACCTTCTTTGAGCCTAATACAGATTTCTTTAGGTTAGTTGCAACCCTAGTATTGCTGCCTGTGTATTTCTTTATGATGGATTTCATTGGCGGTTTGATCCCCAATATGGGAATGGGTTTTTTGCTTTCCTCTATTCCTTTTATGTTTCTGATGTCGCTGATTTATTGCCATACAAGAGACAGGCGAAACCTGATCATTATCACACTGAACGCGGCTCTGACACCTTTGTTAGTCTGGTTTCTTCTTTACAACCTTTTTAGCGTTTCTTTGCCTTAAGCGCCGTCGGAGTAGTGTATGGAATTTTTTGATTTACTTTCCCCAGCGGCGTTTGCATTAGCTGCTGCCGGTTCAATTATTGGTATTATTTTTGGTGCGATTCCGGGGATGACAGCCACAATGGCTGTCGCTGTGTGTCTGCCATTGACTTATTCATTAGGCTTGCATGAAGGCTTGGCCTTGTTGTTAGGGCTTTATGTTGGTGGTATCTCTGGTGGTTTGGTGCCAGCGGTATTGCTGAATATCCCCGGAACACCTTCCTCTATTACCACGACGTTTGATGGCTATCCTATGGCGCAACGTGGTGAAGCGGAAAGAGCACTAAAAATTTGTATCGTTTCGTCTCTTTTTGGCGGTATTTTTAGTGCGATCATCTTGTTTTTCTTTGCGCCAGTCTTGGCTAATTTTGCGATCAAATTTTCTTATGTAGAGAAGTTTTTGCTGATTTTCTTTGCAATGACAGTGATTGCTTCATTATCTAAAAATGTCTTGATGGGGGTGTTTAGTGGCTTGTTAGGTGTGTTTTTAAGCTTAATTGGCACTTATGATGTTTCTAGTGGTGGTAACGGTGAATACCGTTTGATGTTCGACTTCATGACGCCGTACTTAGAATCAGGTTTTACGCTGTTACCTGTGCTAATAGGTTTGTTTGGTGTGGCAACTATTATTGAGCAAGCCGAAAAGGGTACGCGAGATGAGTCCTATGCAAAGCGTCTGCAGTTAACCAAGGGCGAACCTTTCCGTTTCTCGGTCTTCAAAGGCCAATTATCTAATCTGATTCGTTCTTCATTTATTGGTACTTTTATTGGTTTATTGCCCGGTATTGGTGGTAGTGCGGCGTCTGTTTTGGCCTACACACAACAAAAGAACTTGTCTAAAGCACCAGAAAAAATGGGCACAGGTGTGCCAGAAGGTTTGGTGGCATCAGAATCATCTAACAATGGTTTGACTGGTGGTGCTTTGATTCCTTTGCTGTCTTTGGGTATTCCAGGCGACAGTACGACAGCGGTATTGATTGGTGCCTTTACTTTGCAGGGGTTGCAAGTAGGGCCTTTGTTTATCGGTGAAAACTTAGACACTTGGTATTCCATGGTAGCGGCATTGTTGTTCTCTAACGTGGTGATGTTTTTGGTGATGTTCTTTGCGATTCGTCATATCTCCAAGGTCGTACTGATTCCGAAATTTATTCTGTATCCAATTATTGTGATGATGTGTGGTGTCGGTGCGTATGCCATTAACTACGGCATTATGTTTGATGTTTGGACGTTGTTTATTTTCGGTGTGGCTGGTTGGGTTTTGACCAAGGTTGGTATCGAAGTTGCGCCTTTGGTGATTGGTTTTATTTTGGGCAGTTCGGCGGAAGTCTATTTTGTAAAAAGCTTAGAGTCCTATGGCGAGTTTACGATTTTCTTCACTAAGAGCCCAATTGCGTTATTCCTATGGCTATTGATTGCGCTTTCTATCTTTTTCTCTTACTTGATTCACAAGAAGAATAAAGCGCGCATCAGTAAAGAGGGTTAGTTCATGACAGATCAATATGTGTTAATCAAAATTCATGATAACGACAATGTCGCTATCATTCTAAATCAAGGCGGCGCGCCAGCAGGTGCCGAGCTAGATAATGGCTTGGTATTGAAAGAGGCGGTTCCTCAGGGGCACAAAGTCACGTTGCGGGCGATCAAAGAAAACGAAACTATTATTCGTTATAACGAAGTAATTGGTTATGCGAACAAAGATCTTGATGTTGGTTGTTGGGTGTCTGAGCAAGTTGTACGTATGCCGACGCCGCCGAATCTTGATGAGTTGCCATTAGCCACTCGTGAGAAACCTAAATTTGAGCCATTAGAAGGTTACACCTTTGATGGTTATAAAAATGCAGATGGTTCCGCAGGTACAAAAAACTTACTTGGTATCAGTACCAGTGTGCAATGTGTGGCAGGTATTACTGATTATGTAGTTAAGTTGATTAAGCAAACCTTGTTGCCAAAATACCCTAATGTAGACGGTGTGGTTGCGCTAAATCATTCCTATGGCTGTGGTGTAGCGATTAATGCACCCGGAGCAATTGTGCCGATTCGTACCTTGCAGAACATGGCAAAGAATCCCAATTTCGGTGGCGAAATCATGGTCATCGGTTTGGGCTGTGAAAAGTTACAGCCGCACCGATTGTTAGAGATTGATGACTCGCAAGCAGTCAATATTTTGCCAAACTCTGCTGCCGCGAAACATCTTGAAGATAGCATAGTGAGCTTGCAAGACGAGTCTCATCATGGTTTTCAAGATATGGTCGACCATATTATGGAGATGGCTGAAGAGCATCTTAAACGCTTAAATTTACGTCGTCGCGAACCTTGTCCTATTTCTGAGCTTGTCGTCGGTATGCAGTGTGGCGGTAGTGATGCCTTTTCAGGTATTACCGCGAATCCTGCAGTGGGTTATGCCTCGGATTTAATTGTTCGTGCGGGTGGCTCTGTCATGTTTTCGGAAGTAACCGAAGTGCGAGATGCAATTCATTTGTTAACACCACGAGCAGAAACAGTAGAAGTAGGCAAAGCCTTGTTACGTGAAATGCAGTGGTATGACGATTATCTAAATCAAGGCCAAGCCGATCGCAGTGCGAATACCACGCCAGGTAATAAAAAAGGCGGCCTAAATAACATTGTAGAGAAGTCATTAGGGTCGATTACCAAGTCCGGTAACAGTCCAATTGTCGATGTATTAAGCCCGGGTGAGCGTATTCGTAAGCGTGGTTTGAACTTCGCGGCGACGCCAGCTAGTGACTTTATTTGCGGTACTTTGCAGTTTGCTTCTGGGATGAATGTTCAAGTATTCACAACAGGGCGAGGTACGCCTTATGGCTTGGAAGTGGCGCCTGTCATTAAAGTGTCGACCAATAGTTCATTAGGAAACCGTTGGCATGATTTGATCGATATGGATGCTGGACGTATGGCAACCAAGGAAATCACCTTAGAGGAAGCTGGCTGGGAATTGTTCCATCTAATTTTGGATGTGGCGAGTGGGCGTAAGCAAGTCGCGGCAGATCGTCTGGGGTTACATAACGACTTGGTATTGTTTAACCCAGCACCTGTGACCTGAGTCGAGATAGTTATAAGGTTAAATTTGACTTGTAATTAACTTGTTTAGTTGTATGATGTATTACAAGTTGTGTCAAAGATCTTCCGAACAAGGAAGGTGTTATTAATATAATAAAGAGGAAAAAAGCATGGCTTTTTCGGTTGAGCAAATGAGATCAGCATTGAGTGACGGACTTTTGTCCTTTCCTGTTACGGATTTTGATGCGAATGGTAAATTCAACGCAGAGACATTCCGTCAGCGCATCGAGACGTTTATCGAACATGGTGTGTCTTCCATTTTTGTTGCCGGTGGCACAGGGGAGTTCTTCTCTCTAGATGAAGATGATTATCGCCAAATTGTCGAATTATCTGTTGCTACAGTAAAAGGTCGTGTGCCAGTGATTGCGTCTGCTGGTCGCAGTGTGTCAGATGCGAAGAAGTTTGTGGCGATTGCCGATGCTGCAGGCTGTGACGGTATCTTGTTGATGCCTCCTTTCTTAACAGAATGTCCTGAAGACGGCATTGTGGAATACGCTAGCCAAATCATGGCATCTAGCAAAACGCATTTTATTTATTACAACCGCGGTAATGGTATTTTGACAGCTGAAAGCGTGAAAGCGTTAGCTGCAGCGAATCCAAATATGGTGGCGTTGAAAGATGGCGTCGGCAACATTGCAGCATTAAACGATACTATTAAAACAGTCGGTGATCGTTTGGTTTACATCGGTGGCGTGCCAACGGCTGAAATCTTCGCTGAAGCCTATTTGTCTATTGGCGTGAATACCTACTCTTCTGCCGTATTTAACTTCATGCCGGAAATGGCAAACAAGTTTTACAAAGCGTTGCGTGCGGGTGATCAGGCGGTTGTTACGGCAATCATTAAAGATTTCTTTATCCCATTCTGCCGTTTGCGTGATCGCAAAAAAGGCTACGCGGTGAGCTTAATTAAAGCGGGTGCAACCTTGATGGGGCAAAGTGCTGGTAATGTTCGTGCTCCACTTACTATGCCAACAGCAAGTGAAGTGGCGGAGTTAGAAGCAATTATTAAGAAAAACTCTTAGAGAGCTTAGAGAGGGTTAGGTCGGATAGTCTAACCTTCTCATTTTTTACAAGGCAGAGACTCGCATTATGTTTACAACAATAAAAAAGATGCAGGTTATACCTGTTGCTGGTCATGATAGTTTTCTATTAAACCTAAGTGGCGGACATGCCCCTTGGTTTATTCGTACCGTTGTCGTATTAGAAGATAACGATGGCAATATCGGCTTAGGTGAAGTACCTGCAACCGATAAAATTATTTCTACCCTTGAAGAGTGCCGAACTCTTGTGGAGGGCAAAAGCGTTGGTAAATGGAAAAGCATTATCAGCGACGTTCGCCTTGCCACATCGGGTAAATCGGATGATGTGCGCGGTAATCAAACCTTTGACCTAAGAACTGCTGTTCATGTTATTACCGCGATTGAATCCGCATTATTGGATTTGGCTGGTCAGAATATGGGATTGCCAGTGGTCGATCTATTAGGACAGTACGGTAAGCAGCGCGATGAAGTAGAAGCGCTAGGTTATTTGTTCTTCCTTGGGGATCGCACCAAAACAAATTTGCCTTACCCAGCTTATGAAAACCCAGTCGATGAGTGGGATCGGGTTCGCGGTCAAGAAGCAGTCACTCCTGAATCCATTGCTAGGTTAGCGAAAGCTGCTTATGCGCGTTATGGTTTCAAAGATTTCAAACTAAAAGGCGGCGTGTTGGATGGTCATCAAGAAGCAGAATGTATTGCTGCCTTGTACGAAGCTTTCCCTGATGCGCGTTTAACCTTGGATCCAAATGGCGCTTGGACATTAGAGCAAGCCATTGAATATCTCACACCAGTTAAACATATGTTGAGTTACGCGGAAGACCCTTGTGGTCAAGAAGGCGCTTGGTCTGGTCGTGAAACCATGTCTGAATTCAAACGTAGAACGGGCTTGAAAACAGCAACGAACATGATTGCGACAGACTGGAAACAGCTGAAAAATGCAGTGCGTCTTGATTCTGTTGATATTCCGCTGGCCGATTGTCATTTCTGGACCATGCAAGGTGCTGTAGCCGTTGGTGAGCTTTGTAATGAATGGGGCATGACATGGGGCTCCCATAGTAATAATCACTTTGATATTTCTTTGGCGATGATGACGCATGTTGCGGCAGCTTGCCCAGGCGAAGTGACCGCTATTGATACGCACTGGATTTGGCAAGATGGACAACGCGTCACAAAAGAGCCATTAAAAATCCGTAACGGTAAGATTACCGTGCCGACAAAACCGGGTTTAGGTATTGAATTAGACCGCGAAAAGTTAATGGAAGCGCATGCTCTCTATAAAACGTTAACCCTTGGTCAACGTGATGATAGCTTGGCAATGCAGTTCCTTATTCCGGGTTGGACGTTTGATCCTAAGAAACCAGCGCTTGTTAGATAGATAGCACTGGGGTAATGTTCAGGGTTTTAGAATATACGGCGTATTTATATATGGATGGGGTTAAAACGGTGGCTAAATCACTACAAATAGAGCGAGTTGGTAAAGGCGATAGTTTGGCAAGCAATGTAGCAAAACAGCTTGAGCAACAAATTTCCGCTGGCCATATACCTGTCGGCGATAAACTGCCAACAGAAAACGCACTATGTGATCTATTTGGCGTGAGTCGTACCGTTATCCGAGAAGCAATTACACAGCTTAAATCACTTGGTTTGGTTGAAACGAAACGCGGGGTTGGTACCAGCGTTCTTCGTGCTCAGGCTAGTGAAACTATGTTTGCTTATCAGATCGACCCTACTGCCATTACCGATATTCTACATATATTAGAAATGCGTTTGAGTGTTGAAACAACTGCTTGTGAGCTGGCCGCTTTGCGTCGCTCAGAAGAGGATGTCGCCATACTTGAAAAACATTTTAATGATTTTGACGAGGCATTAAGTCGAGGCGAATTGGCACGAAAAGAAGATTACGCTTTTCACTTGGCTATTTGTACTGCTACTCGTAACCCCTTCCTTAAACAGTTCTATGAGCAGTTTAATAAAAACGTTATCCCCAGAGCAAAATTGATTAATTCAAACTTGAAACAGGTGGCAACCGATGAATATTTGCATCGTATTCGCACCGAACATCTTGAAATACTGAATTGTATTAAGAATAAAGATGGAGAAGGTGCGAGACAGGCTATGCATAATCATTTATACCGTGCTTACCACTTGTACGAACGTTATCAGAGCGATAACAAGTTTGATTTAGAATGAGAGCTTTGTAGCGACTTCGTTCATAGCAACATCCTGCAAAGCCCTGAGAAAAGAGGTTGCTAGAAGTGAATCTTGTTCACTTCTTTCTCTTTACAGCATTTTTTGCTGTTCATAGCTTATATTTCATAGCTTATTTTCATAAGTAATTAGGGGGAAACATGGATACGAAAGGGCTTCTTAAAGGCACTTCATTGGTGGCAGGTAACGATATTACTGGCACGCAAAAAGCCATTTATGCAATCAATCCTGCGACAAATGAAACACTTGAGCCTGCTTATAACGGCGCAACAAAAGCTGAAGTTGAGCAAGCTGTGAGTGCTGCTTGGCAAGCATTTGATCAATACCGTGCTGTAAGTACAGAAAAACGTGCCGCTTTCCTAGAATGTGTCGCTGATGAAATTCTAGCATTAGGGGATGCCTTGGTAGAGCGTGCTATGGCGGAATCTGGTTTGCCAAAAGCGCGTATCGAAGGTGAGCGTGGCCGTACTATGGGCCAGTTACGTTTGTTCGCTGGCGTAGTTCGTTTGGGCAAAGCGACGGATGCTCGCATTGATCCTGCTATGCCAGATCGTGCGCCATTACCTCGCTCTGATTTGCGCTTCCAAAAAATTGCTCTAGGCCCAGTTGCGGTCTTTGGTGCAAGTAACTTCCCATTGGCTTTCTCTGTTGCTGGTGGTGATACAGCGTCTGCATTGGCGGCAGGTTGTCCTGTTGTTGTAAAAGCGCATTCTGCTCATCCTGGTACGTCTGAACTTGTTGGCCGTGCGATTACGGCAGCGGTTAAAAAATGCGGCCTGCCTGCTGGTGTGTTTTCTCTACTGTATGGCTCTGGTCGTGAAATCGGCAGTGCTTTGGTTGAGCATCCTTCTATTAAAGCCGTTGGCTTTACTGGGTCGCGTAGTGGCGGTGTTGCGCTAATGAATATCGCGGCAAATCGTCCTGAGCCAATTCCTGTTTATGCAGAAATGAGTAGCATCAACCCAGTCTTTGTCATGCCTGAAAAATTGTCTGCTGAAGCGCAAAGTGTGGCGAAAGGTTTTGTTGGTTCACTTACCATGGGCGCAGGTCAATTCTGTACAAACCCAGGTATGGTTGTGCTGTTGAAAGGCGAAGCAGCGGATAGCTTTAAAGCGACGGTTGCCAGCGAAGTGCAGGCATTGGGTACGCAAACCATGCTGACACCAGGTATTTACCAAGCGTATTGTGAAGGTGTTGAGAAGCTAAATAGCAACTCAGCAGCGGCACTGTTGGCGAAAGGTAATGACAGCGATCAACCAAACCAGTGTTGCCCACATGTATTTGCGACCAGTGCAAAAGCTTTCTTGGCTGATGCATCAATGGAAGATGAAGTATTTGGCTCAACGTCTTTGATCATCGAATGCGATACCTTGGATGAATACAAGGTGGTGGCTGAGCATTTAGAAGGTCAATTGACTGCAACGGTTCAAATGTCTGATGCGGATGTTGAAGCCGTTCGAGCTTTATTGCCAACGTTAGAGCGTAAAGTCGGTCGTATCCTTTGTAATGGCTACCCAACAGGTGTAGAAGTGTGTCATTCCATGGTTCATGGTGGTCCTTTCCCTGCAACATCTGATAGCCGTTCTACGTCTGTTGGTAGTGCGGCGATTGATCGTTTCTTGCGACCAGTGTGTTACCAAGACTTCCCAAGCTCATTGATCCCTGAGGCCATTCAAGATAAGAATCCTTTGAATGTGCCGCAATTGGTGGATGGAAAGTTTAACTAAGTCGCACTTATTAAGCTCCAATACTCGCTATTTTAAGGGGCACTTCGGTGCCCCTTTTTATTTGTTGCTGTGCTATTTGGGAGAGATCGATGGAAGCGACTGCTTTTACGGCTATTTTGGATGTGTCCATCCCCGTTTTATTACTGATAGTAGTCGGGGCTTTTCTGCGTAATCGAGGCGTCATTGATGACAGCTTCATTGCTTCTGGTTCGCGCTTTGTCTTTGCTGTCGGCATGCCGACGTTACTATTTTTTAGCATGCTGGGGGCGAGTCCGAGTAATTTGATGTCATGGCAAATGCCGCTTTTTTTTGCGGTAGGTATACTGCTTACCTTCGGTTTCGCATGGTGGTTGTCGGGCAGAGCGAAGGTGCCAGAATACGAGCGTGGCATCTTTATTCAAATTGCCTTCCGCGGTAATACAGGCGTTTTCAGTTTAGCCCTTGTGGTGAACATGTTTGGCGACGAAGGCGTCGTAATTGGCGGTGTTTTGGCCAGTATTACGTCTGTTATGTTTAATGTGTTGGCCGAAATTGCGTTGTCGCGTTATCAAAAAGACCACACCATTAGTCACAAAGCATTGTTTGGCACAATCGCGCGCAATCCGATGATTGTTGGTGTTGTGGCAGGCATTATCGTGAATCTGATCGGCTTGCCGATTCCGAGTCAGGTAGTGACCACAGGTAAGTATTTAGGCAGTGTGACCTTGCCCTTAGCTTTGCTTTGTATTGGCGGGTCATTAGCCACTAGTCGCTTTATTCTATCGCGTCATATTTCATTAGCGATTGCGGTTAAAGTTTTTATTAGCCCAGTGATTTTAACCTGCTTGGCTGCATTATTAGGTTTCTCTGAGCACGAGCAGTTGTATCTATTTTTGTTCTTTGGTGCGCCCGTCGCAGCGTCAGCCTACGTCGTTTCTGTGGCGCACGGCAGTGACGGCAAAGTGACCGCGAATGCCATTGCCACATCCACCTTAGTCGGCTCAGTGGTGATCGTATTTATCGCACCATTGCTGTTGGCGATACTTTAAACGGACATAAGGAAATCATTACATGAGTAAAATTGACGTATTGGTCGTTTGGCCAAACCGCCCAGAACAAATGCAAATGCTGGCAGACACTTATGAACTGCACCGTTACGATCAGGCCTCAGCAGAAGAAAAAGCCGCCATGATCGGTGCTGTTGGTGACAAGATACGTGCGGTGGCAACCACTCACGGGGGCGGATTTGACGAAACCTTATTAGCGCAATTGCCGAATTTGGAAATCGTCTGTTCATCCAGTGTGGGTCTGGATACCATCTGTGTGGAAGCCTGCCACAAGCGCGGCATTCCTGTTACAAACACACCGGATGTATTGACCGATGATGTGGCCGATATGGCGATGATGCTTACATTGACTACTCTGCGTCGCATGTTGCCTGCAGTGGATTGGATTCAGAGTGGTCACTGGGTCGAGAAGGGCATGATGCCATTGAATACCTCCCTGAAAGGCAAGACTCTTGGTATTGTCGGCTTAGGACGAATTGGCAAGGCTATCGCAGCCCGTGCAGAAGCGTTTGGTATGAACGTCAGCTACTTCAGTCGCCAAGCCAAAACAGATGTCGATTATCGTCATTACGACGACCTAGTTGCCTTGGCAAAAGACGTGGATGTGCTGGCACCTGTCATTCCCGGTGGCCCCGCCACAGAAGGCTTAATTAGCCGAGAAGTTCTGAGCGCATTAGGTGAGGACAGCTACTTTATCAACGTTTCGCGTGGTTCCGTCGTTGATGAACAAGCGTTAGTAGAGTTGCTCGAACAACGTGCGATCAAAGGTGCAGGTTTAGATGTCTTTGTCGACGAACCGAATGTACCACAGGCGTTACTGTCTATGGATCACGTGGTCTTACAGCCTCACTGTGCTAGCGGCACTTATGAAACGCGTGCTGCCATGGCACAATTGGTAGTGGATAATCTCGCTGCGCACTTTGCAGGTAAACCACTGCTTACGCCCGTTATTCTTTGATTTTCTAGATAAAAAAGCTCGAATTTCCATTAAGAAATTCGAGCAAGCTAGAGCACAACTTTGCCTGAACATTGCTCCTTTAAGTCGGCAAGGCATTAAAGGATCAAACCTCTTAGAAGCGTGGTACGGTCCCTTTCCAGTCTGGTTGGTACTTGCGCATTTCCGCAACGTCATTACGAGCACGAATGCCACAGTTTTCGTAGTTTTTGGCTAACACAGCTAAGGCGTCTCTATCCAATTCCACACCTAAGCCCGGTTTCTCAGGGACCACGACTGCGCCATTTTTGAATGGGATCTTGCCGCCGACAATCACTTCCTCTTCTTGCCAAGGGTAGTGTGTGTCGCAGGCGTACGTTAGATTATCAATCGCTGCGGCGGCATGAGTCATGGCCATTAAGCTGATGCCTAAGTGAGAGTTGGAGTGCATTGATAGGCCGATGTCCCATGTTTTGCACAACTGTGCCAATTCTTGTGTGGCTCTTAGGCCGCCCCAGTAATGGTGATCAGACAAAATAACTTGTACCGAATCCAGCTCGATGGCCTTTGGAATGTCAAAAAAGCCAATGACATACATATTGGTCGCTAATGGAATGTCGGTCATGGCGCTTACTTGTCCCATGGCTTCTTGGCCGTGGGCAGGGTCTTCTAAATATTGCAGTAGTCCATTGCCAAATTTGTCTAATAAGCGCTTGGTGGTTTCAACCGTCCAACCACCATTGGGATCAATACGCAGCGGTACATCTGGGAAGGCCTCGCGTAGTGCTTCTAGAGCTTCAATCTCTTTTTCTGGCTCGAACACACCCGCTTTGAGTTTGATCGATTGGAAGCCGTATTGATCAATCATTTTCTTCGCTTGCGCAACGATTTGCTCTGGCGTTACTGCTTCCCCCCACGTATCTACCCATGGATCTTCGGTAAAGCCATGGCGTTCAAACTTGTAGAATAAATATGCACTGTAGGCGACTTCATTGCGTACTTTGCCGCCTAATAAATCACACACAGGACGGCCTGTAATCTTGCCCATCAGGTCTAAGCAAGCGACTTCGAAGGCTGAGAAAATACGCGGCACTGTGGTTGCGCCCAATGTACCTGGGGCGATGTCTAGCCCTGAATTTGGATCGGGTAGAGTGACAACGGATTCAATTTTGTTACGGATCGCATTGACATTGAAAACATCCATGCCCACTAGATGTGGCGCGACTTGGCGCAATTGACTGATGGTTTGTTCGTCACCATAACTTTCGCCTAAACCGTAATTACCGTCTTCGGTTTTTATTTCAATAATGGTGCGCAAGGCCCATGCTTCATGAACGCCATAAACATTGAGTAGTGGAGGATCGCGGAACGCAATAGGTGTAATTTCAATTTGTTTTATACGTGACATACGGTTATCTCCTGAGAAAATGGAGTCTTATCGATGGCTTTTGCCATCAATAAGAAGGTTAAAAATGTAAATGGTTAATATCCTACAGTGCTAGGCAAAACCTGCGGCGAGAGCAAACATACAAACGATTAGGATGGCGGCAACAACGCCCCCCGCAATCCAAGGCGCAACGCCATAACGGTCAATTTCAGACTGATTATCGTGACCAATCATAAATATTCTCCTAGGTTAATTTCCGAGCGCTTCGGGAAGCCAAAGGGCGATTTGAGGGAAGCTCATTACCAGAATCAACCCGACAATTTGCAAGCCGATAAATGGCAACACAGAGATGAAGATTTCTTGCAGAGATATGTCTTTTGGTGCGACTGATTTGAGCCAGAAGCAGGCTGGACCAAACGGTGGTGATAAGAAGTAAATCTGAATGTTGAGAACAAACAGAATACCAAACCAGACTTTTGCTTGATCTGGTGTCAGTCCAAGCTCAGGCGCTAGGGTCATGACGACGGGGGCAAAAACAGGAACCGTAATTAGAACGATGGCGATCCATTCCATAAAGGTACCTAAAATCACCAAAATCAGCATCATTACCAAGATCACGCCAATGGCTGGAATGCCAAGGTTCATAAACAGTGAGCGCATAAAGTCCGCGCCACCGATTAGATTGAAGATACCGACAAAAGATACGGACCCCAGTACCAACCAAATGATGGTGCCCACAGTGGCCATAGAACCAACTAAAGAAGCTTTCAGCATGGACCATTTAAATTCATGACGTACTGCAGAAACAATCATGGCACCCAAGGCACCCACTGCCGCCGCTTCGGTGACCGAAGCAATACCACCATAGATGGACCCCATTACACAGCCGATTAGCATAATGCTCAAGAATACTGCGCTCATACGAGATTTTGATAGCTTGCGCTCTTCGCCTGTTAGCTCGGCCACTTCTTTCGCCGTTGGCGCTAATTTAGGGTTAATGTGCACACGAATCAGAACATACAATGCATAGAAGACAGCCAGCATTAGTCCAGGTACAGCCCCTGCCATAAACAGATCGCCAATGGCGACTTCAGCAGATAGACCGTAAACGATCATGATGATCGAAGGTGGGATCAGGGTAGCCAAGGCGCCTGCAGCACAAATTAGGCCAATGGTCATTTTTCGGTCATAGCCTAAGCGTAGCATTTGCGGCAAGGCGACTAGGCCAAGCATCACAATTTCGCCGCCCATCACACCGGACATGGCTGCGAGAATAACCGCCACAACCACGGTCTGTACTGCCACGCCACCGCGTAGATTGCCAGCGAATACTGACATGGCATCAAACAAATCTTCTGCGATACCAGACTTTTCAAGAATCGTTGCCATTAATACGAAGAATGGAATGGCAATCAGAGTGTAGTGATCAAGTAATGTTGCGGTGTTGGCGGATACTAGATATAAGCCCCGAGGGCCAAAGAAGGCAATCGCCATGACGACAGAGACTATCAAGGTTACGATACCTAGCGGCATACCTGTCATCATCAAAGACACCAGCATCGCGACCATAATTAAGGATATTACCCCTAAACTGTATGAGCGCATGTCCAGTGCAGCGCTTGGGTCTAGGCTTTGGCCTACCGCTGAGAAGTAACCACTCACGCCATCGAAAATCGAGCCTGGTCCAGAAATATAAGCCAGTACACCATTGATAAAGTATAGCGCCATAAACAGACCGACTAGTTTCACAGCTGCCTTAGCCCATCTGCTGTTTACGTGACGCCAAAGGTTAACGGTTAGCTGAGCGAGGTACATGAATCCACCCAGCATGAGTAAGGTTTTTAATAGCATCGGCATGGGGGAATTAAACGCACTACCAGTGCGTTCTATATGATCAATCGCCATGTAGGCGCGCATAGAAGCATCGGATAGCAACAGAAATAGCGCAACAATACCAATGCTGGATGCAAATAGATCAAGACGCCATTGAGCTTTCGGGGAGACAATATTATGAATCACCGTAATGCCTATATGGCGTTGCTTTAGGGTAATGTAGCCCGCAGAAAGCATCCAAGTTGCGGCGCACAGCACCATCACCACTTCAAATGCCCATTGTGTTGGCGAATTAAACATATAGCGGGCAACAACTTCCCATAAGGTGGCACCGGCTGCAACAAGGTAAAGCAGCGAAACCCCAATGCCAGAAAAGTGGCTAAAGTGATCTATGGGGGTGTATTTGAATTCTTCATGCTGCTGCGCATGCTCAATCGGGTTGTCGTCGGCAATTTCGACAATGTCATCAGCGTTGAGGCTTTGAGTTTTGGACATAGTGTTCACCTGATCTATCAGCCTACTGCATGGGGAGGCTTATTTTTATGTGGAAGGTGCGACGGAGGGACAATGCCCAGCCGTCGCTAGTGGTAAATCACTCTTGGGCTAGAGTAGGCCTTTTTCGGTCATGAATTTAACGTGTGCTTTGTACACTTCTGTTGCCAGAGGTGAGGCACTACCAAAGGCTTCCCATGCTTCTTTTGCTATCTTACGGAAATCGTCACGCTCGGATTGAGGCCAGTCGATGACGGTAATGTCGCCTTTGGCTTTGTCGCGTGCGACCAGTTCTTTGTCTTTAGCATCTAGGTAGGTGCGTAGGTCCGCGTAGGCACTCAAGAACCATTCTGTTAGAGCTGCTTGGTCTTCTTTATCGATTTTGTTCCAGGTTGCTTCGTTGATGGTGAATTGCATAAAAGGCATTGAGTGAATACCTGGATAAATTGGAAATTTGGCGACCTTGTGCATGCCGCTGGCATCATTGTTTGCGTAAGCCGAGGAATCGGCGGCATCAATCACATTTTTCTCTAGAGCGGTGTATACCTCTGAGCCAGGTAGAGATACGGGCGCTGCACCCGCACGACGAAACACATCTGCAGCGAGGCCTTCGGGAGAGCGAACTTTCAGCCCCTTCATATCAGCGACCCCACGAACCGGTACTTTTGATACGAAGGCTTCGCGTTTTTCAGAGCTACAGCCAATGACATGAACGCCGGGGTCGTATTTGTTGTACATTTTTTGTAGCAGCTCTTTACCGCCGCCTTGCATGCAAAACTCTTCAATTTGGGCTGGATTGTCATAGCCTGCAATTAAGTCACCCATCAAGGCATAAGCGGGGTCTTTGCCTGCAAAATAGCTGGTTGCTGTTAAATCGCCATCCAAGATTCCCATAGAAACCGCCACAGGCGTTTCTTTATGTGAAACGACAGAGCCAATAGGTAGCAATTCTATTTGCAGGTCGCCTCCAGTCATTTCTTTTAGTTTAGGTATCCATATTTGATTTAAGCGAGTCAAACTGATGTGTGACGCATTAAAGCTGGTTTGGACCTTGAGTGTTTCAGCGTAGGTTGGTGCAACCGAAAAGGCTAACCCTGCTGTAAGTAGCGTTGCTGTGAGAGTTTTAGGTATGGATGTGAGGGGCATTGTTTTTCTCCTGATTTTTAGATTTATTGTTAGGAATTGCTCTTTTATGGTTTCTTATATACTAATATATTAGTTGGTTTTGTCATTCATATACTAATATATTAATTTCAATGCGCAAGTCTTTTTTCTTTCGTGCTGCAAACGGCTCTGAGATAATGACTTAACTATTTAAGGCAAAATATGGCTTCAATCTTATGAATCAGAAGAATAATTATTTGATTAAAAATTATTTAGAGCAGAGTAATGACTTGCCTCGTACTGCTGTTGATCGTGTGTATGATGATCTATTGCGTCGTATTGTAAGTTTGGAGCTTCCGCCAGGATCACAGCTTGTTCGTGGTGAACTATGTAGTGAGTATAAAGTCAGTCAAACACCGGTCAGAGAAGCGTTATTGCGGTTTGAACAAGTAGGTTTGGTGAATGTTAAGCCTCAGTCAGGTACCGAAGTATCTTATATAGATATAAAACAATTAGAGCAGAGTCACTTTCTTCGAGAGGCGCTGGAGTTTGAAGTAGTACGACAGTTAACGCAGATTCCAAATGAGGGAATTGTGTCTCAGCTGCGAGAAATTGTTGCAATGCAGGAGCAGGTTTCTACAGCAGAAAGTGATGACATCATTATGTTTGCTAAACTGGATGAGCTATTTCATCGCTCAATGTTTAAGGCAATAGGGCATGAGCCTTTGTATAAATTGGTACGTTCAAGATCTGGTCATATGGATCGTGTGCGACGCTTGCATTTGCCTTCTGAGGGGAAAATCCGCAGTGTTCTTGCTGGACATACGGCGATTATTGATGCGATAGCGAGTGGCTCACAAGATAAAGCCTTTGAGGCGATGCGTGACCATTTGGCGGGTACTATTTCACGAGTTCGTATTTTGCAGGAGGAATTTCCTGAGTATTTTTGCTAAATGTTATGCTGATTTTTTATGTTCAATATAAAAATGTTTTGTGTGTCGACTCAACTAGTTGATGGAAAATTTGTGTAAAATACACCTTTCTATTTTTTGACGAAAGACTCTATGTTCATCAAGGAGTAGAGTGTTTTTTGAAGGAGTCTATGTTGTTAGAAACGCAAAGCGTGATTTTAGATGTGGCCGCGCCAGTACTATTAATGATCGCGATGGGCGCATTCCTACGCAGAATTCAGCTAATAAATGACGGTTTCATTTTAATTAGTTCGCGATTTGTCTTTCAGGTATCCATGCCCGCTTTATTTTTCTTCGGCATGCTGGGAAATAATTTAAGTGGGCTTATTAGTGCTAACTTAGCGGCGTATTTTCTTGCCGCGATTACGTTAACGTTTTTGTTTGCTTGGTTTATAGCCGTTAAATTAGACGTTCCTGAACGACAGCGAGGCGTTTTTGTCCAGATTGCCTTTCGTGGTAATTGCGGGATATTTAGTGTTGCGTTAGTTGTGAACATGTTTGGTCAAGAAGGCGTAGCGCTTGGTGGTGTGATGTCTGGCTTGAGCGTTTTCTTGTTTAATATTTTAGCGGAAGTTATTTTAACCCGTTACAGCCACGGCAAATTGCAGCTGGTTCCAGTATTAAAAAGTTTGCTGAAGAATCCTTTGATACTGAGTATTGTGCTTGGCGTGGTAGCAAATATTATAGGCTTGAAACTGCCTGTCTTTGTGGTTAAAACTGGTTCTTTAATTGGTGGTTTGTCTTTGCCGTTGGCATTGATTTGTATTGGTGGCTCCTTAGTCACCAGTGGATTTACTTTGCCAAAACATTTTCCTATGGCGCTGTTAAGTAAAGTTGCATTAAGCCCTATTTTGTTTACGGCTTTGGGTTATTTGCTAGGTTTTAACCAAAAGGAATTGTTGTTCTTGTTTATTTTTTTAGCAGCGCCAACGGCGGCATCAGCTTACGTTACTGCGGTTGCAAAAGGTGATGATGGAAAGTCTACAGCAAATGCCATTGCCACAACGACGTTAGTTTCTTCCGTTGTGATTGTGGTGGGGATTCCTGCAATTATTTGGGCAACGGGCGGTTAAAGGTTACATACAAATAAAAAGCCGCTGCTCATATCAAGATGAGCAGCGGCTTTTTTGTATTGTTGTTTTATCAGAATTAGGCTGGTAAAACACCTAATTCTACCAAGCGCTCATGTAGATAGCTTTTTGCTGTATGACGTTCAGACAATACTACTTCAGGTTTTGGATGAAGGAACAATGGCAGAGAAATGCGTGACTTGGTTTTGTCAGCACCTTCAGGATTAATTACGCGATGGGAGGTCGATGGGAAATAGCCACCAGATGCTTCTTGTAACATGTCGCCGATATTAACGATCAAGGTACCAAAGTCACAAGGTACATCCATCCACGTGCCATCTTTCGCTTTCACCTGTAAACCAGGTTCATTCGCAGAAGGCAGTATTGTCAATAGGTTAATGTCTTCATGTGCGCCAGCGCGAATCGCTCCAAGCTCTTCGTCACCTTTTAGCGGTGGATAATGCAAGATACGCAGTAAAGTCTGCTGGCTGTTTTCTACCATGCTAGAAAGTGATTGCGAGTAATGTTTCGCCACGTCTGCTGGAGAGTGCGCTTCTACCCACGCTAATAATTCTTCAGCTAAGCTTGTCGCTTCGCCATAGTATTGTGCTAAAAGCGGCTTTTGCTTTTCAGGGCATTGTCCCCAAGGATAGTAATGGAAGTATTCTTTAATATCGCGTTTGGTAAGACCTTTGGCGGTTTCCGCGACTTTTGGTGAGAAGTAACCATCTTGAGGACCGACATTATAGCGATAGTCGTATTTGCTCTCGTCCGAAAAGAATTCCTGCCAATCTGTATAGATAGCGCTCACTAGCTCTTTTTTGATTGGATGATTTTTAAGTACGCCAAATCCTGTTTCACGCAGGGATTTTACAAAGTCTTCTGCGGCAGTTGGGCTTGTGTAGTCAACGGCTTGTAGTTGCATTTTTTCTTCCTATGCCAATAACTGGCGGTGTTGTCTTAACAGGTTAAATAAGCACCTTATATATGATGCTGTTGGTTTTTAATGACAATACTTGGAAGTCTAAGAAGACCAGCCACTATGGAAAAAGTAGCGCAGATCGACGGTTTCGGCTTGATAGTGTTGAATCCATTGCGCCAGACTCATCCCATGCAGGCGATCAAACATCTCAGCGTGAGCTGATTGTATTTGGGCATTCTGTGATGAAGTTAAGGGCACGTAGGTCTCCTAAGTGCGAAAATAGGAATTTTAACCCTGCTTTAAGGATTAAGAGTGATAGTTTACTGCTTGAAATGTGAGTTTTGAAGGGATTCGGTAATAATTTGTAGTTTTGGGGTAGGCAAACGCTCTGTTTGTCCTATACTGCATGAGTCGGTTGTTTTTATTTGCCGTCTTCTTTTGCTCTTCTCTATATCTATATCTATATCTCGTCTTAATTGGCGAGTTTTATCTTAAGTTCAGGTACTTCTTAGGTTTTAGTAACTAGCGCGATCCTTGCGCTGTCATCAATTAAAGAGGGCTCATGACTATGAATGCATTTTTCGATTCGTTTAAAAATCACTTTTTAATTTCTATGCCACACCTAGACGACCCACATTTTGAACATACTGTTATTTATCTTTGTGAACATACCAAAGCGGGTGCCATGGGGATTATTATCAATCGTCCCTCAAATGTTGATTTTACAGAATTGGCGGATCACCTTGGAATTCAAATTCACAGCCCACGTTTAACCTCTGAGCCAATATACACGGGTGGCCCAGTGGAAGCAGAGCGTGGCTTTATTTTGCACACAACGGATAAAGTTTGGAGTAATACTTTACGCGTGACTGATGAAGTGTCTCTGTCGGCTTCTTTGGAAGCGTTGGAAGATATTGCACAAGGCAATGGGCCCGAGGCCTTTCGTATTACCTTAGGTTGTGCAGGTTGGGATGCTGGACAGCTGGAAACCGAGATTGCGAATAATGATTGGCTGGTATGTGAGGCGGATTTAGACGTATTATTTCACACACCAAGTGATATGCAGTTTACCGCCGCGACGCGCGTGTTGGGAATTGATATGACAAGACTTTCACCGGATATAGGACATGGTTAATGACAGAGTCAATCTCTACAGGAACATCGTTAGACGATAACCAGAAGCCCAATACTGTTCGCTCAGTATTGGGCTTTGACTTTGGTACCACACGTATTGGCGTTGCTATTGGTCAGAGTATTACTGGCACTGCTCAGCCGCTTGACCCACTCAAAGCCAAAGAAGGCATTCCTAATTGGGATGAAATTACGCGTATTGTAGAAGAATGGAAGCCAGACGCCTTTGTCGTGGGCTTGCCACTTGATATGGACGGTTCAGAAAATGAGATGTGTCAACGTGCACGTAAATTTGCCAAACGATTGCATGGACGTTTTAACCTTCCTTACCATATGATGGACGAACGATTATCTTCTTATGAAGCCAAAGGAAAGGTGATTGCGCGTGGCGGCAATCGTAATTTTAAAGAGAATTCGGTAGATGGTTTGGCCGCTCAAATGATTTTAGAGACTTGGTTTGCAGAGTCTTATTAAGAATCACTTGCTGATCGGTGTTTATTTTGAATTTAAGAACAAGGTTTGAGAAATAATGAAGTTAGATTTAGAGCATTCTCTAGCGTCCATGAAAACGCAACTGGCGGAGTACTGTGAAAAGAATAATATCGAGGATGCCATTGTCGTGGGGATTCATACGGGTGGTGTTTGGGTTGCAGAACGCTTAATGGAAGCCGTGCCAACGACAGAGCCTTTGGCGACGTTAGATATCACTTTTTATCGTGATGATTTTACCAAAGCTGGCTTGAACCCCAAGGTAAATCAAACTTTGTTGCCTGCGATTGAAGATCGCCACGTGATCTTAGTGGACGATGTGTTGATGTCTGGCCGTACCATTCGCGCGGCAATGAATGAAATATTTGATTTCGGTCGACCTGCCAGTATCACCTTGGCAATCCTTTACGACCTTGGTCAGCATGAGTTACCTATTGCAGCAGATATCGTTGGTGAGTGCTTAACACTTAATACTGACCAAAGGGTTAAGCTAACAGGGCCGAAACCACTGAATGTTTCTGTGATTGATACCCATTAATATGCATAACAAAGCTTTATTTTTTGTCGAACACGTACGACAATTAACGTATGGATAAGATTGACGATACAGCGGTTAGAAGAATCAGATCTCACCAAAAAAATACGGTGAGACAACCGTTTAGTGTCATTAATGCCCGGTTGCAGTTTTTCTGTACCGGGCATTTTCCTATCTGAACTTCCTATTTTAAATAGAGAAAGACGATACCATCGTCTTTGCAGTTTGAGGAAAGCAAACCATGATGCGATCCGAGCCTCGGGCATTACAGTTAAATGAACACGGGCAGCTTAAGCACTTTTTAACGCTGGATGGGTTAAGTAAAACCATTTTGACGGAGATTCTCGATAGAGCAGACTCTTTTCTATCAATGGGAGAGCAGTCGGTTAAGAAAGTACCTCTATTACGTGGTAAAACCGTAGTTAACTTATTTTTTGAAAATTCCACTCGTACTCGTACCACCTTTGAATTAGCCGCAAAGCGTTTATCGGCTGATGTAATTAACCTCAATATTGAAACGTCAGCGACCTCGAAAGGTGAATCCTTATTGGATACCCTAAAAAACTTGGAAGCGATGCAAAGCGACATGTTTATTGTCCGCCATTCTGACAGTGGCGCTGCACACTTTATTGCTGAACACTGCACGCCCAACGTCGCCATTATTAATGCCGGTGATGGCCGTCACGCTCACCCAACTCAAGCCATGTTAGACATGCTGACGATTCGTCGTCACAAAGGCAGCTTTGATGGTCTAAAAGTCGCTATCGTTGGCGATATTCTTCACTCTCGTGTGGCACGTTCACAGCTTCAAGCGCTGACAACATTAGGTGTCAGTGATGTTCGTCTAATTGGCCCGAAAACCTTAGTGCCAAGTTTCTTTGCTGAAATGGGCGCCACCATTTGCCATGATTTAGAAGCTGGTTTAAAAGACGTTGATGTTATCGTGATGTTGCGTTTGCAAAAAGAGCGCATGAAAGGCGCTTTGTTACCAAGTGAAAGCGAATTCTACCGCTTGTATGGTTTGACGGAAGAGACACTTGCTTGGGCGAAGCCTGATGCAATTGTTATGCACCCAGGTCCAATTAACCGTGGTGTGGAAATATCTTCAGAAGTCGCAGACGGCGAGCATTCAGTCATCTTGAACCAAGTAACCAATGGCATCGCAGTGCGAATGGCGGTTATGTCGATGGCGATGAGCGGTCAGTTGCAACGTGATGAAACGCCAGCAGCGAAGGATGAAAAATAACATGAAATTACGTATTCAAAATGGTCGTCTAATCGACCCTAGTCAAGACATTGATGCAGTAACGGATCTGTTTGTTGATAATCAAAAAATCGTTGCGATTGGTGAAGCGCCAGAAGGCTTTGAAGAGGCTGAAATTATAGATGCATCTGGTCAGTGGGTATTGCCAGGCTTAGTAGATCTTGCTGTTTCTCTTCGCGAGCCTGGGCTGACGCAAAAAGGTAATATTGCTACCGAAGGTCGTGCCGCTGTGTCCGGTGGTGTAACGACCTTGGTTTGTCCACCAGATACACGCCCGATCGTTGATACAGCTGCCGTTGCTGCGCTTATTCAAGACAAAGCGGACGATGCAGGCATGGCTAATGTATTTCCTCTTGGCGCATTGACGCAGGGTTTAGAAGGCGCGCAGCTTAGTAACATGGTTGCTTTAACGGATGCTGGATGTATCGCCTTATCGAATCATCGTCATCCAATGGCGAGCACTAAAGTGCTGTCTCGCGCACTTGAATACGCAGCGACGCATGATTTACTGGTGGTCTTTCATCCAGATGAGTCTAGTCTTTCAGAAGGTGGTTGTGCCCATGAAGGTTTGATGTCGACCATGCATGGGTTGGCAGGCATTCCTGAGGAAGCAGAAACTATTGCGCTGATGCGAGACTTGTTGCTGGTTGAAAAAACCGGTGTTCGCGCGCACTTTGCCCGTTTGTCTTGCGCCAAGTCGGTCGAAATGATCGCTGACGCCAAAGCCTCTGGCTTAGATGTCACAGCCGATGTGGCGGTTCATAACTTATTGCTGAATGATCAGGTTCTGAGTCGTTTCGATGGCCATTTTCATGTTTTGCCACCGCTACGCAGTGATGAAGACCGTCTTACCTTGATCGAAGGCATCAAAGCCGGTGTTATTGCTGCTATTTGCTCAGATCATCAGCCTCACGAAAAAATGGCTAAAATTGCGCCATTTGCTGCAACCGAGCCGGGTATGGCGAACGTCGAGATATTATTACCTTTGGCCATGCAGCTGATGGATGAAGGTGATTTGGACTTTTCGACTGTGTTGACGTGTCTAACATCTGGTCCAGCTGCTTGCTTTGGTTTAGAGGCCGGCTCTTTGTCTGTGGGGAGTTTTGCAGACTTCATCTTGTTCGATAGTACCGCTCGTTGGACTTGGTCTTATGACTCTCGTAAGACAAAAGGGCATAACTCACCTTACTTTGGTGATGAGTTTGTCGGGCGTGTGATGTCGACTTATATTTCTGGTCAACGTGTATATCAGGCTATTTAAGTTAATTAGTAAGGCTGAGCGAGAGTTTTTCTTTCACTTAGCCTTACTATTTCTTTACTTTTAATATTAGGCCGTTAATCTAGTTTGAATTACGTATTATTATGGTTTTAGTATTTTATGCCAATCGACTCTTCAAATTCATTGCTTAAGGAGCAGCAGATCTTGCGGTCTCGTGTTGCATACCTTGAAAAAGAGCGAGATTTCATAAAAAGCTTGTATAGTGACATGCCTCAAATGCTGCAGGCTATCTCTAAAGGATCATTGCTAAGCTCCTCTCTCAGTCGCTTTAGAAATAAAATACAAAGCCAATTACCCAATGCATACTGCCTTTTTATTGTTTGTGATAAAGAGTGCTTACAGTGGCGTCTGCAATATACCGATTCCATAAATGAATATTTACTGAACTCAAATAGTCAACTGAGCATAGTTCCTCAAGCCTTGATTACATTTGCAGCGAGTCCGTCTTGTCCAAAACGTCATGATATTGATATTCAAAGTGCATCTAGTTGGAAGCATTGGTTGCCGTTTTTAAATGACCATGCATTTTCTGATGTCTCTATGGTAAGTGTATCGGATGGCAATGGTTCTATTTATTTGATGCTAGCATTTCAGCGCGAAGAAACCCGGCTTGAAGGTGAGTTAATGGCACTTGCACTAGACAGTTATGCTTCCTGGATGAGCGCCGTATTTGAACGAGAAAAAGCTGATCATTTGTTGCTAGAAGACAGTCATCGAGATCCTTCGACAGGTTTATTGCGACGTTATAGTTTTGAAAACAGTTTCGGTATTGTCTTAAAAGATTCTCGCCGTCACTTTCTGCGCGCGGCATTGTTCTCTCTTAGATTGCTTTCTTCTTCAAAGGTTAATGATGCTGATTTGAGGCTATTGGCTGAGGTCATGAGTGATACCGTGCGAGACAATGATCTCATTGCTCATTACGATGAACGTGAATTGGTCATGGGAATTCGGATTCAGCATTTAGAAGATGCTGAAGTTGTTGCTGCGAAGTTATTGAAGTCACTCAATTCACCAAAGTTTTCAGACAATCGTTTAATACGAGACGGCTTGTCTATTGGTATTGCTTTTTATCCCGAACACTCATCGCTGGAAGCGCTTTATCAAGCCGCCTCATTTGCCGCTGACTCTCTGAAAAATATATCCGGATACCGCCTTGAGTTTCATGGTGAGTGCTACGAGTCTAGTGCTGATTTTTATTCCCTATAGATATTCCTCGGAAGCTTTTTCTGCCTTTTAAAAAAGATGCTATGATGCGCCCTTCGGTGTTTTCCTTAAGTGCTACGTAGGTGCTGTTAATAGTGAAAATACGATGATTGGGTAGACTTGTTACCTATTTGATAACAATGGAGTGATGCGCGAAATGGCGATTGAAGTCGACAGTAACGAAGCACAAGACATTAAAGCAAATTTAACGCGAGTTTCTCAGCAGGTTGATGAACTTACGCAGCAGTATCGGCGAAAGGCTGGTAGTGTGCGTTTGTTGGCTGTCAGTAAAACAAAGCCGTTATCTGCACTTGAAGCAGCTTACAGTGCTGGTCAGCGAGCCTTTGGTGAGAACTATGTGCAAGAAGCCGTGGATAAGTTTCATGCGCTATCGCATTTGCCTGATATTGAGTGGCACTTTATTGGCCCCATTCAGTCTAATAAATCTCGTTTGATCGCAGAAACCATGCATTGGGTGCACTCTATTGATCGTGAAAAAATAGCGCGTCGTCTAAGTGAGCAGCGTCCCAATGATTTGCCACCGTTAAATGTCTGTGTCCAAGTAAATATTAGTGGTGAAGAAAGTAAGGCTGGAGTAGCTTTGTCGGAGTTAAACGACATGGTCGCTTTAATAACTGAACTGCCGAATTTGCGTCTTAGAGGCTTGATGGCGATTCCTGCCCCGCAAGATAATCATGACGCGCAATGTGCTGTTTATGAGCCATTGGCGCAGGCTTTTGTTGAATTATCCAAATCCGATAGCATGATAGATACCTTATCTATTGGTATGTCTGGAGATTTGCCTGCGGCGATTCAATCTGGCAGTACCATGGTGCGTGTTGGAACGGCGATTTTTGGCGAACGAGATTATTCAGCTAAAGCATGATTGCGTTAACGTGTAAGGTTTTGCGCTTTCGAACATATTTTGACTAAGTAGATGGCCTATAGTCTGCTTAAATAATGAAAGGATATAAAATGATACCAAGTATTGCCTTTATCGGCGTGGGAAACATGGCAAGATCGATTTTTAGTGGCATGTTGGCAAGTGGCTATCCTGCTGAGAAAATTATCGGTACGTCTAGAACACCAGAAAAACGTGAGTACTATCACGAACAATATGGTATCGCCATGTTAGCGGATAATGACTCGGCTGTAAGTCAGGCGGATGTCGTGGTGTTGTGTGTTAAACCCGCACAAATGCAAACCGTTGTGGAAGATTTTTCATCGCATGTGCGTGAAGATCAATTGTTTATCTCGGTAGCTGCTGGTATTGAATTAGATTCATTAGCTCATTGGATAGGCAAGCCGGTTGCTGTGGTTCGTAGTATGCCAAATACACCGTCACAAATTGGTGCTGGCATGACAGGTTTGATTGCCAATGATCATACGACTGCCGAGCAAAAAGACTGGGTCAGTGAACTATTCTCTAGTGTTGGTAATTCTGTTTGGATTGAAGATGAAGTTCACATGCACACGGTGACGGGGTTGTCTGGCAGTGCACCAGCGTATTTCTTTCGCTTCATCGAAGCTATGGTTAAAAACGCCAAGGAGCAAGGGCTTGATGAAAAAACGAGTCGTGAGCTAGCCAGCAATGCTATGTTTGGCGCAGCTCGAATGGTGATGGAGTTAGACGAGCCAATAGCTCAACTGCGTAAAAATATTACGTCTCCAAAGGGAACAACTGAACAGGCTTTGTTGTCTTTTGAAGCCGCCGATATTGATAAAATAGTCGCAGATGCAATGATGGCCTGCGTTAACCGATCTAAAGAAATGGCAGAAGACTTTTCTGTTAAGAAAGACTAATTAAGGACATATACATTATGTATTCAGATCCATTTGTGATGCTAGTAAAGGTTATTTGTAATCTTTATTTATTTATTGTTCTACTACGTTTAGTGCTTCAGCTGACACGTGCGGATTTTTACAATCCTATTAGCCAAGGTATTGTTAAGGCGACAAGCCCACTTGTTTTACCTTTACGAAAAGTGATTCCGGCGATTGGTCGTTTAGACACCGCTTCTCTTATATTGGCGTTTGCGGTTCAACTTTTGACTGTTTTCCTTGTTGTGATGATTAAAGGTGTAGCTATTTCACCGACCAGCTATGCTATCTATACAGTGGCTGGTACTTTATATCATTTGTTGGATCTGTATTTTTGGGCAATGCTTATTTCGGTTATCCTTAGCTGGGTAGCACCAGGTGCAAATCACCCTGGAGCCA
Source organism: Marinomonas lutimaris (assembly GCF_019426345.1). GTDB lineage: Bacteria > Pseudomonadota > Gammaproteobacteria > Pseudomonadales > Marinomonadaceae > Marinomonas > Marinomonas lutimaris. Next base: position 27,911 of record NZ_JAHLLW010000005.1, read on the forward strand.
TGCTGGTAGGACAAATTACCGCGCCTTTATACCGTGCTTGCCAAAGGGTAATCCCGACCTTAGGTGGACTGGATTTATCGCCAATTTTTATCTTCCTTGCGATTTCTTTTTTGAAGCAAGTGCTGGCACCGTATAGTATTTAAGAAAATAACTAGAATGGATCTGCGTTGATAAAATTATCATCGCGTTCCATCGAATTGAGAACAGGGGCGTATTCCTATATGATGCGACCCCTAAACGGGAATTAGCACAGACAAAAGTCGTTAGCTACCTGACTCGTTCTCCCTATTAATTTTTTGGATGAAAGCTATGAGTACGATTGCGGTTTATCCGGGGACTTTTGACCCTATTACTAACGGCCATACGGATTTGGTTGAACGCGCATCAAAGCTATTTGAAAAGGTGATCGTAGCGGTTGCTGCGAGCCCTAAAAAACGCCCAGCACTGTCTCATGAATTGCGTATTTCATTGGCAAAAAAAGTATTAGGTCATTTACCTAATGTAGAAGTGGTTGGCTTCGATAATTTACTGACTGAGTTCACTCGTTCTGTAAGCGGTAAAGTGGTCATTCGTGGCTTGCGTGCTGTCTCTGACTTTGAGTATGAGTTCCAGTTAGCCAATATGAATCGTGCGATTGCGCCAGATGTAGAAAGCATCTTTTTGACGCCTTCTGAAAAGCACTCTTATATTTCATCAACATTGGTACGCGAAATCGCGTCTTTAAATGGTGATTTTGGTCAGTTTGTTAACCCAGAAGTAAAACGTGTTCTGCAAGAACATTATAAAACGATTTAGTTTCTGTTTTTTTTAAGTCCCGCTGCTTAGCACCTTGTCAGTAAGGTAGCGGTTTTAGGAGAGAAGAATGTCTCTTATTATTACCGATGAATGCATCAACTGTGATGTGTGTGAACCTGAATGCCCGAACGAAGCTATTTCTCAGGGTGATGAGATCTATGTGATTGATCCATCAAAATGTACTGAGTGTGTAGGGCATTTTGATGAACCTCAATGTCAGCAAGTGTGTCCTGTTGATTGCATCCCTTTGGACCCTAATCGCAAAGAAACAGAAGAGCAGTTAATGGAAAAATATTTAACGCTCACAGGTCAATTATAACGAATAGGTTGTTGCCGCTATCGACACAAATGGTTTTATATTTTTAGCTGGAATACTGTTATTAGTCAGTATTCTAGCGAGTTCTTTTACTGTTCGTGTTGGCTTGCCTTTATTGCTTGTTTTCCTTGGAATGGGGATGCTAGCAGGTGAAGAGGGATTGGGCCGACTGGATTTCGACAACCCAAATCTTGCCTTTTTTGTTGGTAATCTTGCTTTAGCTGTCATCCTTTTGGATGGTGGTATGCAGACCAAAATCAGCACTTTCCGAGTGGCTCTCTGGCCATCTTTATCGCTCGCTACTTTAGGTGTTGTGATCACTACAGCATCTGTTGGCGCGTTCGCAGCTTGGCTTTTAGACGTTCAACTTATTTACGGTTTACTACTCGGTGCTATCGTCGGTTCGACCGATGCCGCAGCGGTATTTAGCTTATTGCGCAATAGTGGTGTTAAGCTGAACGAGCGAGTTGGCGGCACATTAGAAATAGAATCTGGTGCCAACGATCCAATGGCCATTTTGTTAGTGGTCATGCTGACTGGGCTTTTGCAAAGTGCGGAGGCGTTGAGCATTTGGGCTTTCTTAGGGCAAATGATTCAACAGTTTGCCATAGGTGGCGTGCTAGGTTTGCTTGGTGGTAAGTTATTGTTAATGGTTCTGCGCCGTGTTCCTTTGATCGAAGGACTGTACGCTCTTCTTATTATTTCATTTGGTTTGGCTATATTTTCTGGTGTCAATATGATTGGCGGCAGTGGTTTTCTTGCTGTGTATTTAGTTGGCCTGAGCGTAGGTAATGGCCGAATTAAACAACAAGAGGCTATCTCACAAGTGATGGATGGCTTGGCTTGGCTGGCACAAGCAGGCATGTTCTTGTTATTGGGATTGCTGGTTACACCATCGAGTCTTTTGACACATGGTTGGCAAGCTGTGGCGATTGCTGCGTTTCTGATTTTTGTCGCTCGCCCTGTGGCCGTGATGATCTGTTTATTGCCATTTGATTTTCGTTGGCCCGAGCGGCTCTATATTAGCTGGGTTGGTTTACGTGGTGCCGTGCCGATTGTCTTGGCGCTGTATCCTGTTATTGCTGGGCTTTCTAATTCTGAACTGCTGTTCGAAATTACTTTTACTGTGGTGCTTATCTCCTTGCTACTGCAGGGATCAACGGTTCCACAAGTAGCGCGATGGTTAAAGATCGTCGTTCCTCCTGCACCAGCCCCAACGACACGTTTCTCATTGATAAATGATAGCGATTCGGATCATTCTCTAGAGTTGTACGAGTTTTTGGTGCAAGCGGAAGGCGTTCGTATACCGCCTTCTATTGTGCAAAATGTGCCAAGTGCGACGGTTTCCACACCTCAGCTTGTTTCGCTTGTTCGTGACCAACAACCGATTGTTGTGAATGCCGACACGGAACTGAAATCTGGTGATAGAATTTGGATGTTGTTACATCCTGGTGATGTAAATGATGTTGCGCAGATTTTCTCTCATAAAGCGTCTTCGTCTTTCTTGTTGCAGAACTTCTTTGGTGAATTTGCCATTCGTGGTGATGCGTCTTTGATTGATCTTGCGAAAGTGTACGGTGTGCCGCTTGATGGTATCGATGAAGCTGATACAGCCGCCGCACTATTGCAGCGTCAGCTTGGTAAACATCTCGTTGTGGGTGACCGAGTGCGCTTTGGTAATATTCGTCTAACAATCAGGCAGATGAATGGTAATGAGGTAGAAGTGATTGGGCTTAAACTGCAAGATAAACAAGCCTGAGATCTTTGCACAAACGACTGCGTTCGTTACTGCGTGCAAAGGTCTCAGTTAAGATCTGTTTCTACTCGTTAAAGAGCTGGCTAATTTCTGCTAACGACGGGATGATTTGATCGTCGTTGATAAGCACAATCAGTCCTTGTGCATCAATGACCGAATGAGTTTGTGGATGGGTGATAATATCTCCATTCGTTTGTACATAGCCAAGTGCAGTACCAATGTCCTTTTGAATTAAGGTTGTGACAATCTTTGCCCAGGTCACACCGGTTATTTCCACATCAAGTCGAATCGTATGATCTCCTTGGTGACGAAATAAATCTTCCAGTACTTGCTCTGTCCCTGGAGCAATCAATGACCGCACTAGCATCTCAGGATAGGCTCTCACAGGTCGTATAACCGCGTTTGCGCCAGCAGCCTTGAATCGTGGTCTATTGGAGTCATTAATCGCCTCAGCCATCACGAACGCCGATGTATTCAGTGCTTGAACGCGATGTAAGGTGTCGAAGGTTAAGCTGTCTGAGTGGCTGTCCTGAGCATCTTGGCAAAGTACAACAATATATTTTGCCTTGTGCGTTCCTGCCGACTCCAACATACCGTCTTCCAGCGCATCGCCAGTGTGATGAACCACGCCTTGTGATCTTAGATCAAGGGGCAAACCTTCAGGAAACGCGTGCGTTAATATTTGGATCGGAATGTCGACTAGCTCTGGTGTTTGGCTAATCTGGTTAATCAGCAAGCCTAAATAGCGTTCGGCATCGTACTTTGGTGTATTAATGATCAGTATATGGTTTTGCATGTCGTCCCATCTCATACGGCCTTTGATACGCATTTCTTTGCGCGTTAGCCTGATTTCAACATAGTCACTGGCGATTTGTGCGAGTAGAGTAATACCCATGCCATAAATTAAGACAATGGTAGAAAACTGCCCCCAAAAAGTCGCGGCTGAAATATCACCGTAACCTGTGGTGCTGGCTGATGTCATAGTCAGCCAGAAGGCTTGCCACCAATTTAAGTCTTCAAAAAACACCATCGCCAAACTGTGGAGACCAATAACACCGGCTAAAAATATAAGACGCTTTTTTAAATCGCCCGATTCATGCAGATGTACTTTTTTCCTAAATTGACGACGGCTATTTTTTTTCTTCAAGAGCAGTGAAAGAGAATTCATCGTACCTCGGTTGGTTATTCGCTATCGGCTGGCATGGCATAACCCAGCTGACGCCAAGATTCGTAAACCATCACAGCCACTGTATTGGATAGGTTCAAGCTACGAGAGTTAGCTTGCATTGGCAAACGTAAACGCTGAGCAGGTGGCAAGGCTTCGATAAACTCCGCAGGCAATCCGCGAGTCTCAGGGCCAAAAACCAACACATCATTTTCAGCAAAGCGTGCTTCACTGTGTGTATGGCTGCCTTTTGTCGTCAACGCGTAAATAGTTCCTATCTCGTTTTGATCAACAAATGCCTGAAAGTCAGGGTAGCGTTTTAGGCGCGTGAACTCATGATAATCTAACCCGGCTCGACGCAATTTCTTATCTTCAAGCTCAAAGCCAAGCGGCTCGATAAGATGAAGATGGTAGCCAGTATTAGCACATAATCGAATAACATTGCCTGTGTTAGGCGGAATCTCTGGTTGGTAAAGTACAATATGAAGCATTGGTTTATCTCCTTGATATAGGAAGATAATACCAGACGAGCAGAAGAAACTAAGTTTTTAATTTTTTTTCAAAAAAACTATTGACCCAAATAAAGGTTTCTCTATAATACGCCCCACTTGCCCAGATAGCTCAGTCGGTAGAGCAGAGGATTGAAAATCCTCGTGTCGGCGGTTCGATTCCGTCTCTGGGCACCATGATTAAGAAGAAAGCCTGCTATTTATAGCAGGCTTTTTTTTGGTCGAAATGGCTCGCACATCTCCACAGTCATTTTTCTATTTGCCCAGATAGCTCAGTCGGTAGAGCAGAGGATTGAAAATCCTCGTGTCGGCGGTTCGATTCCGTCTCTGGGCACCATGATTAAGAAGAAAGCCTGCTATTTATAGCAGGCTTTTTTTTGGTCGAAATGGCTCGCACATCTCCACAGTCATTTTTCTATTTGCCCAGATAGCTCAGTCGGTAGAGCAGAGGATTGAAAATCCTCGTGTCGGCGGTTCGATTCCGTCTCTGGGCACCATGATTAAGAAGAAAGCCTGCTATTTATAGCAGGCTTTTTTTTGGTCGAAATGGCTCGCACATCTCCACAGTCATTTTTCTATTTGCCCAGATAGCTCAGTCGGTAGAGCAGAGGATTGAAAATCCTCGTGTCGGCGGTTCGATTCCGTCTCTGGGCACCATGATTAAGAAGAAAGCCTGCTATTTATAGCAGGCTTTTTTTTGGTCGAAATGGCTCGCACATCTCCACAGTCATTTTTCTATTTGCCCAGATAGCTCAGTCGGTAGAGCAGAGGATTGAAAATCCTCGTGTCGGCGGTTCGATTCCGTCTCTGGGCACCATTTCTAGTGTTCTCCAAACTTTCTTTCAAGCGCTTCACAAACTCGTTTTATCTGAAAGCTATTTCTTACTTCCATTTTTAAAATTTGCCCAATCGACAAATTAGCAGGATAAGGAATATTAAAAAAAGACAAAGAGCAAAAAATCTAACATAATCAAGGGCACGCTTACTGATATGGAACAGATAACGACATGGAAGAGAAGAATGTTTTAGATAAACCTGTATTCACTTGGTTCATCTCGTTACTTATTTTTTATTCTTTATTTTGCTTCTCCTTTGGCACACTCCCTAACCTAAGCCTTAATGAAAAGAAATTTCTTCGGTACTCTGAAGTAATTGTCACTATCATTTTTACGCTTGAGTATATTGCTCGAATAGTTTCTACAAAGAAGCGTCTCAAATTCATTTTCAGTTTCTATGGCTTGGTTGATTTGATTGCGATACTTCCTTTCTATCTTGCATTTGCTGTAGATCTAAGAACTCTTCGAATAATTAGGCTTCTTCGCTTAGCTCGTATACTTAAACTAGTTCGATACAATGAAGCTTCTTTTAGGTTTGCTAAAGCTTTGTATTCAGTAAAAGAGGAGCTCGTAATATTTTTATTAACAAGCATGATGCTTATCTATATTGCAGGGCTGGGTATTTATTACTTTGAGCATGAAGCTCAGCCTGATGCGTTCCGATCGATTTTTGATTGTCTGTGGTGGGCAGTAATTACACTGACAACAGTCGGATACGGAGATATTTACCCAATAACTGTTGGAGGGCGTATCTTTACTTTTGTTCTGCTTATAATCGGGCTGGGCTTGATCGCTATTCCCACCGGAATAATTTCATCAGCCTTGACTTCAATTAGAGGGCAAGACAATAAGTAGAGAGAATATTTATTAGTACACATTCCCCTGATTTAAACCCACCTCGTCACACCACGCTACAAATTGCCAGCCCTAATAAAAAGCCTGCCGATCGAAGAAAGGCAGGCTCTGCAGCGGGATATGTTCGCTAGTTAACACTTATCTGCAATGTATGGCAGAACTGTGTAAAAGTAGCCAAAAGGTAGTCAGCTGTGTATGTTTTCATCTAATAACAATTGTAATTTTATTTTTCATACACTAATATTTGGGTTCGAGATTCACGAATCTCGAACGGTTGATCAAGAATCGCCTCGCTGTTAACAGCAAAAGCCTAAACACCGACGCGAACAACGTGAACCAAGAAAGGGGATTACTATGTCTATCAGAGATGAATGGGAAGACCGATAACGCTTTCCTTTACGGGACGTTAAATGGAACCTACGTTACTACAAACCTACCTAAGCCAATTCGATATTGATACCTTCATATTGGCAGCCACAGCCATTGCGGCATTATATTCAATTCGAAGAAATACAATAATCAACCGTAGACGTGCTACGGTTGATCTAGTGTTACATCAGAAAAATGATTCAGATCTAAAAAATGCTAACTTGATTGTGAATCCGCTACTGCGTGATGAAAGTATTAGTATTACCAAGTATTCAGATAAATCCCATATAGGTTCAGAAGAACGGACAGCTATTCTTTTTGTCCTTAATAACTATGAATTCGTTGCGACTGGCATACGAGAAGAAGCGTTTGATTTTAACCTCTTTAAAAGAATGCGGTGTGGTACAGTCTTACGTGACTGGGAAGAGTTTCAGCCTTTCATCTATGAGTTGCGTAAAATTAATAAACACCCCACCATGTATCAAGAGTTTGAGTGGCTAGCTAAAAAACTTGAAAAGAACCCACTTAAAAAAGAAAAAATCAAATAAAGCCTGCCAATCGAAGAAAGGCTTGCTTTGCGGCTTGATATGTTCGCTAGTTAGAGGGTGCTACCATCGTTTTCGTCTATGGCCGCAATGATCTTCCTTTGCGTCGTCAATAAACTGTATTCTGAAATCTCTCAAACAACACCTCGTACTTTTTCTATTTCGTTATCCCTTAAGTCTTGGAGCCAGGTCAAGAAACTAAGTTTAAACATCTACTTGATTGTACGAGGGCTTGAAGGGTATGTATAACGTGTTTCCCTGAATAGCTTAGTTTTTGATCTGATTCTAAACTTGAAAAGGACCAGGTAACTTCCGATCGCTGTTTTTAAACATCGGGAAGTCCCAAGGCAAAGAGCCTGTGCAAATTATCCCTGTAGGCGACATAGGTACCAAAGATGAATTCGAGCGGGTAAAGAACATCACAATGGGAGAGATCCTATCCATGCACCGTATGTAGTCTGGCCTATCTGGCATCATGCGGCTTTGGGGACATAGAAAAGATAATGCGCGTGTACCACGAACTGGAAATAGGTGCCCTGCAGCAACCGTTTTTAGAGATCAACCAGCATCTAGGGGCTACCGCTGTGAGTTTTAAGGAGCCAATGTGGCGTGATGGGCAGTAAAGATAGTTGTTTAAAGTTTGTTTTTTGAGGTATCTAGAATTGGCTGTGTATTCTTATATAAATCCTGATATTCAACTATGAGTTTTAAGTGGTTGAGTCCTAGATAAGCATTTGCTTTGTTTGTTTGTGATGATGCAAAAGATAGAACGAATATAGGCTCTTTAGAGCCTGACTTAAGTGCAAAGCCCTCTTTTTTGTCTGTACTACGTACAACGCTAATATCGGGAATATCTAATTTTTTGAAAGCATAAGCTAAATGGCTAGGTTCAGGCATGTCTTTAAAATGGGTTCTTTGCACAGTATCTTCTTGTACAAGAATGCCCGCTGAATAAACATCCCACGACTTTATAATAGCTGGTCCAAGACCTACATTTTCTAGGTATATTGTTATACAACTGTTATGTGCATAGGGTTCAGTTTCATCTACAGATACAATAAGTAAAGGTCTTAAACTGGTTATAGCGTGTTGTCGACTGGACCAAGCTTGCCACAGAGTAATAAATAATGCACAAACCGCCACAACGACACTCGCAATGGCGGTAATATCAGAAGCCTGAAGGCCACTCGCTACAGTGGCCGCATAAGTAGGAGAGGGTAAATCCATTTAAACTATCCTTATCAAAGAGACCTAAACCGCTTCTCGTTCTAATGGATAATCCTTCACAAGTGCATCAAGAGGAATATTCAATTCCCTGTGGAGGTTTCGAATCATTCTTAAATTAAGTGCTCGTTGTTTTTTCAGAACTTCTGTAACGCGGCTACGTTGACCAACAAGAGGGGTCAAATCGGCATCTTTAAGACCCATTTGATCCATTCTGAATTTAATCGCTTCAATAGGGTCAGGAGCCTCAATAGTGTGATGTTTCTCTTCATAGGCTTGAGCAAGAGCAGCTAAAATCTCCATCTCATCACCTTCAGGTGAACCAGGCTCTGCGCCTCGAAGGCTACGCATACGAAGCACGGCAGAAGCTAAATCATCGTCGTTTTTAATGGGCTTAATGTTCATAGTATTTCTCCTTAAAGTGAATCAATATCCACTTTGTCATATTGCGCATGAGTACCAACAAAAAGTACATAACAGTGCGAATACGTATAATCAATCTCAACCGCTAAACGGTATTTGTTCCCATGGATGTTAAAAACAACCTTGTTGTTTTTAAGAATGCTGGCATTTGCATACTGTGCTTTAATGTCATGTGGCGTTTTCCAATCTGCATGATCTGCTTCGTCATGCCACGCCTTCAAAGGCTGCTCAGCGTCCTGATAATCCGTTTGCTTCCAAAACTCTCGCAGAGTCTTTTTGGTAAATACCCTCATGCAGGCTCTTCTTTCTTTCCTTGATTTTCCCATTATGGGAAATATATTAACATTAATACAATCATTTCCCTTTATGGGAAAAGCGCTTTTAAGTGAAAGTTACTATAACTACATACTTTTGCTAAAATATCGAAAACTTAGGGGCGTTAGCCATGCGAGTCGTTTGTTCACATTGCCACAGCAAGGCCTTGATCACGTCGTGTGCGAGACAGTAAAAGACCTGTATTGCCAATCTATCAACACCAAAGCCCGTGGTGCTAGCTTTGTTTATAAGCTAAGCCATTCCCATGATCTAAATCTATCTCGTCACACCACACTTCAAATCGCCAGTGCCGCTATTATTCTTAATACATTGATCCCAAACGACATATAGTGAATTTGTCGTTTTATTTCGTCAGAAGTGGTCATGTCCAAATTAACGCGGTCAAATCCAGGTTACCAACTTCAATTGTCTACAGAAATAAAGCCAAAATTGACAAAACTACTAAATATTAGTGGTTTTAAGCTTTAAGAGAGGGTCTTATTATGGCTACAGCCAGTATTGATTTGGGTGAGCATTTCACTATTTTCCTATCGGATTTAAAAGAAACAGGACGTTGTCGTAACGCAAGTGAAGCGGTGCGTGCAGGTCTTCGTCTTTGGAGAGGATAGCGTCGAGAGTACGCTTACGCACGCATAAATTATTGCAAAAGCGAAAGCTGAGCTAAATGGCTAATAAATACAGATATTCAAAACTTGCTGAACAATATTGATGTTTACCTCTGTACCGCCCAAAAAGGGCATCAGTCCGTAGGCCACTCATTCCCCTTATCCAGTTGCTTTTTATTACATAACGTAACCAATATTAAATCTTAAAAACTCGTTGTTTTAGCTATGATTAAACCATCTTTGATGGAGCAAATGGATATGATGAGAGGACAAAGACAATCCAGAATGGACATCCAATACGTTCAAACGCGCTAAGCCTACAAGTGAACTCTTGTCCGATATTGTAGCGACTCACAGCTGAGGTTGGCCGAAAGCCGATAACCCAAAAGTGTCTACTCTGATTCGTTTAAGCCCAGATGCTATCGAATATTTCAGGCATGGTGGTAAAGGTTGGCAGTCGCGGATTGATGAAGTCTTAAAATAGTATGTTGATTCTCGCCAATAATGAAAAAATACCTTAAAGCCCTCATGAGGGCTTTTTATTTTGAGAAAGGTTATTTATCAATAGCTTCTTTGACCAGTATTTTGCCTTGTCCGTTTTGGAATTCGATAAAAGCATGAATGAGTTTTTTTGTGTTGGGTTCTTGGATGATCGGTGTTAGTTGGATAAGGGCGTTGGCTATTTTGCCAAACGTGTCTAGATCGACACCAAAACGTTCTTTAAGTGGGGTGTCGTAATCTTCGCCGCCATCGACCAATGCGTCTGCTTGTTCTGGAGTGAGTCCGAGAATTTTTTCTGCGAGTAGTTGTATTTGAATACGTTCCATATAGATTTCCTTTTCTTAGTTGCAGGTTAGGGCAAATAAAAAGACCCCTCATGAAAGAGGAGCCTTTTAGGTAGATTCTTGCAATGCGACAACTAGGCTTTCTTGAGATTCTTCCATACTTTCAACAACACATGCTAACAACGAGCTAATTTGTTCGCTCATGACAGTTGTTTTTTGATTTATGATGTCGGATATTATTGACAGCGTTTTTAACGCTTTAATATCCGAAAACATTCTAATCAAATTACGCACCTTGTTGTTTAGCATCAGGCTCCATCCTCGTTTAGCCTTTTATCTGATCCCCTATATTGAACGGTTTTTGTTTTTTGTCAAATTTTGTATACTTTAATATACAAAAATATCATTAGAAGTTGCTAACAACGTACTTTACGCCAAAGTAGTTTGCGAGCTTGTTCATATTAGTGATGCAGATGGCTCGCTTTTCACTGTGAAATTGGTGAATGTACGCTTGGCTTATATCCGTATATTCCGCTAATAGGCGATAGCTTCCTTTGCGTTTTCTGCCGTTAATGATGCTGCTGCTCGAGGTGAACTCGGTGATTTTCTCTCTGAGTTGTTCTTCAAGCTCATCAACACCGACAGCGTGGTACTCTGTGGTAATGTTTAAATCAAATGAAACGCCTGTTTTTTCCTTCTCTTGGGTTCCCATGATGCTCTCCTATTTGTCGAATCGTAAATATGGCCATGCTTTGTTTGAGTCTTTAAATCCTAGTCCATTAAAGCCACTGTGGTGGAATCGTAATGTGCCAAATATTAAATCCCAAAGGGCTAACGGGCTGTAGTTGTATTTATGCAGTCCTTTTTGGTGATGGATAATATGCTGTTCTGGAATTTGAATAATATAGCCAAGTGGGCGTATCCAACGGGGCAGTTTAATATTGGCATGATGGAAGGTTTCTAATATTCCTTCTATCACTAGAGCCATTGCGACTGCATTGGCACTGACATCCAAAACAATTTTACCCAATGCAAATAATATGACGGTGTTTACCACCATTTCTAATGGGTGCCTATAAAATGCCACGCGACTGTCCATGTGAGAAGTGCTGTGGTGCATTTTATGTAGATATTTCCATGCTGTTGGTATCGCGTGCTTTGCTCTGTGAGCCCAGTAGTTAACAAGCGAATAGACAAGGTAGAAGATTATACCTTCTATAAGAGGATCTTCATTTATTTCTATGCCTATTCCGGCAATATTTATCCACCCAAAAAACATTACTTGGGCGAATATTGCGCCAATACTCATTAAGAAACACAGCATGGAGCCAAACCCCTTTTGTGTTTGCCACTGTTTGTTGGGAAAGATCCTTTCTAGTAGAAAGCTAATCAAGAAAAAAATTGCTTGTATTGTAATCAGGTTGGTAATGAACATTTCAAATCTCCTTTTATAATGGAGACTTGAGGCTACTACTACCGACCTTTTTTCATCATGCCTTTTGCAACATACAATGTACATTTTATGTACTTCTTTTTAGTTTATGTTTTCTCTGTAGACGGTTTTCTTGTGCTGTATTCACTTTCTTTTTATTACATAACGTAACCAATATTAAATCTTAAAAACTCGTTGTTTTAGCTATGCTTAAACCATCTTTGATGGAGCAAGTGATTATGATGAGAGTGATGACGATAGTCGCCTTAACTGCGATGGGGTATTTTATCCTTGGCGTTGTAGGGTTGGCTGTTGCTATTTCACCGGGGTACTCAACGATTATCTGGCCAGCTTCTGGTTTTGCGGTTGTGGCTTCTATCTTTTTTCCTAAGCAAGCGCCGTTCGGTATTTTTCTAGGTTCTTTGTTACTAAACATTGGTGCGACTTGGGTTAATCATCATGTTGTTGCTTGGTCTCTTCCTACTCTTATTGCTTTTGGCTCGACGTTGCAGTCTTTTGTTGGCGGCTATTTGGTTCGCCGCTTTGTAGGTATACCTTTTCAATTTCATCGTACTAGTTTAGTGGTTAGGTTTATCTTTTTAGCCGGTGTCTTATCCACCTTGATTAGTGCTAGTGTTGGTTCAACGTCGCTGCTTTCTTTTGGCATCATTGGTAAAGAGGAGTTTCTAACCAATTGGCTGGTTTGGTGGGGCGGTGACATGATCGGGGTACTGGTTATGGTGCCTTGGTTAGCCGTGTGTTTCCCCAAATATTTTGGTAATAAATTTGATCATCCGCTGCGATTAATCGGCGGTTTTTTAACTGTGTTGGTTATTACGATTGTTCTGTCTTGGGGAAGCAGTTACTCGGAATGGAACAAGCAATCGAGAGAGTTTCGTTCTAATGCTGAATTGTTAGAAGTGCTGCTTAATAATCGAATTAAAAACAGTGTGGATATGCTGCATAGCTTTGTTGGTTTGATAAACGGTAGTGAGCAGATTGAGGCGAATGAGTTTGAGCTTTTTGCGGATAGTGTGATGCGTCGAGACGATTCTATTTTGGGGGTGTCATTAAACTTTGCCGTGGCTGGAAAAGATATTGCTAGTTTTGAACAGTCGATTCAAAAAAGTTATCCAGACGATATTTTTCGTGTGAAGGAAAGGGACAGCGAAGGTAAGCTTAAACCTGCGACGCCAAGAGATAGGCACATTGTGGTGACCTTTATTAGCCCCTTACAGAGCAATAAAGCGGCATTAGGTTACGACGTTTATTCGCAAGCCGATCGACGTTTTGCCTTAGATCAGGCTATTTCGTCACGTCAAGTTTACCCCACGGCTCCACTCAAGCTAGTTCAAAATTCGAATGCTGTATTATTGTTTTTGCCATTTTTTGATCGAGAAACCGATGCTTTTTTAGGTGTTGCGACAGCGGTCATCGAGATTGATACGTTAACCGATACCATTGTTAAGCAAGGGCTTCTCCCCAATACTGAGCTCTACTTGGTCGATACTGATAACGCGACATCCAAGCCGATTATCGTGACAAAAAATACAGCAGCTCATTTGTCCGCAGAAGACTTGGTTGCTCGTTACCTGGCTGGTGAATTTCATCATGCGGTTAATTTCGTGATTAATGTGGGTGGCAAAAACTGGCAGTTGTATCAAGTTAGTGATAACTACTTTTTTAAACAGCCTTGGATCGTGAAGTTTGTTCTAGCTTGCGGCTTTTTATTCACGGGTTTGTTTGGGTGGTTTTTATTGATTGTGAGTAGCCATACGGCGGAAGTTGAAAATCGAGTGAGATTAAGGACGCGAGATTTGCAGTTGGCAAACGAGCATTTAAAAGCGTCTGAACTAGAGCAGAGTAAGGCCAAAGAAGAAGCACAAGAAGCCAACCGTGCTAAGAGTGAATTTTTGGCAAACATGAGCCACGAAATTCGTACGCCATTAAATGGCGTTATTGGTTGTTTGTCTTTGTTGATGAATACGAAATTGCAGCCTGAACAGTCGAATTTAGCAAAAATGTCTCAGCAGAGTGCGGAATCCTTGTTGGATATTATTAATGATATTTTAGATTTGTCTAAGATTGAGATGGGAACCTTAGCGTTAGACAAACAAGAGTTTGAGTTACGGGCGTTAATTGAAGAAGTGACCAATATCTTTGTTTTAAAAGCCGAAGAAAAGGGCATTGTATTAAATTCGCCAACCACACCTATTCCGAATGTTACGTTGTTTGGAGATAGATTACGCATCAAGCAAGTATTGGTTAATTTGATGGGTAATGCGGTTAAATTTACTCAAGAAGGTGAAGTGGCGTTGCGATTTGCGATTGAGCCGCTAGTAGATGATAGTGTTATTCTGCGTATTGTTATTGAAGACTCTGGGATTGGCATTTCTAAAGAGAATCAAAGTCATTTATTCCAGCGTTTTAAGCAGGCCGATGGTTCTACTACTCGCAAGTTTGGTGGCTCTGGATTAGGTTTAGCGATCAGTAAAGAGATTATCCAAGCCATGGATGGTGAAATAGGTTTAAACTCAGTAGAAGGTAAGGGTTCTGACTTTTGGTTTCGTATACCCCTCACTGTGGTTTCAACTGCAGAGCAGATCCCCTTGATGACCGATGTCGCAGAGCAGGTCGTTAGAGTGACGCTAGTTTATGCGAATAAAACTGGTCGTGAGTATGTTGGCGCATTGCTGGATTCGTTAGGTGTCATTTACAATGCTTACGACAGTATTTCCGGTGCGCTTGCTGATAGTGAATGGATTGGAAATTGTATACTACTGGACTCAGATGTCGTTTCGGTTACTTCTGATATTTCTGAGTTGGATGCATTTTGCCGGAAGAATGGCGTTAAGCGAGTATTAATACAAGGGCGTTCAAGTATGGATTTTGATAAAGAAGTGTATGTTGCTTCCTTAACAAAACCTGTGTTTCATCAGCCATTGTTGGACGTGCTTGAAAATCTAAAACCGCTAGTGGAAGGAGCGTCTGTGATGGCGGCAAACGAAGTAGAGAAAGCGCCAGAAGGTCGGCCAGTATTTAAAGCCAAAGTACTGTTAGCAGAAGACAATTTGACCAATCAGATTGTTGCCCGTGGTTTGTTGAACTTGTATGGCGTAGAAGTTGTGGTGGCAGAAAACGGTCAGAAAGCCGTTGAGCATGCACAAGCAACCAAGTTTGATATGATTTTCATGGATTGTCAGATGCCAGTAATGGATGGTTACGAAGCGACTCGAACCATTCGCC
Organism: Marinomonas lutimaris; assembly: GCF_019426345.1. Taxonomy (GTDB): domain Bacteria; phylum Pseudomonadota; class Gammaproteobacteria; order Pseudomonadales; family Marinomonadaceae; genus Marinomonas; species Marinomonas lutimaris. Next base: position 43,108 of record NZ_JAHLLW010000005.1, read on the forward strand.
AGTTTACTGATGGGCAAACACCTTCTGATGTGGCGATTGTTGCACTTAGCGCTAATGCAATGAAAGGTGATGAAGATGAGTGTTTTGCTGCTGGTATGAATGACCATATCGCTAAACCAATTTCACAAGATAAGTTGGTAGCGATACTCACAAAATGGCTTCCTTAGAGGGTAATATTGAAATGGAGATTCTTTGTCATGTTTGAGCCTAAGGTATTTGATAATACAGACTACGAGAGTCGTCTGGCCTATAACCATGAATTAATGACATTGGTTGCCAGTGAGTTTATTAAAGAAGCAACTGTCTTGCTAGAAATGCTACAGGCTTACATGATGGATGAAGACTGGGACGATTTTGCTTTGGTCGCACACCGTTTAAAAGGCGCAGCCTTGGAAGTGTCCGGTTATCGTTTTTGTCAGCTAATCACTGAAATGGAAGGTTTAGCGATACAAGGTAAAGGTGATCAATTACCTATTCGTTATACTGCTTTGAGGGAGGCGTTTGAGGCTTTGGCGCTTGCTCTCAAGCAAGAAATTTTGCGTTAAATTTTATCTAATAGACTTTTGTAAACTTTTTATAGCTCTTTCGTTTTTGTTTATCTCGCTTTCATTTCCTGTTTTTTATCTCTTTATTTCTGTCCTTTCGTTTAAAATGGTTTCATTTGAATTGTAATTGTATTTCAAATGAAACCTAACTATCATCAAAGTGAAACATTTTCTTTCTATAGTCGTTCTTTCTTTTCTAATAAAAACTCATTGTGAGGAACACGGAAATGCATAATTTGAAGTTGGCGTCAGTTGTTGTTGGTTTATCCATTGCGAGTTCAGGCTTTGCAGCTACACAAATAGAGTGGTGGCACGCAATGGGTGGTGCAAATGGCGAAAAAGTGAATGAAATTGCTAAGGCGTTTAATGATTCACAAGATACTTATGAAGTTAAGCCAATTTATAAAGGTAATTATACCGAGACAATGACGTCGGCGATTGCCGCGTTTCGAGCGAAACAACAGCCAGCTATCGTTCAAGTATTTGAAGTTGGTACTGCCAGTATGATGGCGGCAAAAGGTGCCATTTATCCAGTATATAAACTGATGAAAGATTCAGGTCAGGCGTTTGATGAAAGTGCCTATTTGAGCGCGGTGACGGGGTATTACTCTAACAGCGATGGCCAAATGCTTTCTATGCCTTTCAACAGTTCAACTCCTGTACTGTATTACAACAAAGATTTGTTCAAAAAAGCGGGCATCAGCCAAGCTCCAAAAACATGGCAAGATGTTGAAAGCGTTTCTAAAAAATTACTTTCTTCTGGTGTGAGCTGTGGCTTTACCACAGCTTGGCAATCTTGGGTGCAATTAGAAAACCTAAGTGCTCGTCACAATGTGCCATTTGCCACGCTAGAAAATGGTTTTGGCGGTTTGAAAACTGAGCTGAAATTTAATGGTCCGCTGCAAGTTGCTCACATCGAAAAGATGGGCGAATGGCAAAAAAATGGTATTTTTAGCTACTCTGGTCGTACCAATGATGGCGCGGCGAAGTTCTACAGCCAAGAATGTGCGATGTTTACTGAGTCTTCCGCAGGTTACGCAGGTATCAAGCGTAATGCGAAATTTGACTTCGGTGTTGCCGAGCTTCCTTATTGGGAAGGCAAAGCAAAACAGCCTTCCAATACTATCATCGGCGGCGCGTCTTTATGGGTGTTGCAAGGACATTCTAAAGAAGAATATAAAGGTGTCGCTTCTTTTCTAAGTTATTTATCTAAAGCATCTGTACAGGCGGATTGGCACCAATTTTCTGGTTACTTACCAATCACCAAAGCGGCTTACGACTTGACCAAAGAACAAGGCTTCTACAAGGCGAACCCTGGTACAGAAACTGGTGTTATTCAAATGACGACAGGTACTCCAACAGCGAACACTAAAGGTTTGCGTTTGGGGAATTTTGTGCAAATTCGTGGCGTGATCGACGAAGCACTAGAGTCCGTATGGAGCGGCGATGTTGATGCTCAAACTGCACTGAATACAGCGGTTGAGCGTGGTAACACATTGCTTCGTAAGTTTGAAAAAGCGAACGACTAAATGAAATCAGCGCCCTTATGTTTTTTGCATAAGGGCGCTTTTTATTGCATGGCATATTTTTCTTTTTAATTTGTTGTTTTCTTTTTTTGGATTGTCCGATGACGGTTACCTTCCCCCAAAAAGGCCTGCCTTGGCTATTGTTGTTGCCTCAGTTGTTGGTGACGGCGATTTTCTTTCTTTGGCCTGCTGAGCAAGCTTTGGAACAAGCGTTTTACCAAGAAGACGCATTTGGCTTGAGTCGTGAATTTATTGGCTTGGAAAATTTTGCCGATTTATTTACTGACCCTCTGTATTACCAGTCTATGTTAACCACCTTGGTGTTCAGTTTTTCTGTTGCCATTGTGGGTATGTCGTTGGCGCTGTTGTTGGCCGTCATGGCGGACCGAGTGGTTCGCGGCAAACTGGCGTATCAGACATTATTAATCTGGCCCTATGCCGTAGCACCTGCATTAGCAGGTGTATTATGGTGGATTTTATTTGATCCGAGCATGGGGCCGATTGCCCTATGGTTGAAGACTGCAGGTGTCAATTGGAACCATTATCTTGATGGCAACCAAGCGATGATATTGGTGGTGATTGCCTCTACTTGGAAGCAAATCAGCTACAACTTTTTATTCTTCCTTGCGGGTTTACAAGCGGTACCTCGTTCGCTTATTGAAGCGGCAGCGATTGACGGTGCGAGTCCGTTTAAGCGCTTTTGGACCATTGTCTTTCCGCTTTTGTCGCCGACGACCTTTTTCTTGTTGGTTGTTAACCTTGTGTATGCCTTCTTCGAAACCTTCGGCGTGATTGATGCGACGACCAAAGGTGGTCCTGGGCAAAGCACGACCACCTTGGTTTATAAAGTGTTTGATGACGGATTTGTCGGCTTGGATCTGGGTGGATCGGCGGCGCAATCGGTTGTGCTCATGGCGATTGTCGGTTTGATGACGGTCATTCAGTTTCGTTTTATTGAGCGTAAGGTGCAGTACTCATGATCGAAAATCGACCTTGGTTAACTTTTGCGAGTCACGCGACATTACTGACGGGGATCGCTTTAGTGGCGTTACCTGTTTGGATGGCTCTGGTGGCATCGACACATCCTGCTTCGGCGTTTGGTGTTGGTCATATTCCTTTGTGGTTTGGCGACGCTGGCGCAGAAACATGGGGCACTGTGTTGTTTGAAAAAGCAGGTAACGGCGTGGATACGCCAGTCTGGTTTATGATGCTGAACTCGTTGATCATGGCGCTGGGGATCACCTTCGGCAAAATCGCCATTTCATTGTTGTCGGCTTATGCGATTGTGTTCTTTCGCTTTCCGTTTCGTAATCTGTGCTTTTGGATCATTTTCATGACCTTGATGTTGCCTGTTGAAGTACGGATTGTGCCTACTTACGAGGTGGTCGCAAATCTTGATTTGCTTAACAGCTATACGGGTTTAACCTTGCCTTTAATCGCCAGTGCGACGGCAACTTTCTTGTTTCGTCAGTGCTTCTTGAGTATTCCGGGCGAGTTAGTGGAAGCCGCTCGAATGGACGGCGCTGGGCCATGGCGTTTCTTTTTTGACATCTTGTTGCCGCTGTCTAGAACCAATATCGCGGCCTTGTTTGTGATCTTGTTTATTTATGGTTGGAATCAATATCTATGGCCTTTGCTGATCACCACAGACGACGCTTATTACACCTTGGTAATGAGTATTAAGCGCATGTTGTCGGTGACGGATGGTGATATCGCATGGAACCAAATTATGGCAACCACCTTATTAGCGATGTTGCCACCGGTTGCGGTGGTGATTGGCATGCAGAAGCTGTTTGTTAAAGGCTTAGTGGATTCGGAGAAGTAGTAATGACGGACGTTATTTTAGAAAAAGTAGGCAAGGCCTATCCTAATGGTTATCACGCGATTCCAAGTGTGGATTTATCGATTGAAGAAGGCGAGTTTATTGTTTTAGTTGGTCCATCAGGCTGTGGTAAATCCACCTTGTTACGCATGGTGGCGGGGCTAGAAAGTATTTCGACTGGCGAGTTGCGTATTCGTGGCGAGCGTATGAATGAAAAAGAACCGGCTGAACGCGACATCGCCATGGTATTTCAGAATTACGCCTTGTACCCACACATGTCCGTGTACGACAACATGGCTTACGGCTTGAAAAACCGCGGCATGGCGAAAAATCTTATTGAAGAAAAAGTCAGCGACGTGGCAGCTATGCTGGGTTTAACCGAATTGTTACAGCGTAAACCGCGTCAATTATCGGGTGGTCAGCGCCAGCGTGTTGCCATGGGGCGGGCTATGGTGCGTGACCCGAAAGTGTTTTTGTTTGATGAACCTTTATCTAACCTAGATGCTAAGTTACGAGTGCAGATGCGTGTCGAGATTCGTCAGTTGCAGCGTAAATTAGGCACCACGACCTTGTATGTGACCCATGATCAGGTGGAAGCCATGACCTTGGCAGATCGTTTGGTGGTATTGAATAAAGGCAAGGCGGAGCAGATCGGTACGCCGATGGATTTATACAATAAACCGGCAACGCCTTTTGTTGCCGCGTTTATTGGTTCTCCGTCGATGAATTTGATCGATGCGAATCTTACCGAGCAAGGCATTAAAATTTCTGGGGCGTTAACCTTGCCATTGTCTCATCAACACCGAGGTGGCATCGTGTGGGGGATTCGTCCTGAGCATTTAGAGGTGAGTGATGAGCAAAATGCCGATTTCGCTTTGCGTATCCAAGCGGTAGAATCCTTGGGAGCAGAGACGTTAATTCACGGTAAAATAGAAACAGAGTCCGGTAATGGCGAGCCGATAGTGGTACGTTTGTCTGGACCGCATTTACCGGATGTGAATAGCCTTATGTGGTTAACGGCGCCAGTGTCGCATTGGCACTTATTTGACGCAAAAACTCAACAACGATTGTGAGGTCGATATGGAAAACGACAGTGTTTCAACAGGTTATATTGTTAAAGACAAGGTACTAAACACCAAAGTAATGGGACATCGTGGTGCGGCATTACTGGCGCCAGAAAATACCTTGGCGTCTATTCGAGCTGCTGCTGAAGTGGGCGCAACGTGGGTAGAGATTGATGTGTATTTAATTGCTGAAGGTGGATTGGTCATTTTTCATGATGACACACTGGATCGCTGCACCAATGGGACAGGCTTAACTCGCGATGCTCGTCCTACTGAAGTGGCTGAATTGGATGCGGGTGCCTGGTTCTCAGAGAAATTTGCTGGCGAAAAAGTACCAACATTATTGGACGCGTTGGAATGTATTCAGTCGTTGGGGCTTGGTTTGAATCTTGAGATTAAACACGACAGCGCAGACGTGGAAAACATTGTGCCTGCTGTGATGGCTATGTTGCGTGATCACTGGGAAGACAACAATAAGCTGATGATCTCTAGTTTTAACTTAGCGGCGTTAGAGCTTTGTTACGAAATTGATGCTCAGCGCCATCTTGCGCCCTTGTATGAAGACATTCCTGACGACTGGCAAGAGCAGCTTAAGGCCATTAAAGCGTACAGTTTGAATTGCGATTACTCTCGATTGACCGAAACGCAAGCGCGAGCCGTGAAAGCAGCAGGTTATAAACTGTTGTGTTATACCGCCAATGACCCTAAAAAAGTGGAAGCACACTGGGAATGGGGAATGGATGCGGTGATTACCGATGACCCAACGAAGTTTGCTTTTTTATCAGCCTAGTTTTTAATTAGACAGGTTATTCTTATTGATTTAGTTAGGTTTTTTGTGGGTTTGAATGAGCGACAAAATCAGATATTGAACTGGGTGCAACAAGAAGACGCGTTATTGGTGGAAGAGATGGTGACACGTTTTAACGTGTCATCGCAGACCATACGTAAAGACATTAATCAGCTGGCTGAGCGTCATCTTGTTCGTCGTACTCATGGCGGTATCGCCCCGGTTTCCAGTACGGAAAACTTGCCGTTTGACCATCGGCAGTTTTTAAACAGTGATGCGAAAGAAGCTATTGCCGCTAAGGTTGCTCAGATTATTCCAGACGGCGCCTCGGTGTTTTTAGGCATCGGCACAACGGTTGAATACGTGGCGAAAGCTTTGGTGTCGCACACTAACTTGCAAGTCTTTACCAACAACTTAACCGTGGCGAGCATTTTGGGTGATTACCCTGAGGTGCGAGTGCGAGTGCTGGCGGGGAAGTTGCGTCATCGTCATCATGATTTAGTGGGTGAAGAGACCTTGTCTGGGCTGCGCCAATACTATTTCGACTATGGCGTATTAGGCTGTGGTGGCATGGATGAAGCTCAAGGTATATTGGATTTTGACCCTGAAGAAGCTGCGGTAAGTCGTGTGTTGGTCGAACAGAGTCGTCATAGTTTGTTGGTTGCTGATCAACATAAGTGGGGGCGCAAAGCGATGGCACGGGTACAGCCTTTTGCTGCGATAGATTGGCTTTTTAGTGATGTGTTAACCGAGTCTCAAACTAAACTACTCACCTCTCATGGTGTTCAAATTCAACTCTGTTCTTAGGACGAATATGTCGATATCTGCTGTAGCGCTTTCCGCTTTAGAACTTTCTTCTTTAGGCAAAAGTACCTGTCAAAACTTACGGTTTATTTTAACCGACTTTGATGACACGCTGACATGGGAAGGTCAGTTGCCTGTTGAAACATTACGAGCTTTGGCGCAACTGGAAGCGAATGGCATCAAGGTGATTCCGGTAACCGGTGGTTGCGCCGGTTGGTCAGACATGATTGCCAGAGCGCTGCCTGTTGATGGTGTGATTACCGAAGGCGGAGCCTGTTTTATTGGCAGAACAGCTGATCGCCATTTGACGTATTCCTTCTGGCGTGATGAGTCAGAAATGCGTGCAGAGCAAGCGCATATATTAACTCAGGTGAATCAAGTTTTAACGCAATTTCCACGTTTGCGTTTGGCAAGAGATCAAGCTTATCGTCTTACGGATGTGGCGATTGATTACGCGCAAGATGTTAAACCGGCGGCAGTGGACGACAAAGGTGCCTGTTTGGCTGCGTTAATGGCTATGGGCTTAAACGCTAAAGCCAGCTCGATACATATTAATGTGTGTTCTCAAGGTTACGATAAGTTTTCTATGGCGCAGCGCGTGTTAGGCGATGTGTATGGATTAAGTGAAGCGCAGCAGCAAGAGCAAGTGCTTTACGTTGGTGATGCGCCTAACGATGAAAGTATGTTTGCGCGTTTCCCGCTGAGTGTTGGTGTGGCGAATATCGCCGAGCACTTGTCGATTATGCGTCACCATCCTCGTTATCAGACGACGCAACCGGGCGGCTTGGGTTTTGCCGAGCTAGCTGATTTTATTCTGTCCGCTAGGCAGATTTAAGCTTTTTTTACTTTTGAGAACAGAGAAGCAATGCCAACGGCAACGCCACCTAGAATTAAGCCAACTGAGAAGCTAATGCCTGTGTTTATTAAGCTTGTTACAAGTGGGATTTGGGCTATTTCACCAGACACTGCCATGTCAGCAAGATGATGCAAAGTTGGCAAGCCATGAACAAAAATACCGCCGCCTACTAAGAACATAGCAATGGTGCCGACGATGGTCAAAAGGCGGATCAGCATTGGCGCGCCTTTCAATATGACTAAACCAAGTTGTTTGACAAATACGGTTTTTGATTGGTTTAGGTGTAAGCCAATATCATCAAGACGCACGATTAACCCAACCAAGAAATATACACCGACGGTGACAATAAAGGCGATCAGGCTAACGACAATGGCTTGTGTTAATAAACTTTGTCCTGCCACGGTGCCAAGGGCGATAACGATAATTTCGGCTGATAAAACGAAGTCGGTACGAATTGCGCCTTTCACTTTGCTTTTTTCTAGGGCTAATAGTTCTTTAGCAGAGTTTGCTTGTTTGACGTTTTTTCTTAGGGTTTCTTTTTCTTCATGGTTATCTTTAAACGTATGAAGGACTTTCTCCACCCCTTCAAAACACAAATACAAACCGCCAGCCATCAATAAAGGTTGAATCAACCAAGGTATAAAAGCGCTGATGGCTAATGCTAACGGCACTAGAATCAGTTTGTTAAGAAAAGAGCCTTTCGCTACTGCCCAGACGACAGGAAGTTCACGATCCGCTTTGACTCCGGAAACTTGCTCGGCGTTTAAGGCAAGATCATCGCCCAATACGCCAGCGGTTTTCTTGGCCGCGACTTTAGAGAAAACAGCGACATCGTCCAGTAGTGTGGTGATGTCATCAAGAAGTGCTAATAATCCTGTCATTGCCATGATCGTTTTCCCTAAAAGGTCTCAAAGTGTCTTAATTATTTATTCGCAGTCGCCCAGTCGTTTAGAAATGGTATCTGCTGCTTGTTTCACTTGTACTTTCATCATGTCATACGCCTCGTCACTGGTGCGAAAGGCGGGCGCGGTCACACTTAGTGCAGCCACGGCTTCATGGCGTGAGTTGAAAATCGGTGCTGCCGCGCATTTTATACCCATCTCATGTTCTTCTAAGTCGAGAGAAATACCTGTTTCTTTAATAAGTTTAAGATTGGCTTTTAACGCTTCAGCTGAGTCTAAAGTGTGTTCTGTGTGGCGGAAAAAGGCTTGGGCGTCAATGACGGCTTGTTGTTTATCGTCTGGTAAAAAAGCTAGCATAGCTTTGCCAACGCCTGTGCAATAAACGGGACCTTTTTTTCCTACCGCGGAATACAATCGCAGACTTTTGGGGCTTTCGAGTTTGTCGATGTAAATAACGTCAGCACCATCTAAGACCGCAAGGTGAATGGTTTCTTGTGTGCTTGACCACAAGTCTCGCATTGGTGCGGTGGACACATCTCGGATATCTAAATTCGCCCAAGTACGATGCGCAAGAGCAAGCAGCCCGTAACCTGGATAATAGGCTTGTTTGTTGTCATCAAAGCGCACCAAGCCATGTTCTAGTAAGGTATTTAACTGTCGGTGAGCGGTCGCTTTTGGGAGTTCAGAAAGGTCAACCAATTCGGCAAAACGTAATGGTACCGGAGACGTGCAAACATGGTTTAGCATGTTTAACGCTTTGCTAAGAGATGACCCCGAGGTTTTTGTTTCCATGACGCTTCCTAGTTGTAATACGTGCTATTGTTAATTTCATATTAGGCATTTTAGCACCCTGTACGATGGGAAGATAATATCCACTTGGTTTTAAGTTTTTTGTCACAACGGTTTATTTTTCATTTGTTACTATAGTGCGATAGTTTTAGTGGCGTTGTTCGTCTTTTTTATTGGTGTGAATATATGAGGTTTCTTTATGACGAGCTTTTTACGTATTTGGCGTCGCATGACTATGCCGGATCTGGTTCGTGTTCATCGATATCACAGCTTGCCTGAGCAAGGGCCAAAAGTCCTTTTTTTTAGTGGCGGCTCAGCTTTGAATAAAATCAGTCGAGTATTTAAAGAATATACTCATCATTCTGTTCATTTAGTAACGCCTTTTGACTCTGGTGGTAGTTCAGCACGATTGCGGGCTGAATTTGATATTCCTGCGGTAGGGGATTTACGCAGTCGTTTGATGGCATTAGCAGACGAAACGGTAATGGGGCAGCCAGAAGTATATGATTTATTTACCCATCGTCTTCCCCAACAGGCGGAGCCTTTAGTATTAAGAGAACAGCTTCAGTTATTAGTATCAGGTGAACACCCTCTTATTGAAGGCATTCCAAACCCTATGAAAGCCTTGATTCAGACTCAGCTGGCGGTGACTCAAGCTCGTATTCATGATGAGTTCGATTTGCGCGGTGCGAGTATTGGTAATCTGATTATGGCGGGTGGATATTTAAATAATCAGCAGCAATTAGATCCTATTGTTTTCTTGTTTTCACGATTAGTAAAAGCGCTAGGTGAAGTGAAAACAACGTTAGATGCCAGCTTACATTTGGGTGTTGAACTCGATAATGGCGATATTGTCTTAGGGCAGCATAGGATTACGGGAAAGGAAACTGATGAGTTGTCTAGCCCGATAAAGCGTATGTGGTTAAACAAAGGTTTGCGTAGCGTAGTGCCTACCAATTGTCATATAGCTGATGATCGCAAGGATGCCATCGAAACAGCCGATTTGATTTGTTACCCACCGGGTAGCTTTTATAGCAGTCTTTTGGCGAATCTTTTGCCGGAAGGTGTTGGGCGTTCTATTTGCCAAAATCCTAACCCTAAAGTGTATTTGCCTAATTTAGGTACAGACCCAGAACAGCAGGGTTTGTCATTGATGGAGCGGGTAAGGCGTTTAGTTTCTACTGTCACTGCCGATACAGAAGTTGTAGGCCCATTTTCTGCTTTGGATTATTTGTTACTTGATGATTCATATAATTATGGCGAGCTAGACAGTGAATTATTAAATGGTCTAAATATTGTAGTTATCAGAACACCATTGATTACTGAAAAGCAGCATAAGTACGATGAGTGCTTGGTTGCCAGAGCTTTGCTGTCTTTTGTTTGACTTCACGAATTGAAGTGGCAAAAAAAGTTTGTGCTATCTTTAAATTAGATATGGTTTAGATTAATTCTGGTTACGTGACGTAACATTTTTGTATTTTTAAAAACAAGGTCTTAAGTGTCATAGTACGTGGTATGTGGCGCTGATCAAAAAGAGAGTGGTAATGAGTACACGAGTACTGATTTGTGACGATTCAAAAATTGCACGCAAGCAGTTAGCAAGAATATTGCCGACAGACTGGGATGTCGAAGTCGATTTTGCGGAAGACGGTCAAGAAGCACTGGATATGTTGTCATCCTCTGTTTTTGATATTTTATTCTTAGATTTAAATATGCCGGTGAAAGACGGTTATGAAACGCTTGAGGCGTTACAGTCTTTTGAGCAGTCACCAGCGGTAATAGTAGTCTCTGGTGATGTGCAGCCGAAAGCGATACAACGAGTAAAAGAAATGGGAGCAATCGCCTTCCATAAAAAGCCCGCATCGGCTGAAGAGCTGCGCAGTTTATTAATTTCTCTTAGACTTTTTTCTGTTGGAGATGATCAGCAGAATAAAGTCGTTGTTGAGCAGCCTACTGCAGCTGAGCAGTTTACGCTTAATGAATGTTTACAAGAAATTTCGAATATTGCCATGGGGCGTGCTGCAAGTGTATTGGCAGAAATGCTAAATGTATTTGTTAAGCTACCAGTGCCTACCGTGAACATTTTGGAAGTAAGTGAATTGCAGATGGCACTAGATTACAGTGTCAAAAATGACAGTTGTTCTGCTGTATCACAAGGTTATGTCGGTTCTGGCATTGCGTTTGAGACATTGCTCATTTTTAGCGATTCCAGCTTTCCTGATATGGCGAAACTTTTAGGCGTGACGGATACCATTACGAGAGAGTTAGAAACAGAGCTCTTGATGGATGTATCTTCGGTTTTAGTTGGTCCATTTATGGCTGCCATCGGAAAACAGCTCAATATCGATTTTAGTCACAGTCATCCGTTGTTACTTGGTCAGCATGTTAAAATTGCAGACTTAATTAACGAAAAGAAAGCGACGTGGAAAAGAACGTTAGCGGTTGAAATTGTCTATGAAGTGGAAAACTATCAGATTAGTTGTGATCTAATTATGCTTTTCACTGAAGACTCTGTGCCGACACTAGAGAATTTATTGTCCTTTTTAGTTGAGGAAGACGAATGAGTAATGAAGCAGAAGGGATGGCAGATCTCCACTGGATGTTTGATATGCTTCATCATATTGATGTTGGGCTTGTTGTTTTGGACTCGAAATATCGAGTAAAGCTATGGAACAACTTCATGGAAAACCACAGCGGAGTGAGTTCATCGATAGCTAAGGAGCAATCTTTGCTGGCGCTTTATCCAGAATTAGATACGGGGTGGTTACACCAGAAGTTGGATAATGTTTTTGGTTTGAAAACACCGATTTTTATATCTTGGGAGCAGCGCCCGCATTTCTTTCCATTTAAGAGTTATCGCCCAATTACAGGCATTGCGAATAGGATGTATCAGAACGTAGCGATACGTCCGATCTCCAGCCCTGATGGGTCAATAAAGAATATATGTTTGGTTGTCTATGATGTGACTGATATTGCGACCAATAAAATGGCGTTGTCGGCTGCTAACCAGAAATTACGACGTTTGAGTCAAGCTCTATCAAAATAGTGCTCTCTAAGTATGAATAGCACTCTCTAAATAGTAATTACCTTCCTTTTGTTTATTCAGTGGAAAAGGAAGGCGTTTTTTTGCTATTTCTTTTTGCTCGTTTTCTTGGCAGGGATTTTATAGAGTTCCACCAAATTTTCTTCTTGTTTGTCACCCTGTAGGCATAGGCCTTCAGGGTCGATGAGAACGCGCCCATTCATTGCTTCACGTCCAAGTAACATTCTGTAGCCCATGCTGTCGCGATTGGTTAGCGTGACTTCTGCTTCCCATGAGATACCACCAAGAGAAAGGGGGACGCGAATGACGGGGCGGCTCTCTTTGTCTCCGCTAGAGCTTTTTATGACTCTTTGGTCGACAAGCTGAGCTTCACAATGAACGGTTACTTTACGGTTCTTTTGTAGAGGATGGACTTCAAAGCTTACCCAGCTCTCATTATCACGAGAAAAGCGCACAATATTGATCGCATGCATAGATGATGTTTTTGCACCTGAATCAACTCGCGCCTTTATTGCCGGAATATTAAGAGAAGGAAATGCGCACCACTCGTCACAACCAATCACCATTTTGGGTTCGTTCTGTTGATTCATAAAAAATATGACACCTTTTAAAATGAAAGCAGTCTACGTTAACGGTAATGAAAACGTACCCTAAGTTGCTGTGTTTTATAGCGTAAAAGTGCGATCAGGTTAAGTCTTTATTGATGCACAGCAAGGCTATCTGTTTTGTTGTATTGTCAGTATAAGCTCAAACTATTGTAATCATTGTATCTAAAGTTAATATGGGCGTACGAAATTACTTTAATGGAGTTGTAGATGAATGGCCGACTGATGAAAGAGTTGGAAGAGTTGGGTGGTGAAATACGCCCAGCAAGCTTAAAAAAATGCGACGAAATTGTCATTGAGCAACCGGGCTTTAGTGCGGTTATTGCCTTATGGGGCGGGCATTTGGAGAGCTTTATTCCTGCTGGTCAAGAGGATCTTTTATTTCAATCTACCAATCAGGGTGGTGAAGGTCGTTTTGGGCGTCGCCACTTTGGTGTTCCTGTTTGTTGGCCTTGGTTTGGTGCCAATGAAACGCAGGCTGATTTTCCTGCACATGGTCTTGCACGTTATTTTCGCTGGGAATTTATTGAGGCTGGGCGTTTTAAAAATGGCGACGTGAAAATTGTTATTCGTTTGGCGTCGGAAGATCATCCTCTGATCGAAGAAATGTGGCCGTTTGCTTTTGAATTACGACAAGTCTTTCGTTTTTCTAACAAGGGTTTTCGAGTCAATTTTTCAGCGGCTAACTTATCTGATAAGCCGATGCCAATTAGTGAAGCATTGCACACTTATTTTCATGTTTCAGATAATCAGACTGCTGAGGTGCATGGCTTAGATCAAGTGAGTTATGTTGATAAGTTTGATAATGGTCAACAGAAATTGCAGCAGGGTGTTGTTACCCCTTGTGATTACATGGACAGAGTCTATGTTGCCGCGCCTGAAAAATGCGAAATTCAGGATGCTGGCTTAAATAGAAGGTTAGTGATTAGCACGGAGGGCAGTAACAGTACTGTGCTATGGAATCCTGGGGCAGAAATCGCGAAACAGCGCACGGATATGGAAGACGACGATTACCGTCATTTTGTCTGTGTTGAGGCCGCTAATGCGCTTAGTGATGCTTATAGCATTCCAGCTGGTGGAATTCATCAACTTAAGTTAAAAGTGAAGAGCAAGTCTCTGGTTGACGAATAAGCGTTGAATCAATAGCTTTTCTGAAAGGTTTTGTCTATAAAAAAGCCCGTTGGTAGTGACTGTTTTAATATTGCAGATCACTACCAGCGGGCTTTTTAGTTTTTGATTTTCAATTCTAGTGAAAGAGCTTTGTTTTTTCGCTGGAATTGAGGCAATGCTTAATCAATATTGTATTCCATGATCAATGGGGCGTGATCTGAAAAACGTTGGCCTTTATAAATCGTGCCACCTTGGATTAAGTTTTTAATGCCTGGTGTTGTGATTTGGTAGTCCAATCGACCGCCTTCATCTAGTTTCCATGCGCGTTCATAATCTGGCCACCAAGTATATTGCTTGTCTTGTTTGTTCACTTGGCGGAAGGCGTCAATGTATTCCAGCTCATTGAAAATCTCATTTATCCATTTGCGCTCTTCTGGCAGAAAGCCAGAATTACGCTGGTTGACGAACCAGCTGCTCACATCAATCGGTGAACGGGCAACATTGGCTGTACCACAGAAAATAAATTCACGACGCTTGCGACGGGTTTTAATGAGATGGTTTTTAAAACCTTCCATAAAACGATATTTATGTTCTTGTAGCGTTTCCTCATGGTTTGAACCGTGAGGGGTCAAGAAAGCACCAATGCTAACTTTATCAAAATCCGCTTGAATAAAACGACCTTCAAAGTCGCATTCAGGGAATCCCATGCCAGTCATAATCGCTTTAGGCATGGTTTTGCAATAGATAGCGACACCTGCTTGCTCTGGATTTTCCATAGAGTCAAAGAAGTATGTGTTATACCCCGGAGGGAAAAACACACTGTCATTTAGTGTGCGTTCATCTGCCTGTATATCTTGCAGACATACAACATCTGGGTCCTGACGAACCATCCATTCAAAAAAGCCGCGTTCTGCTGCTTGTCTTATACCGTTTACATTAAGGCTGATGACCTTCATTTCTGGTCCCTACAATTCCTAGCCGTGTGTTATATTAGCGCCTATCCAATGTTGGCATGGCTTCGCTCGTTCTTGGCGGCGCTTTGTTGTGTACTATTTATTATCTTTCTGGAGTTGGCATGAAACCTTACCAAAGAGACTTTATCGAATTCGCTATTGAACAAAACGTGCTGCGCTTTGGCGAATTTACGCTTAAATCAGGTCGCGTAAGTCCTTACTTTTTTAATGCAGGCCTATTTAGTTCTGGCCAAGCGCTAGCTAAGTTAGGACGCTTTTACGCAACCTCATTAATGGAAGCAAATGTTCCATTTGATGTTCTATTTGGCCCTGCCTATAAAGGCATTCCATTGGCAACAACTACGGCTGTTGCTCTCTATGACCATCATAATGTAGACACACCATACGTTTTCAACCGTAAAGAAGCAAAAACTCACGGTGAAGGCGGTTCTCTAGTGGGCGCTCCGTTAGCGGGTAACGTCATGATTATCGATGACGTTATCACTGCAGGGACGGCCATTCGAGAAGTTATGGCTATTATTCAACAAGCCAATGCCCTTCCGGCTGGTGTTCTTATCGCCTTGGATCGTCAAGAACGAGGCCAAGGTGAGTTGTCTGCTATCCAAGAAGTCGAACGTGACTTCGGTATGCCTGTTATTAGTATCGTATCTTTAAATGACATCATGACGTATTTGGCAGAACAGGATTCTCCTGAATTTGCTAAACACCTTGATGCGGTTAAAGCGTATCGTCAGCAATACGGCATTTAATACTGATGCCGACGCTAAGGATTGAGGTTTTGCCTCAATCCTTAGCGGTTTAGCATCAAGTTCTGTGCCAATATTGCCCATTGCTCTGGCCAAATTTCCATTGGCTTAACTTTGAACTCGCTACGAACGTAATGGCGTATTTTCCCTTCGACAATAGCAATCAAGAAATTCGCACAAGGTGCAACGCCCATCGCTGGTCGTAAACCCTGTTTTAAGTCTGCTTCGCGAATGACTTGTTTTAGCTGAGTCTCTATCCGATCAAATACTTGTGTAATGCGAACGCGTAAACGCTCGGTTTCGCCTGCTAATGCATCGGCAGTCAGCAAACGACACATGCCTGGGTTTTGTTCAGCAAATCCGAGTACTAGCGTGACTATCATCTCGATTCGAGTAATCACGTTGCTTTCTTCTTGTACGATTCGATTTATGCGAGTGAAAAGGCTTTCTTCAATAAACTCTATCAAGCCTTCAAACATCTTGGCTTTACTGGGAAAATGACGATACAACGCCGCTTCTGACACACCAACCTGCTTTGCTAAAGCAGCCGTAGTAATACGTGCTCCTGGGCTACTTTCTAGCATTTGAGCAAGCGCTTGCAATATCTGTGTGCGACGATCGTTTTTCTTATTGCTCATTTTTCTTGTCCAGTTTCTAACCAGAGTTGTTAATTGCCAGTATCGTTAAGTGATAGTATCAACAAAAGCGAAAACTCTTATTCACCAACCTTGGTGTTTGAGATTAGTGTACCAACGCCAGTGTCGGTAAATATTTCCAATAAAGTCGCATGTGGAACACGGCCATCAATAATATGAGCGCTCGTTACACCAGCATTAACCGCAGATAGTGCACAGCTAATCTTAGGTAACATGCCGCCATAAATGGTACCGTCAGCAATTAAGGCATCAACTTGTGCAGTGCTCAATCCAGTTAATACATTGCCTTGCTTATCTTGTACGCCTGAGATATTGGTCAGCAGCATAAGCTTTTCTGCACCAACGGCCTCGGCAACCTTGCCAGCAACAAGGTCGGCATTGATGTTGTAAGAATTGCCTTCGTCATCCACACCGATTGGTGCAATAACAGGAATCAGGTCGCTATTTTCAAAGAACTTTAGGAAGCTGGTGTCGACGCTGGCAACTTCGCCAACGTGGCCAATATCCACTTGCTCTGGTGCTGACATGCCTTCCGCTTGGTGTTTCACAAAAAGTTTTTTCGCTTTAATAAAGCGACTATCTTTACCTGTGATACCGATGGCTTTACCACCTGCTTCACAAATTAAATTAACGATTTCTTTGTTTACTTGGCCGCCTAGCACCATCTCAACTACATCCATGGTTGCGGTATCGGTTACACGCATACCATTAATGAATTTAGACTCAATGTTCAGTTTAGCAAGCATGTCACCAATTTGTGGGCCGCCACCGTGAACAACGATTGGGTTAATACCAATGGCTTTCATTAAAACGATATCTCGTGCAAACCCAGCTTGTAGGTTTTCATCTGTCATTGCATTGCCGCCGTATTTGATAACCAGCGTTTTACCAGCAAAGCGTTGAATATAAGGAAGCGATTCGCTTAAAACCTTAGCAACATCTAAAGCAGACTCACGAGAAAAAGCCACGGATTATGTACTCCTGTAAACAAAAAATGGGTCGCATAAAAAAATATACAATCTTGATAGGTTTACTATTCTATCAACAATAAAATTACTTAGTTAGTGTGGCAAAACGGTGACAGTCAAGGCTGACAACGAGTGTAAGCAACCACTTAGGTTTGAAATAATAGCGTGATCTTGAAGGATTAACTATAGAAATTTGTATGAAACTTACGAAGTTTAGACTTATGAAAGTTAATTTCGTTTTCGGGAGGAAGGAAGGGTGAGTGAATGTGGTAACGAACACGAAAAGGGTGAATTAATCTCACTCTTTTCGTGTTTTTTCTGCTTACTTTGTGCCTGTGTGACCGAAACCACCTTCGCCACGTTCGGTGCTTTCGAATTCTGTAACGATATTAAATTCAGCTTGAACGATTGGTAATAGAACTAATTGCGCAACACGTTCACCTGGTTCGATAGTGAATGTCGTATTACCGCGATTCCAACAAGAAACCATTAGCTCGCCTTGGTAATCTGAGTCGATTAAACCAACCAAGTTACCCAAAACGATACCATGTTTATGGCCAAGTCCAGAGCGTGGCAGAATTGTCGCTGCCAAACTTGGGTCTTGGATGTAAATAGACAAGCCAGTTGGTAGTAGCGTTGTTTCGCCTGGAGCAAGGTCGATTGCCTGATCAAGACAAGCGCGTAAGTCTAAACCAGCAGAACCTTGGGTTGCGTAAGTCGGCAACGGAATCTCTTTACCGATTTTGTCGCTAAGGATTTTTAATTGAATAGCTTGTTTCATGTTTATCTTCTCTTTTTCTCTAAATTTGTAAGTGTTGTTAAGACGATGACTTAATATGCTGCTGAATAAACTCAACGAGTTGGTTTGCTAGCTCGCTTTTTGCGGCTTTGTCAGGTGACCATGTTTTGTCTTTCGTAATGACGGTGACTTGGTTTTCATCTTGGTTAAAACCAATGTCGCTGCGTGAGACATCATTGGCAACAATAATATCTAAGCCTTTTTTCGCTAGTTTGCCTTTGGCGTATTCGATCACATTCTGTGTTTCGGCTGCAAAGCCAACGATGGTTCTTGCGCGCTTTTGTTGTGCAAGTGTCGCGATGATGTCAGGGTTTTTGACTAATGTCAGGGTGACTTCATCGGTATCTGATTGTTTCTTCATCTTTTGATCGCAGGCCGCTTTCATTTTAAAATCGGCAACGGCAGCGGCGCCAATGAACACATCCGCTTGAGCGCTCATGCTTTGCTGGCAAGCGGCTAACATTTCATCAGCGCTTTTTACATTGATAATATTTGCATTTGCAGGTGTGGATATTTGTACTGGACCACTGATTAGTGTGACTTTCGCGCCACGAGCAATCGCCGCAGCGGCAAGAGCATAACCCATCTTGCCTGAGCTGTGATTGCTGATAAAACGAACGGGGTCGATGGCTTCCATAGTGGGGCCTGCAGTGATCACCCAGTGTTGTCCTGCTAGGTCCTGTTCCACAGAAGTGTTTTGAAAGTGAGTGTTGACAGCATTGAAAATTTCGCTTGGCTCACTCATACGTCCAGGGCCGATATCACCACAAGCTTGCGCACCATCGGCAGGCCCGATGCTTAGCACGCCTCGCTCTGTGAGTAATTTTGCATTGGCTTGGGTTGCCGGGTGACGCCACATGGCTTGATTCATTGCAGGAGCAAGTAAGACAGGTGACTCTGTAGCAAGGCATAAGGTGCTTAATAAATCATTTGCCATACCTTGAGCATAGCGAGCCATGAAGTCAGCAGAAGCGGGCGCTATCAGGATTAAGTCAGCCCATTTTGCTAATTCTATATGTCCCATTCCCGCTTCGGCATTTGGGTCTAATAAAGTGCTGCGAACAGGGTGACCTGAAATGGCTTGCAAGGTCATCTCAGTAACAAAGGCTTTTGCACCTTCTGTTAAAACGACTTGAACCTCTGCGCCAGCTTTGGTTAGTAAGCGAATTAATTCGATGCTTTTATAAGCTGCGATGCCACCAGTAATGCCTAATAGAATGCGTTTTTGAGCGAGATTTGACATAAAAAACTTCTCAATTCGTGCTGTGGTCGATAAAGTGAGTAATAGGCAGGACGCCAGTCTCTTTAAATTGAGAGTAAGATTAACATGGATCAAGGACTAGATCATGAGTATTAAACATTGGCCCGAACAAGAAAGACCCAGAGAAAAGCTTATTCATCAAGGGGCGAGCGCGCTGAGTGATTCCGAATTGCTGGCGATATTTCTTCGAACTGGGACGCAAGGCATCAGCGCGGTGGAATTGGCTCGACAGGTGTTGTCCCAATTTGGTGGTTTGCGTGCGCTTATGTCGGCCAGTCGCGAAGAATTTTGCCAAGGTTTTGGGCTTGGCGACGCAAAATACACCCAACTACAAGCCGTGCTGGAAATGTCCAAACGTCATCTTCAAGAGCAGCTCATGCGCGAAACTGTGTTTACCAGCGCGGAACACGTCCGAACTTACCTTTCTTCTCAACTACGCCATTCCCAACGAGAAATATTCGCGGTGCTGTTTTTAGATACTCAGCACAGGTTGATCCGCTATCAAGAACTTTTTATGGGTACCGTAGATGCCGCGGCGGTTTATCCGCGTGAAGTTGTTAAAGCCGCGTTGCAATACAATGCCGCCGCGGTGATCCTCGCCCATAATCACCCAAGCGGTATCGCAGAACCCAGTCAGGCTGATATCAGTATTACCGAAAAAATTAAGCGCGCGCTGGATCTTGTTGATGTGCGATTGTTGGACCACTTTGTTGTCGGTGATGGCTCTCCTGTATCGTTAGCGGAGAGGGGATTGGTTTAGAAGCTGTTTTTAAGTCTGATAATAGGAAACTGAGAAGTGGGTTGTGTGCTATTTAATTTTAATTTAGTCTAATTAAGGTTCTTTTTTAGTTACTTTATTTGTTTTTTAAGAATTTAAAGTAACTAATTTAGGACTTAGTGAGGTTTGTATTGATGATCTGTTCGAAAAGTTCTAAATTTAGGACATAAAGGTTATTTTAATCTTACAGTGTCACTAAATTGGAACCTTGTATGGCTATCGAAAAATCTGCGGCCGCTCTTTCTGAGGAGCTTGGAGAGCGTTTAAAGCAAGCTAGGTTGAATCTTAACCTGACTCAGTCCGAGGTCGCGGCACTTGCTGGTGTTGCTCGCAAAACGGTTTTAAATGCCGAAAAAGGTAAAGTGCAATTAGAAGTGTTTGTGGCAATCATGATTGCATTGAATTTAACGGATCAATTGAATTTATTCCTGCCAAAACAAGAAATATCACCATTGCAACTTGCTAAGCTAGAGGGTAAAAAACGGCAGCGAGCGTCAGGAGTGCATCGAGAAAATAATAAAGGGAGATTAGAATGGTAATGGAAGTTATTAAGGTCTCTTATCAAGGTCATGATGTTGGTGCTGTAAGCTTTGATGTCGATAAAGGCATTGGAGCTTTTGAATATACAGCAAGCTTTATAAAAAAAGGGATAGAGCTTTCCCCCCTTAAAATGCCGTTATCCAGACGGATTTTTAGCTTTCCTGAACTTGATTTTAATACCTTTAAAGGCTTACCAGGCTTAATTGCAGACTCTCTCCCCGATAATTTTGGTAACTCAGTTCTTAATGCTTGGGTGGCAAGTCAAGGTAAGTCTCCTAATGACATTTCTCCTCTACAACGGCTTCAATACACTGGGAAAAGAGGTATGGGGGCTCTGGAGTATTCACCCGCTACAAAACTTCGTAGCCTGAATGCATCGCAACAAGTTGAAATTCAATCTCTTGTTTCAATCGCGCAAGAAATTTTAGACTCTCGTGGTGTATTTGAGGTAGAGCTTAATAAGGATGGACGAGAAGAAAGGGAAGCAATGTTGTCGTTACTCTCTGTTGGTATGAGTGCTGGCGGAGCAAGGCCTAAGGCTGTATTGGCATTTAATAAAGACTTTACTCAAGTTCGCTCTGGACAAACGACCGTTCCTGAAGGCTTTACTCATTACCTAATGAAATTTGATGGTGTAAATGAACACAATCAGAACCAAGAGACATTTGGGGATCCCTTAGGTTACGGAGCTATGGAATTTGTTTATTATTTGATGGCCAAAAGTTGTGGTATTGAAATGATGCCCTGTAGGTTGCTTGAAGAAGGTGGCAGGCGGCACTTTATAACGCAGCGATTTGATCGCGTAAGTAATACCAAAGTCCATGTCCAGACGCTCAATGGGTTGGCCCATGTTGACTACAATAAACCAGGCTCATTCTCCTATGCAGAAATATTCAGTGTGGCTCGGCAATTAAAGCTGCCTGCAACTGATGCCCTGCAGATATTAAAGCGTATGGTATTTAATATTATTGCTCGGAATCATGATGATCATGCCAAAAATTTTGCTTTCATTCTGAAAAATGAGGGTTGGTCTTTAGCCCCTGCCTATGATTTGGCCTATAGCTACAAGCCTGGAAGTAAGTGGGTTAATAGTCATTGGATGAGTTTAAATGGAAAGAGAGATGGTTTTACGCGAGCGGATTTTTATAGTCTAGAGAAACTCAGCCCCTTATTTGGCAAGAGCAAAATTGACAGCATCATCGATGAAACGATCGAATGTGTTTCTAGGTGGCCGACTTTAGCCCAAGAGTGGAATGTACCTCGGTCTCTTAGAGAGGAAATCCAATCTAACTTAAGACTTAGCCTTTAGATTAATTATGTAAGTGGCATGCCGCTACAAACTCGGTTGTTTTTTTGGCAGAGATAGGCTTAAAGTCGTTTTTACTATTTTAAATAAAGTTCGCTTTTTGGTTTGTTAGTTACAAGAGGACAAGCTTTCATAAAAATGGCACTTCTAAGCTCACTTTGACATTTCCCATTACCACATTGGAGTGGAACTTGAGTATGGTTTTATCGTTTAAAAAGAGTTCTTGAGTGATGATGTCATAGCGTTGCATGCTTTTTGTTGCTATCACCAGAATGAAGTCATTGTCACCGGCAACGTAGTAGGATTGTTGTACTTCTGGGTAAGCTAGTGTTTTCTTTTTGAAATTGTCTACAACGGAACTCCCTCCTTGTACTAAGACGACTTCAACAATGACTAATATATGACCGCCTAATTCAACTGGGCTTAGTACCGCAATTTCTTTTTCTATTACTCCAGATTGTCTCAGTGCTTTTAATCTTCTTTGTACGGCGGTTGCCGACAGACCTATTAGTTGGCCCATTTCTTCGGTTGTCCTTCGGGTATTGGATTGCATTAAATTTAACAGCTGATAATCAAAGGAGCCCATGTGCATAAAATCCTCAAAAAAATTAAAATTACGCAGCTATTAATCTTATTGAGGTAGGTGCTAGTTTCGATAAGGAGCGTCACTATGTTATTTGCTCGATGCTACTAACTGATCATTTTTTAACAAAAAGAATTGCTCAATGGGTTGGCTTATGGGAAAATGCGCGCCGCTATATCCTCGGTATGGGATTTTTTTGATTCATAAGGAATCATGCTCCGCCTGAGGAAGTGAAACACTTCCAATAATCTTTCTGGATAGCAAAAGGTATTTAATTATGTCTCGCGTATGTCAAGTTACTGGGAAACGTCCTATTACAGGTAATAACGTTTCTCACTCAAAACGCCGTACTAAGCGTCGTTTTCTTCCTAACCTTCATTGGCACCGTTTTTGGGTCGAAGGTGAAAACCGCTACATCCGTTTACGTGTATCTTCTAAAGGTATGCGTATTATCGATAAAAAAGGTATTGAATCAGTTCTTGCTGAAATTCGTGCCAACGGCGAAAAAGTATAAGGATCTGAATCATGGCTTCTAAAGGCGCTCGCGATCTAATTCGCATGGTATCTTCTGCTGGTACTGGTCACTTTTACACAACTGACAAGAACAAGCGAAATACTCCTGACAAACTTGAAATGAAAAAGTTTGATCCGGTTGTACGTAAGCACGTTATGTACAAAGAAGCGAAAATTAAATAATTTTTGTTTCTTGTCAAAAGGAACCGACTCATTGAGTCGGTTTTTTTGTATCTAGCATATAGTAGTAGAAGCAAGTTGTTCATCTGGTCAGTTTTTTTTGTGTGTATCTAGTCATCATTGAGGTTAACCATGCCTGAGTTACCAGAAGTAGAAACCACCTTACGTGGCATCGAACCCAAATTAGTTGGGCGCTCTCTCGCTAGGGTCGATATCCGTCAGCCAAAGCTGCGCTGGTTAATCACGCCTGAGCTAAGCTCAGAAATGCCAGGTGAGGAAATTACTCATCTTTCTCGTCGTGGTAAATACATTGGCATTCATACGTCAAAAGGCACCCTGATTGTTCATCTTGGTATGTCTGGTAGTTTGTATTTTGTGCCTGCCGAGACGCCGCCGTTGTTTCATGATCATGTGGATTTTTGCTTTGCCGATGATGATGTATGGTTGAGATATACGGATCCTCGTCGCTTTGGTGCCATTCTGTGGACAACGGAAGATTGGAACAAGCATGAGCTGATTAAGCACTTAGGCCCAGAGCCGCTCTCAGAGCTTTTTAATGCTGATATGCTGTACGCGAGAGCGAAGGGGCGAAAAGTACCCATTAAGACCTTTATCATGGACAGTAAGGTGGTTGTGGGTGTTGGGAATATTTATGCCAATGAAGCGCTATTTAAGGCAGGGATTCGTCCTGATCGTTTGGCTGGCAAGATAAGTAAGGTGCGTTTGGCCCGTTTGGTTGAGTGCATTAAAGTAGTGCTTGCTGCTGCCATTAAACAGGGCGGAACGACCCTAAAAGACTTTGTTGGCGGTGATGGCAAGCCTGGTTACTTTAAGCAGGAGTTGGCTGTTTATGGCCGTGCAGATAAAGCTTGTATCATATGCAGTGCGCCGCTTAAAGAAATTCGCCAAGCTCAACGTAGTACGGTTTTCTGTATTAATTGCCAATCCTGACCAGTTGTTTAAATTAGGCATAAGAATTGCTAATGACTACTGTTGAATATATCGTCCTTCGGCAAATGACTTTGTGATGGGCAATATAGGTAAAAATGTTGCTTAAATTGTGCAGATTACATTGCGGTATTCTGCTAATGGGTTTATTTTTGACCAGTTAGGCAAGGTTAAGAGTTGCCTAGATTAAATTACATACATAAGAGGAATTGGAATGAAAGCTGTCTTTCTTGCGTCCGTCACAGCGTTAGCCATCTCATCAAGCATGGCTCATGCTGCAACAGAACCTGCAGTTGTTTATGATCAAGCGGGTAAATACGATAAGTCTTTTAACGAAGGCGTTTACAATGGCGTGAAAGAATACACGGCCGAGACAGGCATTCAGGTTCGAGAATTTGAACCTAAGAACGAAGCTCAGGTAGAGCAAGGTCTACGCCGCCTTGCTAAACGTGGTTATTCTCCTATCGTTACCGTTGGTTTCAACATGACTTCTGCGGTTGAGAAAGTCGCGAAAGATTTCCCAGAAATCAACTTCACCATTATTGATGGTGTGATTGATCTTCCAAACGTTCAGTCTGTTGTTTTTAAAGAGCAAGAAGGTTCTTTCTTAGTTGGCGCTTTGGCTGCAATGGCATCTAAAACCAATACAGTGAGCTTCGTCGGTGGCATGGATATTCCTCTGATTCGTAAGTTTGCGTGCGGTTATGAACAGGGTGTTAAATATCAGTCTTCTAGTGCCACTGTTTTGCAGAATATGACAGGCTCTACAGGCGCCGCGTTTAATGACCCAACAAAAGGTTCTGAGTTAGCGAAGAGCCAGTTTTCTAAAGGTTCTGATGTTGTTTTCGCCGCAGCGGGGGGGACAGGTATTGGTGTATACCAAGCGGCAAAAGATGATGGCAAATTGGCGATTGGTGTAGATTCAAACCAAAACCACATTCAGCCAGGTACAATGCTAACGTCTATGGTTAAACGTGTAGATCAAGCCGCTTACAAAACTTATAAGGATGCAGCAGCTGGAAATTGGAGACCAGGAATGGTTGTTCTAGGTTTGGCTGAAGGCGGTGTTGATTGGGCGCTAGATGACAACAATGCGAGTTTAATTACAGCTGATATGAAAGCAAAAATGAAAGACATTCGCGCAAAGATTGTCAGTGGTGAAATTAAAGTTCACGATTACATGTCAGATAACACTTGTAACTACTAAGTTGCATCAAAAAACAGTTACTTACATAGTGTAGGTAACTGTTTTTTTTGTTCTAGTGTGTTCCATTTTAAGCAGATGAATTACTTTTAGATATGACGAATAAAACAATGCCATACGCAATAGAATTGCGAGACATCAGTAAACGTTTTGGTGCAGTTCAGGCCAACAAAGACATTTGCTTACAAGTTCCGGCAGGCACGATTCACGGTATTATTGGTGAAAACGGCGCGGGTAAATCCACTTTGATGAGTATCATTTATGGCTTTTATGAAGCAGATACAGGTCACATTGAAGTTGATGGTAAGCGCGTTGATATTCGTAGCTCTCAAGATGCTATCAATGCGGGTATAGGCATGGTGCATCAGCATTTTATGCTGGTAGAAAATTTTAGTGTCCTTGAAAATGTTATTTTAGGTGCAGAAGGTGGCGCGGTACTGAAGAATGGCATCGGTGCGGCGCGAGTAGAATTGCAACGCTTAGCTCATGAATACAGTTTAGACATTGATGTAGACGCAATCGTAGAGGAACTTCCGGTTGGTTTGCAGCAACGTGTTGAGATCTTAAAAGCTTTATATCGTGGCGCGCGTATTCTTATTTTAGATGAGCCTACAGGCGTACTGACGCCACAAGAAGCAGATCACCTGTTTCGCATTCTAAAAGCCCTAAAAGATCAGGGCGTTACCGTATTGTTAATCACCCACAAATTACGTGAAATCATGGCTTCCACCGATAATGTATCGGTGATGCGCCAAGGAGAAATGGTTGCTCATCGAGAAACCGCCAATACCAGTAAGGAAGATCTTGCTGAATTAATGGTGGGTAAAAAAGTTCGCTTAACCGTTGATAAAGATGACGCTCAGCCAAGCGAAGTGTTGTTGTCTGCGCAGAACTTGTCTCAGTTTGACGGCCAAGGCGTTAAGCGCCTAAAAAATGTGAGTTTAGAGCTGCGGGCTGGTGAGATTCTGGGTATTGCTGGCGTGTCTGGTAATGGGCAGAGTGAGTTGTTGAATGTCTTATCAGGTATTACCCCGATGGACGAAGGCGAGATTCATTTTGCAGGTCAAGTTATCACTGCGAAAGCACCAAAAGATGCGGCGCAGATGCGTGATTTGAAAATGGCTCATGTACCTGAAGATCGCCATAAAATGGGCTTAGTAACGGGTTTTGAAGCTTATGAAGCGGCTGTGTTGGGCTATCATAATTCGCCTGTTTATAACGGCAAAATTCTAATGAATCGCAAGGCCATGCTTGATGAATGTAATGAGCGCATGGCGGCTTGGGATGTGCGTCCACCGAATCCTCATCTTAAGACGGCGAATTTTTCTGGTGGTAATCAACAAAAAATTGTTATTGCTCGTGAAGTAGAACAAAACCCTGAAGTGTTATTGATTGGTCAGCCAACGCGTGGCGTTGACATTGGTGCCATCGAAAACATTCACGAACAAATCGTTAAACTAAGAGACTCAGGTAAAGCCATTTTACTTGTGTCCGTTGAATTGGATGAAATTATGGCACTGAGTGATCGCATCATTGTGATGTTTGATGGTGCAGTTGTTGGTGAGCTAGATGCAAAAGATGCCGATGAACGAACCCTTGGCCTGATGATGGCTAATGCCTATAACGAAGAGCAAGAAGGCGAAGAATCAGCAGAGGTGTCCGCATGAGTCAGGCGAAAGTCCCTACTTGGGTAAATATTGCCCTTATCCCTGTGCTAAATATTATGTTGGCCTTCTTGGTTTCTGGTTTGGTGATTCTTGCCATTGGTGAAAACCCAATTGAAGCGGCTGGATATCTTATTTATGGCGCTTTTGGTTACGACGAAGGTATTGGTTACACGC
Source organism: Marinomonas lutimaris (assembly GCF_019426345.1). Taxonomy (GTDB): domain Bacteria; phylum Pseudomonadota; class Gammaproteobacteria; order Pseudomonadales; family Marinomonadaceae; genus Marinomonas; species Marinomonas lutimaris. The sequence continues at coordinate 70,258 of NZ_JAHLLW010000005.1, forward strand.
TTTACTACGCAACGAACCTTATTTTTACTGGTTTGGCTGTATCTGTTGCCTTTAAAGGTGGCTTGTTCAACATCGGTGGTGAAGGGCAGGCTTATATCGGTGGTTTAGGGGTGGGTTTGATCTGTTTGTCATTGGATCACACCATGCCGTTTTATGTTATCGCGCCTTTGGCTGTGATTGGCGCGGCGGTATTCGGCGCTGCATGGGGCTATATTCCTGCGTACTTGCAAGCCCGTCGCGGTAGCCACATTGTTATTACTACCATCATGTTTAACTTTATCGCGTCCTCGTTGATGGTTTACTTGATTGTAAACTGGTTAAAAGAAGATGGTCGTATGGCGCCAAATAGCCGGACTTTTGGCGAAAATGCATGGTTGCCTTATTTGCATGAGCTGCTTTCTCCATTGGGTATCGATATTGGTGACTCACCACTTAACCTTGCTTTCATATGGGCCTTGTTGTGCTGTGTGTTTGTCTGGGGATTGATTTGGCACACACGCTGGGGTTATCAGCTACGTACGCTAGGAACCAATCCTACCGCGGCGCGTTACGCTGGTATTGATACAGCGAAAGTAACCATTTGGGCGATGTTGATTTCTGGCGGCTTGGCAGGTTTTGTTGGCCTTAACGAAATCATGGGTGTGAACCATAACTTATTGCTTAACTTTACGGCGGGCTATGGTTTTGCTGGTATCGCTGTGGCCTTGATGGGACGTAATCATCCGATTGGTATTATCTTGGCGGCTATTCTATTTGGAGCCTTGTACCAAGGTGGCGCCGAGTTAGCATTTGAAATTCCAACTATTACGCCTGAGATTGTTGTTGTAATTCAAGGTTTAGTGATTCTGTTCTCTGGTGCGCTTGAGCATATGTTCAAGGATCGTATCGAAGGCTTTTTTATTCGCAGAGCGGTCGCGTAGGGGAAAACTATGTTTGAAACATTGATACTCATGTTAGACGCGACAATGCGCGTTTCTACTCCGCTTATTTTTGCGGCTTTAGCTGGCTTGTATTCTGAGCGCGCGGGCATTGTAGATATCGGTCTAGAAGGTAAAATTTTGGGCAGTGCTTTTGCGGCAGCGGCGGCAGCGTCTGTTTTTGGTTCAGCTTGGATTGGCTTGTGCTTTGGCATAATGGCCTCTGTTGGCTTAGCGATGATTCATGGCTTCGCTTGTATTACTCATCGAGGCGATCACATCGTTTCTGGTGTGGCGATTAATACCATTGTAGCGGGCTTGACGGTGACCTTGTCTATGCATTGGTTTGGTATGGGCGGACAAACACCGGCTTTGGTTGGTGATGCGCGTTTCTTAGATATCACTTTCCCATTTGCAGATGCAATCGCAAGTGTGCCTGTGATTGGGCCGATTTATTCGAACTTGCTAAGTGGCCATAATATCTTGGTATATTTGGCGTTCGCTATGGTGCCTGTGACCTATTGGGTGATTTATAAGACTCGTTTCGGCCTGCGTCTGCGTGCGGTGGGTGAGAACCCTCATGCGGTAGATACGGCGGGTATTTCTGTGTCTTTCATTCGCTATCGCGCCTTGATCATTTGTGGCATTTTATGTGGCCTTGCTGGTGCGTATTTGTCTACTGCTCATAATGCAGGTTTCTTGAAAGATATGAGCGCGGGTAAAGGTTACATGGCATTGGCTGCGCTAATTTTCGGTAAGTGGCGTCCAGTTCCTGTTTTACTAGCTTGTTTGTTGTTTGGTTTCTTAGATGCTGTGGCTGTTCGTATGCAAGGTGTTGTGATTCCTGGTATTGGTGAAGTGCCAGTACAGGCAATTGAAGTCTTGCCGTATGTATTAACCGTCTTGTTGCTTGCGGGCTTCATCGGTAAAGCCGTTGGGCCAAAAGCCATTGGCCGCCCTTATGTGAAAGAGCGAGCTTAATATGTTGGATTTAAACCATGCCTGATTTGAAAAAGAGCACTGCGCTTTTTGAGCTAGCTAAAGAGGCGATGAATAAAGCCTACGTGCCTTATTCTCGCTTTCCTGTTGGCGCAGCGATTTTAACCGCTGGTGGCAAACTATATTCTGGCTGTAACGTAGAAAACGCCGCTTATCCAGAAGGTACCTGTGCTGAAGCGGGTGCAATTGCTTCTATGGTGCTTGGCGGTGATACACTGATTAAAGATATTTATGTTATTGGGAAAGGGGATGAATTGGTAACACCTTGTGGTGGTTGTCGCCAGAAAATTCGTGAGTTCTCTTCTGTGGATACCATGATTCATATTTGTGGCGCAGAAGGCGTGAGAAAATCCCTCACTATGAATGAGCTATTACCCTTCTCGTTTGGCCCAGAGAATCTTGAGCAAGAAGCTAGCTGATTGAAAAGCCTGATGTCTATGAAAACCACCTTCGGGTGGTTTTTTCGTTTAGGCGGTCTTATTTGTCGAAAGCCAACGGGCAAGCATTGGCCCAGCAATCAAGACCAATAGAAAGCGAGCAACCTGCATGGCCATAACGAAAGATACATCTGCGCTGGTCGATGCGGCGATAATGGCAACTGAGTCAGCACCGCCAGGACTTGTGGCGAGAAAGGCTGTGAGCGGGTCGATATCAGCAAAGGTGATCAATAGCATGGCCAAGCAAGCATTGATCGTAATCAACGCTAGAATCGCACCTAACACATGGGGGAATACATGCCAGGCATGTTTTAACACTTGTCGAGTAAAACGAAAGCCAATTCCCCAACCTAATATGGCAAAGCTGATCGCCAGGCACCAATGTGGCAGAACAATAGGCAAAACACCGGAGAACTTAATTGCCAACCCTACCGCGAGAGAAAGCAGTAAAGGCCCGCTTGGTAAGCGCAGTTTTACACCAACAATGCTCGCGATTAAGATGACAGATAACGTGATGGCAAAACCAGACCACGAAGGAACGCCCAGCCAATCAATCGGTTCAGCCGCAACCCCATCGACGTGAAATATCGCCGCAACGACTGTCGCTGCGATAGCACAGCAAGCCACACGTAAATATTGCATGAAAGCGACTAATCGCATATCAGCTCCGTAGGATTCAGACATAATCGTCATCGCCGAAGCGGCTCCTGGAGAAGAGCCCCAAATGGCTGTGGTGCCTGGTAATAATCCACTACGACTAAGCAACCAGCCCAAAAAGCTAGACGCGACAATCGTCGAGACAGTGCCAATTAGAAACAACGGCCATTCCATGGAGATTTTCGCAAAGACCGTCAGCGGAAGACTGTTGGCTATCATCATGCCCAAAATACCTTGAGCCATTAAAAACATTGGCTTTGGCAGTGTCATACCTGCGCCACTGGTGGCTAAAATAATTGCGGTAATCATAGGACCAAGCAGAAGCGCCGCTGGCAAATTAGCGTATTCAAAGCACACCACTAAAACAAAAGAGACTACTAATAAGACGGATAATCGCCAAGTTGTAGGCCAACGAGAAGGGGTTTTACAAAGTAATAAAAAGCGAGAAGTCATGTCTATCTGTCGAAAAAAAGCAGTGGGTTTAATGGCGCCAAGCATACCTTAAATAAGCTGGTATTATTGGCGCCTCTGGTGATGTTAACCATACTCGCAACTTATGTTGGTGCATTGTCATGTTGGGAATTGCCGTGAGAATTAAGGCAAAGCATAGAAAGATACGCCAAAATTCTGACAAGAAGCTGACGGATGTTTCGTTAGGTTGAGTTTGTTGGGCGGACGTATCTGTTACTATGAGACTAAGAGTATAGCGTCTGAAAATCAAAGCGACTTAAAGGAAAAGAAAAAACAATGCGAAAAATTAGCACCTTATGTGTGGCAATCTTGTCTCTTGTTCTAACCGCATGCGCAAGTGGTCCAATCAGTCGTTCCGATTCAATAGGGTTCGAAGAAAGCGGCGGAGCCAGTTATTACGCCATGAAGTATCAAGGCCGAAAAACCGCTAGTGGGGAATTATTTGATCAAAAAGCCATGACCGCTGCTCATAAGCGATTACCTTTTGGCTCTAAAGTGAAAGTGACCAATGTTGCCAATGGTAAAAGTGTCGTGGTGCGAGTCAATGACCGTGGGCCGTTCGTAAGTGGCCGCATTATTGACCTTAGCAAAGCCGCTTTTCAGCGCATTGGTAATACTCGGGATGGTGTGATTGAAGTTGAGATTGAGGTCTTGAACTAGTTAGGAAGCATCCCGACACTTTTCCAGCAAGCTCGGCGTCAGTTTAATGCTGGCGACCATTTGGCCAAAATCGTCTGGATCACGCTGGATGGCGAACCCCAAATGACGGCAGAATTCGATCATGCGTTTGTTTTCGGCCAAGACAATACCTTTCATTACGCGAATGCCTTTGTCTGCGGCGACTTGCATCAGTCGTCGCATTAGATAAGACGCTAAGCCTAAACCTTGGAATTCATCGCCAAGTACCACGGCAAATTCACAACTTTGATCGTCGAAGTTATCTATGTATCGTGCGGTGCCGATGAGTAAATCTCGTCCATCCCGTTGAATCACTGCGAGTAAAGCCATTTCTCGGTCGTAGTCGATATGGGACATGCTGGCAAGCATGCGTGGTGTCAATTCTTCGATATTGGAGATAAAACGAAAATAACGAGTTTCATGGGACATGCTACGAACAAAATCCGCCAAAATGCCAGAATCTCTCGGTAGAACCGGTCTAACGGTGGCTATCTCGTCATTTTTCAATACTCGCTCCGATACCCATTGTCTTGGGTAAGGATGAATGGCGAGATGTTCATAACGACGCCAATTTTTGCAAAGTCGAAGATTGGCTGTGACGTCAGCGTAAACACTGCCGTTTTCGTAGAGCCGCACATCTCCTAGCTCTAGACTCTCAATTTCGGGTAATTCGCACACCATGGTAGATAAATTGCGCAGCAAACTTTCTAGTTCAAAGGACTCTTCTCCAGGAAACGCACGTTGAATTAAATCTTTTGCCAAGACGGTGTTGAGTGGCGGTAAAGCGACGGCTTCTGCTTGTTTGTGCTGCTGTGCGCCTTCCAAAGACAAACCAATGGCTGGGCCAAACACAGCATCCTGAAAGACTCGAAGGTGGATTGGTGCAGACAACTGATTTGAAGCCTGACGACGAGTAATTAAGTGAACATGGAATAGCTCAAAAACATCTCGTAGTGAATCGTTTTGAGGTACTTTTTCACCTTGTTTACCTTCTTGTTTAATAAGGCGATTAAGGGTCTTGGTTGCTTCTGAAACATCAATTTTAAAACGAAATGCATGGCTGTCAGGTGATTGCTTAGCGAGCAATTGGTTGCGTTGGAATTGCACCAAAAATTGAAAGCCTTCAATAGCTGTTTCAGGGGTACGGAAGGTGGGGATACCGGCTTCGTTAATACGCGTACGCATGTTGGTCATGTTTCCGCCGCCAAGCAAACACACCATGACGAGCTTTTTCTGTGTTCGGTGTAATTTGATAATAAGGTCGTACAGGGAATCGATGTCGATGAGTGCGGTTGGGCTTAGTGTCAGTAACACCGCACCACAATCTTCACTGTGCAAGGCATCGGCAGCAAGATCAATAAAGAGATCGGTGGCGCAACTTGCCCAAACCGTTGTCACCGGGCCAATGCCACCGCGACCCGCCATGGTGGATTCCAATCTATTGTGTAACTCGCCTTCTGGCGTGAGTAGATCAATGCCTAATTCCATAGCGCGTTGTGCTGCCAATTCGCCTGGCCCAGCGCCGTTTCCAATGATTAACAAGGAACCGTCTTTGACTCGACGAGCGTTTGTCATTACCGAGGCCGCTGCGATTAAATCATTCAAGCGTCGACCTCGTACCGCACCGGTTCGACTGAGTGCGGCGTCGAGTACTCGTTCATCAGCGTCAATAGAATGCTCTGTTACAACCGCAACCGGCTTGCTTCGCCCTGTGGCGCGTAAGCTGCTGAGGAATCGTGTCGGACGACCGATTTTTTGCAAATACATCAAAATGGCCTGACTGTCGAAATCATTGGATAAGTAATCCAAGACTTGCGATGGCATCACATCGACAGGTGATCCCATAGAAACCACTTGGGAAAAGCCGATGCCTTGCCACGTTGCCCAGTCTACAAGCGCACTGGCGACCGTACCAGATTGCGACATTAAGGCTAAGCGTCCCGGTAAAGGCTGGGTTAAACCAAGCCAAGCAAAGACGCCTTGTTTAGGGCGACAAATGCCAAAGCTGTTCGGCCCAAGCAAACGCACATTGTGTTTGCGCAGTGCTTCAACCAGCGATTCTTGGCTGTCGCTTGTCCAAGACAGCATTAGCAAAGAACCAATGCCTACAGCGCCACAGGCGGCAATAATGCTTTCCATGTAAGGTTGGTCTTCTTTGCAAGAATAGGAGCCGACCAACACGGCAAGATCAGGGCTTGTGGTTAATTCGCTGAGTGTTGAGAAAAGCGGAAAAGAGAATTCTGTCGCTGGCTGAACACCCACAAGACTAACAGGACAGGACTTTGTCGCATGAGAGAGGGAGGTCAAAAGCGCCAGCATGAGAGGATCGTGCGCATCATCGCCAGTAAGCACCACCATAGATTTTGGGGCGAGTAGAGATTGTAATGCGTGTTGGCTCACCTAATATTCTCCTGAAACTTACTTTATGCTTTGGGGAAAAAGCAACGTATTGAGACTGTATCATAGTCTTCGATAGTACGAATTGTAGACCATGGTAGGGTGGACTGTCTTTTTCATTCATGAGATCTTGTCATGCCAACTGTGTTCATGAAATTCTGAAAAGACCTCGGCAGTTTTTAAAAATAAAAAACACTGGAATAAAGATGACAACGGCTTACATCACACACACTTATTGCGACAAACATGATATGGGAGACGATCATCCCGAGTCGCCGCTGCGCCTTGGGGCGATTCAAAATCGTTTGATTATGGGGCAGTTGATGGATTTCCTACGTCGACTGGAGTCTGATCCAGCAACGCGTGAGCAATTGCTTCTTACACATGATGAAGCCTATGTAGATTCAATTTTCGCACGCGCGCCAGAAGACGGTCATGTGGAGCTGGAGCCAGAAACCTTGATGATGCCGCACACGCTGGACGCGGCTTTGTATGCGGCAGGCTCGGTGATTAAAGCGGTGGATCTCGTTATGACAGGCGAGATGGACAATGCTTTTTGCGCGATTCGCCCACCGGGACATCATGCGGAATACGACAAAGCCATGGGTTTTTGTTTGTTCAATAACATCGCTGTCGGAACACGTTATGCCATTGAACAATATGGTTTAGAGCGCGTAGCGATTGTGGATTTTGATGTTCATCACGGCAACGGCACCGAAGACATTTTTAAAGCCGATCCCAAGGTGCTTTATGCCTCCAGCTACCAGCACCCGTTTTATCCCTACAGCGATCCGGGCGCTTCACATGATAATATTCTACACATGCCGCTAGAAGCAGGTTCTGGCAGTGACGCCTTTCAAGCCATTATCTCCGAGCAACTGTTGCCCGCACTTGAAGCTTTCAAACCACAACTGATTATGATTTCAGCAGGCTTTGATGCTCACAAAGAAGACCCAATGGGACAACTAAGATTAAGCGAGTCGGACTTTACTTGGATTACCGATCTATTAATGGACGTGGCAGATCGTCATTGTGATGGAAAAATCGTGTCAGTATTGGAAGGCGGTTACAACGTAGACGCGCTTGGTCGCGCTGCATTTTGTCATATCAAAAGCTTAATGAGGCTTTGAAGCTAGATTTTTAATTTAAGCTTTTGGTTTTATTTTTTTTTAGCTTTAGGCGCTAGCCAAAAGCCTTTTGCCAAGCTGGTGGTTGAACTCAGATAAATTCTTGAGTTTGTGTGGTGCTAGATCAAATTTATCATGATTAAATTCGTCAGGGTGCGGTATGGCAATCGCTTTAATGCCAGCAGCTAATGCCGCTTTTATACCGCCGAGTGAATCCTCAAAAGCAATGCATTGATGAGCTTCAATACCAAGTTTTTCCAGTGTTAGCTGGTAAACATCAGGAGCGGTTTTGCCTTGACTTACTTCATCCGCTGAGCTGTAAGCCATAAAATAGTCTGCGATATCAAGGCGTTGTAACACGCTGGGAATAATGTCTTTTGGTGAGTTGGTAGCTAGGCCAATTTTTACTTTGGCTTGTTGTAGTGAATCGAGTAAATCATGGACGCCATGCATGGCTTGCCCTTGAGTCTCGATCAGATATTTGACTCGCTCAACAACACGATTCTCGACTTCCTCAAGAGAGGCATTTTGCCAAGGCTGTTTTGCAAACCAGAACTCAGTGACTTCTCTCGTCGTCATTGCCGCAGTTAGTGTCGCTAACTCGGCCGTAACTTCAACACCAACCGATGAAAACACATCGTATTCCGCTTGCTTCCAGAATGGTTCAGAATCAATCAGTAATCCATCCATGTCAAAAATAACGGCTTGCATAATTGTTTATCACTTTGCTTTTTTCTTGGTGTTTTATTAGACATGGATAAAGCCTAATTTGAAAGTGCATTAGGCAGCCATAAAGCGATTTCTGGAACTAGACAAAGTATGAATGCAGCTAAGCACATCAGAAGAAAGAATGGGAAAGCGGCTTTTGCAACTTTGCCTATTTTCTCTCCCGTCAAGCCTTGAAGAACAAACAGATTAAAGCCAACGGGTGGTGTGATTTGTCCAAGTTCAATCAGTATAACCAAGAAAACACCAAACCAAATAGGATCAAAGCCAGCTTGAATCACGATGGGTAAGGTTATAGGTAAGCTCATTACCGTGATGGAGATACCATCCAGAAATAAACCGAGTATGACGTAAAAAATGGCCAGGGCTAACAGTAAAAATGCTGGAGTAAGATCCAAACTGGCGATATAGCTTGCTAGCTCAGAAGGTAAATGTAGGAAGCCCATCGCAGTCGACAAAAGTGCCGCTGATACCAATATGCTGCAGACCATGGTTGAACTCAACAAGGTGGCAATCATTGCCTCTTGTATCATTTTAAAAGACAACTGGCGTTCTTTTATAAGAATAACAAGTGTCGCAAATACACCAACTGCAGCGGCTTCTGATGGTGTGGCAATACCTGTATAAATGGCACCCATTACGATAACGATCAGTGAAATTACGGGGAAAAGCAGAACCAAACTTTCCAGTTTACTGGCGGCATGGGATTGCTCTGGTGGGCATAATGAAGGGTTTAATAATGCTCGACATATGATGTATCCAGAATAGAGTGCCGCAATTAAAACCCCAGGCAATACGCCAGCCATAAAAAGTTTACTGATTGAGACTTCAGACTGAATGCCATAAACAATCATGACAAGGGAAGGCGGAATTAACAGTCCTAAGCTTCCTGCTCCAGCCAAGGAGCCGACGGATAAACTTCTATCATAACCACGTTTTTTAAGCTCAGTCGTGGTGATTTTTCCCACGGTTGCTGTGGTTGCCGCACTTGAACCACTTACCGCAGCAAAAAGAGCGCAGCCGAAAACATTCGTGTGAAGTATGCCGCCAGGGATCTTTTTCGTCCAAGGCTCTAATCCGCGAAATAATCTATCTGAGATATCAGACCGAAAGATAAGCTCGCCCATCAGTATAAAGAGCGGGATAGCAGATAGTTCCCAAGAGTTTGCAGATCTAAAAATAATACGACTGAGTATAGCTCCGGAGCGATCTAAACTGACATCACCAATTAAAATTAGGGACAACAAAGCAACGATAGCTAGTCCAGAGAATACCCAAACTCCAAGTCCGAGTACCAAGAGAATTAAGGTAATAACGCCAACGGCAGATAATAGAATTTCCATCTTATTTATTGCTCTCGATATGTGGGACTTGGCGTGTAGATACGAGTACAAGTATTCTGACAAATAGGGTTAAGCACAAAAGAGTTAAGCCAACTAACACCATGCCTTCCGGAATCCACAAAGGTGTTTCTGCTATGGACTCGCTGGTGACATTGCGTTTAAAGCTTCTGGCGACATTGATGTACCAGTAATAGGAAACCCAAAAAAACATAGCGAAAGAAACAAGAGAAATAAAAGAATCTAATATCCAGTGATATTTTTCAGGGAGTCGGTCACTTAATATATTTACCTTGATTAAACCATTTCGTTCTAAGCTATAACCTAAGCCAAGAAAAGTGATTGTGGCGATGGCGTAACCCACAAATTCATCTAGAACATAAGTTGATGTGCCAAATAGTCGCAAGACAATTTCTAACAATATATGACACAGCAGATAAGCAATGAGTAACATTGCCAAGGCGCCAGACAGCTGATTAAGCCGTCTGGAAATACTGACTAATAGACGGATGATCATTTGCTTTTCTCAAAATCCGCCATGATATCGCTACCCGACTTCCCAGTATCTTCTAACCATTCTTTTAGAGAAGGCTTAGCTGACTCTTGCAGCCAACTAATAAAAGTTTTTGAAAGGTTTTGATGAATGGTTACATTATTCGCAGCAAGCTCTTTGTAATTATCCACAACGCGAGTTCTTACTGTTTGCCAGTTATGTTCGTCTGTTAACGCGGCCGCTTTTAAAATAGCGCTTTGTTCTTCACTAGATAAATCATCAAACGCCTCTTTGTTCATGTGAACCATGTTCAGAGGGATTGCATATTGAATGGCACTATAATTATCTAGATGTTCCCAAAATTTACCGCTCGCACCAGCATCGGCTGAGGTAAGTACCGCTTTAATTCCTCCTGTAGACAGTTGAGGAACGACATCTCCCCATGAGAGGCTAATTGGTTCTGCGCCTGCCTCACGTAATGTCAAAGTACCATTTTTGTCATAGGTACGGATTTTTAAATTGGCGAGTTCTTCTTTTGTAGTAACAGGTTTTTGAGACCAAATACCGCTAGCTGGCCAAGGGGAAGCGTAAAGTAGGATTTGTCCATTTTGAGCAAATACTTTCTGGTAATAAGGCTTGGCTATTTTATAAAGTTGTTCGGCCTGATCTTCATTTTCAACAATAAAAGGCAACGAAGACAATAAAAATATAGGGTCAATACCTGCCATGCTGCCTGCCAAGGTGTCTGCAATCTGGATCGCGTTATCGGCAACCGCGTAAAAGTTATCCGTAGATTTGAAACCTAAAGATCCACCGGTATGAAGCGTAATATCTATGTCACCTTGACTAAGCTTAGTGACTTGATCAATGAAATACTTATCTCCTTCAGCATGAATAGACGTCGCGTTGTATTCATTAGAGAAATCAAACTTTGCGGCGGCTAATGTAAATGGTGCTTGGGACAAGACGACAGAAACTAACAATAGGCTAGAATAGCGCATACGACGTTTTCCTTCGGGAGTGGGTATCTACCGACTCTAGGGCGCTTATCTTTTAGTTGTATTCCTCATTGCGGCGAAAGGTTGACGGAAAACGACTAGAGTATTTTTGTGGAATTTTCTTTGCACTTATTCAGTTCATGCGATGCATAAACGTATCATTGCTGGGCATAAAAAAGAAGAACGGCATTCTGAATGCCGTTCTTAGTTATCTTTTATTATGCTTGCTCAGTTACTTGTACTTTCTCTGTTTCCCAATTCAATAGCACAGGTTGCTGTGCATCATGGGCAAAGAAGTAACCTGCTTTCGGCGTGACGTATAAGGTTTGGCCTTTTTCGAAGCAGTTCTTATCGAAGGCTTTGTGAGGTAGGTCGATTTCCCATACGTCGTTGCTGTGCCAATCTATTGGAGTCAGTTCTAGGCGAACTTCGGCGCCAATCGGGTTGATGGCAATAACGCGTAACGGCAAGTTTGCTTGGGCTGTTGCTTCTTTCGAGACAAAGAACTCATGGGAGCGAATGTACAGTTGGCCGTCTTTCTGTTCTGCACCATTTGGCAGAACGATATTGGCTTGCAGATTTTGCCATTTGCCGTTTTCCAATTTGCCTTCAAAGACATTGGCGTTGCCAAGAAAGTCGAAGACAAACCGGCTGTTAGGTGAGGCGTAAAGTGCACCTGGTTGGTCGATCTGTTCTATGTGGCCATTACTCATCACGACAACTCGATCAGACAGTTCCAAGGCTTCCTCTTGATCATGGGTGACGAAGACGCTGGTGAAGCCCAGTTCGTCGTGCAATCCGCGCAACCAGCGACGAAGCTCTTTACGAACCTTGGCATCCAATGCACCAAAGGGCTCGTCCAGTAGTAAGACTTCTGGCTGAGTCGCCAGGGCACGTGCCAAAGCGATACGTTGTTTTTGACCACCAGAAAGCTGTGACGGGAAACGGCTGGCAAGATGCTCAAGCTGCACCATTTCCAATAAATGCATAACGCGGTTTTTTATTTCAGTCGGGCTTGGGCGTTCTTTACGTGGTAAGACTTCTAAGCCAAAGGCCACATTGTCAGCCACTGTCATATGGCGGAACAAGGCGTAGTTTTGGAATACGAAGCCCACGCGACGATCTCGCACATGCAAGTTAGTCACGTCTCGGTCACCAAACTGAATGCGACCAGTATCCGCGCCTTCTAGACCCGCGATAATGCGCAATAAAGTGGTTTTTCCTGAGCCTGATGGGCCAAGCAAACCAATCATTTCGCCTTCGTTGATATCCAATGACAAAGGTGACAAGGCTTGAAACTGCCCAAAGTGTTTGGAAATGTTTTCAATCAAAATACTCATTGTGTCACCTGTCTTTCTTTTTCAGCTTCAATTTTTAAACTACGTTCCTGACGCCATTCGATGAAGGCTTTCAACAACAAGGTAAGTAGGGCGATCATCGCTAGTAGCGATGCGCTGGCGAACGCCGCAGCGGCTTGGTAATCCTCATATTGCAACTGAACGTGCAGCGGCAAGGTGTTGGTTTCGCCACGAATATTTCCAGAGACCACAGATACCGCGCCAAATTCACCGACGGCACGGGCGTTAGTTAGAATCACGCCGTAAATCAGCGCCCATTTGATATTCGGCAAGGTCACGCGACGGAATAATTGCCAGCCAGAAGCGCCCAGAATGACGGCGGCTTCTTCGTCTTCTCGTCCTTGTTGTTGCATCAAAGGAATCAATTCTCGGGCGACAAATGGGCAGGTTACAAACACGGTGACCATGACAATGCCAGGCCAAGCGAACATCAACTGGATGTCATGATCATAAAGCCAAGAGCCAATCCAGCCGTTATTGCCGTACAACAAAAGATATAACAGGCCCGCCACTACAGGTGACACCGCAAAAGGGATGTCCATCAAAGTCATTAGGATTTTTCGACCGGGGAATTCAAAACGGGTTACGGCCCATGCGAGCATGACTCCGAATACCAAGTTAATCGGCACGGTTAGCGCCGCAACCACCAGAGTTAAACCAATGGCGTGCAAGGTATCGGCTTCAATTAAACTATTGAAATAGTGTGCTGCGCCTTCCACAAAAGCTTGTTGGAAAATGGCAATCAGCGGCACGACTAACAAAATCGCGGTCAAGAACAGCGTCAGACCAATTAGTAGCCATTTAACCAAAGGGCTATCGCCGACTCTAAGTTGGCTCGATGAGTGTTTAGACGATGACATATAAGCTTCCTAACTGCGTCCATGAAGGCGACGTAAATAACGCGCCTGCCAAATGTTAATGGCAAACAAAAGGATCAGTGACGCTATCAGCACAACAGACGCAATGGCGCTGGCGGCAGGGAAATCGAACTCTTGTAAGCTAACGAAGATCATCAAAGACGTAATTTCGCTGACGTAAGGCATGTTACCCGCGATAAAGATGACAGCACCAAATTCACCTAAGCTACGAGTGAATGACAAGGCAATGCCCGTCATCAATGCTGGCCACAAGGCAGGGAAAATAACCCGACGAAACACCGACCAATCGGATGCGCCTAGCGTCATTCCTGCTTCTTCCTCTTCTGGGGATAATTCTTCCAATACTGGTTGAACCGTTCTAACCACAAAGGGAATGCTGGTAAACGCCATAGCAAGCACGATCCCCCAAGGCGTGTAAGCAACCTTGAGTCCTAGGCTTTCGAGTATTTCACCGTACCAACCGTTCTGAGCGTATAAGGTTGCCAGGGTGATACCTGCAACCGCCGTTGGCAAAGCAAAAGGCAAATCCACCAATGCATCTAAAATACGGCGTCCGGGGAATTCATAACGCACTAATACCCAAGCCAATAGAAGGCCAAAGAAACCATTAAAGATAGAAGCTATTAAGGCCGCCCAAAGCGTGACTTTGTAACTGGCAACCACACGTTCGTCGCTGATTACTTGCCAATATCTATCCCAGCCCATGTCGACGGATTGCATAACCAGTCCGCTCATTGGGAGTAGTAAAATCAAACTGATAAACAGCAAGGAGGTTCCCAAGCTTAAACTGAGTCCGGGCAAGACTCGCTTATGGCGAGGTCTGGTTGCGGCCGCGCTTAAATGTGTTGCCATGTGTTTGCCTATTATGGTCTTAACAAGAGTATTTCAATAAAGTCGCTAGTTGCTTTAGAGACAGAAAAGCCGGATACGCAAGCGTATCCGGCTAGTTGTTATCTATTCAGATATTAGCGGCGCTGAAGTTGGTCTAGTTTACCACCATTTGCGAATAATTCTTTAGTCGCTTGTGGCCAACCGCCAGCAATATTTTCGACGGTTAACAAGTTCACTTCAGGGAACTTATCAGCGAATTCTGCTTTTACAACATCGTTGTGTACGCGGTAGTTAAAACCAGCTAACAAACGCTGAGATTCTTCGCTGTACAAGTAGCTTAGGTATTCACGAGACACTTCTTCTGTACCGTTTTTCTTCGCGTTTTTCTCAACAACGGCTACTGGGAATTCAGCCAAGATAGAGGTTTTTGGTACAACCACTTGGTATTTGTCTGCACCGTATTGGTTACGAATATTGTTTACTTCCGATTCAAACGTAATCAACACATCACCAATGCCACGCTCAACGAAAGTTGTTGTCGCACCACGACCGCCAGTATCAAACACAGACACGTTTTTCAGGAAAGTACTGAGGAAATTGTCTACTTTCGCTTCGTTGTCTTTGCCGAAGGTTTTTTGTGCGTAACCGTAAGCCGCTAGGAAAGTGTAACGACCGTTGCCAGATGTTTTAGGGTTTGGGAACACCAATGCCACATTATTACCCGCTAGATCGCCCCAGCTTTTGATATTTTTTGGATTGCCTTTACGTACAAGGAAGGCAATTGTTGAATAGTAAGGTGAGCTGGCATTTGGAAATTCGTTTTTCCAATCGGCAGGAATCATTTTGCCTTTGTCATGCAAAACTTGGACGTCGGTGACTTGGTTAAAAGTAACAACATCGGCAGACAAGCCGTTCATGATGGCATTGGCTTGTTTTGAAGATCCTGCATGAGACTGTTTGATCTCGATAGTTTTGCCTGTTTTCTCTAACCAATGTTTTTCAAACGTTGGGTTATAAGTGGCGAACAGCTCACGAGCGATATCGTAGGACGTGTTAAGAATCGTTTGATCCGCAGCCGACGCTTGAACGGCTCCGCTCAATAACAATGTACCAATAATAGATTTTAAAAAGCGTGGCTTAGATTTCATAGTATCCTCATTTGGGAAGCAGTGAATTATATTGATAGCGAGATTACTTAAAAGATTTAGTTATTACAATGGCTAAAAAGTAACTTTTTTGGAATATAGATAAGGCGTTTTTTAAAACAGATAGTTTTCAATAACTTGACGAAATACGTTGTGATTTTTCTTGTGCGGCAAGGGTGATGGATTGCAGCCAATCCATAAAGACAGTCAGGCGTTTGGTTGGTTGTCTGCGTGATGGATAGAGCAAGGATACCGGCATTGGTTCTGCTTCGAATTGAGGTAGGATAGAAATGAGTAGGCCTTTCTTGATGAGGTTTTCTGCGCCAATAGCGGGTATTTGGGCAATGCCAAGCCCTGCTAAGCAAGCATCTAAATAGGCATCTGTGCCATTAACCGCTAGGCTACTTGGCATGGATTGTTGTTTTACCTTGTGGCCTTCTAGGTATTCAAATTGTGCGTCGAGATTACCAAGCGAATGGGAATACTCGATCAGCTTATGATTCGCTAGCTCTTCGATTGTTTGCGGAATGCCATATTTTTCAACATAGCTTGGCGACACACAGTTTAGGCTTCGGTACAGCGTTAATGGACGAGCGATAAGGCTACTATCATCAAGATTACCCACTCGAATGACACAATCAATACCTTCTTTAATCATATCTACTCGATAATCTGCGCTGCTGATCTTTAAACGTATGTTCGGGTATTTTTCGAGAAAGTCGGATAAATGCGGAATGACAACCGTAGTGGCAAAACGGCTTGGCATGTCGACTCTAAGTACACCGCGAACATCACTTGGTTCTCGTTGGAATTGGCTGTCCAGTGCGTCTAAATTAGCGAGTAATGCTCGACACTGTGGTAAATAGATCTCACCGTCTTGAGTTAACGTTATATTGCGAGTGCTGCGATGGAAAAGTCGTGTCCCAAGTTCGCTTTCAAGTCCTTGAATAGCAGTTGAGATGCTTGATTTTGGTAAACCAAATGCGTCTGCTGCTTTAGTGAAACTACCAAATTGAGCAACCAATACAAAGCGCTGCATGGCTTCAAACTTGTCCATCACCTCTACCTTTGTTCGTTTAATGCGAACAATGTTATCACTTTTGGTGTGTATATCCAGACTAATAAAATCTCTATTCTGCACTTGTGTTTCGACATCGAACAAATAAACAAGAGGGATAGACTATGAAAAAGTTAGCGATCATCACAGGTGGTAGCCGCGGTTTAGGAAAAAGCAGTGCCTTAGCGTTAGCGGATAAAGGTGTAGACGTTATTTTTACTTATCACAATAATGTCCACGCAGCACAAGATGTGATTGACGAGATTAAACAAAAAGGACAAAAAGCCTTTTCTTTACAATTAGATACGAGAAATGTTGTCACTATTTCTGAGTTCGTGGGCCAAATTCAAACTGTGTTAACTAATGAGTTTTCACGAAGCGACTTTGACTATTTATTAAATAACGCTGGTACGGGGTTACATGCGAGCCTTGAAGACACGACTTATGACGAGTTGGAAGATATGTTGGCGATTCATGTCAAAGGACCCTTCTTTTTGACTCAGTCGCTTTTACCATTGCTTAAAGATGGTGGACATATTCTTAATGTTTCTTCTGGTTTGGCGCGTTTTAGTTTGCCTGGCTCTGGTGCTTATGCAATGGCCAAAGGCGCGGTTGAAGTGATGACGCGTTATATGGCAAAAGAGCTTGCAAACCGCCAGATCCGTGTGAACACATTGGCGCCAGGAGCAATCGCTACGGATTTCCGCGATGGTAATGTCCGAGACAACCCACAAATGAATCAAATGGTAGCTTCTGTTACTGCCTTGGGCCGTGTTGGCGAAGCAGGCGACATTGGTAAAGCCGTTGCTATGTTGTTGAGTGAAGACAGTGGTTGGATAACTGGACAGCGTATTGAAGCGTCTGGAGGAATGTTTCTTTAGTCTGTACGTCGCATGATTGGGTAGCGGCAAAGACTGTAAGGAAACCTGATCATGCGGCATTGTTATTAACACAGTTGAACGCCTTGTATGTTTTTAAACGGCAGGAAAACTGTATTTTGGAGACAGGTATTATGATTCGTCATATTTTACTTATTCAGTTTAATGAACTTGCAGCGGCCTCAAATATCTCACTATTTTTTGAAACGCTCGATAGCATCACCGAGAGAGTAGAGGGAATTGCGTCAATAGAATGGGGAGTAAATAATAGTAAGGAAGGAGCTAATAAAGGGTTTACACATTGTGTGACGATGACCTTTATTAATGAAGCGGCACGCGATCATTATTTGCCGCATGAAGCGCATGACGAGATAAAAAAACTACTAGGATCGTTGCTCAGTGATATGATTATTATTGATTACAGTATTTAAAAGCCTCCTTTACACCTTCCAAAGCCCTCTTCGCGAGGGCTTTTTCATCTTTTTTATGCCTTTCTGATTTTAGAATTTTTTGTTTATGTTTACCGAATCGTTACATTTTTGTTCTGGTGACTCTCTACCTGTGTGAGCGATAATAACCGTACAATTTGATTTGATAATTATTATTACGTTTGTTCTTGGAGAGATAATGCTTCTATCACAGTTACCGAAAGGTACGGTTGCTGAAATCCATTCTGTTGCTCATCCACAAGAAGACATGCAACGCCAACTTTTAGCATTAGGTTTTGACCCAGGTGAAACTGTGCAGTTGATGACGAAAGCGCCATTTGGTCATTCTTTGCAAATAAAGGTCGGCTCTACTTTGGTCGCCATTCATTCTGAAGACGCAAGCTATATTCACCTCTGCGATTAGTATTTAGCTTCAACAAGAGATCACCACAAGCATGACATTCCACATCACTTTAGTCGGTAATCCAAATACAGGGAAAACGACTTTATTTAATAAGCTGGCAGGAACTCGGCAAAAAGTAGGCAATTGGGCTGGCGTTACAGTGGATTGTAAGACTGGATTTTTCACTAGTTCGGATCAACGTGTTGACATGACCGACTTGCCGGGCATTTACAGTTTGAATAACCAGACTGGCGGCATGGATGAAGTAATCGCGCGACGTTTTTTAACCGAGAGCGATTACGATGTTATCGTTAATGTAGTAGATGCCACCAACTTAAAACGTAACCTCAAATTGACACAAGAACTGGTCGCCTTGGGTCGACCTATGGTGATTGTGCTTACCATGACCGATTTGGCCCGCAAGCTGAATATCATGCCGAATCTAGAGATATTATCGAAGAATATAGGCGTGCCAGTCGTTGATGGTCATCAGTTGTCAGTAACTGATTTACAACGCCAACTACTAGTACATTTTCATGCTTTGCCAACGGATCGTGAATTGGCCCTGCAACGAAGCCTCAGTGATGAGTATTCCGATTCTTTAAGCGTTCCGAGTGTGGCAGTTTGGTTGTCTAACGTGACCAAAGGACGTGCGCAGGCGAAAAATTTTACTGACAGAATAGATCAAATCGTGCTGCATCCTTGGTTTGGTATTCCGATCTTTTTGTTTGCGATGTACGCCATGTTTGCAGTGGCTATTGGTGTTGGCACCTTATTTATCGATCCTATCGATATGTTTGCAGGCTATTGGTTTGTGAGCTTTCCAAGCTACTGGCTAACGCAGTTAGGCATTCCTCAGTGGACCATTGTCATACTTGCCAATGGTTTAGGCGGTGGTATTCAGCTGGTGGCGAGTTTTATCCCTGTTATTGGCTTCCTCTATATATGTTTAAGTATCTTGGAAGACAGCGGATATATGGCGCGAGCGGCGTTTATTGTTGATCGTATTATGTCGTCGATTGGTCTGCCCGGTCAGGCGTTTATTCCGTTGTTGCTAGGTTTTGGCTGTAATGTGCCATCTATTATGGCGACGCGAAGTTTGACCAATGTTCGACAACGCATGCTGACCATGGCGATGGCGCCTTTTATGTCTTGTGGTGCGCGTTTGGCCGTTTACGTGATGTTTGTGTCGGTATTCTTCCGCGAGTACGGCGGGCTTCTGGTGTTCGGTTTATACCTGTTTGGCATCATCATGGCGGTTGGTACAGCGTGGATTTTCAGAAAGCAATTATTTCGTAATGTACGAGTGAGTGTTTTGATGGAAATGCCCCATTATCATCGTCCACGTTGGAGCAATGTCGGTTTGTCGAGTTGGCATAAAGTGCGCAGCTTTATTCTGCGCGCTGGCAAGACCATAGTGCTTGTTTCAGCGATTCTAACTATTTTGAATTCAGTGCCATCTTGGCGCGCCGCAGACGAAGGTGGCAAGCCTTCCGCCTTGGCTGAAATCGGTCAAGTCATCACGCCAGTGTTTTCCCCGATTGGTATGGGCGATGATAATTGGCCCGCAGCTGTTGGTGTGTTTACTGGCATCTTAGCGAAAGAAGCTGTAGTCGGCACTATGGATGCCTTGTATTCCAATGCCGACAATGAGCCGAGCAACATTGAATACGAATCCCCAATAAGCAATATCGTCGGTGCTGTGACCTTATTAGGCAGTAACCTTGCGGGCATTGTAACGACATTAACCGATCCGTTAGGTTTGACCAGTGTCAGCGAAGCCAAAAGCCAAGTTATGACGCCTGGACATCGTAACATGGTGTCTTTATTTGAAGGTTGGAAAGGCGCGTTTTCGTATCTGGTCTTTGTACTGCTTTATACACCTTGTGCCGCGACCATTGGCGCCTTAGTAAAAGAAGGTGGAATGCTTTGGTCTAGCGTGGTTGTGGCTTGGAGTACGACGGTGGCTTATGTCGCTGCGGTATTCAGTTTTCAGCTATTAACTTTTGGCGATCATCCGATTCGTTCGTTGGTTACCATTGGCACTGCGGCCGCTTTTTTAATTCTCTTTATTATCGGATTAAAAGTCTGGGTGAAACCGAGGATAGAAAGCAACATCATCGCTGTTGGATGATTTGATTACTGCTTAAGATAGAGCTTGAGAAAGAGCCCAATAAAGAGCTTAGGTATTAGTTAGGTTGGGTGTGAAGACAACCGCGCAGCTTTTACCTGCTTGCTTGGCAAAGTACATGGCTGTGTCGGCGTCTTTAATAGCCGTTTCTGTATCTAGTTTTTCAAACCCTAATATGCGGATACCAATGCTCGCGCCCACATTTAGATGTTTGTCTTCAAACTCTATGGGTTGCTTGATGATGTGACAAAGTTTGTTGGCGACCTGCATAGCAGAGGCGCGTGAAATTTGTTCCTGATTGTCTAAATTGGTTAGCAGAACCATAAACTCATCGCCACCTAAACGCCCAGCGCTGTCTTCAGTACGAACATTATCATTTAAGCGCTGTGCGATTTCGATAAGTACCGCGTCTCCTGCCGCATGTCCTTCAATATCATTAATGACCTTAAAGCCATCTAAGTCAATAATTAACACTGCACCTGATGCGCCATGACGCTGTGTCTGTGCGATTAACTTTTCTAAAAATAAAGACAAACCACGGCGATTGACTAATTGCGTGAGGGGATCGGTATGAGCAAGGTGATGGATCTGCGTAATAGCTTGATCGCGAGCTAGAGTAAAAGGGCGTATTACCCAGAAATAAATACACGGTGTAGACAGTATAGACAAAAACAAGATATCCAAAGCCGCCAACCAATAAAGGCCAATATCTACTTTTAATATGCCCAGCGCCAGCATGATGACAAATTCCCACAGCATAATAATCGCAGTAATACGAACGATAACCTGAGTGGTGCTAAGGGAAGGGTAGGCACTGTAATCAGAAGGCTGTGGAAGATTCATAGGCTAACATCATATAAATTTTATTTATCCACAGTAATGGAATCTATTGTCTAATTCAGTGGCTCTTCTGTAAGAAAATGTGAAAATAAATAATAGGATAGTGAAGTAAATAAACGCCTGATTTTAAACGCTGCCTTCTTTTTCAATCACCAAAATACGTGCTTCCCCAACAGGATGTGCTACGTGTTCAGTGCCAATCGCCGCGTAGAAAATATCGCCTACCGTCATCAGCTGAATATACTCTTTGCCATCGACTCGATAATACATATTCACTTCGCCATCTAACACCACAAACACTTCTGCACCATCGTTGATGTGCCATTTATACGTCTGATCTGTCCAATGCAAACGAGTCGTCACGCCGTACATATTGGCAATATCCAACGCGCCCCAAGCGCGGTCGGCAGTGAAGTCTTTGGCTTTGATGAATGTCATGAGTAGGCCTTTTGGACGTTGATAAATGGTTTGATAAGTAAAAAGTACAAGCTAGTTAATCGTTAGACAATCGAGAAAGCGATAAAACGTCACTTTGACGGCGAAAGCGACGTTTTATCTGATATGGTTGGAAAACTTACATCTGACAAACTGTATTGCTGTGATTAAAGAAACACTATTTCGAAGACTACCACAACAAGGCTAAGTTAAAAGAAGGGTTGGATCAGGTTTCTAATATTTAGCAGTGATGCTTAAACATCATGCGACATCTTTTGCAGTGTTAAGCTTAGCTCAAATCCACAAGCATGGGCGTATTTTAGTAGCGTCGTCCAGCTTGGGTTGGCGTTGCCGCGTTCCAATCGGCTGATGTTGCTTTTTTGGGTGTGCATGCGTTTTGCGAGTTGTTCTTGGGTTAATCCCGCTTGGACGCGCATAGAAAGCAATTGATCGATAAACGCGAACTCATTTTCAAGCAGATCATATTCCGCACGAACCTCTGTGTTGCTCAATGCTCGTTGTTTTAAGTGTTGTAGACTCATGATGACTGAACCTCTCGTTGTCTTGATTTAGCGAGTTCTAGCTCTCTTCTTGGTGTTTTCTGTGACTTTTTCACAAAAGCATGCAATACAAATATTTGTTGGCCTTTTAAGTAGCAGAATAAGCTCCGGCCAATACCTTCCTGCGCTTTGGCTCGAATCTCAAACAAACCATCACCCATTGCCTCTGTATGAGGTGGGCCAAGATGTGCTCCATGCTTTTCCATTAACTCTAAAAGTTTAATCATTCGTGCTTGGATCTTTGGTGGCATGCTAAGAATAGAGTCCTCTACGCCATCATAAAACTGTATTTTCCAGCTAATGGTTACCTCCTGGCTGTTATCTTATATGATAACTTTGGTTTTATATTCTCGCCACTTATTTTATCTATTGCTTTAGCCATTCAAATGAAATACTGTACTAGTACATGAATACAAACCTTCTTGTGAGAGTTGAATCCTATGAAGGACTTGATCCAGTTTTTAACCGAAGTAGACGATGAGTCTGTGTTGGAGAAGCGTTTAAAAGTGCTGCTGACACCGAATGAAATTAGTGAAATGGTGAGTCGTTTGAAGATTATTGCCTTGTTAGACGAAGGCGTGCCGCAGCGAGATATTGCGAAACAGTTGGGTGTGGGTATTGCTACTGTGACCCGTGGCTCCCGAGCATTGAAGGAATTAAAAGAGATATGAGTTCATATAATAAAAAGCCGCAGCGCATCACGCTGCCGCGCAAACCTAAGTATGTCACCATCAGTTCTGCCTGCGATTTTTTTGACTTGTTTAAGAAAGTCGAGAAGCGTTTTGATAACTGTTTTATGTTGGAATCCCTTGGTGAAGAGAGCTTCATTTCCCGCCATTCGATTATCGGTTTTGATCCTGAGAAATTGATCTGGGCGGAAGGTAAGCAGTTATTTATCCAAGAACGTGACGGCAGTACTGAGTCTTTTGAATCCGACAATCCATATTACTTGCTGCGTGATATCGTGCCGCAAAATATTTTGTCGCGTGGTTTTGCTGGTGGGTTAACGGGTTATATCGGTTACGACAGCATGAACTATTTTGAGCCGACGTTGGATCTGCAATCGAGCGAGATGTTCGACGCGTTTCGTTTTGGTTTGTACAAAGATGGTCTGATTCTGGACAAGATGACCGGCGAAGTTTTCTACTTTTATTACGACGACGATTCTACAGGGAATCGTGTGGAATTAGTGAACAGCATGATGGTGGAACCGACGCCAGAAAACGGCCCATTTGTAGTTCGTCCTGCTGGCGAATCGATGAGCAAAACTGATCATGCGAATGCGGTTGCCAAGGTGAAGCAAGATATCATCGAAGGTAAAATCTTCCAGTGTGAAGTCGGCTTTAAAAAATGGTTCGATATGGAAGGCGACACCATTAATTTGTACGAGCAATTGCGTGAAGTGAATCCATCCCCGCAAATGTATTACATCAAGTTTGGTGAGCAAAAAGTCATCGGCGCGAGCCCAGAATTATTGTTCCGTGTTCGCCAAGGGGAAATGGAAACATTCCCATTAGCCGGAACGGCGAAGCGTGGTAAAGATGCCGCAGAAGACACCGCCTTTGCGCGTGCTTTGTTGAATGATCCGAAAGAAATCGCCGAGCACAATATGATTGTCGATTTGCATCGCAACGACATTGGTCGTGTAGCGCGATTCGGTACAGTGAAAGTTCGTAGCTTGATGGACATTAAACGTTTCAGTCACGTTCAGCACATTTCCAGTGAGATTGTCGGCATCATGGCGGAAGATCACGACATGTTCTCAGCATTAGCTAGTAACTTCCCTGCAGGAACCTTGACGGGCGCACCAAAAATCGAAGCCATGAAGATCATCGATGATTTGGAAAATGATGGTCGTGGCCCTTACGGCGGCGCGGTTGGTCAGTTCTCTTTCAATGGCGATTGTATGTTTGCGATTCCGATTCGTACTGTGTTTGCTAATGGCAACAAAGCCTATGTGCAAACCTGTGGCGGCAATGTGTATGACTCCAATGCCGAAGATGAATACGAAGAAATCCAACGTAAATTTGCCGGCACCAAACGTGTGTTAGACAGCTTCGCGCCAAAAGCGAATCAGGAGTAAGGGAAGCATGAAAGTTTATATTATCGACAATTACGATTCCTTCACTTACAACCTGTATCAGTTTATTGGTGAAGTGTTAGAAACTGAGAAAAGCCGTGGTGAAATCGACGCGTTTGAAGTGATTGTAAAACGTAACGACGAAGTAACATTAGACGATATTCGTGCCGCTGCGCCAGATCGCATTATTATTTCTCCAGGGCCAGGTTCGCCAGACGACAAAGCTTACTTCGGTGTGTGTGCCGACGTCATTCTAGAGTTCGGTAAAACCATTCCATTAATGGGCGTTTGCTTGGGAATGCAGGGGATTTGTCATGTATTTGGCGGCAAAGTAGTGAAAGCACCATTGCCAATGCACGGTAAAACCAGCCCGATTACTCACAACGGTGAAGGTATATTCCATGATATCCCAGACCAACTAGAAGTCATGCGTTATCACTCGTTAATCGCCGAAGCAGAAAGCTTTCCAGAGGTGTTGGAAGTAACGGCTTCTGTTGGAGAGTTAAAAGAAGCTGACTTCAAAGACATTGCCACAATTCACCAAGGTGGCAAGTTTGAACTGATGGGCGTTCGTCATAAAGAGTACCCAATCCAAGGGATTCAGTTTCACCCAGAATCCTTCGCCACAGAAGGTGGCAAAGACCTGATCAAAAACTTCTTGTTTCAGGTTTGATTAATTAGAAATTCAGTATCTTTGAAATATTAAAAAGCAGTGTCCAGTAATGGGTGCTGCTTTTTTTGTGTTTATAAAATAACATTGTCTCTTTTGAGAGACTAGTCTATAGTTTTATCTATATAAATATCGAGGGGTAAGGATGCCTGAAATCGATGCGTTATTAGGATTATCGTTTTGCTTATACTTTTTTGATAACCAACAGCACAAGTTACCTCACTTACATGTGAAATATGGTGACTATGAATTGATTATTGCTATTGAAACCAGTGAATGCTTAGAAGGTTACCTTCCCAGCAAACAGCGTAAACGTGCTGAAGCTCACATAACTATGTATCGAGAGCAACTCATGCAGATGTGGCGTAAAGCAGTGAAGGGTGAGAACCCGGGAAAGTTGGAGGATTTATGTTAAAAATTATAGATGTGGATTGGGTTAAAGATCACACCTTAGCATTAACCTTTAACGACGGATTTGAAGGTGAGGCAGACTTATCGGATTACTTTTCAAAACCACCTTTTGTTACCGTAAAAGACTTTAAACGCTTTGCTTTAACTGCAGACGGTGCGTTGAATTGGAATGGTAATGAGCTTACTGCGGGCACATTACGCGGCATTACAAAAGGTGCCTATCAGACCTCATGCATACGATTTGATGTTGAACAAATGGAAGAGGTGATTAAACAGGCTTCATGGGACTCTATGAAAGAAGGTCGCCCAGACATTTTGCAAGCCGCTATTCGTTCCTATGTTGAGTTATTCGGACACAGTGTCGTGATTGCAAGAGCGGGTATTAAAAGCCGAACCAGTGCTTATCGATCTCTTAAACCGGAAACCAAGCCTAACTTTGCGACCTTGGTACAGCTTGCCCATGCGGTAATTGAAATTGCCAAAGAGAGAGTTGGGGAATCGCTGTCAAACTCGGTTACTGTTTCACATTAGGGGGTTAGCTTAGAAAAACTCTACTTTTAAAATGAAACAAGCAGCGCTAATTAAGTCGTCGCTGCTTTTTTTAAATTGAAAATATAGCTTTAAAGCTATATAGTTTAAAAGCTATTATTTTATATAAAAGGGAATTTATGTGGAGTATAGAAACAACGGATGTGTTTGATGAATGGTTTGAAGCTCTGGACGACATTGATAAAGAAAACGTGTTGGCAACATTGCTTTTGCTACAGCAAAAAGGACCGCAATTATCTAGGCCTTATGCTGATGCTGTGAATGGCTCGAAGTTCGCTAATATGAAAGAGCTAAGGACGCAAAGTAAGGGTAACCCTATACGCTCGTTTTATGCATTCAATCCAAGCAGAACTGGTATTTTATTATGTGCTGGAGAGAAAACAGGGAAAGATAAGCGATTTTATGAACAGATGATTTCAGTTGCTGATAAAGAATTTGAAAAGCATCTACTGGATCTAAAAAGTCGAGGTGAGTAATGGCTAGAACGCTTGATAAGTTAATTTCAGATCAGAAGCCTGAAATAGTAAAAAACGCCCGTAAAAAAGCTGAGGATATGGTGCTTGGAATTCATCTGTCTCAGTTACGTGAACGCATGCAAATTACTCAAGAGGATATGGCAAACACGCTAGGCGTGAAGCAGCCAACGATTGCTGGAATGGAACGCAAAGGCCGAGATGTAAAGCTATCTACTTTAAAGCGTTATGTAGAAGGGGCTGGTGGCAAACTAACCGTTGATGTTGAATTGCCAGATGGCAGCCATTATGGGTTTAATTTATAAGGCAGTGTAACTATAAGTTCTTATTCCTAGCACGAACTTTTGCCTTAAAATCTTCCATCTGAACATTGGCTTCTTCGTTCGACACAAATACAGCAAGGCCGTTTTCCATGCGATCGAAAGCGGTGTTTATTTGCTGTGTTAACCAAGTATCATGAGATATTGGGTCATCTATTTTATCTGCTTCAAATGTCATTTTAGATGTCATTATTTACCCCTTAATCCATTGCCAAGTACGTCCAAGCCATTCGTAAAAGGCGCGTTGGCTTTTGTAGGCGGCGGTGGCGTCGATTTGCCAGTCGCTCTTTTCTGAGCCTAAGTACAAGGCTGGCGCTGGGATGATGTTGATGCCGGCTTTTTCGAAGAAAATAGACGCACGTTTAATATGTGAGGCTTCTGTAACCAAGGCTGCTTGTTTTCCTTCTAAGTAAGGTTTCATGCTGTTGGCTTCCTCTTCGGTATCTTTTGGTTTTGGAAACATTTTGATCCTTTGTGCTTTTACACCTAGCTCAATTGCTGCGTCTCGCATTTTTTGTGCGTGGCCACCGAAGCCAGAAACAAATAATTGAGCAGTTGGGTTTGCATTTAGTATGCGTATTCCTTCTTCTAATCGGTAAATTGCACTTCTACCAAGTTGCATAACGGCAGGCGTATTAGGAAGGTTTTGATGTCCACTGCCGAGGACGATAACGACATCAACAGGTTGCTGAATATCAAATACTGGGAAGTCATGTTCTACCGTCGCAATCAGTGTATTGGCAACTGGGTTCCAGCTAGTGAGTCCCAGCATTAATATGCCGCACAACAAGAAAAAACGAGCAATTTTTGGCCATTTATTCATCAGTAAAAATGCGAGGCACATGGCCAGCAAAGTGAGAGGAATTGGCATGAGCATCATGCCGATGATTTTCTTGAGGTAAAAAAGAATAATGCCCACTGTGCTATCTCTTTAATAATGTCGTTTTAGAGTACAGGGATCATAAAGGAGTATGGTTTTGTCTTAAAGCTTAAAAGGGTTCTATTAAGCTTTGTTTTTCAGGTTGTTTTGTCGGTATTATTTTGCTTTTGACATTCTGATGTAAGGACACGCCATGTTTTCCGTTCGCCCTGCCGATTTCCCACAAGACAATGACAGTGTGTTAGCTATCTTTCGTGAGTATATAGCGTCGGCTCCGGTGAGCTTGGATTATCAACAGAATGAACAAGAGTTTGTTGCTTTGGAAGGTAAATACTCACTTCCCAATGGTGTTGTTTTACTTATCTGGAAAGACAATGAAGTCGTCGGCTGCGGGGCTTTTCGTCGGGTTGATGCGCAAATTTGCGAAATGAAGCGAGTCTATATTCGGCCAACAGAACGTGGTCATCGTTTGGGCGAAAAGCTAGTCACTGCGTTAATGTCTTGTGCCAAGGAAAATGGTTATCAGCGTATGTGTCTTGATGTGTTAGCAGATTTTGAAACCGCGAGACGTTTGTATGTTCGTTTGGGTTTTGAACCTTGTGATCCGGTGAGTTACAACCCAATTCCTGGAACGCATTTTTTAGGGTGTGATTTGTAACTTGTGTCTCGGCCTGTTTTTTTTGAGTGTTTAACGATTGATCTTTGCTGTCGTCTATGGATTGATAGATATCTATTAAAGAAGGAGAAAGTTCCATGTCGATTGAAGTTTGGCTCGCTTTTGTTGTTGCGTCTATTACCATGCTGATCATTCCTGGCCCAACAATTTTGGCCGTGATTGCGAATTCTGTGGCACATGGTCGCCGAGCGAATATTCCATTGGTTGCTGGTGTCGCGCTGGGGGATTCCACGGCGTTATTTGCCTCTTTAGTGGGGTTAGGCGCTTTATTTTCTGTGTCGGCTTTTTGGTTTACTGTGGTGAAAAGTATTGGTGGTTTATACCTTTTGTACTTGGGTATTAAGTTACTCAGATCTGGCACTTCAGCAATGAAAATACCGTCTTCAGATATATTGGTTTCTAAATGGCGACTCTTTTTAAACACTTACATTGTTACTGCATTGAATCCCAAAGGCATTATCTTTTTTGTGGCCTTTTTGCCGCAATTTGTTTCTCACCAAGGCAATACGACAGAACAGCTTTGTATTTTGGCGTTTACCTTCGTGATGTTAGCAACTCTGTCTGCTTCTATGTATGCTTTTTTTGCCCTTAGAGCACGTACGCTTCTCTCTTCTGAAAAAGCTATGCGGGGTTTTAATCTGGCTGGTGGCTCCTTGATGTCGATTGCAGGTATCTGGGCTTTATTTGCTAAACGCACAGTGTCTTAATTATGAAAGAGGCGAACACGATGACAAAGAAATTGCCACTGGCCTTGCAATCGGCTCCACAAGAAACTATTTGGTGGTTGCCTCGTCATGAAGAAAAATTAGCTGAAAAGAATGCCATGGAGCGAGTGGATCTGGTGTTTCTTGGGGATTCCATCACACAAGCTTGGGAGAAAGAGGGCGCGGATGTTTGGCAGGCTTTTTATCAACCAAGGCATGCACTGAATTTAGGGTTCAATGGCGATAAAACTGAGAACGTTTTGTGGCGACTGGCTCATGGGGAAATCGATAATATTCAGCCTAAGTTGTTGGTTTTGTTGATTGGAACCAACAATGCGGGACACCGCATGGACAAAGCAGAAGACACAGCACTTGGTATTCAAACTATTTTGTCAGTACTGGCGGAAAAGTTACCGCAGACCAAAATTTTGCTGTTGGCGATTTTTCCCCGTAGTGCGAAACCCATGCAAAAGCTTAGAGTGCTGAATGAGGAAGTTAATCAAATTATTAGTCAATTTGCCGACGATAAAAACGTCTTTTTTCGCAATATCAATTCTGTGTTTTTGGATGATGAAGGGCGAATTACCAGTGATGTTATGAATGATTTTTTGCATCCTAATGCCAGTCAATATCAGATTTTTGCCGATGCAATAGAACCTTATGTCGTTGAATTAATGGAAGAATATCGATTTAGCGATGAAAAACTTTGATTTACATATAAGTATTAATACCTAGTCGTCTACGTAGTTGCCGATTTTTAGGTCGGTATTCGTACGAATTGTTTGCACTTTCTATACGCGCGATTATCATTCTTGATCTACCTTAAATAATAAAAAATAAAACTACAGGATGATAAAAACGATGAAATCCTTAAAACTTACAACTCTTGTTGCTGCAACCGCAGTGGCATTAAGCGCCTTCTCTTTGCCTGCTATCGCAGCGGAAAAAGTCTATAAATTGAAAATGGCCGAAACTTGGGCGACGAACTTTCCTATCTTTGGTGATGCACCAAGAAACATGGTTCGTATTGCTGAAGAAATGTCTGGCGGCCGCCTTAAAATCACCATAGATTCTGCTAACAAACATAAAGCGCCTTTGGGGGTGTTTGATATGGTGCGTTCTGGCCAATACGACCTAGGCCACTCCGCGTCGTATTACTGGAAAGGTAAAGTCCCTAATACCGTTTATTTCACTACCATGCCTTTTGGTATGACCGCGCCAGAGCAATACGGCTGGTTCTACTATGGTGATGGCATGAAGTTGATGGAAAAAGTCTATCAACCATTTGGTTTGTTGTCCTTTCCTGGTGGTAATACTGGCGTACAGATGGGCGGATGGTTCAGAAAAGAGATCAATTCTGTTGAGGACTTACAAGGTCTGAAAATGCGTATTCCAGGTTTTGCTGGCGAAGTATTAGCAAAACTAGGAGCAAAACCAACCAATATTCCACCTGGAGAGCTATACACAGCGCTTGAGCGTAATACGATTGATGCGCTTGAATGGGTTGGTCCTTCACTTGATTTGCGTATGGGTTTCCACAAAATTGCGCCTTACTACTACACAGGTTGGCATGAGCCAGCAACGGAACTTCAGTTCCTTGTGAACGAACGAACTTGGAAAAAGTTACCAGACGATCTTCGTGAAATTCTACGCGTAGCTATGAAGGTGTCGGCTTATGATATGTATATTCAGAGCTACCATGAAAGTGGTGTGAACTGGGCGACGATGAAATCTGAGTACCCAGATATTCAGGTTAAAACCTTCCCACAACCTGTTCTGAACGCAATGAAAAAAGCCAACGACGAACTTTTGACGGAAGAAGCGGCGAAAGATCCATTGGCGAAAGAAATTATCGACTCTCAGGCTGCGTACATGAAAACAGCACGAGTTTGGTCGAACATTTCTGATCGCGCTTATCTTGAAAGCGTTGACCGTTTAGATCAATAAAACCTCTGACAGGGCGAGTGAATACTGAGTATGACCTCGCCCTTTGTCTTTTCTAGGAGTTTGTCATGTCATTAATCACCCTAGAACGAGGTATCACTCGTTTTTCGAATCTATTGGGAATCCTCTCCACCATATTATTTATTGGCTTGTTATTTAACGTTTTTTACGACGTTCTGATGCGCTATGCCTTTAACGATGTGTCGATTGGTATGCAAGAGTTGGAGTGGCATTTATACGCTGCGATTTTCTTATTAGGCATTCCTTACGGTATTCAGCATGGTGGCCATGTACGTGTAGATTTGATCTACGAAAACCTCTCTATCCGCGGTAAAGCTTGGATAGATTTGTTTGGTTGTGTCGTGTTTCTAATGCCTTTTACCTTGTTAGTCGGTTATTACGGAGTGGGTTTTGCGCATGAGGCCTATGCCCTTGGTGAAACCAGTGGTGATCCCGGTGGTTTGCCTTATCGTTGGATTATTAAAGCGGTTATTCCTGTTGCCTTTTTCTCTATGGCGATCAGTGGATTAGGAATGATTATTCGCTGCATCAATGTGCTGCGTGGTGTGAGTGAAGAAGGTTTTTCACATCCGCCTATTCAACATTAATTCTTGTCTCCATTTTAAGCTTATAGGTTATTTATGATTGGAATAATCATGTTTTTTGTTGCCCTAGTATTGCTTTTACTGGGGTTCCCTGTGGCCTTTACCTTTGGTGGTGTGGCCTTGATTTTCGGCGTCTTTGCCGAAGGTTTTGATATGTTTGCTTTTATGCCGTTCCGCATTCAAAGCTACATGGAAAATACCGTTATGATGGCGGTGCCTTTGTTTGTATTTATGGGCATAGTGTTACAAAAGACTAAGTTAGCAGAACAATTATTAGAAGCCATGGGCAAACTGTTTGGTGGTGTTCGCGGCGGCTTGGCGATTTCGACTATTTTAGTGGGTGCGTTATTAGCTGCATCAACCGGTGTGGTTGGCGCGA
Organism: Marinomonas lutimaris; assembly: GCF_019426345.1. Lineage (GTDB taxonomy): Bacteria > Pseudomonadota > Gammaproteobacteria > Pseudomonadales > Marinomonadaceae > Marinomonas > Marinomonas lutimaris. The sequence goes on from NZ_JAHLLW010000005.1 coordinate 102,133, forward strand.
GTGTGGTGGCAATGGGACTAATTTCCTTGCCTGTGATGCTGAAATATAAATACAGTAAATCTTTAGCCTGCGGCACGATTTGTGCGTCTGGTACCTTGGGTCAAATTATTCCACCATCGATTATCTTGATTATCTTAGGTGATGTTCTAGGTATTCCAGTCGGTGACCTTTTTCATGCAGCCTTGTTTCCTGGCATGGTGCTGATTGGTTGCTACATTGTTTATATCCTGATCTTGACCTTCTTAAAGCCTGAGCTAGCCCCAGCTATGCCACAGGATTTGGATAATGAAACCCGTGCACAGCAAATTCGTAGCGCGTTAAAAGCGATTATCCCGCCACTTGCCTTGGTATTGATCGTATTGGGTTCTATTTTTACAGGGATTGCCACACCGACTGAGTCTTCTGCGTTAGGCGGCATGGGCGCGATTGTATTGGCGCTTATTTACCGTCAATTTAGCTGGAAAATGCTTTATGACAGTGGCTTGGAAACGGTAAAAGTTACGGCAATGGTATTTGCTATCTTGATGGGTGCAACAGCCTTCTCTATGGCGTTTAGTTACACAGGTGGCGATGCGATTGTTGAAGAAGTGTTATTAAATCTTCCTGGTGAAAAATGGGGCTTTATCATCTTGGCGATGGTCGCCATCTTGATCTTGGGCTTCTTTATCGACTTCGTTGAGATTGCGTTTATCATCGTGCCTATTTTGGCTCCTGTTGCCGAAGCATTGGGTGTCAATATGGTGTGGTTCGCGATCTTGATCGCGATGAATTTACAAACGTCGTTTTTAACCCCGCCCTTTGGTTTTAGTCTATTCTATTTAAAAGGGGTTGCACCCAGTTCGATACGGACAATGGATATTTATAAAGGCGTTATACCCTTTATTTTGATTCAGATTCTAGTTCTGGCAAGTATTATGGTCTTTCCTGAATGGTATGGAATGGGTTAATTACTTAGACGCTAAGATATAAAATAAAGCGGGTTTTTACCCGCTTTTTTGTTATTTTAGGAAGACTAAACAGTTTGGCTCTCTGAAAATAATAAAAAAAGGTCTTTTGTTGTGGGGTTAAAAAGTAAAATTATTTTACTTGCTGTTGCGCCTTTAATTGTCGCTACAGCAATCATTACTTATCTGGGTTTTCAATCTGCTCGTGAGCTGGCGTCGCAAGAGCTATCTATTTATGAATACAATTTAGTAGATGCTAAAAAATTAGCTTTGAAAAATCACGTTAATATTGCCATGTCAGCGATTCGTCCTGTGCTAGAAAATAAACAGTTAGATGATGCTGAAGCACAGTCTCAGGTGAAAAAAATCCTGGCTGGCTTGAGTTTCGAAGACGATGGTTATTTCTTTGCTTATGAAATGTCTGGGGTGAATCTAGTCCATCCTAAGCAACCGGACTTCATTGGTAAAAACCTATGGAACTTTCAGGATCGCTCGGGAAATTTCTTGATCCAAGGCTTAATTCGCGCGGCTCAAGCGGGTGGTGGTTACCATAGATATATTTGGGAAAAGCCGCCATTAATGAAGCAAGAAGATAAAATTGGGTACGTTGTCGCCATTGATCGATGGAATTGGATCATGGGCACCGGGCTGTATCTTGATGATATCTACGCCGAGTTGGCAAAAACTAAAGCCATCATGAATGATAACATTCAGCGTAGTTTCTTTACCGTAATTGCCGTGGTTGTGGTCACCGTAGTACTGGTAATTTTATTAGGCTTGGCGATTAATCTTCATGAGCATAAATTGGCGGACTCAAGATTAAAAGAGCTGGCTCAGCGCTTTATGCGTTTGCAAGTGAATGAAAGGCGCGGATTTTCCCGTGAGCTTCATGATGGTATTAATCAGTTACTAGTGAGTTGTAAGTTTCGAATAGAGCTAGCGGAAAATAAATTAAAGCGTGACCATGGAAAAGAGGTGATTCATCAGGAATTAGCCAAAGCGAGTGACTTGATCAATCAAACTATCAGCGAAGTTCGGCAGATTTCCCATAATTTACGGCCAACCTTGTTGGATGATTTAGGTTTGGATACGGCGTTACAGGCCCTAATTGATCAATTTATGGAGCGAACGGAAATCCAGGTTATATATCGTTTTGATGTATCCTCTAAATTACCAGATGAAATAGAAATTACGGTTTATCGTCTTACTCAAGAATCTTTGACTAATATTGAAAAGCACGCGCAAGCTAAGAATATATCGCTACAAGTATTGCAATCTCACCGACATGTAATGTTTGAGTGTGTGGATGATGGTGATGGTTTCTCGAAAAAATCAGAGCTGTCTTCCGGGATTGGTTTAATTAATATGCGTGAGCGAATTGAGTTAATTGGTGGTGATTTTATGTTGGAATCACAGCGCGGCAAAGGCACGACAGTGCATGCGTTATTGCCTCTTGAACAAAGATTGTAATCAGTTAGGAAAGCGTGACAATAATGACAAAAAATATCCGATTAATTTTAGTCGATGATCACATGTTGGTGTTAGATGGTCTTCAAGCTCGCTTGGAGTTAGAAGGCAATATCGACATTATAGCAACCGCATCGAATGGATTGGATGCCTTAGAAAAAGCCAAAGAAACCCAGCCAGATTTGGTTCTTATGGATGTTTCTATGCCCGTTTTAAATGGGTTAGAGGCGACCAAGCGGTTTAAAGCAGAACAGCCCAATGTGAAAATCTTGATGCTGAGTATGCATAATGACAAAGAGTATATTTTGTCGCTGATTCAGTCTGGTGCGAATGGCTACGTGTTAAAAGACGTGTCTTCAGAAGAATTAGTACAAGCCATTAATACCGTGCATCAAGGCGGTACTTATTTTAGCTCAGGAGCGTCTGATTCACTGTTTTCATTGGGCGCTTCTCCCAAGCAGTCGGATGACTTAACTAAGCGAGAAGTTGCTGTATTGAAAGCTTTGGCGGCAGGCTTATCTAATAAAGAAATCGGCCAATCCTTGAATATCAGTGTGAGAACTGCCGAAACCCATCGACAAAATATTAAAAACAAGTTGGATATTCATACCTCTGCCGGCTTGATAAAATACGCTTTAGCCAATCAGTTAATTGAATAGCCAAAGGAAGTAAGGCAATGGATTTTCGTAAGTACCATGCGCTAGGAAATGTGTATTTAGTGGTCTCACCAGATGAGTTTCCTGATGAGCCTGCCGCTTTGATCATTAAAAATATTTGCCATAAACATTATGGTGTAGCGTCAGATGGCGTATTGGTCGGTCCATTTCCTTCAAATATTGCAGACTTTGGGTTACGTATTTTTAATCCAGATGCCAGCGAAGCAGAGAAAAGCGGTAATGGCTTACGAATTTTTTGTCGTTCACTATGGGACCAAGGCTTGGTGAAAGACAAACCTTTTACTATTGAAACCAAAGGTGGCGTGGTCAAAGCACAAGTGTCTGACAATGGACAGCGAGTGGATGTGGAAATGGGCAAAGTGTCTTTTTTTAGCCAAGACATTCCAGTTTGGGGTGAACCTCGCGAAGTCTTGTTAGAAAACCTTAATGTGATGAGTCTGAATCACATCTATAGCGCTGTCACCATTGGCAATCCCCATTGCGTTATCTTGGCTGAGTCGCCAACTGAAACCATGGCAAAAGAGTTTGGTCCCTTGATTGAGACACATCCCAATTTCCCTAATCGAACCAATGTGCAGTTTATGCAAGTGATTGATCGTAATCATATTGTGATCGAAATTTGGGAGCGTGGCGCTGGTTATACGTTAGCATCTGGCAGCAGCAGTTGTGCAGCCGCTGCAGTGGCATACAAGTTAGGTTTATGTGACTCGTCCATCAAGGTGATGATGCCGGGTGGCCAGATAGATATTGAAATTAGCGACGATTTTCGGGTCAGTATGAGTGGTGGCGTGACATCTGTTTGTCATGGCAGTATTTCTAATGAGTGCCTGTCTCAGCTGTTCCACTAGAATCTAAGCCATTAGATTGAGAGCCTTTCACCTCATAACAGAGTAGAGTGGGTGCTTGCGGCAAGACCTGTCGCGGGCTTTTTAGCCTTTTGAGCATATGGAGTCCACTATGCGCGTTCTATTTTTTCCATTCCCTGTGTTGTGTGTGTTGCTTTCGTCTCTCTTTTCCCCTCTTTATGCGGCGGATGATTGGTATCGTCCACCGGTTTCCGTGACCTGGCAATGGCAGCTCGATGGCGTCGTTAACGAAGGTTATGACGTGGACTTATACGACATTGATTTATTTGATTCGTCTGTTGAGCTGATTCAACGCCTGCAAGCATCGGGTAAAAAAGTTATTTGTTATTTCTCTGCTGGTTCATACGAAGATTGGCGACCTGATGCAACAGACTTTGCTACCAAATATTTGGGCAAAACCTTAAGTGGTTGGGACAATGAACGTTGGTTAGATATTCGCTCTAAGCATGTTCGTGAAGTGTTGTCCCGTCGTCTTGATTTAGCTGCTGAAAAAGGTTGTGATGGCGTTGAGCCAGACAATGTAGACAGCTACAGAACTAACACTGGATTCTATTTTCACCGTAATGATCAGCTAGATTTCAATCGCTTTCTTGCCGCTCAAGCTCATAAAAGAGGCTTGGCGATTGGGCTCAAAAACGACCCAGATCAGATTCGTGCTTTAGTCGATGATTTTGATTTTGCCGTCAACGAGCAATGTTTCGAATACTCTGAATGTCGCTCATATGAAGCCTTCATTAGTAAAGGTAAGCCTGTACTAAACGCAGAATATCGTGAGATTTATGTGGATGATGAAGCGCAACGAAGTGCTATGTGTAAACAATCTTTGACGTTAAAATTTAGTACTTTGGTTTTGCCTGTGACGTTGGATGATAAATTTCGTATGAGTTGCTTGCCATAAATTGTTTGTCATAAACTATTTGGCATAAACAGCTTGATTGATAGGACGATAAAATGACACCTTCTACCCATCCGATGTTTTGGCGAGATCCGGCTTTGCCTTATGTAGAGCTTCGCCAAGTATTGGATGGCAGAAATGTTAGCTATGCGCCACATTCTCATCAAGAGTGGTCGATTGGTGCCATTCTGCAAGGCCAGAGCGAATTCCGCTGTGCGGATCGCTTACACGGCGTTGAGTGGGGGGCTTTGGTGATGATGAATCCAGATGTGGTTCATGCTTGTAATCCTCGTCAAGATTCTCCTTGGGCTTATTACATGATGCATTTAGACAAGGATTGGTTAGCGTCCTTATTGTTCGCCCATGGCATTAGAGAAGCTCAAACTTGGCGAGATACTCTGGGTGATACCTTATTGTCAGCTCAGGCTTATCAGGCATTTGTAGAAGTATGTGAATGTCTAATGGCTACTCATTTTTCGTCTATAGAAAAAGGCCAAAGGCTAGAAGCGGTGCTGGTGGACTTGTTCACGGAGTTGGATGCGAATAACATCGAATTTTCCACAGCTTTGCCTGTGAATAACTTATATCAAGTGGCGGACTATTTGAATCAATACTGTTTGCACGATACCTCGATTGAGCAAATCAGTACTGAATTTGGTTTCAGTACTGGTTATTTGGTTCGTGCGTTTAAGCGCCATTTTAATATGACGCCACATGCTTATCGTTTGAATCGTCGTATTCAACTGGGCCAGCAAGCCTTAAAGCAAGGTCAAGCCATTGTTGATGTGGCACAGACGATTGGCTTTAGTGATCAAGCGCACTTTCAGCGCGCGTTTAAACAGCGAGTAGCGGCAACACCAGATCAGTATCGCCGTTCAGTTTCTTCTTAGGTAAGGTCAGTTAGACTAGAATCATCACACAACTACCTGCCAGTAATATCGCCAAGGTTTTATTCATTAAGCGCATTTTGTCGGGGCTTTGAAAATACTGTCCGAGTATTTTTCCTATCCACACCCAAATTCCCAAAGACAGCCAGCAAATTGGCAAATATAGACTCGCAAAGATGATCACCTCGGTTGCTTCCGCATTGGGAGTATAGGCCGCAATGCCAGACAGCGAGGCTAGCCATGCTTTTGGATTTAGCCATTGCATAATGGCACCTGTCATAAAGGTTGGCGCCTTGCTATGTTTGTCGGAATTTAGCTCGCCATTGTCGGTGAATAACTGATAACTCAGATACAGCAGAAAGGCGATACCGAACCATTGCAGCACTTGGGTGATCCAGCTTAATTGGTCGATTAAGTAATGTAGCCCAAAGCCGATCAGCAAAAACAGCACAATAAAACCGAGCGTCGCTCCCGTTACAAAAATAAGCCCCGTTTTGATTCCATAGCGAGCGCTGCCACTTAGCGAGACAAGGTTCACCGGGCCTGGTGACAAAGACGCCGCTAAGGCAAACAAAGACATAGAAATGATTAAAGAGAAAGTCATCAGATGTTCCTAAGAAAATAATCAACAGGCGTTCACTATCGTTTTTTAGGATCTTGGCGTATTGAACAAAATTGACCTTTTAAGGATTGTTTACTGTTCGCATGTTTTTCGTTGGAGGAGCGGAGTATGATTTTGTTAAATCATTTATTTAAACAGGAGTCCTTATGATTCGACATGTATTGTTTATCAAGTACAAAGAGCAAGCGACCGCGGCGGATATCGCAACGTCTATGGCTAACTTCGAGAAAATTAAGAGCAAGATCGATGGCATTGAATCGGTTGAATGGGGCTTAAACAACAGTCCAGAAGGGCGCAATAAAGAGTATACCCATTGTGTGTTTATGACCTTTGTGGACGAAGCTGCACGTGATGCTTATATTCCTCATCCAGAACACGAAGTATTAAAAGCGCAACTAGGGCCGATTTTAGAAGACATTATTGTTTTCGATTACGCGTTATAACGCCTTAGTTTCACTGACGATAAAACAGAAAACCGCCTCAAGTTATCTTGAGACGGTTTTTTTATACTTTCACCAATTGGCTAGTAGGGCTTATTTATTTAAGTGAGCCAATAGTTTTTCAGCCACTAGTTCAGAGCTGGCAGGGTTCTGACCTGTGATCATTAAACCGTCTTGAACCGCAAATGGTGTCCAATCCGCCGTGTTTTTGTAATCTGCACCGCGTTTTTTCATTTCATCTTCTAACAAGAAAGGCACAACTTCTGTCAATTGCACAGCCGCTTCTTCACTGTTAGTAAAGCCAGTGACGGTTTTGCCTTTAATGAAGTACTCACCGTCTGCGTCTTTGATGTTCAAGAAAGCGCTTGGTGCGTGACAGACAGAAGAGATTGGCTTGTCGGCTTTAATAAAGCTTTCGATCAAGGCAATAGACTCTTTGTTTTCAGTCAGATCCCAAAGTGGACCGTGGCCGCCCGGGTAAAAGATGGCATCGAAGTCCTCTTGTTTCATATCGCTCAATTTGACTGTGTTAGCAATTACGTCTTGCGCAGCCTGATCTTTATAGAAGCGTTCAGTTGCCTCGGTTTGTGCATCTGGCGCTGTGCTGTTTGGATCAATTGGCGCTTGGCCGCCTTTTGGCGTAGCGACAGTGATTTCTGCGCCAGCATCAAGAAATGCGTAATAAGGTGCAGCGAATTCTTCTACCCAAAAACCTGTTTTGTGACCTGTGTCGCCCAGATCCGAATGGGAAGTAAGTACGACTAGAATTTTTTTGCTGCTCATAAGAGGCTCCTAAATGTTTGAATGAGTTGTGTTATTAACTTGTGATTAGTCTATCTAATTAATCGAATGAGTGTAATGGAGTTATTTTTGACTTCATTGATCTAATAATTGATACAATTAATCTGGTTTCCCGTTATCTATATAAAAGAGTCGTCACTATGGAAGTCTCCTTTGAACAGTTAAAAAGTATGGTGGTGTTTGCCCAAGTAGTGGAGCAAGGCAGTTTAACGGCCGCCGCCAAATTCATGGGGATTTCCCGTGGCGTGGTGAGTTATCACCTAAAAAAGCTAGAAGAGCAGCTTGGCGTAAAACTGCTGAATCGTACTACTCGATCTTTGTCATTGACCGAAACGGGCGAAGCTTATTATCAGCGTTGCCGAGCCATTGCTTTTCAAGCTCACGAAGCGAACCGACAGATAGAAAAAGCCAAACAAGAGCCAGAAGGGAAGTTGAAGATCTCTTGTCCAGTCAATTTGGGCTTGCAAGTAATTGTGCCCGCGCTGAATGAATTTCGGAGGCTTTATCCTTTAATAGAATTGAATGTTTCCCTAAGTGATGAAGTAGTTAATATCATCAAAGACGGTGTTGATCTGGCAATTCGAGGTGCGCCCTTATTAGATTCTGGTTTGCAAGCCAGCAAGTTAAAGACCTTTGAGACCTGCTTGTGTGGCTCGCCAGAGTATTTTCGCCGTCGCGGCAGACCAACTAAGCCCGAAGAACTTTATGACCATGATTGGGTGGTCTATACGCCCGCAGCAAATACCGTACACCTTAGCCAAGGTTCTAAGTCGTTTAGCTTGTCTGTGCATGGCGCGGTGAGTACCAACAATGCGGCAGCGAGGACAATATTTTTAGAAGGCGGTAACGGCATAGGACGCATTCCCATGTACGACGCGTTACCGCGTATTGCTAATGGTAGTTTAGAACGAATTTTACCGGATTATAAATGCACAGGCATTGATGTTTACGCGGTTTTTCCGCCCGGAACCGCAGAGTCTAAAAAGTTGCGCTTGTTGCTGGATTTTTTAAAAACATCTTTTGCGAAGTTTTGATGAGCAGATATTTTTCTGTAACAAACCTCGGTTAGCTTTGTTATTTCCTGTGACGTTTATTATGGAATTGTGCGAATCGAGGATCTTCCGTTTTTTATGAATTATCATATAGGTAGATGGAATTAATTTTAGTGTAAGTAAAGGATCGTTTTCTTTTTAATGATAGGAGCCAATTGTGCTCATTAAACATAAATTAATTTTAAATACCGTCTTGTTAGTTGTTGCGCTCGTCGCCATGTTAGGGCTTTTTTATAATACGCAGAGCAATCTAGAAAAGCTAAACTATGCCAAGAATCTTGTCGTACACCAACAAGTGAATATGCTGACCTTACGTCGTAATGAAAAAGATTTTCTGGCGCGTCTTGACCTTTCTTATGAAGTAAAATTCAACGAGACAATGACTTCTCTTTTTGCAGATCAAACATTACTTGAAAGCGTAATGAATGAGTTTGCTGTCGATACTAATACTTTGCTGGAACTTACCGACGATTTTAAAGAGTATCAGACAGATTTTACCTCTGTTGTGACGGCTTCTAAAGAATTGGGCCTAACACCAGAGACGGGACTGCAAGGTCAGCTTCGTGGAGCGGTACATAATATTGAAAGCGAGTTATCAGCCCTGAACCAAGATGCGTTACTTGTGACTATGTTGCAGCTTCGTCGACATGAAAAAGACTTTATGTTGCGCAGTAATCCTAAATATATTACCTCTTTTAATAAAACCTTAGATCAGTTAGAAAGTAACTTACGCAGTGGCTCACTGCCAGCAGATAAGATTCAGCTATTAATATCTCTTTCCGAACAATATCGAACAGGCTTTAACCAATATGCGGATGGCAAAAAAGCCTTAGGTTTGACCAGTAAAGAAGGCAAACTACTGGCAATGCGTGAGTCTATCCATAAAACCGAAACGGCACTCGATTCACTGGAAGCTCAGTTAACGTCGGTTATTCAAGCCAAAACATCCTTTGCCATGATGATGACAACTATTCTTTGTGGCGTCATCATTGTTGTTGGAGTGTTTGTTGCGTGGATTATTAATCGTACGATCAATTCGGCATTGAATACCATCCAAACAACGATGCGAAATATTCAAACCACTCACAATATTGGTTTACGTGTCGATTTGCCGGCGAAAGATGAGATTGGTTTTGTGGCTGCCAGTATTAACGATATGTTGACGGATTTTAGTAGCGTCATTGCTAACGCAAACCTCACTGTACAAGAGATGAATAGCACGACAATTCAGTTGTCGCAAAATGCAGCCAGAACCTCAGATGATGCGCAGAAGCAGAGAGCGGAAACTGATATGGTGGCGGTGTCTGTCACTGAAATGGTGGGCACAGTGGAAGATATTTCTCGCAGTATGGAAATGGCTGCGGCGAAGGCTCATTCAACGCAAGAAAATGCACGACAAGGGCAGTCTAAAGTGAACTCTGCGATTGATCGTATTCGTCAGCTTTCAGACAGACTGGAAGGCTCTGTCGAAACCGTCAGTGCATTAGCAAAAGAAAGCGAAAGCATTGGCACGGTGTTGAACGTTATTCAAGGTATCGCTGAGCAGACCAACTTACTGGCGCTTAATGCCGCGATTGAAGCCGCTCGAGCGGGTGAGCAAGGCCGAGGCTTTGCTGTTGTTGCCGATGAAGTACGTGCATTGGCAAGTCGAACTCATTCTGCCACGGAAGAAATTTCTGACATTATTGTCACCTTGCAAGAGCGCACCAAAGGCATTGTGGCGCTGATGGAAAATTGCCGTCATGATGGTGTGTTAAGTCGTGATGAAGCGGCGACTACTGGAACTGTACTTGAGCAAATTATTCTTGATGTAGAAGAAATCTCGGCAATGGCGGGCTCTGTATCAACCGCAATTGAACAGCAGACCATCGCAGCCAACGAGATTAGTAAAAACGTCGACACAATACGTGAAATCACGGAAGACACGTCAGAATCTGTCGCGTTGAACTCTAAGGCGAGTCAGGCTATTGCAGATCAAGCTGAATCGTTGAACCGTAGTATTTCAATATTTAAAGTGTGACTCAGTAATCGTGGCTTAATGTCGATTAAAGTAGAATCACTATTAGTATCTGTAACCTGTGATCGCAGGCCTAGGGAAGGTGCGAACAAGTCCTCTTGCCTCAGCATGTTGATAAAAGCCTGTTATTCGAGACGAGTACCGAATGTGAATAGTGGTTCTATTTTCGAGGTGCTCAACAAAGAATACAGGCTTTTAGACCATGCCCTGCGGGTCTTTCAGAGCTTACTATTAAAAGTAACAGGCCACATGTCGTTGCGACTCTTTGAAAGGTACCTACATTCCTTCAGAGCCGCGCCTTATCTGACGATTTCTCTGAAAGACTGAGGCTTAGTAGACTTATTCGCACCTTCCCTAGCTATTAGGGCTGCGATGCCGTTATTATGCAGATATCAATCTGACACTATTTTAGGGACTACTTATGTTATATCGATTGCTCTTATGTCTATTTCTTGGTGGTTTTGTATCGGTTTCTATGGCCGCGCAAACCATGCCAGAAGATCAGCAAAAGCTAGCTCAAACTGTTTTTGATTTAGAGCGAAGTGTGGCCATTTTACAGTTATCCACTGCGTCTCTAGGTGATTACCAATCACTTTCGACCAAAATAGCGCATGTTAAGTCGTTAGAATATCGTGTGAATTTCTTGGGTAATTTAACTTTCTTGTTGTGTATGGCGTTAGTGGTTTTCTTTTTTAAATTACGTAATCAGCAGAAGCGATTGCAGGCGCTTGAAAATCGTATTGATGAAAAAGCAAAATCGGATTCTGAAGTTAAAAACGCTGAAGTTTAAAGACACGTAAGCTCAAGGACAGTTAATCCCAAGATGTTTAAATAAAGGAGTGACGATGACTAAATCAGTAGTATTGATGATCATCGATATGCAGCAAGGCATGTCTTGGCCACAAGCGGGCGAACGCAATAACCCAAATGCGGAACATGAAATTGCAGAGCTATTAGCCCATTGGCGTGCCAGTCATGCACCGATTGTCCATGTTCGTCATTTGTCGACAGAGCCCGAATCTTTATTTTGGCCAGAACAAGAAGGTGTGTTGTTTCAGGATGCCTTTCAGCCGTTAGCCGATGAAAAAGTCATTGAAAAATCGGTCCCTGATGCTTTTACCTATTCTGATTTAAATGTTTGGCTACGGGAACAAGATGCGCAAGCCTTGGTTGTCGTTGGCGTCAGCACGAATAATTCAGTGGAATCGACAGTGCGAAGTGCTGGGAATTTAGGTTTTAAGACGTATGTGGTTGGCAGTGCTTGTTTTGCTTTTGAAAAAGATGACTTCTTTGGTCAATCGCGCAGTGCAGATGAAGTGCATGCTATGTCATTGGCAAATTTGCATGGCGAATACGCCACAGTTATTAGTCAAGATTATGCGTTTTCGCTGCTTTCTTGAGCCTGTCCGATAGTTAACGTAGCTTTAAAAAAGAACGCGATGTCTTCGATTGAAGAGGATTCAAACTGATTAATTCCGCTTCAATCGAAAACATCGCGAGCAATGGGAGTAAAGCGTTAAGCAGGGGGAAAACGTGCTTGAAAGGCACTTAAGCGTTTTTCAAGATCTGCTAGTTGTTCGTCTTTCACTTGGGATACACAAGCCCGTGCGCCTTCCACTCTTTCTGAACCTGTATTTACCAAGGATATGGCGCTGATTCCATGGTACAGCAACGCTTCTAATAAACTGTCTCCATCCAATCCTGGATAAGAGAAAGTAAAATAGAAACCATCGCTCAGCGCCTTGCCGTTATCTTCGAAATACACCATTTCAAAACCATGGTCTATAAATAGCTTTTTCATGATGGCCGCGCGTTTTTCATAAACCTTAGTAAGATTCAAAAAAGGCAATTCCCCATCATTGGCTGCCTTCAACATTGCAGCTAAGCCATATTGTGCCGAATGCGTAACGCCAGCGGATAAACCTCCCATAGCGCCGAAGGTAATGGCTTTGCCGAACTGTGTTTGTCCAAAGTTCGTTTTTAAGGTTGCAAACTCTTGTTGGTAAAGTGCATCTGAAATAACCAAACTTGCTACTCGTTGGCCTGCATAGCTGAACACTTTAGAGCTTAAAATCAATAAAATGTACTGATCGGTGTAATGCGCAATGCTAGGCTGATAAGGGGCTTGACCGGGTGTCGCATAGTCTTCGCGGTAATCCATACCAAAATAGGCGAGATCTTCAATGACAATAACGTCGTATCGTCTAGCCACCTCGGCAATGATCTGTAACTCTTCTTCATTGAAACAAATCCAAGCCGGATTATTTGGGTTGGAATAAAGCAAGGTGGCATATTTTCCTGAGGATAAATGCTTCTCTAGCTCTGGTTTTAACGCTGCGCCACGATGATTGTATACATCAAAGCTACCCCAAGGTTGGCCTATCATATCAAGCTGGCGTTTTTGGTTTGGAAAGCCCGGATCAATAAACAATGTTGCGCCTTGCTCTTTTGTACGGTTGCCGACTAAAAAAGCCGCCAAGGCTCCTTGGGCTGAACCAACGGTTGGAAAGCAGCCTGTTGGGCTGACGTTGATATTCATAAATAAAGAACAGAAACGGCTAATTTCCTGCTTTAACTGAGGAATACCTTCTAGCATCGGGTATTTAGAGGCCACGCCTTGATGCAGTGCTGCTATCTCTGCTTCTATGCCGATACTGGGCGCAGGCAGGCCAGGCACACCCATTTCCATGCGGATAAACTTTTCACCTGTCGCGGATTCAATGCGATTGACTAGTGCGACAAGCTCACGGATAGAAGCTCGCGCCAAAGATGGAATGGCGGCTTCTTTTAACGTGTGAGTGACCTTGTCAAAATTAATCGGTGTTGCTGTATCTGTAAAGGATAGGGTCATTATTATGCTCAGCTTTTAAAGACGGTAAACTTCTCTAGTGAGAATATGTTACCTCATAAAAAACTGACTGTTTGGACATTCAATACGAGGATTTGTCGTCTAGTCATTTCAAAAAATGATGCGAGTTTTACGGCTTTTCTTGTGAAGAGTGATGCTAATCGCCACTGGAATGAATTTTATCGGCGATTAACATCACAAGATTATGAGAGTGATTTAGAACTCGGTGGAGACGGATAATTTGATTTCGCGTGGATTGCCTTGTGTTAGGTAACCGCCAGCTGCCGATGCCCAGTAGCCTTCATTCATCAAGTTGGTGATGTTTAAACGCCAAGTAATATCTTGTTGAGCAATTTTAGAGACATAACGTGCGTTTACGTCTAATCGTGTCCAAGCATCGACTTCTAATGTATTGCTCGCATTCAAGTATTGTGGGCCGCTGCGAATGACTTTTCCGCCTAGCGTTAGACCTTGTAACGAGCGAATGTCATATTCGCCTCCAAGTACTAATCGATACTTAGCAACACCAACCGCGTCGTTGCCATCATTAGTGCCGTTTTGAGTGTCTTTTAGTTTAGGGTCTAACCATGTCGCCGAGGTATTAATACGCAGACCTGTCGACGGTTCACCATACAAGCTTAGTTCAATGCCTCGGTTACGTTGCTCGCCGTAGTAATCATAGGCGCTTCCTGCCTCACCGTAGGCTTCGGGTTTGGTTATTTCGAAAAGAGCAGCGCCCGCGCCTAAGGTTCCATCTTCAAATTTAATCCCCACCTCATTTTGCTTAGAGGTATAAGGCTTCAAGCTTGCGCCTGCGTTTGAGTAGTTGTTGCTACTACTGGTTGAGACATTTTCGCCTTTTTGTAAGGCTTCTATGTGATTAGCGTACAAGGAGATGGCGTCAGTCGGTTTGTAGACAATGCCATAAATAGGCGACGTGGCAGAATCATCGTAAGAGGTGTCAATTGAACCATCGTAATTGTAGTTGTTTGCTTTTATTTCTTGGTATCTCACACCTGCAGTCACTAATAAGCGATCGTCCATAAAGCCCAACGTATCCGCAAAAGAAAGTCCTTTAGTATCGGTTTTAGAGCGAATATTTGGATCATCCATATTGCCATCAGCAAAAACAGTATCTGGATAAGCGATATCAACCGGATTATAGATGTTCGTGTCATAAGTTGGGTTAGACATGGTGTAAGCTGTATAGGTTTTATTAACAAAACCTGAATAAGCAAGATTCAATTGATGAGTTACTTTTCCTGTTGTTAGATCGCCTAATAGGCTGACAGAGGAGGAAAAAGTATTAGATTCGTACGGCACGGATAATCGTCTGCCAGTGGCGTCACCATTTAGACTATTAACGGTGGGAGACGAATAATCACCGAACTCTTTGTTCTTATTAGCGCCGAGCGCGCCGTTTAATGTCCAATCTTGGTTTAATTTATAATTTGCTGAGACCATGCCATATAGGGTTTCTAATTCAGAATTAGCCCAAGATGGCGCATAGTTTGTTTCTGCATCTGGAGCAGTTGGAACTTTCGTGATGGTGCCTGCATAAACGACAGAACGCCCACTGTCGATGGTTTGTTTCTGGTAACCCATATCGGTAGAAACATTAAGTTTTTTTGATTGATAGTCCACGCCAACACTGATGGAAGTTTCTTCACGAGTTTCGTCATCAATGGCGCTGTCACCATTGCGGTGTAATGCATTAACACGAATTCCCCATTGGTTTTTATCACCAAAACGTCGCGCTATATCTGCACTAATACCTACTTGGCCTTCGGCTGTTGTATCTAGTGTCACAGCATTTAGGTCGTCATCTGCGCGTTTAGGTTCAAGGTTAATCGCGCCGCCAATGCCGCTTCCTCCAGGCGTTACACCGTTTAAGAAAGCACTAGAGCCTTTTAGTAGTTGCACGCTTTCTACAGCGTTAGTAGAAACGACTTGGCGAGGCAAAATACCATAGAGTCCGCCGTAGGAAATAGCGTCGCTATCGAGTTCAAAACCACGAATCATGAATTTTTCTGCGTAGTTACCATAGCCATGCCCTGATTGAACTGAAGCGTCGTTATCAAGTACTTCTGCAATGCTTTCTAGCTGCTGGTCTTCGATGGCTTTGTTGGTATAAGACACCACACTAAAAGGAACGTTGGAACTGTCTTGTTCACCAAATACGCCTAATCGGCCACCGGATTCGATTTGCCCTCCCTTATATTCGCTCAGTACGCTGTCGTTAATTTGCGAGGCAGATACCGCTAAGCCTGACATAGTGTAATCGCTCTGATCCATGAGACTGTATGTGCCGTCTTGGTTTGGTGTCATGATGAGATTGGTGTTTTGTAGCAAGGCATCGATCAATTCCAGAGCAGAGAAGTTACCTGAAACAGCCTCATTTTTGAGTCCTTGAGTTAGAGCCGGATCAAAAGAGAGCGCGATATGATGACGTACCGCAATGTCGGTAAGTGTTTTACCAAGATCTCCGGCGGGAACAGAGACTTGTTGGCGGGTTTCTTGTTGTCCGGCATTTTCCGCCAAAGTAAATGAACTAGCGCCCGCACCAAGGATTAAGCTTGTGCTGAGAAGCGCAGCGCTGATGGCGTTGTGTCGCTTTGTTTTCAAGAAAGGTGTTTTCAAGAAAGGTGTTTTCAAAAACTGTTCTCTTTGGGCAGCCACAGCTACCTCCTTTTTTAAAATCGTTGGGTTATTTTTTATCTACCTAATAAGCCACTTGAAAAGAAAAAAGGTATCAATCGAAATGAAAATAATTTTTATTAGCTTCTTTTTTGATTTATTTACTTGCTAATGTCGTATTAAGTTGGCTCAAGAGTGACCCAATAGCCGCCCAGGTGATGCTTGGCTTTAATAGGGTAAGTGTGAGTCAGCATATTAATAATGGTGTCAGTGTTGGATGTTGGAAATGCACCCGATACCAATAGGTTTTGTATCTCAGGTGAAACACGTAAATAGCCCTTTCGATAGCGGGAAACTTCCTCGGCAAATTGTTTCAGCGGCATATCATGAGCAGCCAGCATTTGATTTAGCCAAGCGGTTGTCGCGGGAGAGATCAATTGGCTAGACAGCAATCCAAGGTTAGACATTTGAGCTTGATGGCCTGATTTTATGGTTATTACTTCATTATTCTGTGCGAGCTTAGGAGTGGCTTGAACCTGTCCTTCTATTGCAGCAAGTTGAGTAAAACCATCACATTGGCGTACGGTTAATCTTCTTCCAAGAGCTGTTAGCGTGCCTTCCTGTGTTTGAATGAGGAATGGGCCGAATTGTTGCGGATCTACTTGCCCTGTGTGTATTTCGATTTCGCCTTCTCGCAGTGACAATAGGCGAGAGCGAGTGTTGAATGTCATATCAAATGCGGTCGCAGTATTCAGTTTCACCATTGAACCATCAGGCAAGGTGATTTTTTGAAACTCACCTTTGGCTGTCCGGTAATCAGCTGTCCATTGTTGAACTTCAATTGCTTTATAGCCGCCCCATAGTGTTGGTCCTGCTGCCAGTAAGAGCGCTAGTTTACCTATAGCAATGCGACGGCCTTCATCTTCGGGGCGATTGAGTACCGCCGCAGCCACATCTTTCGGTAACCTATCCACATGGCCCATGAGTCGCTGAGCAAGTTGCCAAGCATGTGTATTCTCTTGACTGGCGTCTTGCCATTGTTTCAGCTGTGCCTTTTCTTCGTTGGTTAACGGCGCTTCTTGTTGGCGTATTAGCCAGTCGGCCGCTTCTTCAAGGCTATGCTTTGCTATTGATGTGTTTGCCTTATTCAAAAAAATCTTCCTCCATAAGAGTCAAACATTGCACATAGGCCTGTTTCATATGGCGTTTTACACTGATAAGTGACATCCCCAGCTCGTCAGCAATGGTCTGATATTTTTTGCCTTCAATTTGCGACATTAAAAAGACCGTTTTGACATGACGCGGTAATTCATTAAGGAGCGCATCAATTTGTTCTAATGTTTGTAAAATAATTTGCTGCTGTTCTAGGGAAGAGGTTACTGGATCGGGAAATAATGCGATGTATTCTAAGTAGGTATCTTCCAACGATTTACGACGATAAAAATGACTGACAATTCCTTTTGCGACTGTCATTAAGTAGGCACGAGGCTGAGTTATGGTATCGACGTTTTGACGAGCGTGAATACGTAAAAAGGTATCTTGAGTTAAGTCTGCCGCGTCAAAGTGGTTATCTAAGCGCTTACGTATCCATGTATACAGCCAACGATGGTTATCTGAATATAGCGCGTGCATAGCACTTTGTTGCGCTCTTGGATCCGCATTGTGCGGCATGAAATAGCTCCTCTGATTTAAATAAGTAACAATTGTAAACGATAATTAGTCGCATTAAACTAGTTGGTTACTTTTTTGTCAATCAGCGCGCTATTGTTAGGCCTAATTACTCCACCACACACATTGGGGTTTTGGCGATTGGGTCTTGGTGAATCTGCGCATCCAATGAGAAAACGTTTTTAAGCATGGTTTGTGTGAGTACCGACTCGGGCGAACCTTGAGTGATGATTTCTCCTTCTTTCATCACGATGAGATGGTCGCAATATCGAGCAGCTTGGTTGATGTCATGAAGCACTGTGATGATAGTCTTTCCTTGTAGATTCAATTTGCGTAACAAGTGCATCAGCTCTACTTGATGGCTCAAATCCATATAAGTGGTTGGCTCGTCTAGTAGCAAATACGGCGTATCTTGCGCTAAGGTCATGGCGAGCCAAACACGTTGGCGTTGGCCGCCGGAGAGTTCGCTGACCAATTGATCCGCAAGCTCAGTAATGCCTGTCTCTTCCATCATCTTGTCTATTATTACTTGATCATCTTTGTTAATCCGTCCCCAAAACCCGGTATATGGGCTGCGTCCATAGGCGACCAAATCTTTGACTTTAATTCCTTCCGGGATAGGCTGAGTTTGCGGCAATAAGGCCAGTTGTTGAGCCAGTTTTTTGGACGCAATACTGTGAAGGTTTTTACCTTGCCAGTGAACTTGGCCTTCCATAGGCGAAAGAATACGTGCCATGGCTTTTAGTAAAGTGGATTTGCCGCAGCCATTTGGCCCGAGTAAAGCGATGATTCTTCCTTCAGGAATGGTTAGGTCGACCTGTTTTACAATGGCTTTATCATGGTAGCCAACAGATAAATTATGAGTGCTAAGAGACATAAATCATTTCGTCCTAAGGAGTAGCCAAAGAAAATACGGCGCACCAATAATGGCGGTCATAATGCCGGCGGGTAATTCAATAGGTGGATCAATGGTACGAGCCACGAGATCGGCAAGCAGCAACAAAATCGCGCCAACTAGCATGGTGGACGGTAAGAGTATTTGATGGCGTCCACCGACCAATTTACGCGTTAAATGCGGAGCCACTAAGCCTAAAAATCCGATAGGACCACAAATCGCAACACAAGAAGCTGTCAGTCCAACGGCAATCGCCAAAGACGCTAAACGCAGTTTGTTGGCCTTGATACCAAGGCTAATGGCACTGTCGTCGCCGAGGTGGATTAGGTTCAGAGGTTTGGCCAGCCAAAGCGCAAAAGGAATGAGCAGCAACCAAGGCAATAACATAGAAAGCTGATTCCAGCCGCGCCCCCATAAACTACCCGTTAACCACAACAGAGCATTGTTTATTTCCAGTGGTTTAACCAGCATCAGAAAGTCTATACAGCTGGCGTATAACGCCGCTAATGCCACACCGGTAATGGCCAGTTTTATGGTGCTGCTATGTGAGCCGCACAGCCACCACAACGTTAACGCAGCGATTAAACTCCCGATTAGCGCAACAGCTGGTAACCAGCGAATATCGGCATCAGGGAAAAATGTCATGTAAAACACGGCTGCCAATCCAGCGCCATGACTGACGCCAAGCACATCGGGTGACGCTAATGGATTGCGAATCACACCCTGCACCAAGGCGCCAGCAAGTGCCATCATAGCGCCAACTAACATGGCGAGAATGGCACGAGGAAAACGGTATTCATGAACGGTGAAGTAGTTGGCATTGCCGACCTGAAACCCTTCAAAAATGCTTTTAAAGGGAATGGAAACGGCGCCAAACATCAGATTAGCGACCAACAATCCTAACAAGGCAAGTAGTAAAATAGGCAGCGAGCGCGTGGCCATTATAAGGTTCTCTTGCGGACGAGATAGATGAAAAACGGCGCGCCGATCAAGGCTAAAATAGCACCAGCGGGCGTTTCTGCCGGATAAATAATAGCTCGACTGACGGTATCGGATAGGACGACTAAGCAAGCGCCCAGCATCATAGCAATGGGTAAAAATTTCCGATGATCTTGCCCTGCGAGCATTCTTGCCATATGAGGAACCAGTAACCCGACAAAGCCAATTGCACCCACACTGCTGATGGCGCTACCAACCAACAATAAAACTAAAAAGCTGCCGCCTAGTTTTACCCACATGAGTGACACGCCAAGGTTACGTGCATTGTCATCGCCTAGCTGCAAAAGATTCAGCGTGGGAGCTATTAACATGGCGCCTAATAAACCAATAAGGCAGACAGGCCAGAAGGAATCAAAGGTTTGCCATCTAGCATCGGCTAGACTGCCCGCGAGCCAAGTCAGTACGCCCGCCGCTTGGTCTTCTGCAATGATAATAACGGCTTTGGTTAAGGCGGCACATAACGCAGAAATAGCCACGCCCGCCAACACCAATCTTCCATGTTCATTACCACCTCGCCATGCGCTGCCAAGCAACATAACGAAAGCCCACGCAATGCCACCGCCAATGATGGCTGCGACTGAAGTACCAAGTAAACCAAACCAAGGTGCAATACTGGAAACTGTCGCCATGCCAAGCGCTGCGCCAGCGTTGATACCTAAAACAGAAGGTGAAGCGAGAGGGTTTTGTGTCAGCCCTTGCATGATGACGCCCGCTGCGGCGAGATTAGCACCCACCATAATGCCAACGAGTACTCTAGGCAGCCTTAAATCGTGGACAATATGCTGAGCGATGCTTTCTGCGTTCATATCGTACAAAGCGTGTAGAGCATCCATCGGCGTAATAGTTATCACCGACCAGCTAAATAAGCTGATCCATGAACAAATGAATAAAAGCAGCAACAATGCTAGGCATTGGCCGACAAAAGGCAGGCGTATTGAGATCATTTATTCGCTTTAAAGACCTTAATAAGATCTTGCCCCATGGTTTCGGCTGAAATAATGCCTCGGCAACGAGACCAGGTATTAGGGTTAACCGAATAAATATGATGATTCTTAGCGGCTTTTAAGACAGACCAAAGCGGCTCATTTTTCCATTTATCCACGATGCTTGGCGTGACGTAATTGCCGACGATAAAGTAGTCAGGATTTACCGCAAGAAACTGTTCTAAACTGGTTTGACGATAGGCATCGTCGCTTCGGCCTGTATTAGCATTTTTTAAACCTAAGGCGCGAATGACTCCGCCAGCATAGGAATCGGCAGTATGCAGGAACAAAGCATCATCACGTGCAACGCCAAATTGCACTTCTTTGCCTTCTGGTAGTTGTTTGGCAAAATCGGCCATTCTTTGAGCATGTAGCTTCAAACGTGCTTGCATTTCTTTGTCTTTGCCAATGGCTTTGCCGATGATAGCCGTGGCATGAAGGTTCTCTTCATAGTTAGCTCTACGCGAAGGTAGGATCAAGGTCGGCGCTATTTTTTGTAAATCTGCATAAACCCCTTCATGGCGAGAAATGTCTGCAATGATAAGGTCGGGTTTTAATGCAGAAATCGTTTCAAGGCTGGGTTGAGAGCGAGTACCTACGGACGTCCACTCGCCAATTTCATTGCGAATTTCTTTTAGAATTCGTTCGGGGTCTTTGTCATCAGCGATGCCAACTGGACTTACGCCAACAGCGGCTAAAGCGTCCACAAAGGAAAGCTCCAAGACAACAATGCGTTTTGGTACGTAATCTATGCTAAACGTGCCTTTGCTGTCTTCTACACTATTTTTAATGCTGTCTTGTGTCGAAGAAACGGCTTGAACGGAAAGAGATAAACTGAGTAAGAGAGTAGAGAGGGCGATCAACAGCAAGCGTTTCATAAAACAGCCTTTGAGAGGTTAAAAAACGCGATAATGATAACACTTCTCAGTGTTATTTGAAGTGCTTTCCGCGTTTATTGCTGCTTTATATGGCGCTCTTTACGGTGTGTTGCGTACTTTTAGATAGTTTCGCCAGGTTCTATTTGAAAAGGCAAATCAATAATTCTTTGTGAAACAGAATTCCCTTGTAAACGAGACAGTAAATGTTCGGCAGCAAGGCGCCCCATTTCTTCACGAGGTGTGATCACCGTAGCGAGTAATGGCACCATAGCTCGAGAAATATCGTGGCCATGGAAGCCTGCAATGCTGATGTCTTGTGGAATCTTGATGCCAGCTTTTTGGCAAGCGTACAGCGCACCAATGGCTAAGTCGTCGTTGGTACAGAAAATGCCGTCGGTGTCGGGTTGTTGCTGCAGCGCGTCTTTTAGAAAAGTCGCGCCTAGCGTGAAAGATGATGCACTATTGGTTTTTAAGCACAAAGGCGTTAAGCCATTGTCGAGCATAGCGGTTTCGTAACCTTTTATTTTGAAGAGTGTCCGTTGGTCCATTCGCGCCGCAAAGTAGACAATCTTTTGTCGGCCTCGTTTGATCATAAAATCTGTCATCGCATAAGCAGCAGCTTCGTTGTCTATGCCGATAGCTTGCTCGATTGGTGGAGAGACTGAGTCCATGATTTCGATAACGGGAATACCAGCGACAGCAAGCATCTTTCTCACACGTTCGGTGTGATAGCTTTCGGAAATAATTAAACCATCCACACTGTAAGACAACAGAGTAGCAATACGCGACTCTTCGGCCTCTTTGCTGTAACCATAGTGGGCTAGCATAGTTTGATAGCCAGCTGGTTCTACTACGGATTCGATGCCTCGAATAACTTCGGCGAAAACTTGGTTGGTCAAAGAGGGCAGCAAAACGCCAATTGCATGGCTCTTTGATTTGGATAAAATGTCGGGTGCTCGATTTGGTATGTAGCCTAGATCTTCTAATGCTTCGGCGATTTTTGTCTGTAATGGCGCAGAGACTTGATCTGGATTTCTAAGAAAACGACTTACGGTCATTTTCGTCACACCAACTAAATTCGCCACATCTTGCAATGTAGGGCGTTTATTTTTCATACTGGGGCTTTTCATATCGGAGCTTTTCATACCAGTGACATATCCATGTTTTGTTACAAGTAACATTACCATAAGCCATTCATGGCTAGAAACAAAAAAGTAGGTGTTAGCTGAGTAGATACTAATAAATGTAGGGTTTATATCGAAAGTGAGCATTTACTTATTTAGTTAAAAGAGGCACAAACTAAGTGTTTTGCCTCTTTTGTTTATTTTATTTATTCGCTAAAAGCGCAAGCGCTTCGTTTAGTACTGCGTCAGCATCTTGAGAAATATCGATCACCAGTGCTTCGTCTTCTGTTGGCTCAATCAAGGTAGCAAACTGACTTTCTAACATTTCTCGACCATTAAAATAATGACCATCACGTTTTTGGTGACGTTGCCAAATGGTGTCGATAGTGCCTTTAAGGTAGATCATGGTGACGTCGTCTAAGCCATTTCGCAGCATGGCACGATATTCTGGTTTTAATCCAGAGCAGGCGATTACTGCTGTTGGGTTATCGGTCAAGATGGTATTGAGTGTTGCCAACCAATCCTTGCGATCTTCATCAGTGAGCGGCGTGCCTTGGCGCATTTTGTCTACATTTGCTTGGCAATGAAAGTCATCGCCATCAAAAAACGGATAGCCAAGTTTGTCAGCGATGCTTTTGCCTATCAAAGATTTACCTGAGCCTGATACGCCTAATACTACAATTTTCTTTGTCATCTTCTTAAGTCCTTATCGCCTTGCTGTTGTCAGCAAGGCAGCAGTGTCGTTCAAAAAGCCGTGTTGAACGGCATGGTCTCAATGGGTTATTTCCACCAAAGGGCCAGCTCAGGGAAGAATATGACCAAGGCGAGTACAAAAACTTGCAGGCCAATAAACGGCAGCAGGGAGCTGAAAATTTCGCCAAGACTAATATCTTTTGGTGCCACAGACTTAAGATAAAATGCGGCAGGACCAAAAGGTGGTGATAGGAAAGATACCTGCATGTTCAAACAGAACACCACACCAAACCAAATAGGGTCCAAGCCAAGTCCGGTAATGATTGGGACAAAGATCGGCATGGTTAATAGTGCAACACCGACCCAATCCAAGAACATACCTAGCACAAACAAGATCAGCATCATGATCATGACAGTGCCCATCACGCTGCCACCACTTAATGACAAGATGATCTCTTCAACGAAATCGATACCGCCCATTAGGTTGTAAACACCAACCAGAGCTGTTGCACCAATACCGATCCAGATGATCATGCCACAGGTACTCATGGTCGCTTTGGCGCTGTCTTTTAGCATGGCAAAGTTCAGTTCACCGCGAATCGCCGCACTGATGATGATGCCGACTACGCCAAGCGCAGACGCTTCGGTTACAGAAGCCACACCAGTATAAATACTGCCGAGTACCATCATTACTGTGAGTAGAGGAAATAGCAGAGCTTTGAAATAGTTAATATCTTCGTCTGCTGCAAGCTCTTCTGCACTAGGTAGTGGGGCGTATTCAGGATGGATACGACACAGAATAAGCACATAAGCCATGTAAGCAAATGCCAGAATAAAGGCAGGTAAAAAGGCCGCTTTAAACAAATCGCCAATGGAAACACTGGCGGTTAAGCCGTAAATAATCAAAACGATACTAGGCGGTAACATGGTACCAAGCGCGCCACCAGCACAAGTAGTACCAATCGCCAGTTTACGGTTATAGCCAAGACGCAACATTTGTGGCAAAGCTAAAATACCCAATAGAACAGTTTCACCACCGATTACACCAGACATGGAAGCCAAAACGATGGCAACTAATAACGTCTGTACGGCAACACCACCACGCAGTTTACGACCAAACACCTTCATGGCATCGAACAGATCTCGAGCAATACCGGATCTATCTAATAATGCAGCCATTAGTACGAACATGGGGACGGCGAGAAAAACATAGTCGCCAACAAAACTGTACAAACGGCTGGTGATCAAAGGCAAGGCGCCAACGCCAAACCAACCAATAGCAAAAACAAGTGCGACTAACGCGGTAACAAAGGCTAATTGCATACCTGTTAGCAGTAAAAGAATCATAGAACCGAGCATTAATAGGCTGCCGTAGCCTATGCCCATAGCGGATAAATCAAACATCTTTGCGTTTCCTCAAGCCATTTAATTCTTGTAGTAGGTGCAAAGAAAACTGCACAAACATGATGCATAAGGTAGCGAAAACCATGCCTTTGACTAATGCTGGGAAAACTGGATCCCAAGCAGACCCTGAGGTTTCTAAACGAAGTTCGCCTAATGGTGTAAACCAAGAGTCTTGTACCATTTGATAAGCGGCCCAGCTAAGCAGTCCAGAAAAGATTAGCCCCATAATGTGATGAAAAATATTCAGCCAGCGGCGTGCGGTATCAGAGACAAGGTCGTATATAAGTACGACTCGAACATGCTTATTAATCGATAGGGCATAGATGCCGCCATAAATAAATAATACACCGCCAATGAAAGAGGCCGTTTCATGTACCCACATAGTGGGAGCATTAAATACATAGCGCATCAACACTTCATAAAAAGAGATGGCTACGGTAAAAAGAAACAATAGACTGATGGCGTTACCAAAAGTAAAAATCACCTTATCTAACGGATTTCTAGGGCGTTCTGAGCTATCAGGCGTCTCTGGATGAATTTCGTTTTTCATGATCATAATCCAATGAAAATCAGGCGCCGATGCAATTTATAATTACAGGACGCCTGTTTGCAGGTTTAAAAGGTTTGTCTCAGATTAGAGGAGATCGTTCTCTTCTAGATACTTTGTAATAGAGTCATACACTTTTTGTGCGTTAGCAGAACCTTTAGCGAATTCTGCCCACTGGGTGCGAGCAATTTCACGGAATTTTTTACGTTCTTCAGCAGACCAATCGTGAATAGTAATGTTTGGATCCGCTTTCGCTGCTTTTACCGCTGCTTGATCGGCAATACGCAATTGCGTTGTCATATCTTCTGCGAAGTCACGAACTGAAACCGTTAGGATTGCTTGGATGTCAGCTGGAAGCTTGTCCCATTTTTTCTTATTCATTGAAATATCGATCAATGGCAAAGAGTGGAAGCCTGGTTGAACAGGGTGTGTCGCAATATCGTTCATGCCTGCTTTCTGGTTAGTAGAGAACACAGTGTAGTCAGCCGCATCGATAACGCCTTTGCTTAGACCTGTGAATACTTCAGAACCCGGTAGGTTAACTGGCGCTGCACCGGCTGCTGCAAATACACGTTGAACCAAGCCTTCAGGAGCGCGAAGTTTTAGGCCTTTTAGATCGGCAACGCTGTCTAGTGGAACACGAGAAACCAAAGATTCAACGCCAGTTGTAGAACCACCGATGAATTTCACGCCGTAAGGAGCGTACAGTTCATTCATTAGCTCGTAACCGCCACCGTAGTTCACGTATTGCAGAAGTTGCTGAGTGTTTGACCAAGCGCCTACTGTGTTACCAATTAGGCCAAAAGCAGGATCTTTACCAGAGAAGAATTCAGTCGCGGTAATTTGGCCATCGATGATGCCCATTTTGATGCCATCTAGCGTTTCTGTGTGTTTGAAAATACTACCAACAGGAAGCAAGTCGATACTAACTCGGCCACCGGTCATAGTTTCAACGCGTTTAGTCCATTCTTTTTGAACCTGGAAGTTTTTGTCACCAGCTGGATCAGAGGATTGGAACTTGAATTTGTAATCCGCAGCAATTGCTGACGTGGATAGAATGCCGGCCATAGTGGCGGTCAATAACGTGGTGCTGAATTTATTCATGGTATTGCTTCCCGTTGATTATTTTTTTAATAACAGTTTTTAGGAACAGTGCTTTTGCTGAATGTTACCGGTAACTAAGGCGGCAATGTTACCGATAACATTTGAATCTAGTCAAGTCCATTTCTAGATAAAATTCTGGGTTAATTATAGATGATTGATATGTAAGGGGATCTTTTTGTGCCTTGTTAGCCTTTGCTGGGCGAAGATAAGCGAATAGTTTGTTTTAGACATTGGTCTAAGAAGCATTTTGTTGTCTATGATAAAAGCGCACACTCTTTTGAATCGATAGACGACTATTCCGTCAATAAACGCACATCAGCGAGAATAATAAAATGGCTGCGATCGACATTCCTGAAGTACATAAATTTATTGAAGCTACTCCGCCTTTTTCCAGCTTAAGTTTACTTGAGCGTAAGCAATTACTGACCGGCGTTTCTATGTTGTACGTGCGACAGGGGCAGACATTGATATTAAAAGATGAAGCCGCAACCGTGCATTTGATTCGTCGTGGTGCTTGTGAAATTCGCACTCCCAAAGGCGGGCTGGTGGATCAAATTGCCGACGGCGAATGCTTTGGTATATCTAGCCTTATGGCGCAAAATCCAGATGGATTGCAAGTGGTCGCCATGGAAGACAGCTTGGTATATCGATTCGACAAAACTCGTTTTAAGGAAACGCTGGAAAAGAGTGAAGCCTTCGAACTTTTTTTTGAACATACTCGACACAATCGTTTACGTAAATTATCCCGTAGCCAGAGTAATGAATTAGCCTCGCCTGCCTTGCAATTATCAACACCGGTAGCACACATAATGACTCGTCAGCTAGTTCTGGCGATACCAGAGGAAACGGTACAAACCATCGCTATGCGTATGACCGAAGCGCGAGTCAGTTCGATTCTGGTGGTGGAAGATGAAAAGCTGTCTGGCATAGTCACGGATCGAGACTTACGTTCGCGTATTTTGGCCTTAGGCGGCTCGGCGGACTCTTTGGTCAAAGATGTGATGACCCGAGATCCGGTTAGCCTGAGACCAGATGCCTTGGTGATGCAGGCGCAAACCTTAATGAGTGAAAGCAATATTCACCATTTGCCCATCGTCGATGAAGAACAAAGAGCGGTCGGCATGCTAACCGCCGCAGATTTGTTGCGACATCAAGAACTAAGCCCGCTGCTATTAATCAATCAAATACATCGTCAACAATCCATCGAAGATTTAGCCCGTGTTTGCAAACAATGGCCGACCTTGATTATCAATTTGATTGTGACCGATATGAAACCCGCTGATGTGGGCAAAGTATTGGCGACAGTCAGTGATAACCTGACGCGTCGCGTGATTGAGCTGGCGCTAGATAAGTTTGGCCCTGCGCCGATGGCATTTCAGTTTTTAGTGTTTGGTTCGCAAGCACGACGCGATCAATCTTTGGGCAGCGACCAAGATAACGGCCTGATGTTAGAACGCGAACCATCGGCCGAAGAAAGTCAGTACTTTGCCGATTTATCCGAGTTCATCTGCCAAGGCTTGGGGCTTTGCGGTATTCGCCTTTGCCCCGGCAATATTATGGCGAGTAATCCTGAATGGCGCAGAACGACAGTTGGGTGGCAACAAGCTTTTTCCACTTGGATAAAAAGCAGCGCGCCCAGTGCCTTACTTCACGCCAGCATCTTTTTCGACATTCGTTGCGTGTATGATTCAGGAAGTAAGCAAGGCGAGTCGGTGAATAATCTAATCAAAGCCATGCAGCTGGAGGTGAGTAAAAATAGCGTGTTTTTGGCGACTTTGACCCGTACCGCGTTGGCAAGCAAGCCACCACTGGGCTTCTTCCGACATTTTGTTTTGGAGTCCTCTGGTGAGCATAAAAACCAGCTTGACCTTAAGCACCAAGGTTTGGTCTTGATCAACGATTTAGCGCGCTTGTATGGCTTATCATGTAAGACCTATCGAGCTGGCACCTTGGACAGAATAGAGCAAGCGATTCGAGAAAAACTCATTAGTGTCGACACCGCACGAAATCTTATGGATGCGTGGGACAAACTCAATGGCCTGCGCCTAGAAGCTCAAGGACGTCATTGGCAAGCAACAGGCAAAGCCAGTGCTTACTTAGATCCGAAAGACTTGAGTTCGTTAGAACGCAAACATCTGAAAACCACCTTTAGCATCATCAGCGATGTACAAGATGTGGCGCAGCAGCGTTTTTTAAAAGGATACAGTTAGATGTCATTGGATTTGCTGCAAAAGCTCAGTGCGTGGAATTTGTCTCGACAATCGGTCAAGCGAGCTTGGTCTGAATGGAATTATCTCGTATTGGATATCGAAACCTCTGGGTTAGATCCCAAGCAAGATCATATCGTTAGCTTTGGTTGGGTGTGCATTCATAAAGGCGTGATTGAACTGGATACGGCTCGGCATATTGTGTTGGATAGCGCACAAATTGGCGACAGTGTTGGTATACACATGATTACTGATTCGGATGTTCAGCAACAAGGCAAAAAACAAGAAAGCGTGTTGCGTTACTTACGGCATCTACTACGCGAACGCGTCTTGGTTATGCACCACGCGCCAATAGAACTGGGCTTTTTAAAACAAGCGTGGCAAGCAGAAGCCTTACCGACGTTTTCTGCCAACTGGCTAGACACACTTGCCATTGAACGCACCAAAGCCAACCGATCCCAACAACCCATTCAAGACGGCGGCTTTCGCCTTGGCGCCTGCCGAGAACGCTACAGATTACCAGAATACCAAGGACACGACGCACTAACCGACGCCCTAGCCACCGCTGAACTACTACTCGCTCAAATTGCTTATCAGGGCAAAGATTGCCGACTACACGACCTAAACCAAATGGGTGGCGGGCGAGTGAGGTTTACGACGCGGTAGTGGTTTTGAGCAGGTTGTTTTAAACACGTTATTCCCATGAAGACAATTGTCGTTAAAGGTTTTGTAGGCCTGATGAGGGAGGTACGACCGTGATCAGGCGTGTGACGTTATTTAGACTACAATTGGTTGATGTATAAAATTTTTGTATGGAATCATTAGCTAATCGACTCTTTTTCAAAGGTAATGCCGTGAGGCTATTGGTATCACGTACGTTTTCAATCGTTATGTATACTGTTCATCGTCAGATCACACCTTCGTTCCTCGGTTCATCTGACCTACAAAATCGATGGAAGTCGTTTTAGAATGAAGGCCTTTTCAATTTCTAACTCCTAGAAGGAATCGGCGATAATCCCCAATCTTCTTCTTTTGGTTCGGTGGCTAAGACTCTTGGGTTTTCCGACCAATGTATCAGGCTCATTTCCCCTGCGGCGGATTCTGTTAATGCCGTGCAGTGTTCGACCCAATCTCCATCGTTACAATAGAGAATGTCGTCTTTGATTCGGAAAGAAGCAAAGTGAATGTGGCCGCAAATGTAGCCATCGACTTTGTGGTTTTTGGCAGATTTTAGTGCAGCGGTTTCAAAGCGTTCGATAAACTCTTTTGCCTTGCTGATGTGGCTTTTTAAATAGCCTGCCAGTGACCAATAGGGCAAACCAATAAGGCGTCTCATGCCGTTTATCCATTGATTCAGCGACAACATGAGACCATGGGCTTTATCGCCAATGGCGAGCATGAGTGGGCTGATTTTTACCATTTGATCAAACTCATCCCCGTGGCTGATGTAAAAAGTACGACCGTTGGCAGTTTTGTGGCGAGCGTTGAGCTTAATCTCAATCCCAGAAAGCGTTTGTCCTGCAAACTGGCGAAAGAAGGCATCGTGATTACCGGGAATATAAATGACCTTGGTGCCGGATTTTGCCATGTCGAGAATACGTTCAACCACTTGATGGTGAGCATCAATAAAGTAGGCTTTATGGCGCATTTCCTGAAGATCGATAATGTCACCGACTAGATACAAGGTATCGGTTTTGATGCTTTGCAAAAAATCCAATAAGTGCAACGCTTGGCAGGCTTTGGTGCCTAGGTGTACGTCGGAAATAAATACGGATCGAAATGTGGTCTGCATAAGCGCCTCCTCTAAGGTCTGTCTCAAAGATAAGGTGCTTATGTGACACTGTTGTGAGGACTTTATGACAGTTCAATAAACCTTAGTTCATTGTTTCAAGCGTGTATGTGTTTAGATAAGGTTGTAGATAGATATGGTTGCCGCCTTGTTGCTTGGCAGATTTTTTTGCTTGAGCTGCGAGTTCGGCCACTTGGTGATGATTGGTACATTGTTTGGGATTGGGGTGAACGACGCCAATAGCGAGGCTTAATATCGGGTGAAACAAGGTGTCGCCTTGGCGGTTTTTGGTCCAAACACCGCCTTCCTGTAAGGTGTCTGCAGAATAAAAGCCGCGAACTTGTTGTTCAAAAATTTCTAGGATGTTACTGCATTGTCGATGCCAATCTTGGTCGCCAAAAATCACCACAAAATCATCGCCGCCAATATGACCAATAAAATTATTATCGGGATTAACTTGGTTTTTGATTAAAGAACCAACCAGTTGAATTACTTCATCACCGATTGAATAGCCGAAGAAGTCATTAAATGGTTTAAAGTCATTTAGATCAAAATACGCCACGTAGAAGTTTTCATTAGCTAATAAACGACGGCTGACTTCTCGATGAATTGGGACATTACCGGGTAATAAGGTTAGTGGATTGGAGTAGGTGGCATTTTGAATTTTCAGCTCAGTGATACGTTTTAATAGATCTCTAAGATGACCTGTGCCGATAAACTTACCTTCTCTGACCACAATGATCTCGTTGTTTAGCGTGTCGGCTTCTTGATTGGTCATCAAGGTGGAAACACTGGATAAACTGACGTTGCTTTCAACAATCAGTACATCACTACTAAGTAAATTAGTAACCGGTTTGTGCTCGTATAAAGCGCGTCCATAAGGTGTAGAAAAAAGCTCATGCAGCTGATGTCTGCGAACCACACCGATAGGCTCGTTGTTGTGGTTTAGTACGGGAATAGCCACTAAGTCTGGTTGCTTTTTAAAGCATTGAGAGGCGTCTTCTAATAAGCTGCTTTCTTGCAAGCTTGGCGTAGGACGACACAGTGTTTGTACGGTTTCTGCGTGATCCACTTGGAATTGCGAACGTCGCTGAGCTTGTTTTACTAAATAGGGATGAGTCGAAAAAGCAGGGTTTTCCACAGGACGGCCAAGAAAATAACCTTGTCCTAAGGTGACACCAATCTCAATCAGTTGATCGAGTTCTTGCTGTGTTTCAATACCTTCTGCAATGAGCATGCAATTCAAGCGCTGAGCGATAGTAAGAATAGAGCGGACAAATTCGCGCTTGATTTCGTCTTTGTCGATTCCTTTAATGAAGTGTTTGTCGACTTTGACTATGTCTGGCTGTAATTCAGACCAAAGTTGTAAGCCAGAATAACCCACGCCAAGATCATCGATGGCAACTTGAAAGCCCATTTTACGATAGTGATCGACACTGCTACGAGGCAAACCATTATGGTCGTACGGATGTTGTTCGGAAAGTTCGATGACGATGTCTTTTTGATCCAATCCCAGCTCATTTAAAATGGCCAATGTCATTCCGGATTGATGATCTGGTGATCCTAATAAAGAAGCGCTAACGTTTAAAAATAAACGACCTTTTAATTCGAGTTTGGCGAATTTAGATAGGGCTTTTTCTCGGCAAAGCAATTCTAATTTATGCAGCTTTCCTGATTGCTGCGCTAGAGTGAAAAGCGGATCAGGAGAAAAAAGTGTCGAATTCATTGGGCCACGAGAGAGGGCTTCATGCCCATATATTTCACCATTACTTAAATCGTAAATAGGTTGGAAGTATGGCGTGATTAATCCATTCGAAAGGATTTTTTCCAGTAGAGCATTATTATCCATTTGGCTCATTTTCTCTCAAATACGTCTAGATTAAAAAAGTGGCTAGAGCAATATTTTATGTCAAATTTGTGACACTTTGATGACTTGGGGTGAGATGAAAATGCTTTGCTAAGGGAAGAGTTATCTAGAGAAAAGTTGACATTATGATGCGACTTTGTGAAGAGAAGCCCGTTACCGGATCGATTTTTTATTCTTGCCTTTCGATCATCGGGAACATTGGGTTCTTCATCGTCATGCTTAATTTGCTTTTATAACGGCTGTCGATTTCTTAGTTACAACAACGGCAATAAATCAGTCAAATACAGGTGACGTAAAAGCTTTGTACTGAAAATGTTAGTGCTGAGGTTGAGCTGATTTCAATGGACGGTTCGCCGTCAATTTTGCAAAGAATGCTTTAGTACTAGCAACAGCTTTTTTAGTCAATTCTGCGTAGTATGCACGACGTAATTCGTATGCTTTTTCTACATAGTAATCAGCATCAAGGTTACCGAAAGCATCATATTTAAGATCGTTTTTCATAGTGATTCTCCTAAAAAGTTCAGTCATATTTGACCCTTGTTATTCTAGGTTCTGACCAATCATTCAGCAAACGATCAATTTTCAGCTAATAGGTTAGATAAATTCATCAAATGGATGGTTGATTACTCAGGACTCTAAACTTCCCCGGCGGTATGCCGGTAGATCGTTTGAAAAAGCGTGAAAAATACCCCGGATCTTTAAAGCCTAAGTCGTAGCTGATTTCCTCGACGGAGCGCACGGTATAGATAAGACTGCGCTTGGCTTCTAACAAAACTCGATCATGAATTAAATCCAATATGCTTTGGTTAAACGTGGTTTTACTGAGCCGATTCAAACGGCTGGTGGATGTGCCTAATGCATCAGCGTATTGATGACTACTCCAATGTTCCCGGTAGTGTTTCTCTATTAATTCTTTGAGTTGGTGAGCGTGACTGTTTTCGGTTTTACTGGCGATATTCGTTTCACCATTGATGTGTTGGCGGTATAGCAGCAGCAAAATAGCTTTAATGAGGTATTCGCTCATTAAAGCTCGACCTTCGCGTATTAATGAAGACTCACTTTCAAGTTGTTGTATTAACGGCCAAAGCTCCGAAAACATACTGCGATGGCCATTAAAATCTATGTAACAAGCCTGACTTAGCAGCGGCTGGATAAACTTTGCTGCTTTTTCTTGATAGGCATCTTCAAGTAAGGGTTCGGCAATGCTTATTACTCGGCCATCGGTATCCGGAGCGAAGCGAAAACCATGCACTACACCAGCAGGAACAATGATCGCCCACGCGCCTTGTAGCTTTTGTTGTTGGTCGTCTAGCTGAACTTTGGCCTCACCAGATTTTAAAATTAGAATCTGAAAAAGTTGCGCATGACGATGCGGATTAATTTTCCAGCCCAAGCCGCCGCTGCGGGATTCTATGTCTTCAATATGGAAAAACTCTGGGTCATTGATCCAGCTGGATTCGCCATAAAGTCCAAAGTGAGGGATATTAGGTTTCTGCATGTCGCTCTTCTTATTTTTTATAAGTTACAAAATGTACTTTTTTAGTTGTTACTTTCTATAAAACTAGAATGTACAAGTAAACCTATTTTTATAGGTTTTTATAAGCGAAAAGAACCAAAAAGTCATTTTAAATCAAGTTTTAGTTGCCGACTTTAAAAATCAATTATGATCAAAAAGTACAATTTTTTGATCATAAATCACCTAACGTATTTTCTATTTATCTTCCATCATGTTGTTACTAGCACGTTGATCACTGACTCAACGTCGAAAAAATAACAATAAATTGGAGAGAAACATGAAAACACAAGTAGCGATTATTGGTGCAGGTCCATCGGGTCTATTACTGGGGCAACTGTTAGCAAAACAAGGCATCGACAATATCATCATTGAGCGAGT
Source organism: Marinomonas lutimaris (assembly GCF_019426345.1). Taxonomy (GTDB): domain Bacteria; phylum Pseudomonadota; class Gammaproteobacteria; order Pseudomonadales; family Marinomonadaceae; genus Marinomonas; species Marinomonas lutimaris. The sequence goes on from NZ_JAHLLW010000005.1 coordinate 136,338, forward strand.
GTCTGGTGAGTACATTCTTGGTCGAATTCGCGCCGGTGTCCTTGAGCAAGGTATGACGGATTTGCTGCGTGAAGCCGGTGTTGGTGAGCGCATGGATCGTGAAGGCCAAGTGCATCACGGCGTTGAGTTAGCGTTTAACAACAAACGTGTGAAGATTGAATTAGAAAAGCTCACTGGCGGCAGTACGGTGATGGTGTATGGTCAAACAGAAGTGACACGTGATTTGATGGAAGCCCGCGTTGGTGCTGGTTTAACCACGTATTATGAATCCAGTAACGTGGTTCTGCATGATGTGAAAAGCGATACTCCTTATGTCACCTTTGAGCAGAATGGTGAACAGCACAGATTGGATTGCGACTACATCGCGGGTTGTGATGGCTTCCATGGCGTATCACGTCAAAGCATTCCAGAGTCGTCTCGTAAAGAGTTTGAGCGCGTTTATCCGTTCGGTTGGCTAGGTGTTTTGTCTGATACTCCGCCAGTTAACGACGAATTAATTTACTGTAAAACTGACCGTGGTTTTGCTATGACCAGCATGCGTTCTGCGACTCGCTCTCGTTATTACCTTCAGGTTCCTCTGACTGACAAGGTAGAAGACTGGAGCGATGATGATTTTTGGACAGAATTAAAACGCCGTCTGCCAGACGATGTCGCTGCGAAATTAGTGACTGGGCCAAGTATTGAAAAGAGTATTGCGCCGTTGCGTTCCTTTGTTTGTGAGCCGATGCAATACGGTAATTTATTTTTGGTTGGTGATGCGGCGCATATCGTGCCACCAACAGGCGCGAAAGGTTTAAATTTAGCGGCTTCTGATGTAGCTACCTTGTATAAGGTGCTGACGCGGGTCTACAAAGAAGGCGACAAAGACTGTATTGCTCAGTATTCAGATATTTGTTTGCGTCGTGTTTGGCACGGAGAACGTTTTTCATGGTGGATGACCAGCATGTTGCATGACTTTGGACAGGGCGATGTGCATGACACTGACGCTGCAACGCATGACAAATTCATGAGTTCTGAACTGGGTTTTTACACGGACAATGAAGAAGGGCGCCGTATTATTGCCATGCAATATGTCGGTTTGCCTTATGAAGATCTTGCTTAACGGATAACGGCTAGTTTGTGATGAAAAAATAGCGGTAATCTAATTAGATTACCGCTATTTTCGCTTGTTAGAACCTAGTGATGCTAATGAGCTTAGTATTTTAGCCGCAGCATTTTTTGTATTTTTTATTACTTCCACATGAACAAGGGTCGTTACGTTGCGGTGTTTTTTCAACAATTTGAGTAACAGGTTTATTGAGTAGAATGTCCAGAGGCGTAATATCCTCAGGCATCTCACTGTTAATGCTAATGGTTCCGAATAAATCGTTAGCGATCAATATGGCGCTTATTTCACTCTCACGCTCTGGCGTTTGTACTTGCAAAATGAGCGGATTTTCTTCGCTTCCAGATTTCACTTTAGGCTTAGGCTGATAATTGCCTAGATTATGCTTACCCATGATATCGGGTCTACCACGATAAAAAAATTTTGACACTGGTGTTCCTAATGATATGTAAAACCTACTCACAGCGAGTGGCTCAATGTAGTGCAGTCTAACAGAATTTAGAGTGGTTAGCGCGTATCTTTAATGCTACTGAAAGGTCTTAATCTAAGCGTGTTAACCAAGTGAACATGGCTTCAATTGCTTGATTTGACCAGTTAATGGTCGCTTTTTCTTGGGCGCTTTGCAGGGTTTTTGCTATCCCTCTGGCGCTGACTGTCCAAGAGGCAAGGCGTGAACCTGTTGGATCGATGAGTTCCAGTGTACCGTCTTCAAATGCATAAAAGCGTCCATCTTGGGTTTCATGATGTTGCGCTGTTCGGCTATTAAGTTTGAACAGGGAGTCACTTTTAGGTGTCAGGCCAAAATGCGAAAGAGCACTGGCTAAGCTGTCCGCTTGCTTGGTTGAGGAAACATCAAAGCCATAGTTGCTAAGTGCTAGGTTAAGGCGCTGCTCTATGTCTTGAATGTCTGTATCCGCTTTGCCTGCTGCTGTGTGTGCGGTTGAATAAAGGCTGAGCTCATCTTCATAGGATTTGCGTTGAGCAAAATACGGGATGAGCTGCATGTAAGTTTGCCAATCTTGCGGTGCAGGATACTCAGTCTTACTCAATAAAGCGGCCCGTTTGCGGATCGCATCGTCGGTGTCGTTAATGGCGATCTTTAGCTTCGCGACAATGCGGCTACGATCAATAGATTGCAGCGCATAAACGTAGTTCTTGTCAGCAAAACGCCGCTGATTGATGGCTTGTTCTAGTTCTATGGGTGACGTAGTCACTTGCGTATAGGCGGTTTGTGTCTTTGAAACTTGCTCTGTGCCTTGTCCAGATCGAACTTGGGTGTCTTGTGTATTTACCTGACTCACCTGAGTACGAAGCTGCTGCGCGATTTGAACATTGCCGTTTTGTTCGGCTTGAGTGAACGCCAAGGCAATGTTTTCAATGCGAGGTGCGCTACCAACACCATACAAATGTGTGCTGTCCTGCGGCGGAGAGGATACCCAGTCGGGCATCCCTTCCATTGATTGACCCACCGTCGATTGGCCAGACTTAGTATTAGAGCCAAAGCACCCAGTTAAGCTGAGCAATATAGCCGTTATCATTACCCAGTTGAGCGGTGTAGGCACAGCAGAGAATTTCATGGTTAGAAAAAGCCTTTGTCAGCCAATTTTTTGATTTTCTTCTGACCGTTCCAAACTTCACGGTTGGTCGTCATATCAATCAACTTAAGGTCGACTTGGTAGAAGCTCACGCGTTGGTCGCCATTGGAGTCAACGATTGAGTTAATAGTGCCAGATAGAGCGAAACCAGCGCCTTGCTCTAGACCAAATTTAGCAACCGTATCTGGTGCAGCATTAAGCTCTTGCTCTTCTCGTTCAGTACGGACGTCATCACGTTCTGCACCAGAAACAACAAAATCGACTTTACCGGCACGTAATAAGCTGCGTTTGATGTCGTTAATGAAGGTGTCAACAGGAATATGCTCAGATGTTTTGTTACGGATACTCTGTACGATAACAGTTGGATTACCTTTCTTGCTGAAGTTGTAATCACGGAACCATGGGAAGGTTAGCATGTCGCCCATCATTTCTTCAGCCACTAGGCGTGAGTCAGTGTCATTCCAACGGTCAGACAGCATAACGTCTTCATTCGTGTCTAGGCGCTTTACGCTGCCAGAACAAGCAGTTAATAACACAGCCATGGATAGAGCAACAATTCCCTTCCACGATACAGAGATCAAATTAGACTGTTTAAGTTTGCCGATGTGCATAATATTTTCCTTATGTCCGTTTTAGCTTGATGCTAAGCCGTTAGTGTAATCAATTTAATAGGGGTTGCGTAGATTCCAAAGTTTAATTTTATTGGCTTCTAAGTTGACCTTGCCGAGCGAGAAAGTTTTGTTATTCACTCTGTAATCTGGCGAGTATTCGCCAGGAGCTAATGGTTCACGGGTTAGTCTGACTTGTGCTGGTAGAGTCAGCCAGTTACGTGTATCTGCCGCGGATGAGGCAAAGACTGCGACTTGTCCAATTAGGTTTAACAGCAAAGAGACATTTTGATCCTGCACATTTGACGAAACCTGATACGACAACCAGCTGCGCAAAAGTTCTCTTACCAAGCCTTCATAAATGTCTCGTTGTGCTTGCGCCAGTTGTTCCTGAAAAGCGATATCAGCAAGAGATGTCATGCGTAAACTGTTATTAAAAGGAGCGATTGCCGGACTATTAATCAGCAATGTTGGCTGATGTTGATCTAATGTGAAGCGGCCATAATAAGGTACAGTAACGCGGATGCTTTGTTCAGTTAGCAATTTGTCGATTTTGACGTCGCTAAGTTGTTTCCAAGCTGCTTTACCAAGAATGACTCGTTTGGTGAAAATGCCTGAGAAGGTTCCCCATGCGCCACCTGCTTTATAATTGGCAATTAGGTTGAGTGGGTTGATATCAGCATAAGTCATGGTAAACCAACGAAATGCATCGTTTTCTTCTGCGTTGCCGCCGCCATGAAGAGGCTGTAATACCAAGGAATAAGCGCGAGGGTCTGCGTATAACAATACTGTCATTTCTTTTTTGTCAGGAATGAAGCCCTGATGTTCTAAAACGACTAATTCCGCATCGCCTTTGTGATATTGCTTGAGTGTTTCTTGCATAGCTGGAGACAGTTTTGCTTTGATCTTTTCTTCTATCTCGCTCTGGCTAAAACCGCCTTTTTGCATCATGCGAATAGCATCTAACCAAGCACGATCCGCCGTCGTACTCGATAAATCATATTGTTTGGTATAACCGTCTTCATACAAGTTGGCCGCTTTTTCATAGCTGATACGAGCATCATCTATTTCGCCATTCATCTCGTATTGCAGCCCTTCCATGTAGCGTGCCCATGCATCATCGCGATAGAGGAACTTGTCAGTATCTCGCCCACCGCTATAAAAATCGCCTAACCAGCTTAGTGCTTTCATATAAAAGGCTTGGTTTTCTTTGGCATTAAGATCTTGGTAACTAGGCGTTTGCGCTCGGATTTCATTGAGTTTGATGTCAATACGCCGCATTTCAACTAAAGCCGCATCGTTAAGCTCGCGCTTTTTAATAGTATTGTTTTCTTTTTCTGCGAGGGCGATGTAGTTCATTGATTTGAGATAGCTGATGTAAACGCGTTCTATGCCGTTACCGCGGTAGTCGCTTTGTCTTGGGTTGCTTAGCAATGCCCAAGAGCGATTAGAAAAGTTTTCGGGCAAGAAGGTATCGCTTAATCTTTCAGCTTGTTCTAGCAATTCGTTACTGCGCTCAAAATCACCTTGGTTCTGGGCGAGAGCGCCGATTTCCATATAATAAAGTAGTTTGTCTTGCGAGCTGTCCAAAACGTCTTCGAGTTTATCTTCGGCTTTTTTCCATTCGCCTTCTTTTGCTAAGCTTAAGCCTGCATCTATATCTTGTTTATAGGTTGCGCAGCCAGCTAACAAATAGATACTCATCAAAAGAAATGCCCACTTCACTTTACATTCCTTTTTCTAAAAACTGATTAGCAAAGAGTATCGCGAATAGAGCAAAACAGCCAAGATAGAGTATTAACCAGCGGGCTCTAAGGCAATTTGGACATGGTTTTTTTTTCTTTTTCATCACAGCTTCCAATACTAAAAGTTGAACGCTACCATTATGCAATAAAAAAGGAAGCGCGCAGCTTCCTTTTTTCGTTACTCTTCGTTGCTTTTATCATTCAACAATGATTACTGAGTCGTTTCAGCTTGTTGTTTTTGTAGGCTTTCAATATAAAGCGCATCAAAATTGATTGGAGCAAGCATAATCGCTGGGAAGCTGCCTTTTACTACAATCGCATCGATGTTTTCACGAGCGTAAGGGAAGATTGTTGCAGGGCAGAACGCACCCAAAGCATGGTGTAGTTGTTGGTCATCAAGACCAGAAATAACAAACAAACCGCCTTGTTGAACTTGAACTAAATAGCCTGTATTGCCATTGTTCTTAACCGTTACGGTTATTTCCAAAACAACTTCGTATACGTTTTCACCCACTTGGCGGCTCTTAGTATTTAGCTCTAAGCCAACTTCTGGTTTCCATTCTTCTTGGAAAATCATTGGTGAACGTGGCGATTCAAAAGAAATATCTTTCAAAAATACACGTTGCATGGAAAGTTGTGGTGTCTGCGCTTCTTGTGCTTGTGCTTCTGGTGTTTCAGCTGTATCGGACATCTTGGTTCCTTTTTTTAATAATTTATAAAAGTGATGAATGCATCGCTCATTTATGCCGTGCGGTTATTGGGTGCCGATCTTTATGCAAGTAAGGCATCCAATTTTTGTTCGCGTTCAAGGGCGTAAAGATCGTCGCATCCACCAACATGTTGTTCACCAATCCAAATTTGTGGAACGGTGTGGCGGCCACTTTTCTCCATCATTTCTTGTCGTAATTCACGTTCTCCGTCTACACGGATTTCATTAAAGGCAACATTTTTTGCCGTTAACAATTGTTTTGCTCTAACGCAAAACGGACAGTAATCGCTCGAATAGATAGTGACAGTAGCCATAATTTTTCTCTTATCCTTTAACCAGTGGCAGGTTAGATGATTGCCATTCTGCAATGCCACCTTGAAGTTTGTAAACTTTACCAAAGCCAGCTTTTTTAAGGTCTTTCGCGCTTGCGCCAGACGTTACACCAGATTTGCAAACTATGATAATTGGGGCGTCTTTGTGTTTCTCAAGGCGGTTCATGCTGTCTTTCATCTTAGTCGCAGGAATATTCAGTGCGCCTGTAATGTGGCCCGTGCTGAATTCTTTCTCTGGACGGATATCGACAACAACCGCATCTTCGCTGTTCATTAGGTTAGTCGCAGCTGAAGGTGTAAGCCCTTGTGCGCCGCCTTTGCTTTCAACGAAAAGTAGTGTGGCAAGAATCGCTAAAAATACAGCGACCATTTCCCAGTGGTTGATAGAAAATTCAATAAGTTGGTTCATCATAATCGTAAGGCCCATATTTAAACTGCCAGCATTATACACGGCCAGCCGAATCGGTACATACTACAAGCGCTAGGTGACAAATATATGATGCTCGGAAGACCAGATTAGTCCGAAAAAAAACGAGCCACTTGGGCTCGTTCTATTATTTCGATTTATTTACTCTTCATTTAGCGCTGGTTGAATCAAAGATCTTATCTGCGTTGCCTTCGATGAAACTATCGAACAGCACACCGTCTGGCATGGTGTGGCGACGAGCAAATTCATAAAAGCAGCTTGGAATGGTTTTTTGTTTACCATCGGCAAAGGTGAAGTCGACTTTGTCGGCCATAGTGGAAGACTGCTCCAAGAAAGACTCAGGCGAACCTTTTACTAAACCACCAATAAGGTTTAATGCGTAACCTTCGTTTTGCAGCATTGTGTTCACTTCTTCAATGGTTGGGAATTTCTTCAAGTGATTGATGCTGACTGTGAAGTGGTTAGCTTGCAGCCCCATGGTCGATAACCAAGCGGCATATTCGCTGTGCTCTGCTAAAGCAAGATATTCAGCTTCCGTTGGTGTTTCCCATAATTTACCTGCCCAAAAAATAGCTGGTGTTTGCACAGCATCAGCTGGAATTTGCGCAATGAACTTGCCGATGATGTCCTGGCAGTTCGCAGGCAGTTCTTCTACCAACAGTTCAGACAAAAAGATCTTTGGTGAATCTACATCTGTTTGGTGTTTGTAGCAGCGAGCTTTAAGGTGTTTGCTTTCAAAACGGAATGCACCATAGGCTTTATAACCAATAGCTTCTAGTTGAGGTTCCAGTTTTTCTAACGAAATAGGCGAGTTATTAAAGGTACGAAAGGCCACATGATCATTAAGTACATTTTCGCCATGGCTCTTAAATAATTGTTGAATGCGCTGGGCCTGTGGTGTGATGACTGTGTAGTGATCCCACAAGGATGTGAAAAAATCATTTGGTGTCATAAGGTTTCCTGCAGTGTGTTAGGTCGATTGAGTTACTTTAGTGCAGTAATTAGTCGAAACGCAAAAGGTAAAAATGCACGTTGTGATGCATAAAAGTTATGCGAGTCTCATTTCTGGCGGATTCTTATTGACCAGTAATTGTTGCTTGGCAGTTAGAATGGTATTGATTAGATGAGCTGGAAAGCTGCGTTCTTTCTTATGAGCCAAACCCACCACGCGTTTTAATTTCACATCGTTCAATGGCCGCAAACACAGGTCGTTTCGGCCTCGTGAGGAGTGTTCTGGAATAAGTGAAATCCCTAATCCAGCAGCAACCAAATCTAATGCGTACTCTTCAGTTTTTACTTGAGCGCGAACGTCTGTGGTGAGTTCTTGTTTTTGCATTAAGTAGTTCCAAGATTCCAAAATGTCGCATGGCGTTCGGGAAATAAAGGGTTGCTTGTCAATTTGTTTAATTGATAACGAAGGAAAATCTGCCAACCAATGATCTAATGGCATGGCGATCACATAGTCATCTTCCCAAAGGGGATAAAACACGTCTTCTTCACCGGTGTAACGATGACAAGTAAAACGCAAATCGGCACTTTCTGATTCATCGACGAGTTTTAAAGTAAGCCCATGAACTTCATCGAGCATGGTTTTGATCACTTGACTGATTAACGCGCCAGACAAAAAGGGCGTTAATGAGATAGATAGAGCAAGCGGTGCGGGTGTGTCGGTAAATAAGCTGCGCATCGCGCTAAGGTCACTGACCATTTTGCAAGCATGGGGATAAAGTTGTGAACCGCTATCAGTTGGTGATACGCCTTTTGAATGGCGAACAAAGAGTTTTGTGCCTAGGTCATCTTCTAATTGCGCGACTGTTGTCGATATGGAAGGTTGCGCTACAAAGCAACGTTTAGCGGCGGCGCTTAGACTGCGTTCTTCGTAAACGGCAATAAAGTAACGTAATGATCGGATGTCCATCTGTATGCTCTTTCTATAAGTCGGCTTTTGTGAAGATTGATTTTATGTTCCTTTCTAATATACCTATAGGTGGATTATCTAGCTATAGGTAAAAACTAGACCACTAGCAGGAAAACGGTATTTCTCATTCTAGTCTGAGCTAGTTATGGTGGTGGAAGTTAAATTTATACATACATAAATCTTAGAGGTTCATATGTCACTTACTTGCTTAGAAACATTGGGTATAAATACCCTGAAACAAGGCGATACGTTTTACAGCGTATTAACAGGCAACACAGTTGCTTTGGGCGAAGGCAGTACTTTTTCAGCTCACAGCCCAATTGATGGTGCGACACTGTCTACGTTTAACAATGCGACACCTTCGCAGCTAGACAAAGTAAATGCCGAACTAAAAGATGCATTTAAAGTATTGCGTACTATTCCTGCGCCACGTCGCGGTGAATTGGTTCGTCGTATTGGTGATGAAGCGCGCAAGTACAAAAATGAGTTGGCGCAAGTGATTTCTTTGGAAGCCGGTAAAATTGTTCCTGAAGCTTTGGGTGAAGTACAAGAATGGATCGACGTATGTGATTTCGCGGTAGGTCAATCTCGTATGTTGCATGGTTTGTCTATCGTGTCTGAGCGTCCTGGACATCGTATGATGGAGCAATGGCATCCACTAGGTCCTGTTGCTGTCATCACAGCATTTAACTTTCCTATGGCGGTTTGGGCTTGGAATGCCATGCTGGGTCTTGTTTGTGGAGATCCAATCCTACTAAAACCTTCTGAAAAAGCGCCGTTGTGTGCCTTGGCTATGTACCAAATCGCACAAAACGTTATTGCCGATATGCCTGATATTCCTAAAGCAGCTGTGTCTGTAATGATTGGTGACCGCGATCTTGGTGAAGCGATTGCGGCAAGCGAGACTTTCCCACTTGTTTCTGCAACAGGTTCTACTGTAATGGGTCGTGCTGTTGCGAAAACAGTTGCAGGTCGTTTAGGTCGTTCTTTGTTAGAGCTTGGCGGTAATAACGCGATGATTGTCTCTGACACGGCGGATTTGGACCTTGCACTACGTGCCATTGTTTTCTCTGCGGCAGGTACGGCGGGTCAGCGTTGTACAACATTACGTCGTTTGATTACTCATGAATCTATTGTTGATGGTTTGGTTGAGCGTTTAGCGAAATCTTACGGTTCGCTTCGCGTTGGTAGCCCAATCGTTGAAGGTAATTTGGTTGGTCCACTAATCGACGAAGGCAGCTTCAACCGTATGCAAGCGGCTCTAGATACTGCGAAAAAACAAGGTGGCGAAATTATCTGCGGTGGCGAACGTGTCACTGAAGGCGTTCCAGCTGGTGGTTTCTACGTTCGTCCTGCGATTGTTCGTATTGCTCACGATGCGCCAATCGTTCATGAAGAAACTTTTGCGCCTATCATGTATGTTTTGACTTACAAAACGTTTGAAGAAGCGATTGAAATTCAAAACGAAGTGCCACAAGGTTTGTCTTCTGCTGTTTTCACAGAAAGCATGCGTGAAGCCGAGATGTTTATGTCTCCAGCAGGTTCTGACTGTGGTATTGCCAACGTTAATATTGGTACGTCTGGTGCTGAGATTGGCGGCGCGTTTGGTGGCGAGAAAGAAACGGGTGGCGGTCGTGAGTCTGGTTCTGATGCGTGGAGAAACTACATGCGTCGTACTACAAATACGGTGAACTACGGTGGTGATTTGCCGCTTGCACAAGGTATCGTATTTGAGTAACCGCACTCAAGCGCTCGCTTTATAGAGCAAACGCGTTTAATTAAGAAGTAACAGGCGAGATTTTCTCGCCTGTTTAGTTTTGATTATAGGTTTTGACCAGTGTCCTGATGAGGCTGTCTTATGTCTGATAAAATCTGCAATTCTTTATGGCGTGCAAGTTCTCCTGATGCGCCAGTATTAGTGCCTTTAGAAGGGCGTGTTGATGTTGAAGTTGTTATCGTTGGCGCGGGTTTTACAGGCCTTTCTGCAGCGTTGCATCTAGCTAAATTTGGTATTTCTGTTGCCGTAGTTGAAGCGCAAGAAGTTGGCTTTGGTGGATCAGGGCGTAATGTTGGTTTGGCGAATGCAGGTGTTTGGCTGGAACCGGATCAGCTGGATAAAACCATCGGGGCTGAAGCGGGCAGTGTCATGTATAAGGCTTTGGCGGCAGCACCAGATTTCGTATATGGCTTGATTCAAGAATACGATATTCAGTGCGAGCCAGTTCGTAATGGGACCTTACACGCAGGTGTGGGTAAAACGGGTTTGGCTCAATTACAGCGCCGTTATGAGCAAATGAAGAAACGCGGTGCGCCAGTTCAGTTGCTTGATGCGGCAGAAGCACAAGCTCGAATTGGTTCCAGTAAATTTAACTCTGCGTTGTTTGATCCAAGAGCCGGCACTATTCAGCCTTTGGCGTATGCTCGAGGCTTAGCCCATGCTGCGCTAAAAGAAGGCGCTAAGCTTTTTGATCAGTCTCCAGTAAGCAAAATAGAACCTGCCGAAAATGGCTGGGTTTTGCATACAGAAAAGGGTCAGGTACATGCTGAAAAAGTCATTTTGGCGACCAACGCGTACAGTGAATTTGGTGTAAAAGAACAAGCACGTAAGTTTGTGCCAATCTTTTATTCACAATTGGCGACCAAGCCGTTAAGTGATACGCAATTAGCCAGCGTCTTACCAAACAAAGAAGGCGTTTGGGATACTTGTACCGTGATGAGCTCTTTCCGCTTGGATAAACAAGGCCGCTTAGTGTTTGGTGGTATGGGCGGCGAGGGTAGCGTGTTGTCGAACTGGGCAACTCAGCGTGTCACCGAATTATTTCCTATCTTAAGTAAGGCGGAATGGGATTATTGCTGGACGGGTAAAATTGCCTATAGTGAAGACCATTTGCCTCATTGTCAGCAGTTACAAAAAGGCTTGTTTAGTGTGGCTGGTTACAGTGGTCGAGGTATTGGGCCAGGAACTGTGGTCGGTGCTGAGTTGGCTGAATGGATTTCGGGTCGAAGAGAAAGCCTATCGATTCCAACGACAGTGCTTAGAGATATTTCGTTTCGGGAATTGAAGCGTTTGTTTTATGAGGTTGGTGCCCATACTTATCATCTTGGTCAGCAGTCGCACGCTTTGGATTAGAATGATTACTGCGCTCGCCAATACTTTGTTAAAAACAGACTCGAAATGCTCATTTATAACCTATAAACTCCGCTTTATCGTCTGTTTTTGCCTCGTCTTGGCTTCGCTCGCTACATCATTTGTCTTTGCTTCGTTCGCTACATGGTAAATGTTTCGGTTAGTTTGGCAGTAAAGTAAGTTTGCTGCGATTAATCACCTTGTTAAAACGCATCTTTATGGTGCGTTTTTTATTTTACTGGTTGGGAATAAGCGAGATATAGGATACAGTTATTGTCTTCCAGTTTTAGCTAATTGAGTAACGCCTACATGCGCCGTTATATCCCATCGTCAACCGCGTTGAAATGCTTTGAGGCTTCGGTCAGGCATTTAAGTTTTACTAAGGCTGCGGAAGAGCTGCATCTTACCCAAAGTGCTGTTAGTCGGCAGATTCGTAACCTTGAAGAGTTTTTGTCGCGAGATTTATTTATTCGTCTCAATAAGCGCTTGGTATTAACAGGCACGGGCGCTGCTTATTACAAAGAAGTGGTTCCCTTACTGGATGGCATGGAAAACGCCTGTTTACGCATGCTGCATCGAGAAGATGAAAAAACCACGCTAACGATTTCTGCATTGCCCACCTTGGCGTCCTATTGGTTGATGCCTCTGCTTGCTGAATTTCAAACTGCTCACCCGCAGTTTCAAATTAAAGTTCGTTCCTTAGATGATGCTGCAAAGATCGACCCTGAAAGCATCGATATTATTTTGCACTACGGTGGCGATCATTGGCCTCGTGCTATTTCTCATCAATTGATGAAAGAAAGCGTGGTTGCGGTTTGCTCACCGGAATTATTGGCTCGCATTGGCGACAAGTTATTTGATGCGTGGAACGTTGAAGATGTCACAGCATTTCCTTTTTTACATTTATCATCACGTATTAATGCATGGCCAGACTGGATGGTGGCACAAGGACTAGAAAGTGGTTCCTTTGCTGGTGCTTCTTTCGCGCATTTTCATATGTTGCTCGAAGCGGCTAAAAACAGCATGGGCATTGCTATTATGCCGACCATATTGGCAGAACGCAGCTTGCAAAATAGCGAGCTGGTGGCGCCTTTCGGTAAAGCAGTTTCGACGCCTCATGAGTATCTTTTGTCTTATCCTGCCGACAAGGCAGATCTTGAACAGGTGGTGATTTTTCGAGATTGGTTATTGGCAAAGCGGAATGAGTTGTCAGCTTCCTATTAGTGGTGAAACAGTCTTTATTAGTGAAATTAATAGTCTGAATAGGAACGCTAGTCTGTAACTAAATTACAAGCCTGTGATAGTATCGAGGCATAATCATGATCAATTTACGGGATAGATTAACATGAACAAAAAAACGACAGCCCTCTTTATCCTTGATGGATGGGGATACAGCGAAACTTCTAAATCCAACGCGATTAGTGCAGCAAACACGCCTAACTGGGACGCGCTTTGGAATAATCAGCCTCATACTTTAATTAAAACGTCTGGTCTTGCGGTGGGTTTACCCGAAGGCCAAATGGGTAATTCTGAAGTAGGTCACATGAATTTAGGTGCCGGTCGTGTGGTTTACCAAAACTTTACTCGTATCGGAAAAGCCATTGAAGACGGTTCTTTTTTTGAAAATGAAGCGCTTGTTAATGCGGTTGATAAAGCTGTCAGTGCTGGCAAAGCGGTTCATATTTTAGGTTTGTTGTCTGATGGTGGTGTTCATAGTCATCATGAGCAAATTATGGCGATGTGCGAATTAGCGGCAAAACGTGGCGCGAAAGCGATTTATGTTCACGGTTTTACGGATGGTCGTGATACGCCGCCTCGTTCTGCTAAAACACCAACAGCTGAATTGGAAGCTAAGCTTGCTGAACTCGGTGTTGGTAAAATAGCTACCTTGACTGGTCGTTATTATGCGATGGACCGTGATAATCGTTGGGATCGTGTGCAAACAGCTTACGATGCCATCGTTCTAGGCAAGGGCCAGTTTCAAGCTGATACAGCCGAGGGCGCGATTCAAGCCGCTTATGATCGTGACGAAAATGACGAGTTTGTAAAAGCCACTATCGTTGGTGAGTCTGCACCAGTTCAAGATGGCGATGCGATTATTTTTGCTAACTTCCGTCCTGATCGTGCGCGTCAATTAACTCGTGCTTTCACCGATGCTGACTTTGATGGTTTTAAACGCGCTGTTTATCCAAAACTTGCGTCTTTTGTTACCTTCACTGAATTTGCTTCCGATATTAAAGCCGATGTGGCGTTTCCTCCTATTGCTTTGACGAATACATTGGGTGAAGTGCTAGCCAAGCATGGTAAGAAACAACTACGTATTGCTGAAACTGAAAAATACGCTCACGTAACCTTTTTCTTTAATGGTGGTGAAGAAGCCTTGTTTGATGGCGAAGAGCGCGAGTTGATTCCTTCACCGAATGTGGCCACTTACGATTTGAAACCAGAAATGAGCGCGCCAGAAGTGACTGACAAGCTTGTTGAAGTGATCGAAGCGGGTAAATACGACACTATTATCTGTAACTTTGCCAACGGTGACATGGTTGGTCACAGCGGTATTTTCGAAGCGGCGGTTAAGGCGGTTGAAGCGGTTGATGCTTGTTTAGGTCGTATTATTGAAGCTTTGAAAGTGAATGGTGGCCAATGCTTGATTACTGCCGATCATGGCAACGTTGAGCAAATGTTAAGTGACGATGGTGCTCAGCCTTTAACGTCTCATACTATTGGACCTGTGCCTTTGGTTTTGTTCTCTCCAACTCAAGGTTTAGGCATTAAAGAAGGCGCATTGTGTGACCTTGCACCTACCTTGCTAGATATGATGGGAATGGACAAACCTGCTGAGATGACAGGTGTGAGCTTGCTGACGCGAGCATGAGGCAAGAATGATCTTACTATCCCGTTGTCTTCTTTTGAGTTTGTTTTTGCTGTCCAGCTTCGGCTGGGCGGCAGGTGAACCACAAACTCCGGAGGAGGCTAAACAGCAGATTCAGGCTTTACAGAAAGATCTGCAAAAGCTTAATAGCTGGTTGAAAGATATTAAGTCGGAGCGATCTGATGTGGAAAAGCAGCTTGAAGTCAAAGAGAAAGACATTCAGGAATTGCTTAAAAAAATTCAGAACATTCAAGAAAGCTTAAAAAAAGGTGAGCAGCAGCTGGGAGAATTGAGAGTACAGCAGCGAACACTTCAATTAAGTATTCAACAACAAAATGAACAAATAGCCGCCCAATTAAGGGCGGTTTATCGTTCCGGTAATGAAGAAAGTATCAAGCTATTGTTGAATGGTGATAGCTCTGAAGAAGCTCAGCGCTTGGTGCAATACAATCGTTATTTTTCCAATGCTAGACAGTCGCTTATTAATGGCTTTGTGACCGAAGTGAGTGATTTGAATTTGGTTGAAAAAAGCATTCGTAGCCATCGAGCTCAGCAAGCCAAAGAAGAAGCCGAATTAAAAGCAGAACGTAGCCGTCTTACTGGTCAACAAGCTGATCGACGCACTTTATTGGCTAAGTTAGACAGTGACTTAGCTAAGGGTGATAAACGCTCTAAACAATTAGTACAAGATCAGAAAAACCTACAGGATATGTTGAAACGTCTTGAAGAGGCGCTTGCTGACATACAAATCCCTGATCAAGATGTACCTTTCTCATCACAGCGTGGCAAATTGGTTCGCCCATTAAAAACACTGACTGAATTATCCTCTAATGGCAGTATCAACTTAGGTGGCGTTACATTGCGAGCTAAAGAAGGTGAGCCTGTTCATGCCATATTTTCTGGTCGAGTGGTGTTTTCTGACTGGATGCGAGGCTTCGGATTTTTACTTATTTTAGACCACGGTGATGGTTACATGTCATTATACGGTTACAACCAAAGCTTATTAAAAGAGGTCGGCGAATGGGTAGGGGCAAACGATACTATAGCTATGGTTGGTAGCACTGGTGGTCGTCCTGATCCAGCGTTGTTTTTTGCAATTCGACATAATGGTACGCCATTAAAACCACTTTCTTGGGTGAACGCAGGGTAGTTTACTTTACATACTTAGACCTTAAGCCAGTAAGAAATTCATAGGAAGAAACATGATCAATATTTTGCGTCAACGAATTCCCTTTTTATTTATGGTGTTATTGGTGCAGCCTGCTTTTTCTGCGCAGCCTCCTGTGGATGCTCAGGAAAAATCAAAGTTGCCTACTGCTGAAATTCAGTCTTTTGTAGAAACTTTTGAGACAATCCGGGAAGGTTATGTTGAAGTGATGTCTGATCAAGATATTCTTCATAAAGCGTTGAAAGGTATGGTCTCAGGGCTTGATCCACATTCTGAATATTTTACTAAGGCGGAATTGGTCGATTTTAATGAGCTGACATCCGGAAACTATGCAGGCATTGGTGTTGAAGTTGAGATGAAAGATAAACGTCTTACTATTGTGACGCCTGTTGATGGTTCTGCGGCAGCAGAAGCTGGAATTTTGCCCGGTGATGTGATTATTAAGATTGATAACACCTTAATAACGGATCTTGGTATGCAAGATATTGTCACTTTAATGCGTGGTGAAATTGGCTCTAAAGTGACCTTGGATATTGAGCGAAACGGTGAAGTTAAACATTATGAATTAACACGCCGCTTAGTAGAAGATACCAGTGTTACCGATAAATGGTTAGGTGATGGTATTGCGTATTTTCGTATTAGCCAGTTCCAAGGTGATAGTGCGTCAGAGTTTTATCAAGCCATTGATAAGCTTAAGAAAGAAGACAAAATCCAAGGCGTTGTTTTAGATTTGCGTAATAATCCAGGTGGTGTTTTACAAAGTGCTGTTGGGGTTGTGGATGCTTTTATAGATAAAGGCATGATTGTGTATACAAATGGTCGTCACGAATTGTCTAAAAGTCAGTTTGTTGCCACAGAGAAAAATACCCAATTCGATAATGTGCCTGTTGTAGTGTTAGTTAATGAAGGTTCTGCCTCAGCCTCAGAGATTGTTGCTGGCGCTTTGCAAGATCACCAACGTGCCGTGATTCTAGGTACAGAAACATTCGGTAAAGGTTCTGTACAAACCGTCGTCCCTCTTTCGAATGGTGACGCAGTGAAATTAACAACGGCTTTGTATTACACGCCCAATGGCCGTTCTATCCAAGCTCAAGGAATAACGCCTGATTTGATAGTTCCACAGGCGACTCTGACTTTTGATAAGGGGCAATTTTTTGTTAAAGAAGCTGAGTTAAAAGGACATCTGGGTAACGGAACGGGTGGCGAAGAGCGCACCAGTGCTGATGTGAAGTCTGATATTGGTGAGTTGGCTAAAACGGATTTTCAGTTATTCCAAGCAGTTACTATTTTGAAAACGCTGCCTAAGTTAGCGCAGAAATAGTAATTTTTTGATAAATATATTTTTTTGGTAAAAGCGCGCTTGTTTGATTTTAAGAAATTCCTAGTGGTTATATTTTGTCTGCTCGCCCTTCCTGGGTGTGCGGATGAGTTAAGTCGTACTCTTGATGACTCAGAAGCGGTACCTGTAGATAGGGTAGAGATGCTTGCCCTTGAAGCTGAGCAAGTAACAGAGGAGGATAGCGCGATTTTTTTTGAAGAACCCGTTGTCCTTCCTGAGCATTTAGGGCCCCTTTTAGCACCGCAAGAAGAAGAGCCTACAGAAGCATCAGGCTTTCCAGTAGAATCCTATTTCCCCGTATCGTCTAACAACTCTGTTTCGGTAGATGATTCTAGTGCTACGCCACCGAACACTTCGACTCAATCTAATTCCTCAGTATTGGAAGCTGCTAAGCCATGGACACCGGCGATTGTGCCTTTTCTAGATGCTCCTATTGATTACGAGTCAAAGCCTTTTAAATCATTTCCTAAAGTAGATCAGCAGCCTAATCACTCTAAAAAAGAAGGGGAGCCAGCTAAAATTTTAGCTGTTGATGTTCATCCTAAGATGCCGCGAATAGCCATTTTGATCGATGATTTGGGTTATAACCGCAACGGTATGGATTCATCGTTAATGCTGCCTACCGAGGTAGCTTTGGCGATATTACCCAGCACACCGTTTGCTATGCAGACGGCATTGACGGCGCAGAAACAAAAACGCATTACTCTTCTGCATGCACCGATGGAAAACCAGCGAGAGTTGAAGCTTGGTCCTGGTGGACTGTATGCCAAAATGACGGAGCATGAATTAAAAGAGACTCTGAGTAAGGACTTGGATGGCTTACCAGGGATACAAGGCGTCAACAATCATATGGGCAGTTTGCTAACAACCAAAGCAGACTCGATGAAGTGGGTAATGGAAACCCTTAAAGGTCGCTCACTGTTTTTTATAGACAGTCTAACTAGTCCTAAAAGTGTGGCCAAAAAAACAGCTCAAGACTATGGTTTAGAGACAGTCAGTAGAGATGTTTTTTTGGATAACATTCGCACTGAACAAGCTATCGATAAACAATTTTCTCGTTTAGTAAAGCTTGCAAGGAAGCATGGCAGCGCTCTGGCAATTGGGCATCCATATCCAGAAACTATGGCTTATCTTAAACAGCGTCTTAATCATCTAGAGCAAGATGGTGTTCGCTTAGTTCGTCTATCTGATCTATTAAGTGCTTCCCCATCAGAACCTGCTCTCAGCGACAAATAACCTAGAGATTCTGTTTTTTTTGATAGAGTCGGAGTTTTTTGATAAAAAATCCGACTTTTCACTAATTCATTAGCAGCTGATTTGTACTAAATTATAGTAAGTAGTTATTTTTTAGGATGGGTGTTATACATCTATTTTTGCCCTCTCATTTCGACCTCTTAATCTTTTGCTCCTGCTTAGTGCGACGCCCTCTCTTTGAAGTAGAAAAAACCATACAAACAAAAAAAATCAGTGATTAATTTTGCACTTTTTTAGGAATGTAGAGTTTTATCCAAGCTAATTACATTATTTATGCGCACTACTATTGACCAAAGTTTAGTCTGATATTAATGTGTAGCATTATAAAGGTGCACATTTTTTGAATAGTTGCTGTGAAAGTTCCATTATTAATGCCTTTTCTTTAGGGTTTAATTGTTGGAACGCTTCTTGCTTTTGAATAATAACGATAAAACACAAAACGAGTAGAGGCTTTTCTTATGTCAAATGCGGTTGTTAGAAAAACATTAATTTCTCTTGCTATTGCGGGTGCTGCGACACTTGCTCAAGCAGATGTAGTCATCGGTGTTGCTGGCCCTCATACAGGGGCTTATGCGGCTTTTGGTGAGCAATTATGGAAAGGGGCTGAAAAAGCGGCTGCAGATATCAATGCTGCAGGCGGTGTTAAAGGTGAAATGATTAAGCTTGTTAAAGCAGATGATGCTTGTGAGCCCAAACAAGCCGTGTCGGTTGCTAACCGTCTAGTTGACTCTGATGGTGCTGTGGCTGTCATCGGACACTTCTGTTCATCTTCTTCTATCCCTGCTTCAAAAATCTACGAAGAAGCTGGTGTTATCATGGTAACGCCTGCATCAACAAACCCAACACTTACCGACCAAGGTTTGCCAAACGTTTTCCGCGTATGTGGTCGTGATGATCAGCAAGGCGATGTGGCAGCAAGCTACATTGTAGATAAATTGAAAGCAAAACGCGTTGCTGTAATTCACGATAAAGACACTTATGGTAAAGGCCTTGCTGATGCTATGAAGTCAACGCTTAACGCTTACGGCTTGAAAGAAGTTATGTACGAAGGTTTGACTCGTGGCGAGAAAGATTTTAATGCCTTGATTACAAAAATTCGTTCTGTAGACGCGGATGTTGTGTATTTCGGTGGTCTTCACTCTGAAGCTGGCCCACTTGTTCGTCAGTTGCGCGAGCAAGGCTCTAAAGCAATCTTCATCTCAGGTGATGGCATCGTATCTGACGAGTTTGTTTCAGTTGCGGGTTCACCTGAATACGTAGACGGTGTATTGATGACATTTGGTGCGCCACCAACATCTTACCCATCTGGTAAAAAAGTCATCCAAGAGTTCCGCGACGGCGGTTATGAGCCAGAAGGGTACACTTTGTACTCTTACACTGCGATGCAAGTTGCTGTTGCAGCTCTAGCTAATAACAATTTAGATCCAATCAAAGGTGCTAAGTGGTTGAAGACTCATTCTGTTGACACCGTAATGGGTAAGAAAGACTTCGACGAAAAAGGCGATTTAACTGTTTCTGATTACGTTATGTATGAGTGGGATGCTCAAGGTAAATATCACGTAGTAGACTGATTTTTATTTAGTTCTTACATTTCAGTAATAACCGACTCATGTTTACCAGCCAAGGATTGCGCTGGTAAACATGCTCTCTATATTAAAAAAATTCCCACGAGGTCTTACGATGGATATCGTTCTCCAGCAGTTGGTAAACGGTCTTACCCTTGGTTCTGTTTATGGACTCATTGCGATCGGTTACACCATGGTGTATGGCATTATCGGCATGATTAACTTTGCCCATGGCGATGTTTACATGGTATCAGCTTATATCACCGCTATTGCTCTAGCTCTTTTAACTTTTTTCGGTATCGAATCTTTTCCTATTATTCTTGTCGGCACGTTGTTTCTTACTGTTGCCGTTACTGGTGCGTACGGGTGGGTGATTGAGCGTATTGCATACCGTCCACTGCGCAGCTCTAGTCGTTTATCTGTATTGATTTCTGCGATTGGTATGTCACTGATTTTGCAAAACTATGTGCAGCTTAGTCAGGGCGCTAACCAACAAGGTGTGCCGACTCTTTTAACCGGTGCATTGCGTTTTCACGTAGGTGATGGTTTTGTGCAGATCACTTACATGAAATTATTGATTTTGTTTATTTCCATCTTAGGCATGGGTGTTCTCACCTATGTTATCCAAAAAACAAAATTGGGCCGTATGTGTCGTGCTACTCAGCAAGACCGAAAAATGGCGTCTATTTTGGGTATAGATACTGACAAAGTTATCTCAACTGTTTTTGTTATTGGTGCTGTTATGGCGGCATTAGCTGGTGTGCTAGTTACGCTAGATTACGGTGCATTTGATTTTTATGTCGGCTTTATTATTGGTATTAAAGCCTTCACCGCAGCAGTGTTGGGCGGTATCGGATCTTTACCTGGAGCCATGCTAGGTGGGCTAATTCTTGGATTGTCCGAGGCTTTGTTTGCTGGGTTGATTAGTTCTGATTATAAAGATGTATTTTCATTCTCTTTATTAGTTCTCATTTTGATTGTTCGCCCAAGTGGCCTTCTCGGCAAACCTGAAGTGGAGAAAGTATAAATGAGCCAAGCTGTAGGAATAAATTTTAAGAAAAGTAGTATTGATGCCCTGATTGCCGGTTTTATGGCTCTTGTCTTGTTCGGCCCGATTGTCGGTGTTGTGCTAGATGGTTATGGTTTTAATACGGAATTTGTACGGGTAGCCTGGATGGTCGCCGCTGTTGCTGTTGGTCGTTTTGTTATGTCTAGTTTCTTTCAGACAGAAAAAGGCATCGCAATGGCTTTTCGTTATGCGAATAATGATGAAGGTGTAGAAGTTCTTAAGCCTGGACATAAGTCTAAAATGGTGTGGATTATTCCATTGGTGATAGTAATTGGTCTTTTAGTGCCTTTTATCGCATCAAAATATGTCCTTACCGTTGTTATTCTTGGTCTGATATACGTATTGCTAGGTCTTGGTCTTAATATAGTTGTCGGCTTGGCTGGCTTATTGGATTTGGGTTTTGTTGGCTTCTATGCCATTGGAGCCTACGGTTTAGCATTAGGTTATGAAAACCTTGGGCTTGGCTTCTGGTCAATGTTGCCGATTGCCGCGCTAATGGCTGCGGTTGCAGGCGCTATATTAGGCTTTCCTGTATTGCGAATGCATGGCGACTATTTGGCGATTGTTACACTAGGTTTTGGGGAGATAATTCGTCTTATTTTGACTAACTGGGCGTCTTTCACTCACGGACCAAACGGTGTTTCAGCGCCATTGCCAACTTTCTTTGGATTGGAGTTTAAGCGTCGATCCAGTGAGGGACAAACCTTCCACGAGTTTTTTAATATTCCTTATGATTCTGCTTATAAATACATGTTCATTTATATCGTATTGTTCGCGGTTGTGTGGGCTGTACTTTTTATCAAGCATCGTTTGGTGAAAATGCCAATTGGCCGTGCATGGGAAGCGCTTCGTGAAGATGAAATAGCGTGTCGTTCATTAGGTTTAAACCATGTATTGGTGAAACTTTCTGCCTTCATGTTAGGTGCATCAACTGGCGGTTTAGCTGGCGTGTTTTTTGCGACTTATCAAGGTTTTGTTAACCCTTCTTCGTTTACTTTCTTCGAGTCTGCTTTGATTTTGGCAATCGTGGTATTGGGCGGTATGGGATCCACATTAGGTGTTGTAATTGCCGCTTTCTGTTTGACTGTGTTACCTGAAATGCTAAGAGAATTCGCAGAATACCGTGTCTTGATGTTTGGTATTTTGATGGTAGTGATGATGATTTGGAAACCTCGAGGTATTGTTCGTGTTACTCGAACAGGTTTTGCTGCGAGAAAAGGGGTGGTTAAATGAACCAAGAAAATATTTTAGCTGTTGAAAACTTGGTGATGCACTTTGGTGGTATTAAAGCGCTAAATGATGTGACTTTTGATATCAAGCGCGGTTCTGTATCGGCTTTAATTGGGCCAAATGGAGCGGGTAAAACCACTGTGTTTAACTGTCTAACAGGGTTTTATAAAGCGACTGGTGGTAAGATTCTTTTGTCGGCTGGCGGCAAAGAGACCAGCATCATTAAAGTGCTTGGCGAACCATTCCAGGTGACTGACTTTTTTTCTCCATTCGCATTTTTTGCTCGTCTTAAGTACAAAATGTTTGGAGGATCGCATCTTGTAAACCGTGCAGGATTGTCTCGTACTTTCCAGAATATCCGTTTATTCAAAGAGATGTCGGTAGTAGAAAACTTATTGGTTGCTCAGCATATGCGAGTAAATCGCAGCTTGATTGCTGGTATTTTGAATACGAAATCTTATAGAAAAGCTGAAGAAGAAGCGCTTGAGCGTGTCTTTTATTGGTTGGGCGTTGTGGATCTGGTGGATTCGGCTAACCGTTTGGCTGGTGAGCTTTCTTATGGTCAACAGCGTCGTTTAGAAATTGCTCGTGCTATGTGTACCAATCCTGAGATTGTTTGTTTGGATGAGCCTGCTGCAGGTTTGAACCCGTCTGAAACAGAAGCTTTGACCAAGATGATTCGTGTATTGCGTGATGAGCATAATACGACAGTATTATTAATCGAGCATGACATGGGGATGGTGATGGATATCTCTGATTACATCGTTGTGTTGGATCACGGTGAGGTAATTGCAAAAGGTGGTCCTGATGACATTAAGAGTAATCCAAAGGTTATTGCTGCTTACCTTGGTGCAGAAGAAGGCGAGGAGGTAACTCTATGACTACATTGATGGAATTTAAAGACGTTGACGTGCATTACGGCCCAATCCAAGCCTTGAAGAAAGTGTCTTTGACTGTGACCGAAGGTGAAATTGTAACTCTAATCGGAGCAAATGGTGCGGGTAAGTCTACCTTGCTGATGTCTATTTTTGGACAGCCGCGCATTTCTTCTGGTGAAATTATTTATCGTGGCGAAGATATTTCGCAAAAATCGGCTCACTATGTGGCGTCACATGGTTTGGCTCAATCCCCAGAAGGTCGTCGAATATTCCCTAGCATGTCAGTAGAAGAAAACTTGCTGATGGGGACGATTCCAATCGGTATGGATCATGCTGAAGAAGATATGCAGCATATGTTTGAGTTATTTCCTCGACTGTTAGAACGACGTAATCAGCGTGCCTCGACTATGTCTGGTGGCGAGCAGCAAATGCTTGCCATTGCGCGTGCACTAATGAGTCGCCCAAAATTGCTTTTGTTGGATGAGCCTAGTCTAGGTTTGGCGCCAATTATCGTTAAGCAAATTTTTCAGATTCTGAAAGACGTGGCAAGTACGGGGATGACAATCTTCTTGGTTGAGCAGAACGCCAATCACGCGCTAAAACTAGCTAATCGTGGTTATGTAATGGTGAATGGTGAAATTCGTATGACGGGAACTGGTGCGGAATTATTAGTTAATCCTGAAGTGCGTGAAGCCTACTTAGGTGGTCATTAAAGGCATCTCAATTACGATTTTTCCTGTAGAAGTGTTGAGTTCTACTGTTTAGATAAAAGCCACGCTTCATTATACAAATAATGAAGCGTGGCTTTTTTATAATTGTGGATAAAAATAAGGCTTTTGCACAGGAAGTTCGCTGAACGTCGTGTTTTAAGCTGTTTTTTAGCTATATTTGAGTGACGGTCTAATAAAATAAGAAAGGTTTAGGCTCTAATAAGGTTTAGGCTCTAAATAGCGTATCCGTCAAAATGTCTCGAACCTGTGAAGGTTGTGACGCTTCTCCGAGCGATGCATCAAAAATCGCATCTACTTTCTCACCAAAATACGCGTTCACTTCTTCTGCGCTCATGGCAGGCTCCAACCTAGCAGGATTCGCGGAAGTGGAAACAATAACCCCTTTAAAAGCTGCACACAGGCGCTGTACTGGCTCATGTTGAGATAGGCGTATTGCTACGCTTTGGTGTTCGCCTCTGACCCAGCTTGGAGTGATCGTCGTATCTGGAACAACCCAAGAGGTGGGGGTTTGATTACGGCTTAATAGGCGCAGTGCTGCTTTAGAGTCTAATGTATTTAGCCAAGGAGATAATTCCTCTTGTGCGCCCGCTACTAGAATGAGTCCCTTTGATTCTGGACGGGATTTAAGAGTCAAAATACGCCTTACTGCCGATTCATTGAACGGATCACAACCTAATCCCCAAACAGCTTCAGTTGGGTAAGCGATGACACCACCTTGTCGGATGATATCAGCAAGCTCTTCTACGGACGTTACAAGATGCATATAAATTGGCTTCTAAAAATATGAAAAACAAAAAACGCAGAGGAATGGATTGTAGCGGGATTTTTAAAATGGGGCTAGCAGGATGCCTTGCAATTAATGACCTAAACGCCATGTTTTAGTCGATAGAAAAGCATTCCTGCTAGTGAGCCTATAAATAGACTTTTTAACTCTGTTATTGCATTGAATCGATTTTTTCTTTGATTTCGCTGATTTTGCTATTCACTACTTTTTCTAAGTGTTCTAGTTCTTTAATCAAGTCAGCTTTTGTTGCTTTAGTTTCGTGCTGTTTGCCAACAATTTGCTCTAGCTCTTCCATTGCACGTAAAACGATAAGAGAAGGCTCTTGTACTTGTCGGTAAGTCTGTTGACCGCCATCTGCTAATACGGTTTTGGTTGAGCGACCAAATTTGAATTTTTTGCTTTTAGGAAGTAATGAGCCTTTTTCACGGCGGTAATAAATTTTTAGTACGTCGTGTCCGCCTTCGTAACGCAAAGTAAATTTTTCAATGTCCTGTATGCTTGTGATACCCATGGACTGAAGTGTTGGATACATAACTATTTTCCCGTTTATTAATGACCAATTAGTTGTCTTTAATTAGTAGGGGATTGCGTTCGTAAAAGCAAGTCAAAAATGGCAGAAAACTGAGATAATGCAGGCAAATTGCATATAGTTTTGCCTGCATTTATTTTCATGCATCTCAACTGATGCTAATCCTCATCTTGCTCAGCGTGGTCGATATTCAACTCTTTAATTTTACGAGTTAACGTGTTGCGCCCCCAGCCCAATAACAAAGAAGCATCACGGCGGCGTCCACCAGTATGAGCAAGTGCTGTCTCTATCATGATACGCTCAAACTTTGGTACAGCTTGGTCAAGAATACCTTTCTGGCCTGTTGCCAATGTGCTGTCCACCCAATTTTTAAGGGCTTCCTCCCATGAGGCGAACGGTTGTTCGTGAGGAACCGCAGCAAGTAATTCTGGTGGTAAATCTTCCACCAAAACTTCACGGCCTGATGCCATTACAATTAGCCAACGGCAGGTGTTTTCTAATTGGCGAACGTTACCTGGCCATTCAAGTTGAGTAAGGTAGTTTTCGGTTTCTTTAGTGAGTTGTTTTGGTTCAACGGAAAGTTCGTCCGCCGCACGGCTTAAAAAATGGCGAGCAAGTTTTGGAATGTCTTCGCGACGCTCAGCTAATTTAGGCAAATGAATACGGATGACGTTTAGGCGGTGAAATAAATCTTCACGGAAAGAGCCTTTTTGTACCAAGTTTTCTAAGTTCTGGTGTGTCGCAGCAATGATACGAACATCAACTTTTACTGGAGTATGACCACCAACACGATAAAACTCTCCATCGGCTAAAACGCGTAATAAACGAGTTTGTGTCTCAGCTGGCATGTCACCTATTTCATCTAGGAAAAGTGTACCGCCGTTAGCTTGTTCAAAGCGGCCACGACGTTGAGTATTGGCTCCCGTAAATGCGCCTTTTTCATGACCAAATAACTCAGACTCGATTAAGTCGTGTGGAATGGCTGCCATGTTTAAAGCGATAAAAGGATTGGCAGCTCTAGGGCTGTGGGTATGTAGTGCTTGTGCAACTAATTCCTTACCTGTTCCAGATTCGCCGTTAATTAAAACGGTAATATTTGAATTTGCAAGACGGCCAATAGCTCGGAAAACTTCCTGCATAGCTGGCGCTTCGCCAATGATTTCTTTATCAACTTGTGGCTCTTCTTCTGCCACTTCCATGTTATCAGTGCTAGGTCTGGCGTTACGGTGATGCAGCATGGCACGCTTAACAAGACTAACTGCTTCTTCTACGTCGAAAGGTTTAGGTAAATATTCAAAAGCACCACCTTGGTAAGAAGCAACAGCGCTCTCAAGATCTGAGTGCGCTGTCATAATAATAACAGGTAAATAAGGGTGATCTTTTTGCAATTTTTCGAGCAGTTTTAAGCCATCCATGCCTGGCATGCGTATGTCGCTGATAATGGCACTTGGTTGCTCTTTATCAATCATGTTGACTAGATTTTCTGCGGAATCAAATAAACGACATTGGATTCCCTCTTGCTCTAATGTCTTCTCTAATACCCAGCGAATAGAACGATCGTCGTCAACAATCCATACGGTTTCTTCTGGTGTCATGAGTGTTTCTCCTGGTCTTGGACTGTCGTCTCAATGGGAATTAATATATTAAATTCGGTCATTTTCGGGTAACTGTTGCATTCAACAATGCCATGGTGCTGATGAATAACGGATTGTGCGATGGACAGTCCTAAGCCTGTTCCATCGGCTCGTCCGCTGACCATGGGGTAAAAGAGGGTTTTGAGAATGGCTTCTGGTATACCTGGTCCATTATCAATAATACTGATTTTACACACTAAGCGATGGCGTTTAGAGCCAATAGTGAATTGACGCAATGTTCGGGTCACCATGTGAATCGTTTTATGGTGATTATCTTCATCATCCATTAGGGCTTGCATGGCGTTTCTGGTGATATTCAGCAACGCCTGTATTAACTGAGATTCGTCACCAATCAGATCTGGAATACTTGGATCGTAATCACGAATCAGTTCAATTTGATTCTCTGTTTCAACGGAAATAAGCTGTCTAACACGCTCAATTACTTTATGGATATTGAGTGATTTGTTTTTAGGCAGTTGCCTCGGCCCTAACAAACGATCGACAAGGTCACGTAAACGATCCGATTCTTCAATGATTACTTGTGTGTAGTCGTTTAGGGCTTCGTCAGTGAAGGCGCGACTAATCAATTGTGCCGCGCCACGAATTCCACCCAATGGGTTTTTAATTTCATGTGCTAAGCCGCGAACCAGCTCTTTGCTGCTTTCATGATTCGCTATGATTTCATCTTCTTGTGAGATGCGTTTCATTCTGTCGCGTGGGTACAGTTCTATAATGAGACTTTCGGTATCGCTTGATGTCCCCATTATTGGTGTGACGGTATAGTCACAAAAGAGTTTTTTGCTGTTGCTACATTCAATTTCAGCCTCACGTTTAGTAAACGGGTGGCCAGATTCTATTGCTGCATACAGAGCTTGAATACTTTCTTCGTTTTCGCGAAAAGCGGCGCCAATATCATTGCCATAAATTCGGCGTCGGCTCACCGCCAGCAACATTTCGGCTGCAGGATTTAGATACTCGATCTCAAGCTTGTCGTTCAGTTGAACAACCGCAGTAGATAAATGGTCTATTAATAAGCTATACACAGACAGTGCCTCTCTATTGACTCCTGCTTTTATGGTTTCCTTGAAAAATAGTTGCAAAAAGCGAACCAACATTGGGCAGTCCGAGATAGCTTATTTATTAAGGCCTTTGTATTAACTATAAAAGTTTAATGCACAATTATAGTGCATGTAGGTGTTCGTGTTTATTTTTGTGCAAAATAAATCAACGGATAAAAAAAGATTGGTAAGAAAAGTGTTTAAATAATCGTAAAAAAAAAGCCCCGAACTAGGTCGAGGCTTTCGTGTTTTACTTAGCGGTCTAAAATATTAAGCGCTGTAGTAAAGTTCGAACTCAAGTGGGTGAGTCGTCATAGATACGCGACGAGCTTCGCCAGTTTTAAGTTCGATGTAAGCATCGATCATGTCATCAGAGAATACGCCGCCTTGAGTCAAGAACGCGCGATCTTCGTCTAGGCACTTAAGCGCTTCTTCTAGGCTGCTAGCAACCTGTGGAATGGCATGAGCTTCTTCAGCTGGAAGGTCGTACAAATCTTTGTCTGCAGCATCTCCAGGGTGAATCTTGTTTTTGATGCCGTCGATACCAGCCATCAACATAGCTGCGAATGCTAGGTATGGGTTAGCGGTTGGATCAGGGAAACGAGCTTCAATACGTTTGCCTTTAGGGCTTGCAACGTATGGGATACGGATAGAAGCAGAGCGGTTACGCGCAGAGTATGCAAGCATTACTGGAGCTTCGAAATGAGGAACAAGACGCTTGTAAGAGTTAGTTGAAGCATTAGTGAATGCGTTCAATGCTTTAGCGTGCTTGATGATACCACCGATGTAGTAAAGCGCCATTTCAGATAGGCCAGCGTATTGATCGCCAGCGAATTGGTTTTCGCCGTTTTTCCAGAAAGACTGGTGAACGTGCATACCAGAACCGTTGTCACCAACGATTGGTTTAGGCATGAAAGTCGCAGTTTTGCCGTAAGCGTGAGCTACGTTGTGTACGCAGTACTTAAGAATTTGAACTTCGTCTGCTTTTTTAACTAGCGTGTTAAATTTAACACCGATTTCGTTTTGACCAGCAGTTGCTACTTCGTGGTGATGCACTTCAATAACAAGGCCCATACTCTCCATAGCGTTACACATAGCGCCACGAAGATCGTGATGAGAGTCAACTGGTGGTACTGGGAAATAGCCGCCTTTTACGAAAGGACGGTGGCCCATGTTGCCGCCTTCAAATTTCTTGTTAGAAGACCAAGCAGCTTCTTCAGAGTTGATTTCTACAGAACAACCTGACATGTCTGTTTTCCATTTAACATCGTCAAAGATGAAAAATTCTGGCTCTGGACCAAAGAAAGCTGTGTCGCCAAGACCTGTCGACTTAAGGAACTCTTCTGCGCGAAGGGCAACAGAGCGAGGGTCGCGGTCATAACCTTGCATAGTAGAAGGTTCGATGATGTTACAACGAACGATAACAGTTGATTCTTCAGTGAAAGGATCGATAACGGCAGTATCATCTTGAGGAGACATGATCATGTCAGATTCGTTAATGCCTTTCCAGCCAGAGATAGATGAACCATCAAACATCTGGCCGTTTTCAAAAAACTCTTCATCTACCGTAATAGCTGGAATAGTTACGTGTTGCTCTTTACCTTTAAAGTCGGTAAAGCGAAGGTCAACCCACTTCGCGTCATGCTCAGCAATCAAGGCAAGGGTCTTGTTTGACATAGTTGTTCTCCAGTCGTAGTTAAAGCGAAATTATTTTTCGTTGTAAAAGGTGCTTTAATATTTAATACAAAGCGCCATTTGTCGAGTTATTTATCAAACAGATAGTAAGCATAACTTGTGCCAGAATTTTGTGCGGACTAACAATTCCTTATATTACAATAAGATAAGTGCTTTTTATTTTGTGGTGCACTTAATCGTAGCTAAATCCAGCCTTTAAAAAAGCTAATATGCACCATATTCGATCATCATTTTTGCTTTTTGTTCTATGTTGGTGCGCATTTAGCGTTTTCGTATCTACTGGCTTTTCTTTATACTATGCGCCTTTCCAATATCCGGTATAAATCGCACCCTCTATGAAATTTATTGTTAAGTTCTTTGCAGAAATCACTATTAAAAGTCGTCCAGTTAGAAAGGCTTTTATTAAACAGCTTCGACATAATGTTAAGTTGGTTCTTAAAAAACATGATGCCGATGTTGTTGTTTCTGGCAATTGGGATTTTATTGAAGTGTTTTCCGATAGGGATGAATTACGAGAAGACTTTATACAGGCTTTATCTAATATTGCCGGCATTGCCCATTTTCAGTTCGTCCGCGAATTTCCATTAGTAGATCTGGATGACATTGTAGAACAAGCCATCCTTTCTTATGGCGATGTTATTAAAGATGCGGTGTTTGCCGTTCGTGTCAAACGTGTTGGTCATCATGACTTCACATCAGTTGATGCAGAAAGACATATTGGCGGATGCTTAAAAGCGCGTTGTGGTGCCTTGGCTGTTCGCTTAAAAAATCCTGAAGTATTAGTGCCTATCGATATTCGTGATAATCGAGTGTGGATGATTGAACAACGTGTTGAGGGCCTTGGTGGTTATCCGCTTGGGTCGCAAGATTCAGTGTTGTCGTTAATGTCTGGTGGATACGATTCTACCGTGAGTTCCTTTCTGACCATGAGTCGAGGATTGAAGACACACTTTTGCTTCTTTAACCTTGGCGGTGATGCCCATGAGATTGGGGTAAAGCAAGTCTCTAACTTCATTTGGGAAAAATACGGTTCAGCGCTTAATGTTAAGTTTATTACTGTGCCTTTCGAGGCGGTTGTTGGTGAAATTTTAACTAAAGTCGATAACGCTGAGATGGGCGTGATCCTAAAACGTATGATGTTGCGAGCAGCCTCTCAGTTAATGTCAGAAGTCGGAGCAAAAGCCTTAGTGACGGGCGAAAGTGTTGCTCAAGTATCCAGCCAAACCTTGATGAATTTAAAAGTCATTGATCAGGTGACGGAAGAGTTAGTGCTTCGTCCTTTGATTACCACGAATAAGCAGGTCATCATAGATAAGGCTATTGAAATCGGAACTGCACCATTTGCGGCCAGTATGCCTGAATTCTGTGGTGTTATTTCTGTCAAACCAACCACTCGCGCTAAAATGCATCGTGTAGAGAAGCAAGAGTCTAATTTTGATTTTGCTGTATTAGAGCGCGCGATTGAAAACGCCCAGGTCATGTCTATTCAAAATGTAATGGACGATGTGGCGAAACAATATCAGGGTGAAGTGCCCGTTGTGCGTATGCCAGTGGGTGATGAAGTGATTATTGATATTCGCCATCCTGATGAAGCAAGCAACCGACCTTTAAAAGTAAGTGGTCGTCCTGTCAAAGTGATTCCATTTTTTGCGCTAGAATCTAATTGGGCTGAATTAGAAAAAGATGTGACGCATTTGTTGTACTGCGGCAAAGGTGTCATGAGTCGTATGCATGCTTCTTACCTTTTAGGTAAAGGGCATGAAAATATAGGTATTTACTTACCTTAATAAGTACTAATGAACGGTAGCATTTTTGTAGTATATGAATGTTATCGTTTTATATGAATGCGCATTGTTACCCTATTGAAGTATTTTTGTGGACTTTTTTTGTCACTTTAATGGGATATTTATCAATATAAGGGTACAATTGCGCCAATTTTACCCCGCACCAAGATCCGAGACGCTTGAAGAGCATATCTGCCCGTATCAAGCGGCGGTATATCTTTTTGCTCACGCTAAATGCAGAGAACTATAAATGTCTAATGATATCAATAAGTTACGTAACGTAGCTATTATTGCCCACGTTGACCATGGTAAGACTACCTTGGTTGATCAGCTATTAAGCCAATCTGGCACACTAGATCGTAAAGATCAAGGTTCTGAACGAATCATGGACTCTAACGATCAAGAGAAAGAACGTGGCATCACGATTTTGGCGAAAAATACGTCAATTATGTGGCACGACTACCGTATTAATATCGTAGACACACCTGGACACGCCGACTTCGGTGGTGAGGTTGAGCGTGTATTGTCTATGGTTGACTCTGTACTTTTGTTGGTTGACGCAGTTGATGGCCCAATGCCACAAACTCGTTTCGTAACATCAAAAGCATTTGAACGTGGCCTACGTCCTATTGTTGTTATCAACAAAATTGACCGTCCAGGCGCTCGTCCTGATTGGGTTATGGATCAGGTTTTTGATTTGTTTGATAGCCTTGGTGCAACTGAAGAGCAGCTAGACTTCCCTGTTATTTATGCATCTGCAATCAATGGTATTTCTGGTAATGACCCAGAAAACATGGCAGAAGACATGACGCCACTTTACCAAATGATCGTAGACAGCGTACCTGTTCCTGATGTTGATCCAGAGGGCATGTTCCAAATGCAGGTTTCTGCATTAGATTACGATGCTTATGTTGGTGTTATCGGTATCGGTCGCATTACCCGTGGTAGTCTGTCTCCTAACCAACAAGTAGTTGTAAAATCTGCTGACGGTAAAGAGCGTAAAGGTAAAGTTCTTAACGTTAAGGGCTACCATGGTCTAGCGCGTGTTGATACAAACAAAGCTGGCGCTGGTGATATCGTTTGTATTACTGGTATCGACGGCCTAAGTATTTCTGATACTTTGTGTAATCCTGAGTGTGTTGAAGCGCTTCCTGCTCTAACAGTAGATGAGCCAACAGTAAGCATGACGTTCATGGTTAACGACTCTCCGTTTGCTGGTAAAGAAGGTAAATACATTACCACTCGTAATATCTCAGATCGTCTTGATCGTGAGCTTATCCACAACGTAGCATTGCGTGTTCGTCAAGGCGAAACACCTGATAAATTCATTGTTTCAGGTCGTGGTGAGCTTCATCTTTCTGTATTGATTGAAAATATGCGTCGTGAAGGCTTTGAGATGGGTGTTTCTCGTCCTGAAGTGGTTCAGAAAGAAGTAGACGGCAAAATTCAAGAACCATTTGAATTAGTGGTTATCGACGTTGAAGAACAGCATCAAGGTTCTATCATGGAAGAACTTGGCTTGCGTAAAGCTGAGTTAACTAACATGGAACCAGATGGTAAAGGTCGTGTTCGTCTTGAGTTCATGACGCCTTCTCGTGGCTTGATCGGCTTCCGTGGCTTGTTCCTAACACTAACTTCTGGTTCTGGTATCATGACCAGTGTATTTGACCATTATGGTCCAGTAAAAGAAGGTGATGTTGGTAGCCGCCAGAATGGTGTATTGGTCAGTATGGTGACTGGTAAAACAGCAGCGTTCGCTTTGTTTAACCTGCAAAGCCGTGGTCGTTTATTCTTGGGTCACGCGGTTGAAGTATATGAAGGTCAAGTTATCGGTCTTCACTCACGTGATAATGACTTAACTGTTAACCCAGTTAAAGGTAAACAGTTAACTAACATGCGTGCCTCTGGTACAGATGAAGCATTGACTTTGACTCCACCGATTCGTCATACACTAGAGCAAGCGCTTGAGTTTATCGAAGACGATGAATTGGTAGAAGTAACACCAGAAAGCATTCGTATTCGTAAGAAATTATTGACTGAAAACGAGCGTAAACGCGCTGGTCGTAAGTAATAGTGTTCTTTTGATGTAATAGTATAAAGAGCAGCAGCAAATGAGTTCATGTAAATGAATTCGTGAGCGACATAAGCGCCTTCGGGCGCTTTTGTTTTTTCTGGACTTTGGTAAGGTTGTTGGCCTTATTTATCTGGGCAAGTATTGGGGAGAAGTTGGTGAAAGTCTTAGTGCAACGAGCCTTAAACGCAAGCGTTGTCGTTGATGGTGAAACCATTGGTGCGATTGATCATGGACAGCTTGTATTGATCGGTATAGAGAAAGGTGACACGGAAGATGATGTACAGCGATTAGCTGATAAGCTATTGAAATACCGCATGTTTGGTGACGAAGATGGCAAGATGAATCTAAATGTTCAGCAAGTTAATGGTAGTGTTTTACTGGTATCGCAATTCACCTTAGCTGCTGAAACTAAAAAAGGTTTACGTCCAGGGTTTTCCACGGCGGCTATTCCCGAAGAAGGAGAGCGCTTATTTAACGACTTTGTGAATAAGGTTCGTACTCAGTATGACAAGGTTGAAACGGGGCGTTTTGGTGCTGACATGAAGGTGTCTTTTACCAATGATGGCCCCGTTACTTTTATGTTAGATTAAGCTTTTATGCTGGATTAATTGTTTATTGATTCTGATAATGCTTTTAGTTTTGGTGCTTTTTGGATTTCGTCAGCGACTAATTTCGCAACCGCTTTAGCGCCTTGTTCTTGGAAATGGGTAATATCTGGTTTATCTAATCTACCGGTTCGGTCTTTGTAATAAGGGTATTTAGCTGGGTCGACCGCTAACCAATAATCTTTCCACTTATCCTCTCCTAGTCTATTAGCAAGCTCTATTGAACGTGTTTCTATATCTAATAAAATCGAGCTGTTTGCTTGGGCTGTGTCTTTAATGGTTTGGCTATAATTGCCAATAAAGGCAAATCCTTTGGTGTTATTTTGCTTAGTAAGGTGAGTAGAAATTACAGTGAATTTATCTTTTCCTTTCATAGTTTTCACCCGAGTTACGGGCGTTAGTAGAACTGGTGTGATTTGATGTAACTGGGCATAGTCAATAAAGATCTCCAGTGAGCGCTGGAATGAAAGGCTTTCTTGGCCTGCTGGTGCTTGTATTTGGCCATCGGCATCATTCGGATAGGTACAGGTGTTGGCGACATCATGAGGGCCGCGTCCAGCGCTGCTCGCGTCACATTTTTCGTCATTGTGACCAAATTGGATAAATAGATAGTCTCCATGACGCATCATGCTGCTGATGTAGCGAAACCAGCCTTGATTATAATAGGAGCGAGAGCTACGGCCAGATTGTGCGCCATTAATAACTTGTACTTTCGTGGCGTCAAAATTTTCTTGGAAGGTTTGTCCCCAGCCCATGCGTGGGGCAACGACTTGTGGGTAATTTGACGCTGTCGAGTCGCCAATGATAAATACTCTATGTGGAGCGAGATCGACCTGCTGCTGTTTATTTTGAGTGGCATTGAGATCAAACTCGGTCACTTTTCCTTTTAAATCAGGGACGAGTAGAGGTTGAAAAAAGCGATCCATTAAAGTGCTATCAGCCACTTCGCCAGTCTTAGTTTGATAATTTCGATTGCTCCACAGCCATTGTGTTAATTGAGCAAAGGCTGATTGCCACTCAGGCTCATAATGTACCGGATCGAAATGTTTTGGTAATCCTAACTCTTTTAAGCTGTCATCAAACCCTTGATGAAAACGCGCTACAGACAAAGCATATTCTATTGCCGAAAAGGCGAGTGGTAGTTTTGGGGAGGACACAACTTGTTGAGGACCTAAGTAACCCGATGCCGTTGCTGTATCCGATAAGATTAGGTCACTAAACGGATTAATATTGATATTAATGTTTTGCTCGAGTTGTGGCTTGGTCGGAGCATAGAGGGCAGCCATGCATATTCCGCGTAATGTGTTATTGCTTAAACAATCAGAGTTCTGTTCAGCTGCGGAGACGACGAAAGGCGGGATGAAGTCTTTTATTTTAAGTTGATAAGCTCCATGTCTATCTGTAGTGGTTGATGCCTTTTTACCATATTGATCGCTCAAGGTTATTTGGGCTGGAAATTTCATTAGATGGGCGCTTACAATGCCTTTGATAGTCGTGTTTTGGGTGGCCAGAAAAATCGGCTGCCAGCCATCAAGCATGTTATCAATGGTAAACTCAGCGGCTTCTTTATCACTCAGTTGAGGGCGATAGCCTTGTTTTGACGCGCCTGCTCCATAGCTTTTATATTCACTAAAACGCGCACCGTCTTCAGGTGTAAACCAAATAGATTGTCCATTGATGTCCTTGCCATGCATTTTATCCCAGCCATAGATGTGATCATCCATTTCTGTGTTGATAAAGGTGCTCGAGCCCATAGCAAACGGGTCGGCATAACGACCATCTTGGAAAGTAGTGGTTGGGTGCCAAGGGCGACCAAGAGCGTAGCTAGCTGCTGGAACGCGGCCGTCTTCTTTGATCAAGCGGCTGTTGATGAAGACTAAACCAAAAGCTTGTTTGTCATTAGTGCTTGGTGCTGTTAAATAACCTAAAGGAAGCTCTTTGTTTGGGCGATAACGTGCGACTATGTCGCTATTATCAAAAACCACCAAGCCGTTGCCGAAAATAAAATCGACAGTGCCGCTAATGCGAGAGTTATTGAAATAACTTCGGCCACCTTTGCTGTAAAAGGTATCTTGAAAGCCTTCTAGAGACACGTCATAGAAGGTTGATCTATCACTTTGTTTACCAAGCAATAAGGCGACGGCTTGAGTTTGCTTGATTCTACTTGGATCGTCTTTGGCTTTAGCGTCGTTTGTGAGGTAGTCAAAGTCGTTGCGAATGGTCAGGGATTGCGCCGCGAAATCTTTGCCGTTGATTTCGACGACTCGACTGCCTGAAGTGCCTATGTTCTTGCCATTATCATCTTTCATACCCGCTGCAATGGCTTTGGCTATGATAGTTTTATCTCGTCCAGCACCAACAAAGTGCACGTTATCGCGATCAATAATGACTTGTTCGTTATAGAGTCCAGGCTTGATATATACGCTGTAAGTACTTTCATCTTCGGGAGCGTTTTTGAGAGCATCCTTGATGCTACTGTATTCACCTGCTTTTGGTGTGGGTGATACGACAGCTTGATATAAGCCAGTTGCATGAGATTGAAATGGTAGTAGTACACCGACAGTGGCGACTATGCCTATTGCAATAGAGTGTTTCATTGTTATCCCTCACATTTTTATTCTTATCTTGATTGGGTGTTGTGGTGCTTTTACTGCTTTTTGTAAAAGATCACTTTTTGTTCAAGGTAAGAATATAGCTGAAGGGAAATAATTGAAACAGTGTTTTGTTTATTTTTATGATGTTTTTCGTTTTTTTATGGCAATAAAAAACGCTTAAGGGATTAGTCTTAAGCGTTTTACGTATAGCGTGTGAATGAAGGTATTATTGTTGGCTTGCTTTGGATCTCTCGCTTTCTTCTTTTTCTTCGCTACCATCAACCACAACCTTTACAGTTCGGCCAGCAATGAGTCCAAGTTCGAATAACAGCCACATTGGGATAGCCAGCAAGGTTTGCGAAAAAATATCAGGTGGCGTTATGAGCATGCCGACAACGAAACAACCTAGAAAAATATAGGGGCGTTTCTTCGAGAGCGTCGCAACTGTGGTGACACCCGCCTTAATAAGTAAGTAGGTGGCAACAGGTATTTCAAAGGTCACGCCAAAAGCGAAGAACAGTTTTAAGACAAAGTTCAGGTAGTTATTAATGTCTGTCATAACGGTCACTTCACCAGGCCCGACAGTCGTGAAAAAGCCAAAAATCAATGGTAAAACGACGAAGTACGCAAACAGAACGCCAGCATAAAAAAGGAAAATACTGGAAACCAATAGTGGAATCGCAATTTGTTTTTCGTTTTTATACAGAGCTGGTGCAATAAAGGACCAAGCCTGAAAAAGAGTATAAGGAACCGATATTAGTACAGCGACGGCAAAGGTTAGCTTGAGTGGCGCAAGAAAGGGTGATGCTACTTCTGTTGCAATCAAGGAGCTACCAGGCGGGAGTAACAGTCGTAGTGGTTCAGAGACAATCAGATATAAATCATTGGCAAAAGAATATAAGCCGATGAAGAGGATAAGTATCGCCAGAACACACTTTAATAAACGATTTCTTAGCTCGATAAGATGAGCGACAAGTGGTGCTTGATTGGAAGAATCTGTACTCATAATGCGTCACATGTCCGCGCGTAGTTTAAATAATAGTTAGGTTCGAGAAGTCGTCGTTTCGGACGTTTTTTCGATTTCGTCCGTCAATTGGGCTTTAGCTGAGTCCGCATTATCTGCTGTTGCTGATTCATCCGTCATGGATAGTGGCGCTTCTTTTTCAATAGGTGCTGGAGCTATTTTTTCTGCTTTCGGCTTCTCGGTGGTTTTCGTGGACTCTAATTCATCCCTTTTCGTGTCGTAACCTTCAGGGTAGGGCGTAATGGTATTTTGAATCGCTTGGCCTTCTTTCAAAAGGCGCTGATTGGTCTCGTTAATTTTCTGTTGCAGCTCTTCATGATCCAGTTGTGCATTAATTTCTCTTTGCACTGAACTGATACTGCGACGAATTTTACGAACCCATAGTCCTGCCGTTTTCGCGGCATGGGGTAAGCGTTCAGGGCCAAGAATCAAAAGACCAACGACAAAAACAACAAGCAGTTCAGAAAAGCCAATGTCGAACACAGATTAGGCGCTCTTATCGTCTTTTTTAACGTCAGCATCAATTACTTTATGCTGGGCTGTTTTTTCTTCTTCGGTACTGCTGTCTTTATCTACTGCTTCTTTAAAGCCTTTGACTGCACCACCTAGATCAGAACCGAGGTTCTTGAGTTTTTTGGTACCAAAAATTAGTACAAGAATGGCCAAAACGATTAATAATTGCCAAATACTGATTCCGCCTAACATAAATTACTCCTATTGCTTATTTGGTTCGACTGGCTTTTTCGTCTAAGCCAGACAAGTTAAATCTACGTGCTAGTTCATCGAGTATAGCATCTGGGCCAATATCTAAATGAGATAACATGACAAGTGTGTGAAACCATAGGTCTGCAGTTTCATAAATCAAATCGGATTTATCACCAGATATGGCAGCATCTTTTGCTGCAATAATGGTTTCAATGCTTTCTTCGCCTACTTTTTCTAGGATCTTATTTAACCCTTTTGCATGCAGACTAGCAACATAAGAAGAGTCTGCGGCGGCGGCTTTACGTTGTTCTAGTGTGGCTGCTAATTCAGCCAATACGTCGGATTTCATTATAGTCTCTCAAAGGTTACGGTTTTAAGACAAGCAGGTAAAGTCCTACTAAAAACAGTCCTAAACTGGTTAAATCAGCGTCTTTTATATGGGTTAAAGAAGCAGGGTCAGTAATAACCCAAGCAGCACCTAAGCTTAATATTCCTAGTAATCGGAAAGGCGTATTTTGTCGGCCTTTTTTCAGTTCCTTGCCCAGTTCTTCTATTGCCACAGTCTGTGCTTGCATACGCTCTTCTTGGTGCGACATTTGCGATAATGCAGTAAATACTAAATTCGGAATTTGTGGTAATTGACCTGCCCATTGTGGTGCTTGTTTGCGGACTTCTTCCATCACGCGTTTTGGCCCCATTTGTTCTCGCATCCAGCGTTCTAGGAAGGGCTTAGCTGTTACCCATAGATCCAAGTCTGGATAAAGCTGGCGACCCAAGCCTTCAATATTTAGCAGTGTTTTTTCTAATAGAACTAACTGGGGTTGCACTTCCATATTAAATCGTCGTGCGGTTTGGAATAAACCAATCAGTACTTGCCCAAAAGAAATGTCTTTCAGCGGTTTGGCAAACATAGGTTCACAAACACTACGAATAGCAGATTCGAAAGCATGTACTGGCGTGCCTTTAGGTACCCAGCCACTTTCAACATGAAGTTCTGCCACCATGCGATAATCTCGCTGGAAGAACGCTAATAAATTACGCGCCAAATAGCTTTTATCTGCGTCATCTAGGCTGCCCATGATTGCGCAGTCAATGGCGATATATTTAGGCTTCTGTGGATTTGTGACATCGACAAAAATATTGCCAGGGTGCATGTCCGCATGGAAAAAACTGTGCGAAAAAACTTGAGTGAAAAAGATCTCCACGCCACGTTCTGCCAAGCATTTCATGTCGACATTTGCTTTGTTAAGTGCCGCAATGTCGGCTACCGGAATGCCAGAAATGCGTTCCATAACCATAACGTTACGGTGACTGTAATCCCAATAAACTTGAGGCACATACAGCAAGTCTGAATTGGTAAAGTTGCGTTGTAACAAGCCTGTGTTGCCAGCCTCTTTGGCAAGATCCAATTCATCAAGAATGGTGTATTCGTAATCTGTTACCACTTCAACCGGTCTTAAGCGACGGCCATCTGCGCTTAAATTGGCAACAAGATGCGCCAAAGTGTAGAGCAGGCTTATATCTTTACTGATGGTTTTTTCAATTTTCGGACGAATCACTTTAACAACCACGTCTTCGCCAGAATGCAATTTAGCCGTATGGACTTGTGCAATGGACGCAGAGGCGAGAGGTGTTGCCGAAAATTCAGCGAACAGTTCAGAAACCGGAGCTTTTAAATCTCTTTCGATAATAGCTTGAGCGATGTGGCCTGGAAAGGCTGGCACTTTGTCTTGCAGCTTCGCCAGTTCATCGGCGATATCATCGTCTAGCAAATCTCGGCGTGTTGATAATATTTGTCCAAACTTAACAAAAATAGGGCCAAGAGATTCTAATGCCAAGCGAAGGCGCTCGCCTTTATTTTTGCTGGCACGCTTGCGACCAATTGAGCAAACAAGGCCAAGCGTGTAGCGAATATACCAAGGCAAAATAGCGAATGGAATAAACACATCAAGACGAAAACGCATTACTGTATATAGTATGCGCAGTAAACGGAAAGTACTGATCAACATGGCTAGAATTTAAATCCTTTATGAAGCGCAACAATGCCGCCTGTTAAATTTTGGTAGCTGGTGCGTTCAAATCCGACTTCATCCATCATGCCTTTCAGGGTTTCTTGGTCAGGATGCATACGGATAGATTCGGCAAGGTAACGGTAGCTGTCGGCGTCATTTGCAATCAATTTGCCCATTGCAGGTAGTAGGCGGAAAGAGTATTGATCATAAACTTGAGATAAAAGCTCTGATTCTGGCTTAGAAAATTCCAAAACTAATAGACGACCACCGGGCTTCAATACGCGATACATAGAGGCAAGGGCTTTAGATTTGTCAGTGACGTTGCGCAAACCAAATGCAATGGTAATGCAGTCGAAAGTGTCATCAGGGAAGGGAAGTGCTTCAGCATTGGCTTGAACGAATTTTACGTTACCAACAATGCCTTGATTGGCGAGCTTGTCACGGCCAACTTTCAACATGGAGTCGTTGATGTCGGCAAGGATAACTTGGCCTTCGCTACCAACAAGGCGAGAAAATTTAACCGTCAAATCACCTGTGCCGCCAGCGATATCTAGGACGCTGTTGCCTGCGCGAACACCGGATTGACTAATAGTGTGTCGTTTCCAGAGACGGTGAATACCACCGGACATCAAATCATTCATAATGTCGTATTTTGCGGCTACGGAATGAAAAACTTGCGCGACGGCTTTTACTTTCTCATCAGTTGGGATTTCTTTGAAGCCAAAGTCGGTGGTTTTTTTCTGATCGTCTTGCATAAACTACTTCATCCTAGTGGCGGCATCGCTCGCCATTATCTTTATTGAATAGCCTTATTGAAAAGCTTGATTTAATCGCTTTATCGATGTTTGACAGCGTTGCGTTCAATGTAAGTGGTTATTGTAACCGCGACAGCAAAGCTCTGGTACTGCTTTACTTAAACTATTTATTTGCCATGACTCTATTTCGTCCAGCTTCTTTGGCCAAATAGAGTTGTTTGTCCGCTCTGGCGAACAAGGCTTCTGGTTCTTCTTGAGTCTGAAGTTCAGAGATGCCAATTGAAACTGAAATAGAAACGGGCTCACCTTGCATGTTAAATGGTGTTTTTGCTACGGCAAGACGAATAGCCTCGGCGCGTTCAACTGCTTGTGTTAGCGTGGTATCAGGAAAAGCAATAACGAACTCTTCGCCACCGTAACGGAACATCAGGTCTTCTTTTTGTAGAACACTGCGTATTTGTTTTGGTACTAGGCGCAATACCTTATCACCAGCAAGATGCCCCCAAGTATCGTTTACTTTTTTGAAATGATCGATATCACAGACCGCTAAGCAAATAGGCTTTTTGGTTTTTTGCATGATTTTGCACAGAGGAAGAATTGCATCTTGATACGCTGTGCGATTTGGTAAATCGGTTAATGAGTCTGTCATTGCCTGAGCGAGCTTTTCTTGTAATAGCGAACGCAATGAGGCGGTATCTTTTTCCATTCGCGTTACTTTATTTTTCAGCAAGGTGATAGATTGAGTCGCATGTTTTTCCTGCTCTACCATCTGTGTTTTGTATTCTGTCATGGTGCTCGAAATAGTTGATAGCCTTTCGCTAATAAGCGTTTTGAGGCTGTCTAAATCGTTCGCATCTTGTACTGCCTGAGATGTATCACTGACCTGCACTTGTAACTTGTTACTAAAGCCTTCGCGACTTTCCGATAACGATTTTTGTGAGCGGTAGCTACTGGTAATGGATTCGTTGATGCTGGCGAGCTGTTTGTTTAGCTGATTAAGATAATTGGTCAGGCTTTCTTGTGTTTTGCCGATGGCAATCATGATTAAGTTGATAACTTCATCGAGTAGACCTGGCAGTTGCTGGAGGTTGTTGTTACCTAATAGCGCTTTCTTTAAGTCGACAATATCTTCGTCATAGTGACTTGGTAGCGATAAGTTATTCATTAACCCTGCAAGTGTATGGCTAATTTGCATCATGATTTCTTGGTCGTTTTTCTGTGACTTATTTTCTATATCACGATTAAAAAAACGTTTGAACAATGAATTCTTTGGTTGGCTTATCTCAGTTTGAGTTAAGGTTTTTTCTGCTAATGACAAAAAGCCTTTTAGGAGATGAGGCCATTGGGAAGATGCTTGCCAATGTAAGCGTATTTGAGCTTCAAGCTGCTTTTTCTCGTTTTGGGGAACTCTTTTATTATCTTGTCTTTCAAGTAGATCGATAAGTTCT
The DNA here is from genome assembly GCF_019426345.1 of Marinomonas lutimaris. Classification (GTDB taxonomy): domain Bacteria; phylum Pseudomonadota; class Gammaproteobacteria; order Pseudomonadales; family Marinomonadaceae; genus Marinomonas; species Marinomonas lutimaris. Next base: position 178,711 of record NZ_JAHLLW010000005.1, read on the forward strand.
TGTAAGGTATTTCGAACTTGTTTCGCTCTGCTTATTTGGGCTTCGTCACTTTTAATTAGCAATGGCTCAGCATTATTGAGTACATCTTGTATTTCTTGAGCGTTCGCGCCCTTTGTTATGGCTTGGCGAATTTGGCGAACAACGGAATCAAGTTCTGGATCGTTCCCTTCAGCTAACATACTTGTTCTGGAAACGGCTTTACGTAACGCTTCTATCAGTTTGTCACTCGATGATTCCGTCATATCGCCTCATTCTTTTATTATTTTTGACGTTCTTTTTCTATAAGAAAATCAACAACTTTGTAGATGTTTTCATTACCATTTGCAGTTTCTGCGCTTACCAAGTATTTACCGTTCACAATTAGTCCTGGTACGCCACGAGCGCCGTAGGCACGTATTTTTGCATCGGCTTGGCTAAGACGGCTATTTACAGCAAAAGAATTAAATTGCTTACGGAATTCGTCTTCGCTGACGCCATAGTTAGCAAAGAAAGCGGCCAGCGCATCTTCTGAGTTTAGGTTACGACGTTCAACATGGATAGCGTTAAAAAGATCTGCGCGAATTTTATCTTCTATACCTAATAAATCAGCAACATAGAAAGCCTTAGCGTGCGCTAACCAACCACGTCCAAACACAGCTGGCAGGAATTTAAAATCAACATCGCTTGGTAGGTCTTTTTTCCAAGCTTGAGTAATAGGTTCTAGTTTGTAGCAATGCGGGCATCCGTACCAAAATATCTCAGTTACTTCGATCTTGCTTGGGTCGCTGGTACGAACTGGCGTTTTGATGGTGGTATAACCGTTACCGTCACTGTATTCAGCAGCAGCGGCTGTCAGTGGGATGAGAAGAGATAGTACTAGTGCTGAAAACAGCTTTATCATGGGGGACTCCTAGTCGAATTAATGGTTTCGTTAACTTATAAAGGTATTCTTACATCATGCACAGAATTACAACAGAATACGATTCCATCAAAGACTTAAGGTTCTAATTTTCCAGTAAGTTTACATAAAACTTACATTATTGAAATCAATTGTTCGGTCGTTATTTGTCTTGTTTTGTAAATCCTTGCCTCTATTGTGTTCATTTGTCCGTTATAGAGGCGGCTAACTGAGTTTAACATGGCATATTTTCATGTTTGCTGGCATTATATACAGCAATTGAAATAAACCTGAATGCAAATCCGAATCTATTGACGAATATCAACTTATGACCCCTTTTGACTCCACTTTCCAATCCGCGCACTTCATTAAGAGTGCAGAGAAACTTTCTCAGTGTCCTTTAGACCAAGGTGTCGAGGTCGCATTTGCAGGTCGCTCGAATGCTGGTAAATCTACAGCATTAAATACTCTTACGAATCAAAGAAAACTGGCTCGTACTTCAAAAACACCTGGCCGTACACAGTTGATTAACTGCTTTGGTTTGAATGTTGATGATCGTCGTTTGATTGACCTTCCAGGTTACGGCTTCGCTAAAGTGCCAATTGCCATGAAAAAAGTCTGGCAAGCACATATGCAAGATTACTTGATGAATCGTCGTTCTTTAGCAGGTGTTGTCTTGGTAATGGACATTCGTCATCCATTAAAAGAATTTGATGAAATGATGCTGGATTGGGCAAAATCAAATCGCATGAAAGTTCATGTGCTGTTAACCAAGTCTGACAAGCTAAAACGTGGACCAGCTAAATCCACTATGTTGGCTGTGCAGAAGGTTCTTAAAACCCTAGGTGTTGATGGTTCAGCTCAGACTTTCTCCTCTTTGAATGGTGATGGTGTGGATGTTTTGCGTATCAAACTCGCTGAATGGCTAGTGCTTGATAATCTTGAAGAGATTCCAGTTTCGCCAAACGCATAATGATATGAAGAAAATAAAAAAGCCTCGAATGAGGCTTTTTTTATGTCTACCAGTTCTAAAAACTTGATTTACTGCGGTGTCAAATAAGCCGCGAGGAAGGTATCAAAGTCCACTTCATCTGCCGCCTCAATCGCTTCTTGATCTCGTAACGAGCGTTCTGCTTTTTCCATAAACTCACGAGTCAGTTCATCGGATAAAGGGCGAGACATCCATTCTGTTTGCTGTTCTTTTGATAGCATTAACATGGCATTTTGATAGCCTTGTTGTGCCTTGCTGCGCTCTAATAGCTGAGCAGAAGGAAGCAAGGCTTCATTGCTTAATTTTTCTCGTTGAACTTCTACTGCGTGTTTGTAAGCCGGATTGCCTGTTTTATTAGACAAAAATTCCGCGACTTCAGCGAGTGAGTTCAGCATGTCTTCTGCTTTCGTACGAAGTTTGGTTGGGCCTTGGCCGAAATCAAAGTCCATATCTAGGTCGCGGCCGTAAGATGCAATTTCTTGCTGCATCTTACGAAGTTGGCTGCACTCAGCACTGCCTAGTCGTTCATCGCCACGCAACATGCAGTAAAGCAAGAATACATCGATGAAATACAAAGTCGAAGATTGCATGCCGATAGAAGAGCTTGGATCTAGATCCATAATACGCACTTCAATGTATTCAACACCTCTAGCGTGTAGTGCTGCGCTTGGGTGTTCGCCAGGTTGAGTCACGCGTTTTGGTCGAATGTCGCTGTAGTATTCGTTTTCGATCTGCAATAAATTACTGTTAAGCTGACGATAATGCCCATCAACTTTTACTCCAATATCTTGGTAGCGCTGATATGGTGTCTGCAAGGCTTTTTTTACTGTGCTGATGTAAGTTTCAACTTCGTTGTAACACACGTACAAATCCGCTTGAGCCTTGTTTTGATAACCAAGATCACTCATGCGAAGCGAAGTGGCTTTTGGGCCAAACCAAGTGTTTTTCTCAAGAGTATTTAGGCTATCAGGCTTTTTCGGTAAAAAGCTCTCGTCTATCGCTGGAGACGCCCCGAACAATAGTGACAACATCCAAGAGCTACGACGAAAGTTTCGGATCAAGGCGAAATAGCTATCTGATTGAAAGACTTGTTTTTCAGCTTTTGAAAGATTGGATTTGCCTTTGTAGCTTTCCAAGAAAGACCAGAAGTCTTTATCAAAAGAGAAGTTGTAATGCATGCCCGCGATACACTGCATGATACGACCATAACGATTAGACAAACCTTCGCGGTAAACTCGTTTTAGCTTGCCTGTGTTTGATTCGCCATAATACGCGATAGGAACATCTTCGTTACCCGCTAAATAACAAGGCATGCTGGCTGGCCATAAACATTCATTTTGCTTATAAAGTTCGTGATTGACTAGGTTGTGAATGTCTTCTAACTCTTTAATGACACCTTCAACGCTTGGATGAACACCAGTAATAAACTCCATCAAAGATTCGGAATAATCTGTAGTGATAGAACTGTGAGTCAGTGCTGAGCCCAATGCTTTCGGGTGAGGCTTATGCGAAATATGGCCTTCAGTACGGTCAACTCGTAGCGCTTCTCGCTCTACACCACGATGAAAGGTGAGTGCAGAAGTCGTCGCGGCTTGCTGGCAATGAGTTGCCAGCGCTTGCAAAGCATCGGTTAAGGTGGTCAAGAAGTCTTCCTTCTATTGAATAAGGCAAAATTAAATTTTACGGATTGTACTCGGCAGAGTTGATTCGCAGCAAGCAACAGATTTCCCATGCACAAAAAATGCTGACTTCCCCAACATATATAAAAGAAATTTGTCGTATTAAAGACCGACCTACAAAAATCAAATCACCTGTAGATCGGTCTTTAGGCCGACAATTGTCATTAGAGGAGTGGATTAAAGACGCATCTCAATGCCAGCATCGGTCATACGTTGCTTTGCTTCTTGAATGCTGTATTCGCCAAAATGGAAAATACTCGCTGCCAATACGGCATCTGCTTTGCCTTCAATCACACCATCGACCAGATGATCCAAATTACCAACACCGCCGGAGGCAATAACAGGTACATGAACCGCTTCACTGATGGCGCGAGTGACACCCAGATCGAAACCGTTTTTAGTGCCGTCGCGGTCCATACTGGTTAGCAGAATTTCTCCTGCACCGTACTCAACCATTTTCTTTGCCCACTCAACGGCATCTAACCCAGTTGGTTTACGACCGCCATGAGTGAAAATTTCCCACTTATCTGGCTCGCCTTGTGCACTGACTTTTTTCGCATCAATGGCAACAACGATACATTGGGAGCCAAAGCGCTGTGCGGCTTCACGAACAAATTCTGGGTTAAACACCGCAGCGGTATTAATGCCGACTTTGTCTGCCCCCGCGTTTAGCATGCGACGAATGTCTTCGCAGGTGCGAATGCCACCACCAACAGTCAAAGGAATGAACACTTGGCTGGCAATGGCTTCGACCATATGAACCGTTGTCTCACGATCGTCTGAACTAGCGGTGATGTCGAGAAAAGTAATCTCATCGGCGCCTTGCTCGTTGTAGCGCTTTGCTACTTCAACTGGGTCGCCTGCGTCACGGATATCGACGAACTGAACGCCTTTAACAACGCGGCCATTGTCCACATCAAGGCAAGGAATAATACGTTTTGCTAAGCCCATAAAATGGCGCTCCTAGAATCTAATATGCTTCTATAACTCGATGGCTCACTGTTATGGTTTGCCGTCCCAGTGAAGGAAGTTTTTATAAAGCTGAAGACCGTCTTTATGACTTTTTTCTGGGTGGAATTGCACGGCGAAAACATTGTCTCTAGCGAGCGCAACACAGAATTCCAAACCGTAGTCACAAGTACCAGCGACTTCGCTTTTATTTTCAGGTACTACATAAAAGCTGTGTACAAAATAAAAGCGAGCGTTGTCAGGAATATCCGCCCAAAGAGGGTGATTTATTGTGTGTTTAACCTGATTCCAGCCCATGTGCGGCACTTTAAGTTTACTGCCATCATGATCTGTGTGCTTCTCACCAAAGAATAAAGCATTGCCTTGGAAATGGTTCAAACAATCTACACCGCCGTTTTCTTCGCTATGAGACATCAAAGATTGAATGCCGACACAAATAGCAAGAAATGGCTTTTCCGCCATGGCTTTACGAATGCTAGGAACCAGTCCAGCATTGTACATTTCACCGATACAATCACGAATCGCGCCAACGCCTGGCAATAAAACACGATCTGCAGCATCAATCACCGCAGGATCGCTTGTAACTATCACAGAAGTATTTTCGTCAGCGACGTGTTCAAGAGCTTTGGCAACCGAGTGAAGGTTGCCCATGCCGTAATCGATCACTGCGACTGTGGATTTTTTCATGTCACCCGTACTCTTATTACTCATACTAAGAGAATCCTACAAAGAACCTTTAGTGGAAGGCATTTGCCCAGCCATGCGTTCGTCAGCTTCTAAAGCCATGCGTAATGCACGTCCAAAGGCTTTGAAGATGGTTTCCGCTTGGTGGTGAGTATTTTTACCACGAAGATTGTCTAGGTGTAGTGTCACCTTGGCGTGGTTGATAAAACCGTGGAAAAATTCAGAGAACAAATCCACATCAAAACCGCCAACAGAGCCGCGAGTAAAAGGTACGTGCATTTCTAAACCAGGACGACCAGAAAAGTCGATCACTACGCGAGACAAGGCTTCGTCTAAAGGAACATAAGCGTGGCCGTAACGTTTAATGCCTTTTTTATCGCCAACGGCAATGTCAAAAGCTTGGCCTAAGGTGATACCTAAATCTTCGACTGTGTGGTGAGCGTCAATGTGAAGGTCGCCAACTGCATGGATGTCTAAGTCAATCAGACCATGACGTGCTACTTGCTCAAGCATATGGTCAAGGAAAGGAACGCCTGTGACGCAGTTGAATTTACCGGTACCGTCTAAGTTAATCGATACCTTGATCTGAGTTTCAAGCGTATTACGCTCGACACTGGCAATGCGATCGGACATTGATTGGTTTCTCCACAGTGATGGTGACGAATGGTCGCCACGTTTTTATACAAGAGCATGACATAAGTTCCCCATTATAGAACGTGGGCTCTTTAGCTTCTATGCTTTGTCTGTGTGTTTTTTGATGAGTTGTCTCTATTGCATCGATAAACTCCTACTTCGAATGCTATGATATGGCAATATATTCGATATTGAGTGCAATCTTAGGTAGGCTTCTAGCCAAGTTGAGCGCACTTGTAGTACCACACTTTTTAAGGAGTTTGTCATGGTTTGGATAAAGCGACTTTCACTGCTGGTGGCTGGATTATTAGTCATCATTGCTCTTTTGTTGGCGTACGTTATGTTGTTCGTTAATCCAAATGATTTTAAAGACGAGCTAAAAAGTGTTGCCTTAGAAAAAGCCAATGTTAACTTGCGTTTGGATGGCGATATCAGTTGGTCATTTTTTCCTTGGCTTGGTCTTGGTTTGGAGGACATAGGCGTTGCTATCGGCTCTGACCCTGAAATTTTACAATTTGATCGCGCTGAGTTTGGTTTGGCTATCTTGCCTTTGCTTGAGCGTAAAATTCAGGTTAACAAAGTCAATCTGGTTAACCTAAAGGCTAGTTTAAATAAAAACGCCCAAGGCCAAGGCAATTGGCAGCTAGACTTGCCTGACAACACGCCAGCGGCCAATTCCGCTAATACGCCAAAAGCCTCAGGCGCAGCTGATACTGCCAACGTGACGGCCAATACAGCACCCAATAATACTGATGAGAAAATCAAATTACCTGACATACAACTAGATGAACTACGCATCGAAAATGCACAAGTGCAATATCGCGATGAGCAAGCTAAACAGCTCATTAACGCCACCCTAAATGTACAGTTAAACGATGTTCAATGGGATAAAGCTTGGCCTATGGTGATGGACATCGCCGTGACACAAAGCGATTTAGAAGGAAAGTCACCGGTTAAGGCGAAAGCGACGTTAAACGCCAATCTTGCAGTTTTTCCTGAAAGAGAATCCTTGTCTCTAGACTCTTTGGTTTTGTCTGGCGAAGTTGAAAGCGATTTGTTACCGGCTAGCCCAATAAGCGCGAAACTTAGCGCCACCAATGTTGATCTTGATTTACCTCAAGAAAATGTCTTAGTGGAAGGCTTGGCATTAAGTGTGCTGGGTGTCAATGTCGATGCAAAAATTCAAGCTTATCAAGTGTTAAGTGAACCTCAGTTTTCAGCTGTATTGTCTGTTGGAGAGTTTAATCCTCGTTACTTAATGACACGTTTAAATTTGCCTTTGCCAGATATGTCTGACGATACAGCGTTAACCAAAGCGCGTGCCAACATAACCTTAGAAGGGAATTTAGATTCGATTACAGCGCAGCCGATTTCTATCGCCATGGATGATACCAATATTGAAGCCAATGCGGTGGTGGATTTATCCCCTTTGCGTTGGGACGTCAGTGTTGCTGGTAAGAACTTAAATCTTGATCGTTATTTGCCAACCCCAGTCGAAAAAAGTGAAGAAAATACCGCAGAAGTGCCGCCGGTCACTGCAGATACGGCAACGACTGCAGCATCAGAGGATTTAATCCCTGTGGAGTTGATCCGCACTTTAAACGGTCATGTGGGTGTGGTGTTTGAGAATCTTATCGTTAAGAAGTTAAAGATAGACAAAATTGAATTGGACTCGACTCAGTCTCATGGTCTGGTAAAAGTTTCTCCACTTCGTGCTTCCTTGTACAAGGGGAGTGTGTCGTCAAAGGTGAATCTAGATGTACGAGGTAAAACTCCAGTTCTAGATGTGATACCAGCTATTGATGGTGTGCAAATTCAGCCTTTATTAGTCGATTTTATGGACATGAATAAAATTGCGGGTGCGACTTATCTAAATGGTGAGTTAAGTGCTAAAGGCAATACAGTCGATGCGCTAATGTCATCATTGCAAGGCGATTTATTGATTGATATTAAAAACGGCGCTTTGGTGGGAACCAACCTAACGAAAACCGTATGCGAAGGCATAGCAGCGATCCGTAAAGATAAGATTGATGATCAACAGTTTGGTCCTGATACGCCATTTGAAACCATGCGCTTTCCTGCTCATATTGTGAATGGGCGAGTTTCAACTCCTGGTTTAAAAATAAGCTCTGCGGGTATTCAGGTGACGGGCGATGGTGTGGTGTCACTGCCAAATTCGTCTTTAGATTACCAAGCGAATGTGGGTATCGCGGGCAGCGAATTAGATAAGGCCTGTCATGTTAATGAGAAAGTGACTAAGTTGGCATTTCCTATTGTCTGTAAGGGACAATTTAGTGATGACCCTGCTGGTATATGTCGTCCTGATATAAAAGGCTTCGGGAACTTATTTGCTGACTTGGCAAAGGATGAGCTGAAACTTAAGGCCGACGCAGAAAAAGCGCGACTAAAAGAAAAAGCTGAGGCAGAAAAAGCACGTGTGAAAACCAAACTAGAAGAAAAACGTAAAGCGGAAGAAGAAAGGCTTAAAGATAAGCTGAAAGACAAATTAAAGAACTTGTTCTAATCACGGATCGATTAAGACGTGGATTGTTTAGAATATTGTTACGTGAGAAATAAATGCAGCCAGTTGAAAATTTTGCGCCCCGTATTTTAACGTGGTTTGATGAGTACGGGCGTAAAAGCTTGCCTTGGCAAGAGAACAAAACACCTTATCGTGTGTGGATTTCTGAAATCATGTTGCAGCAAACGCAAGTGACAACAGTGATTCCGTATTACCATAAATTTATGTCGTCTTTCCCAACGGTTGAAGCCTTGGCCAATGCTGAGCAAGACGAAGTGCTGGCGCATTGGAGTGGCTTAGGCTATTACGCTCGTGCGCGCAATATGCATAAGGCGGCCAAAATGCTTGTGGATGAATTCGACAGTGAGTTTCCATCGACGGTCGAAGGCGTTTGTGAGTTACCTGGCATTGGACGTTCTACTGCCGCAGCGATTCTATCGATTTCTCGTGGTGTTCAAGCGGCAATACTAGATGGCAATGTAAAACGTGTGTTAGCACGCTTTCACGCGGTGCCAACTTGGCCAGGTGAGAAAAAAACTGAAAATGCCATGTGGGATCTGGCAGAGCACTATATGCCGAGTGAACGCTGTGGTGATTATACGCAAGCCATGATGGATTTAGGTGCGACGCTGTGTACACGCTCAAAACCACAATGTTTGCTTTGTCCGTTACAAAGCGATTGCCAAGCTCGCCTTACTCAAGATCCAACACAGTTTCCTATTCGTAAACCGAAAAAAGCCGCCAAACCAGAGAAGAGTATTCAGCTGTTGGTGTTAACCAATCAACAAGGGCAGTGGTTATTAGAAAAACGTCCGTCTACTGGAATTTGGGGTGGGCTTTGGAGTTTGCCAGAGCTGGCGTCAGAAGAATCTGTGGTGCTGCATATTGAGCAACGATTTGCTACGCAGGTCGCCGCTGTCACACCTTTGTCATCTTTTAGACATACTTTTAGTCATTATCATTTGGATATTTCGCCAAGCCAAATTCAAATTACCGACATGAAAATGGTAATGGAAGGTGATAAGTACCAATGGTTCAGCCAACAAGATGCCATGGCGCAAGGGTTGCCAGCACCAGTGAGAAGCATTTTGGAAAAAATTGACTAATGAATTCGGAATCTTCGTACTATGACAGATAAAAACCTCTCATATTTTAAACGCGTCGTAGAGGTTTTTGTTTCTTTCTTATTATTAGGCTTTACCAGTTTTGGTGGGCCTACTGCTCATCTTGGTTACTTCAACCAGACCTTTATTAAGCGCAAACAGTGGGCGAGTGAAACCCAGTATGCTCAATGGGTAGCTTTGAGCCAGATTGTGCCTGGGCCAGGTTCGAGTCAAGTTGGTTTTGCTTTAGGTTATCATCGTGCTGGATTGCTTGGTGCGATAGCTGCTTTTATTGCTTTTACCTTGCCGTCTTTTGTTGTCATGGTATTACTGGCGCAATTTGGTAATCACTGGCAGGGCAACGTTTTTTTTGATTCTGTTGTACACGCCTTAAAGCTACTTGCGGTTGTTGTGGTCGCAGACGCTTGTATCAGTATGTGGCGGTCGTTTTGTCAGAGTAAAATCATGGCTGGCCTAGCCTTGTTTAGTGCGGCATTTATTATCTTGTCACCTTCTGGTTTTGCTAGTTTGGCAGTTCTGCTCATTGCTGTGCTTTTGGGCTTTTTAGCAACTTCTTCTATTGTTCCAACTGCTTCTGAGTCTTTACCTAAAATTCGTTTTGCTTGGTGTTTTTTTGCCGTTGCTGTTGTAGGCTTTATTGTCAGTTTTTTTCTAGATAGCGGATTGAGTGGTCTGTTCGCCGGTTTTTATCACGCAGGGGCTTTAGTGTTCGGCGGCGGGCATGTGGTACTACCAATGTTGTCGACTTTTGTCCCAACCCCTGAATCTGATTTATTGCTGGGTTACGCGGCTGCTCAGGCTGTTCCCGGGCCCATGTTTACCATGGCGAGCTTTTTGGGTGCTTCGGTGACGCCAGAGGGTGGCAATGTTTGGCTTTGGGCTGGTGTGGCTACCTTAGCGGTATTTTCATCCGGATTACTGCTGATGTTAAGTGCCCAAGCTGCATGGCAGCGCTTGTCGCATCATGTTCGGTTTCGTTCTGCCGTGGCGAGTTTAAATGCCGCTGTAGTCGGGATTTTGTTAGCTGCCTTGTATTATCCGATTGGCACATCGAGTCTGCTCGGTTGGGTGGACGTTATCATTGTAGGCTTAGGATTAGCTTGGTTGATCTATAAGCGCCCATCGATTTTTGTCCTGATTATGGTGTTTATTGTTGTTGGACTTGTTCGGAGTTATTAATACTGCAGCATTTAAAAGGGCGATAAATAATCGGCACCTTGAATTCTGTCGTGTTAACGCCATTATTCATTTTATACATTGATGACGGCGAGAGGCCCTTATGTCGAATACAGTTTTTTGTAAAAAGTTCCAAAAAGAAATGGAGGCGTTGGATCGTGCGCCATTGCCTGGGGCAAAAGGCCAAGAGATATTGCAAAATGTTTCTAAGCAAGCTTGGCAGGAATGGCAGCAGCTACAAACAATGATGATTAATGAAAAGCAGTTGAACTTGATGCAGCCTGAATCGCGTAAATATGTGATGGAGCAGATGGATAAGTTTTTCAATAATGAAGCGACAGATAAGCTTGCAGGATATGTTGATCCAGATGATATTAAAGAACTTTAATTGATTTTTTTACATTTGCTTGTGACATTGTAAAAAGATCTTTTTAAGTAAGCTTGCTACAAAAATGCCCCTTGCCAATTATTTAGCAAGGGGCATTTTTGTAGCTTAGATTTTTAGATTGGGCGCTAAACGAGCAAAGCTTCGTTTACTGTTTACTGAGTGACAAAGCTAGCGAATAAGATGTCTTTCACCGGCTCAAGTCCTGTTTCTTCTTTTAATGCGCCGTTTACTGCAATGGCTGCTTCTTCACGTGTTTTCTCCCGTGCTATCGCGCCGGTGACTTGTTCTGTCGTGCGAGAGCTAAGAAACATGACTAATGCATCCCTGACTAAAGGCATATTGGCTTCGATTAAGTCTTTCTTAGTCTCGTCAGTGCGAATGCTAATGCTGGTTTTTATATATTTGAGTCGAGCATCGTTGCCAAGGTGATTGACGACAAAAGTAGGTTGTAATTCGATATAAGCCGCCGCTGGCGCACCATCCTCTGCAGCGTTCGCAGCCATCCCCGTGAGGCTACAAAGTAAGAGTAAAGTAAATAGACGTGATTTACGGTATAAGGACATCATCAATGACATGTTAGGTTCTCGTATTCGTTCCAATAGACAGTATACTAACTGTCATTAAAGCTTTCTGTCAGTAGTAATTTCGCACTTTACTGATTTACCGCTGTCGTAAGGTTTGTTATTCATTAAAAATATCCATTTAGTAAGTTTAGGAATCTTTATCTATGTTCTCGTTTTTGTCTGCCCGTCGTTTTCATGGTTTGGTTGCGTTTGCGGCTTTTGCTCTTTTAGCCGTAGCTTTTTATATGGAATATCAAATGGGCTTAGAGCCTTGTCCATTATGTATGTTGCAGCGCATTGTTTTTTTCTGTGTTGGTGTGGTGTCTTTGGTATCAGCCTTAACCGCGAGTGAAAAAGCGAGAAAAGTATTTTCTTGGGTCGTGGTTGTTTTGTCTTTTGCTGGGGCGGCGTTAGCCATTCGTCATTTGTACTTACAAAGCCTGCCAATGGACGAGCTTCCAGCTTGTTTGCCAGGATTGAGCTATATGTTTGAAGTTTTTCCATGGCAAGAAATTATGCAAGCTATGGTGATGGGGACTGGTGAATGTGGTGATGTCGTTTGGACACTATTTGGCCTAAGTATTCCTGGTTGGACATTAGTTGCTTTTGTTGGCATGGCTATCGTAAACATTGTTATTGCATTGCGTGCGAACAAAAAAATAGTTGCCTAAAAGTGTTTATTTGAGTTTGCATTTAACCCAATGTGGTCAGGCACAATAATCCTATAAAGGTCTATAAAAAGGTTACAAATCCCCCTGGATATCGCCTTGCAGGGGGTAACGTATCGGAATATGCTTGAGACAAAGATTTTTAATAATAATTAACGCCTGATGGAGTCTGCATATGTTAGAAGGTTGTAAAACAGCCCAAGAGCGATGGGGCGGAGTGCACATAATTATCGATCGCTGGTTAGAGCAGCGCCGACAATTGGTTGAAATGGGCGTGTATTTACGTGAGCGCGGTGAATTTACGCCGACCGATACACCTAAAATTCAATCATTTTGTGAATTGCTGGTGGATTATGTTTCTGCAGGTCATTTCACTGTCTATGAACAGTTAGCTCTTGAAGCGAAAGAATTTCATGACGATGGTGCTGTTGTTTTGTTGCGTAAATTGTTGCCTCTGATTGATAGTTCGACAGAAGTCGCTATCGAATTTAACGACAAATATGATACTAAAGAACATTGTAATGCTCAGCTTGAGGCGTTGCCTTTTTCATTGCAGGCTTTGGCAGTTGTAATCGCTGAACGGTTTCAATACGAAGATCAGTTGATTAAGGAATTACATGAAGCGCACAGCGAAAAAAGCGCTTGAGCTTGGCTTAATTGCTTTCTGTTCAGTAGCTTTATTGTCTTGCTCTGCAGAAGCGCCAGTGCGAACTGCTCAATATGCTGTGCAGGGATTGTATTCTGCTGTGCTGAGTGATGATGGTACCACTGCTTTGATTGGTTCTATTCAACATGGCGGCAGTTACTGGGTGAATGCTGTTAATGAGCGTCGTTTCAGTTGGAATCATGCACAAGGCGAATATTCGTCGTTTCTTGGTGTTGATATTGATCCAAGCGGCCAATTCGCAGCAACAGGTGGTGCGCGATCCTTAGTTCTTTGGAATACATCAACCGGTAAGTCTGATGGCTTCTGGACCACTCCTGGTGATATTCAATCTTTGAAACTGACTCAAAACGGCGATTATGCATTAGTCGGCTTAAATGATCAGACTGCGCGGTTTTTTGATATTAAACGTGGTGGTATTAAGCAAACCTTGCGAACAGGTTCAACCGTTCGTGCTGTGGATATAACACCAGATGGCATGCTGGGTATTACCGGAGATGATTCTTCTAATGTCATCTTGTGGAATATGCAAACTGGCGAGAAAAAATTTCAGTGGCCTTTAAGTAATGTTATTGGCAGTGTGGCTTTGTCCGCTGATGGCAAATATGCGTTTGGTGCTGCCCAGCTGGGTAATGCAAAAATTTGGTCCACTAGCACAGGTAAAGAACTCACTAAAATTGATACCGGCGCTCTGAAGTACCGCAACGTTACTATTAGCCAAGCGGTTTTTTCAAAAGATGACAGATCCATCCTTATTGGTGAGGTGAGTAGTCGAGTATCTTTGGTTCAAGTTAGTACCGGGGTTGTCCAAAAAGAATGGGAAATTTTTACGCCTAAGAGTCGACCTAGTGGCGCGAGTGTATTAGCGTTGGCTTTTGGTTCGGGTAATCGTTACTACGCCATTGGTAGTAATGGTTATTTAAATGTATTGGAATAATTCATGTCTTATCACGATGTTGAACCAGCTTCATCTCTTTCCAAGCAAGAGCAGATAAAAAAAGAACAGGTAAAAAAAGAATCAATACGACTGCTTTTTAAGTGGGGTGCTTTTTTCGCTGCCCAAGCCTTTATATCTGTTGCCGCTGGCGCGTTTGGAGCCCATGCATTAACGGACATGTTAGATCCGAAAGCGTTAGGTTGGTGGCATACTGCTAGCCAATACCTTATGTATCATGCTTTAGCTGGTTTGGTGGTGGTTGCCTTGTCAGCTTATTTATCCTCAAGTAAAAGTATTCTGATACTTCTTCTTGTTGGCAATGTGTTATTTGCCGGCAGCTTATATATTATGGCCTTAACGGGTTATACCATATTAGGTGCGATCACTCCGCTGGGTGGTTTGTGTTACTTAATTGCTTGGGGGCTTTTGGTATTACGTCTATGGCGATCAAGCTATGAGAGTGTGATCTAATAGCACGACGTACCTTCATAAACTGGCAAACAAAAACAGGACATCACCTGTTTTTTTCGGTAGGATAGCGCCCCGCTAGTCTTACCGAACAACCATCACAAATTAATGATTGACCTCAGCCGAGCGGATTGAGTTTTGTTCAGGTTAATTAAAATAGAACACACTTAAGCGATATTACTCCATGCAAGAGCACAATACAGACAATCAAGAACCTATCAAAAAACGCACCATTCGTAGTTTTGTAGTACGCGGTGGTCGCATGACCGAAGGTCAGCAAAAGAACTACGATGCGAACTGGGCCGTATATGGTTTGGATCTTGCTGATGGTCGAATTGACTATACAGCCGTGTTTGGTCGTGACTCAGACGTGGTGCTTGAAGTGGGCTTTGGCATGGGCGCCTCCCTTGTTGAAATGGCGAAGAATGCGCCAGAGAAAGACTTTATCGGTATTGAGGTGCATCCACCGGGTGTTGCTAAATTGATGATGCTAGCAAAAGAAGAAGGTATCACTAATTTACGCGTGTACTGTGATGATGCGATTGAAGTAATGGCGAATTGTCTGCCGCAGAAAACCGCCAGTGCATTTCAGTTGTTCTTCCCTGATCCTTGGCATAAGAAGAAGCACAACAAGCGTCGTATTGTTCAGCCTTTATTTGCTCAGCAAGTAGCGAATGTATTAAAAGATGGCGGACATTTTCATATGGCAACAGATTGGCAGCCTTATGCTGAACATATGATGGAAGTAATGGAAGTCCAAGAAGGCTATCAGAACGCAGCGGGTAAGGGGTTATACCATCCTCGACCAGAATGGCGTCCTCTGACTAAATTTGAACAGCGCGGTGAGCGTTTGGGTCACGGTGTTTGGGATTTGATTTATACGAAACAAAGCAGCTAAGCGACCTAGTGTTTAGCCAATAAAAAAGCGACTCAATGAGTCGCTTTTTTATTATTCAGAGAAAGCTGAAATTATTTAATTTCTACACTTTCACGGCTGTTGCCTGCATCAAAGTATTCTTGGAATACTTTTGGTGTGCGGCCACGGCCAGTCCACTCGTGAGTTTCGCCATCTACTTTTAGACGGTATTTAGGTTCAACTGTTTTGCCTTTTGTTGCGCCAGCTTTTGGAGTAGTTAGCAATGCAACTTCTTCCATAGTTAGACCGCTTTTAGCGATTAGGCTAGCAATTTCTTCTGCACGAGCAGATTTAAGAGCTTGTTCTGCATCACGAGCAGCTTCTTCTTCTTTTGCTTTTTCAAGCGCATTGTTGAAGCCTGCAATTAGGTTTTCAAGTTGAGCAACGGTCAACTCTTTAGCAGCAGCACGTGCTTTCGCTTTGTTGCCTGCTAATTCTAGTAATAAACTCATTGGTGTCCCCTATTTATCTGTTAAGAACTGGTTGTCTCTTATATAACTGGTTGGTCCTGTACTGAAAAATAGATCCGTCTTTTACACCCAGTAGCGTGTTAAAATCAATAAATCTAAAGTCTTCTAAGATAGAGAAAATCTCTTTTCAGTCAGACTGCGAATCTAAACCAAAGAAGAAAATGAATGTTTATCTTGTATTGCAAACTCAATATTAATTCATGCCTGTAAAAAACATTGAATTGCTGTCAGTACATTGTGATGTAATTTTATACTATTTCAAGTTTGAGTGTGGATTTTAATAAAAAATAACTTAAGATGCTAATCAAATAACGTGTTTAAACTGTTAGAAAAGTGTAAATAATAGGGTAATAAATGAATTCCATATCAGATAACTTAAGCTTAGAGTTTTCTATATTAAAAAAGTACAGCGATAATATTATTCAATTATTTGAAGATGGCGCAACTGTGCCATTCATTGCTCGGTACAGAAAAGAAAATACGGGTGGTATGAGCGATATGGATTTACGCTCTTTTTTTGATAGGTGGCAGTATTTAGTAGAATTAAAAAAACGTAAAGAAAGTATTCTTTCGTTATTAGCAGAAGACCAGAATGTATCGGATTCCATAAGAAGAAAAATACAAAATGCCATTTCTAAAAATGAGCTAGAGGATCTGTACTCGCCGTTTAAGAAAACCCGTAAGACCAAAGCGGATGAAGCAAAAGAGCATGGGCTAGAGCCTTTTGCAGCACAGATATGGACTGGTCAGCGTTCAGACACCATATCTGCAGTTGAGGCATGGTGTAAGCAAAATAACATTGTGCTATCAGCGGCGTCAGCATTAGAGGGTGTAACTGAAATATTGAATGAAACCATTGCAAATGACAGTGATGTTCTAAAAAAAGGCCGCGAAGTATTACTTAAAGACGGTCTTTTAACCAGTCGGGTTTTACGAGGCAAAAAAGAACAAGGTGAGAAATTTAGAGATTATTTTGATTATCAAGAAGCAATTAATAAGGTGCCTCCTCATCGTTTGCTTGCTCTCTTTAGAGGGAAAAAAGAGTCCATACTAAAGTTGAGTGTCTCCTTAAAAAATGAAGAAAACTTTCCTAGCATATTAATATTTCCTCATTTTAATCAATTGCTTGATACTAACGAATCGGCGTCTCATAGAGTGACGCCTGTACAGCGTAAGTATTTAAATACGGCTTGGGAAAATAAGCTTTTACCCAAATTAGAAACAGATGTTCTTGCACAATTGAAAGACCGAGCGGAAGAGGGGGCTATTCAGGTTTTTGCTGATAATCTTCAAGATTTATTAATGGCTGCCCCAGCAGGCGCTTATCGAGTATTAGGTGTCGATCCAGGCTTTCGTAATGGTGTGAAACTGGCTGTGATCGATGAGCAAGGCTCATTGTTAGATCACGGTGTTATTTATCCCCATGGACCTCAGAATCGTACACAAGAAGCGAATGCAATATTATCTAAGTTAATTCATCAGCATCGTATCGGTTGGGTGGCGATAGGTAATGGTACCGCTTCACGAGAGACCGAGGCGTTAGTTAAAGCTCTTATTACTGAATCGAATCTAGATTGTCGCGCGGTGGTTGTCAGTGAAGCAGGCGCCTCTGTGTATTCTGCTTCGCCAATAGCAATACAGGAATTTCCAGATTTGGATGTCACAATACGAGGCGCGGTTTCCATTGCCCGTCGTTTTCAAGATCCACTTGCTGAATTGGTAAAAATTGATCCGCAAGCAATAGGGGTTGGTCAATATCAACATGACGTGAAAGTATCTCAGTTATCTAAATCCCTTGCCAATGTGGTTGAAGATTGTGTGAACCGTGTTGGCGTAGATATTAACCTCGCCTCGGTTTCTTTATTGTCTTACGTTTCTGGTTTAACCAATCGGCTGGCCCAAAATATTGTGGATTATCGTCAGCAGAAAGGGCGAATCGAGTCTAGAAGCGAGCTGTTAAAGATAAAAGGCATCGGTGAAAAATGCTTTGAGCAGTGTGCTGGTTTTTTAAGAATATTAAATGGAAAAGAAGCCTTGGATCAGTCCGGTGTACATCCTGAATCCTACCCTTTAGTGCAGCAAATGGCTGCGCATTTGAAACTAAAAGCGAAAGACTTACTTAACAATAGCGCTGCCTTGCAGCAGCTCAAGCAAATGGCACCAAGCTTTGCTCAAGCCGGAGACTTTACTTATACGGATATTCTCAATGAGCTTGTGAAGCCAGGGCGAGACCCACGGCCAGAGTTCCGCTATGCGTCTTTTGATCATAGCGTACAAAAACTTGAAGATGTGCAGGAAGGCATGACGTTAGAAGGTGTTGTGACTAATGTGGCGGCATTTGGTGCCTTTGTTGATTTGGGTGTGCATCAAGATGGATTGATTCATATTTCGCAATTGGCAAATCGGTTTGTTAAAGACCCAAGGGATTTAGTACGAGTGGGTCAAGTGGTCAATGTCACCGTGTTAGAAGTGGACGTGCAGCGCAAGCGTATTGCTCTGAAAGCCAATGGGCTTTAATTGAAAGGACCTAAAAAAACCGATTAGAAAATTCTAATCGGTTTTGGAGTGTAACCAGTAAAACTAACTTAAAAGGGATAAAAGTTAACCTTAAACAGCAACGGCGATTTGCGCTTTTGCTTGGTTGAAAGATTCTTCGCCTGGTTCGCCAAGTGCTTGACCGCCAGCAATGAAAGTTTCTTTTACATTTAGGCCTATGAAGCCTAGGAATGTTTGAATATGTGGTACTTGGTGGTCAACTGGAGTGCCAGCTAGTAGGCTGCCGCTTGCTGCAAAAATATAAGCATCTTTGTTTACCAGACCAACAGGACCTGTTTCAGTGTATTTAAATGTACGGCCTGCACGAGCAATATAGTCAAAGTAAGACTTCAATGTAGAAGGAATGCCGAAGTTGTACATAGGAGCTGAAACGATAACCACATCAGCAGCTTCTAGCTCAGTAATTAGTTCATCACCAATCGCAGCAATCGCTTGTTGTTCAGCAGAGCGATCAGCTTCAGGAGTAAACAAAGCGCCTAATGTCTCGCCAGTGAAATGCGGTAGTGGATTTGCTGTCACATCACGAGCAACGACTTTGCCTTCAGGATTTTTCGCTAACCATTTTGCAACAAATTCGTTTGCTAGTTGACGTGATTTAGAGTTTTCGCCAGAAGCGCTAGAGTCGATACGTAATAAAGTAGCCATTGTAATAATTTCTCCTCGGTAATCTTAAGTGAGCCAAGATGGCTCGTCACTTGATAATAAAGCCATCTTATAACCAAATTATTCGATTAAAAAGTGACATTTTTTGGAGATATTGATCGAAAAATACGATATATTTATCTTTCATATACTTTATATAAGAGAATTTTCTTGAAAGCCCCGAGAGTAACCCTAGAGCAATGGCGAGTACTGCAATCTGTTGTCGATAAAGGTGGTTTTGCCCAAGCCGCAGAAGCGCTTCATAAAAGCCAATCTTCTGTCAGCTACACAGTAGCGAAGCTTCAAGAGCAGCTAGGTTATCCGTTGCTAATTATTGAAGGGCGAAAAGCCAAGCTAACAGAGCGCGGCGAAGTTTTGTTACGTCGCTCAAGGCATTTGTTAAAAGAAGCCGTTGATCTTGAAGAGCTGGCTCACACACTGGGACAAGGTTGGGAGCCTGAATTGGAGCTAGTGGTCGATCAAGCCTTTCCAACACCGGCCTTGCTTCGCGCCTTACAAGCTTTCGAGCCACAAAGCCAAGGAACGCAAGTTCAGCTTAAAGAAGCGGTATTAAGTGGCGGTGAAGAGGCACTGCGAAAAGGTAGTCCAGATTTGGTGCTAAGTTCTATCGTCCCAAAAGGTTATTTGGCGGACCCTATTGTTGAAGTGGAAATGATCGCGGTAGCGGCGACGAGTCACCCTTTGCATCAAGAAGCAGACCCTATTAATAACGAGCGCTTGAGCCGAGAATTACAAATTGTTATTCGAGACTCGGCATCTGAAACCTCTATTGATGCTGGTTGGCTTGGTACTGATCGACGTTGGACGGTATCGAGTGTGCAATCCGCTTTAGAAATTGTGACTAGCGGCATAGGCTTCGCGTGGCTACCAAAGGCCGATTTAGAATACGCCTTGCAAAGCGGTAAGCTCAAAAAGCTGAAATTGATCTCTGGTAGTGAGCGCAATTTTCATATGTATGCCATCTTTGGCAAAGGTGAGCGAACCGGCCCTGCTACGAGACTTCTAGTGGAACTCCTTCAGGCTGAATGTAATGCTTGCCCAAGACGTTCATCTATTCCTTCCCAGTCCTAGATCAATCCTAATTTTACTCTTTGGTTTGATCTTGAATGATGCTCAAAAGTGATGGTAGGAATGCACGTTCTACCTTATTTTCATCGCTCCATAGTTTTGCAACAGCAATGGCTTTGGGGCAATGAAAAAGTAATTTGTGCACACTTATTTTAATCACCAGTTTTGGTGGTTTATTATTTTCAGCAAACAAATTTAATGTGTCGTTGTCAGTATGTAGGCTTGCTCTGCCTTTTATGCGCACAACCTCGCCGATACCTGGAATCATAAAAAGCAGGCCTGCTTCAGGTCTTTCTACAATATTTCTCAAACTATCTAAGCGATTGTTACCCGCTGTGTCTGCAAATGCTATGGTCTTCGAGTCCAGCACTTTAACAAATCCAGCATCTCCCCCACGAGGTGACACGTCTGCAAAGCCATTTTTATCCTTTGTCGACATGATAATAAAAGGGCAGTGCTCTATGAAGGCGATTGAGTGTTTTTCTAGTTCATCAATTTCTTTTTTCAATGCTAAAGGATGAGCCTCGTTATAAAGCTCATCAAGTTGCTTCGGTTGGCAGATTTGGCCCATGTTAATCCTTGATTTCTTGTGATGTGAAAATCATCTGAGAATGCTTGTTATTAATATTAGGCGGGTATTTTATACTGCTAATGTTGTAATGTAACGCGCCAACATCATATTGATTGTTTCCTGACAATCTTTGCTTTTACCTTGCCTAGAAGCTTTTAAAATCATCGATTTATAATTTTTTATAAAAATTGTCATTTTTTTTGTGACAATTTGGGTTGTGGTGTTTTTAGCAAAAAGGTCTAATAGCTGCCATCCTTAATTTATTCATTATTTATAGACATCGACACAAGGAAGCCTCATGACTCAGGACATCGTAATTCTCGCTGCTGGAAAAGGTAGCCGAATGAAATCCGCTCTCTCTAAGGTATTACACAAAGTTGGTGGCGTCGCTATGGTTAGGCGAGTACTGGCGACGGCAAATACTTTAGCAGATTCTAAATTGCACCTTGTTGTTGGTCACCAAGGCGAACAGGTCGAGGCAAATTGTCAGGATTTTTCAGCCAATATTGTTTGGCAAAATGACCCTCAAGGAACCGGTGATGCATTGCGTCGCGTCGCGCCTTTTCTTCAAGCTGATGGTGCGACATTAACTCTTTATGGCGATGTTCCGCTTATTCGTGCCAGCACATTAGAAAAAATGACGTCTCTGTCGACTTCTAATACCTTAGTTTTATTGACGATATCCCTTGATAACCCAACTGGATATGGTCGGATTGTTCGTAACGAACAAGGAAAAGTGATAGCGATCGTCGAGCAAAAAGATGCCTCAGAAAGCCAGCTTGCAATTAAGGAAGTGAACACGGGGATTCTGTTGGCACCGAATAATCATCTACAAGGTTGGCTTGCTGCCTTAACGAATAATAACGCCCAAGGCGAATATTATTTGACTGATATAATCGCCATGGCGGCTCGTGATGGTGTGGATATTGTCACAGTGAATCCAGAAAACGAAGCTGAAGTGGCTGGTGTTAATGATCGTGTCCAACTTGCAGCGTTAGAGCGCGAGTTACAAAGTCAGCAGGCCATCAGCCTTATGCAAAATGGGGCAACCTTGTTAGATCCTTCTCGCATTGATATTCGCGGTGAATTGATTACCGGCCAAGATGTCATTATCGACGTTAATTGCATATTTGAAGGTAAGGTAGTGCTGGGGACTGGCGTTGAAGTTGGAGCAAATTGCCATCTTAAAAATTGCACCGTTGGTGACAATACTATTATTAAAAGCAACACGCTAATCGAAGAGAGCGAAGTTGGTGAAGACTGCGATATCGGGCCATTTGCTCGTTTGCGCCCTGGCACCCAGCTTGCCAATAAAGCGAAAATCGGTAACTTTGTCGAAACCAAAAAAGCCCGCATCGGTGAAGGCAGCAAGGTTAATCATTTGAGCTATATCGGTGATACAGAAATGGGGGCGAACGTGAACGTTGGTGCGGGCACTATTACTTGTAATTACGATGGCGTGAATAAACATCTAACGCAAGTGGCCGATAATGTTTTTATCGGTTCTAACACCTCGTTAGTCGCACCTGTGCAAGTAGCGGAAGGCGCCACTATCGCGGCGGGCTCGACCATCACCAAACAAGTGGGCGAGAAGCAATTAGCTTTCGCTAGAGCGCGACAAACTAACAAAGACAACTGGCCTCGACCAACCAAAAAGTAACGGGTCGCCGTTACTGCAAAGGGGTCAGATCCCTTTAACGAATTTTTTCGAGCTGAATGAAGCTTTATTTTTTAAGGGATCTGACCCCTTTAGTAGACTCAAAAAAGGATTCTCACATGTGCGGAATAGTTGGCGCCATTGCTCGTCGTAACGTATCAAAGATTTTAATTGAAGGCCTAAGCCGTCTTGAATACCGTGGTTATGATTCTTCCGGTATTGCAATTAACAACGAAGAAGGTGTGTTTTCACACCGTGCCGTTGGCAAAGTTCAAGCATTAAAAGACAAATTCGAGGCAGAGCCATTAGATGGCAAAATGGGCATTGCTCACACTCGTTGGGCGACCCATGGCAAACCAACAGAAGCCAATGCCCATCCACACTTTTCAGGTGATGATCTTGCTTTGGTGCATAACGGTATTATTGAAAACCACGAACCATTACGTCGTGAATTAAAAGCCAAAGGCTATGAATTCAAATCTGAAACGGATACCGAAGTAATTGTTCACCTTATTCATGATGCCCTGAAAACACAGCCAGATTTATTGAAAGCCGTACAAGCGACGTTAGCAAAGTTGCATGGCGCGTTCGCTATTGGTGTTGTTCAAAAAGACGATAATGATCGTTTTATTGCCGCTCGAAAAGGCAGTCCGCTTGTGGTTGGCGTTGGTATTGAAGAAAACTTTGTTGCGTCCGACCAGCTTGCGTTATTGCATGTTACTGATCAATTTATCTTCTTAGAAGAAGGTGATGTTGTTGAAGTAAGTCGTGATCAAGTGTCAATTTACGATGCTAAAGGTGAACTACAGGATCGCCCAATTAGCGTGTTTAACCACAACGTAGATGCCACTGATAAAGGTGAATTTCGCCATTACATGATGAAAGAAATCTACGAGCAGCCTAAAGTGATTAGCGCTTGTCTAGAAGGTCGTATCAGTGAAAATAAAGTATTAACTAGCTGCTTTGGTGCAGATTCTGATTTCCTAAAAGAAGTTGAAAATGTCCACATCGTTGCTTGTGGCACCAGCTACCATGCTGGCATGGTAGCAAAATACTGGATTGAAGACTTAGCTGGTTTGCCATGTAGTGTTGAAGTAGCCAGTGAATATCGTTATCGCAAAGTGGCTGTGCCGAAGAAAACCTTGTTTTTGACCTTGTCACAATCTGGTGAAACAGCTGATACATTAGCGGCATTACGTATGGCAAAAGAGCTGGGTTATTTAACCACCCTAGCTATCTGTAACGTGCCATCTAGCACGCTGGTACGTGAGTCAGCACTTACTTTGTTAACGAACGCGGGCCCAGAAATTGGTGTGGCATCTACCAAAGCTTTCACTACTCAGCTAACTGCATTATTGATTACCAGTGTGGCGATTGCAGTAGAAAACGGCCTGTCAGCAGAAAGAGAAAAGGAGCTTGTACAAGCTATGCGTTCTTTACCTGCTTATGTTAATGTTGCGCTTTTAGAAGATGCTCACATTAAGACGGTTGCTGATCGGTTTGCTAATAAAACCAATGCGCTATTTTTGGGGCGTGGCACCATGTTTCCAATTGCGCTAGAAGGTTCGCTGAAGCTAAAAGAAATTTCCTATATTCATGCGGAAGCTTATCCAGCGGGTGAACTAAAGCACGGCCCATTGGCCTTGGTTGATGAAAATATGCCAATTATCGCACTGGTTCCACATAACGATATGTTAGACAAGCTAAAGTCTAATCTACAAGAAGTGGCGGCTCGGGGTGGTGAATTGTACGTTTTTGCAGATAAAGACACAGATCTTCATAACGAAGACAATATCATTTTCACCGAAGTGCCAAAAGTAGACAGCATCCTAGAACCGATTGTTCACACAATCCCTCTGCAGTTGCTGTCTTACCATGTTGCTGTTGTAAAAGGCACCGATGTTGATCAACCTCGTAACTTAGCAAAATCCGTTACTGTGGAATAATTAGAAATAAAAAAGCCTAGCTATGGAACATGAACGAAACATAGCTAGGCAAAACAGTGCTGAGAGTAACGCTTTTAAAAAGTCAGTGCTTACATTACAGGGTGGCTAGGTAAATAGCTGGTGTGCCATTTACGTCCGAGCTGTAAAGCACTGACTTATTGTCTGGTGTGAAAGATGGGTGAGGGTGGTTGATCTGGCGATCACCGTTTAAAACTTCCCAGCTTGTATTGTGTTCTGTAATAGGTCGAATGCTGGCATCAGACAGATCGATCAAATATAAGTTAGGATCGTTTTCTATCTTATGCCCATCATGATTTGACACGTCAACCGGTGTACCTGAACCATCGCCCACCACTAAAGTACCGTCGTAGTTGCTCATCAAATGACTGCACGCAGGCATTTCTGCTTCTACTTTAAATGCCAGGCTTGTTGCATCTACAGAGCAAAGCTGGCGCTTGTCTGTATTGGGTCGATAAGACACAAACATCATTTTTGAACCATCAGGAACGAAAAATTCGTGGGTACAAGATTCTTCTTCGCTTTGCTCGTAGACCTTGCGCATGTTGTCGCCGTTTTCATCAATCATCCACATACGTGTTTCGACTAAATCGTGTGGGCCTTCGTGACAAAAAGCGATGGTGTTATCGTCATTTGGGCGATACAGAGGATGGCCAAGCCAGATATTTTCTTCAAAGATGGTGGTGCGCTGACCTGTTTTAAGATCGATTGAGATTAAGCGACAACGTGGTTTTTGATGATAGAACTGAGCAAATTTTTCCCAGCTATCTAAGTCCATGTAATCCGTATCTTTGATTTCTATCGCAACCACTTTTGTACAATCTGAATTTGGCACCCAAGTGCCATAGCCCACCCAGCCTTTAGCCACTTCATATAAAACACTGTGTTCTTGGTTTTTTATATCAACACGAATGAGCTGTTTGTTGTTTTTTACAAAAATCAGCGCGTCATCTTGTGTAGTAAGAAAGCCACCAAACACATTATCGCCTTTGCCTTCAGTCAGCTGTATGGCCGTTTCATTTTGTAAATCTAAAAGATGGTAGTTTCTGTTTGAATCGAAATTGGCAGAGATAAGCAGTTTATTCCCATCTTCTGTGAAGCATTTTTGATAGAAATAATTTCGATGACATACTCCGCTATCAGGCGTTAGCTGAGTAACGATAGACCCTGTCTTTTCATCAGTTGTACGTTTAAATGCCAAAGATGTAGTGGTACCAAGTGACATGATTTCCTCTCTTATTCTTGTTTTTTCTCGTTTCTGCTGAGCTTGTGCTCTTTTCCTGTCTTTAGATTTCTGAGTAAGACGAGCGTTTGCTTGCCAGATTTTTACTTGTCTAAACACTTAATGAGAGCAGGTTAACACCTATTTTATATTTATTCACCAATAAAAATGAAAAAGTGTTTTAAAAAAATTAATTATGTATTGTTATTTTTTTATTGTTCTTCTAGTATGTTTTCACAACGTCAAATAAAAATAACATTCAGAGTTAAAAACTATGTATGAAAATAAGCGTTTAGGGTTGCTGTACATTAGTCCTTACATAATAGGGCTTCTTGTATTTACAGCGTTTCCCTTCCTCTCATCCTTGATCATTAGCTTTACTGACTATGATTTGATCAATCCGCCAGAGTACATTGGCTTAGATAATTATCGTTATATGATGGATGACGATACTTTCTACCAATCTATGGGGGTTACGTTTGCGTATGTGTTTCTGACCATTCCGCTAAAACTTGCCTTCGCACTCTTTATTGCCTTCGTGCTGAACTTCAAGCTTCGCGGTATTAAGTTCTTCCGCACCGCTTATTACATTCCTTCCATTCTCGGAAGTAGTGTGGCGATAGCTGTATTGTGGCGCGCGATATTCTCTCTTGATGGCTTGCTAAATAGCTTTTTGGGGATCTTTGGGGTCGAAGCGATTTCTTGGTTGGGTGAACCTGTTTTTGCCATGTTCTCTGTCACCTTGTTGCGTGTTTGGCAATTTGGTTCGGCTATGGTGATCTTCTTGGCTGCACTGCAAAGCGTGCCGCAATCTCAGTACGAAGCAGCAATGATTGATGGTGCGTCTAAATGGCAGATGTTTACCAAGATTACTGTGCCTCTTATTACCCCCGTTATCTTCTTCAACTTCATCATGCAGACGACTCAGGCGTTCCAAGAGTTTACCGCGCCGTATGTTATTACTGGTGGTGGTCCTGCTAAATCGACGTATTTGTTCTCGCTTTATATCTATGAGACGGCATTCAAGTATTTCGATCTTGGCTATGGCAGTGCGCTTGCTTGGGTGTTGTTTGTTGCTGTGGCGATTTTTACAGCGATTTCATTCAAATCATCGAAGTACTGGGTGTTCTACTCAGGTGATAAGGGTGGTAAGTAATTATGAATAAAGTATTCCCAAATAAAGCAGCCTTGTCTGCTGACTTAAAAAACAATCCAATGCTAAGAGCTGAAATTCGTAAGCAACGAGTGGGCGCTTCTATTCGTTACATTATTCTGCTGTTTTTTGGATTGGTAATGCTATATCCGCTATTTTGGATGTTCTCAGCAGCCTTTAAACCAAACCATGAGATTTTCAGCTCTTTGAGTCTTTGGCCTAAGAATTTTTCGCTAGATGGTTTTATCAATGGCTGGAATACCGGCACGGAATATACCTTCGGAAGGTTCTTTATAAACACCTTGTATTACGTGGTGCCAAAAGTGATTTTGACGGTGATTTCGTCGGTCATCGTGGCTTATGGTTTTGCTCGCTTTGAGATTCCATTTAAGAAGTTTTGGTTCGTTACTTTAGTAGCCACTATTTTGCTGCCAACGTCTGTGTTGTTGATTCCTCAATACTTGATGTTCCGCGAAATGGGCATGCTAGACAGCTATTTGCCTTTGTATTTGCCAATGGCATTTGCGACCCAAGGTTTCTTTGTCTTCATGTTGATTCAGTTCTTACGTGGCCTGCCAACGGATATGGAAGAAGCAGCACAAATTGATGGTTGTAACTCCTATCAGCTGCTTTGGTACATCGTTGTACCCATGTTGAAGCCTGCCATTATTTCTGTCGCGCTGTTCCAGTTTATGTGGTCAGTGAACGATTTCTTGGGTCCGCTTATTTATATTTCCAGCGTAGAAAAATACCCAATCGCATTGGCTCTTAAATTGTCCATTGATGTCACCGAAGGTACTCAGTGGAATGAAATTCTGGCGATGGCATCCATTGCCATTGTTCCGTCAATTGTTGTTTTCCTAATCGCACAGAATTACTTCGTAGAAGGAATTTCGTCCGGTGGCGTTAAGGGATAGGTGAATAGTATGTCTAAAGTTGTATTTGAAAATTTGACCAAAGTGTATTCGAACGGCTTCAAAGCAGTTCATGGTATTAACCTAGAAATTGAAGACGGCGAGTTCTTAGTAGTGATCGGGCCCTCTGGCTGTGCGAAATCGACAACTTTGCGTATGTTGGCAGGTTTGGAATCGGTTACTGGTGGCTCTATTAGTATCGGTGGCAAGGTCGTAAACGGCCTGCCACCTAAAGATCGCGGCATTGCCATGGTGTTCCAAAACTATGCGCTTTATCCCCACATGAGTGTGCGTGAAAACTTGGGCTTTGGCCTGAAATTAGCAAAAGTCAGTAAGGCGGATATTGAGAAACAAGTTAATGAAGCGGCTGAACTTCTTGAGCTTACGCCTTTGCTAGATCGTTTGCCACGTCAGCTTTCTGGCGGTCAGGCGCAACGTGTTGCAGTTGGTCGAGCCATTGTTAAACGTCCTCAAGTGTTCTTGTTTGATGAGCCCTTGTCTAACTTGGATGCCAAGTTACGAGCATCTATGCGCGTGCGTATTTCGGATTTGCACAAAACACTGAAAAAGACCAATCGTTCGGCAACCAGTGTTTACGTTACCCACGATCAGACCGAAGCCATGACCATGGGGGACCGTATTTGTGTGATGAAAGACGGACACATCATGCAAGTAGATACGCCAGCCAACCTTTATAAATATCCAAAAAATCTTTTTGTCGCAGGGTTTATCGGTGCGCCAGAAATGAACATGGTTGAGACGCGTTTAGATCGCACGGGTGAAGGCAAATGTCATTTGGCCTTGTCGTCTCAGATGTTGGGTTTGCCAGATGAAAAACTGCAGAAAGTCTTAACCAACTTCACCGAAGACGTGGTGTTTGGTATTCGACCTGAGTTCATCAAATTAGCGGATGAAAATTCGCCGCAGGATGAAATTATCAAGGGGACGATTGTTCGCATGGAAAACATGGGAGCAGAGTTTTACGTCCACTTTACTGTAGAAGACAGAGAACTTTGTACGCGAGTTCCTTCTGACGTGGTGGAGGCTAAATTGTCGGATTCAATCGGCAAAGAGCAGTTGTTCCATTTTGAAATGAGCAACGCACATATTTTTGATAAGAAAACTGAGATAAATATCTCTTTGTAAGGCTTTTGCACGACAGCTAAGCCACATAAGGCAAGGGTGATAGTCGTGCAAAAAATTGAGTAGTCACTAACGAGGAAAAAGGACATGAAAATAAAAACAATAGCTCTGTTAGTCGGATTGGCGTCTGCTGGTTCAATGGTGAGTGTGAATGCAAGCGCAGAAGATTTGCGTATGTCATGGTGGGGAGGAAACTCTCGACATTCAGCAACGATTGAAGCTGTAAAAGAATTTGAAAAAACGCACCCAGGGATTTCAGTTAAATCAGAATATACTGGTTGGGGCGGTCATTTAGAACGTTTGACCACTCAAATCGCGGGTAATACCGAACCAGATGTCATGCAAACCAACTGGAATTGGATGCCGATTTTCTCTGCCCGTGGTGACGGTTTTAAAGATCTTCGTGAATACAGTGATGTGTTGGATCTTACCCAGTTTGATAAATCAGCCCTTGATGCCGGAACAAATAACGGAAAGCTAAATGGTATCCCAGTTTCCATGGCAGCTCGTATTTTCTATTACAACAAAGATACGTGGGCAAAAGCCGGTTTAGCATACCCAGTCACTTGGGATGACTTTATGAAAGCTGGGCCAGTTTTTAAAGAAAAATTGGGTGACGAGTATTTCCCATTAGTGCTTGAAGGACGTGACATTATTGCGATGAACCGCTCATTTATGGTTCAAAAATATGGCATTCCAATGATAGACGAAGCTGGGAAAAAGTTCGCTTACTCCGATGCACAGATGCTTGAGTTCTTCAAAATGTATGAAGACATGGTGAAAAATCATGTTACGCCAAGTAGCAAATATATTGCAGGGTTTGGTAAGGCCAACCTATATGAACATAAGCCTTGGATCAATGGTGAATGGGCTGGTCTTTATATGTGGAACTCAGCAGTTAATAAATATAACGACAACTTGAAGCCACCAATGTCTTTAGAGCTAGGTTTCTATCCTATGGAAAAGGGCTCGGATGATGCGGGCTTGTTCTATAAACCAGCGCTAATGCTTTCTATTGGTAAAAACAGCAAAAATCCAAAAGACGCGGCTAAGCTAATTAACTTCCTATTGAATGAACCTGCTGGTTACAACGCAATGGGTCTAGCGCGTGGTGTTCCACTAAGTTTGGCTGCCCGTCGAGCGCTATCTTTAGATGGCACCATCAAAGACTCGGACTTGTCGGTAGCTGGTTTGGCGCAAATAGATGATTTGCCTAAGAAAATCATCACATCTGCGCATTTTGAAAACCCTAAGCTGTTAGGGCTTTTTGACGAGATGATTGAAAAAATGGACCAAGGCGATATTACTGTTGAGGAAGCCGCGAACGACTTCATGTCTCAGGGTAATCGTATACTGCGTAGAGCCATTAAATAAAACGCCTTAAATGAGTGTCTAAATGGCTTTTGAGCTAGGTATTGTATAAGGCGCGCCAAGCGCGCCTTAACTTCTACCTCGGTAGTAGCCTTCAGGAAAGGAGGGTTTATATGACACAAATAACGTTGAAATTCTCAATGCCCCGCGCAGCGAGAGCGGACAGCAAAATGAAAGGTTGTTTGTCCAATTATTATAAACAAGGGGAATAAAATATGTTCGATCTGACGGGTAAAGTGGCTATTGTGACGGGATGTAATACGGGTCTTGGTCAGGGAATGGCTTTAGCTCTAGCAAACGCTGGTGCAGATGTTGTTGGCGTAAATAGAGATGACCCAACAGAAACGATTGAATTGATGGCAAAAACAGGTCGTCAATTTCATAGTGTTATTGCTGACATGAGCAAAATGGACAGTGTTGACCGCGTAGTGAAAGAAGCGGTATCTGCTTTTGGTAAAATCGATATTCTAGTGAATAACGCAGGTATTATTCGTCGCAATGACGCGATAGATTTTACCGAAAAAGATTGGGACGATGTAATGGACCTGAATATTAAAGCGGTCTTTTTTATGTCTCAAGGCTTTGCAAAGCAAGTTATCGTCCAAGGAACACCGGGCAATATTATTAACATTGCTTCTATGCTGTCTTACCAAGGCGGTATTCGCGTGCCTTCTTACACAGCATCAAAAAGTGGTGTGATGGGCGTAACTCGTCTATTGGCTAACGAATGGGCGAAGCATGGTATTAACGTGAATGCGATTGCTCCGGGTTATATGGCGACAGATAACACGGCAGCGTTGCGTGCCGATGAAGATCGTTCCAGTGAAATTTTAAGCCGCATTCCAGCTGGCCGTTGGGGAACGCCTGGTGACATGGCTGGGCCGATTGTATTCTTGGCATCAGAAGCATCTAGATACGTAAATGGTTACACCATTGCGGTAGATGGTGGTTGGTTGGCTCGTTAGTTCTTTTTTGTTTTTCTCTTTAATCAAAAGAAGCGACGAGCTGCACAGGTGCGTGCGAAGTATTTTTCTGGAAACAATGCTTCCGCACCTTGCTGTAATAGCACTTTTAGTGGCCGATCTAGTCTTTTGATTGCAAATTAGGTTTCATTTTGTAACGTTGGGATGTATCTATATGCAGAATTACTCTACAATCGCAAAAACACATTTCAAAAAAAATGAAACTTATATGACAAACGAAGAAAATAACCAGCAAATCGAGCCCGTATCCTCGGTGATGAAGGTGTTTGCTATTCTAAATGCGTTAGCAGAGCACAAATCTTTAGGTGTTACAGAGCTTTCTCAAATCGTCATGACATCAAAAAGTACCGTATATCGCTTTTTGCAAACCATGAAGATGTTAGGCTTTGTATCGCAAGAAGGCGATGATGACCGTTACTCACTTACCTTGAAACTCTTTGAAGTCAGTGCAAGAGCCTTGGAACATGTTGATTTGGTCGAACTGACTGAACCTTACATGTCTCGTATTGGTGAGCAGACTAAAGAAGCACTTCACCTTGGTATTCGTGATGGCGACGGTATTATTTATATATACAAAGTTGATGCGCAATACAACTTACGCATGCAATCTCGTATTGGCCGCCGTAATCCACTTTACTCTACCGCAATCGGTAAAGTACTGCTTGCAGAGCGTCCAGAGAGCTATGTGCGTGATATTCTGAAAGATACCGAATTCTTGCCTTCTACAGCGAAAACCCATCGTTCCATAGACTCTCTTTTAGTGGAACTAAAAGAAGTGAAAGACTTGGGCTACGGTATTGATAACGAAGAGCAGGAAGAAGGCTTGCGCTGTATCGCAGCGCCTATTTATGACCGATTAGGTAACGTTATTGCTGGATTGAGTTTGTCTTTTCCAACACTACGTTACACGCCTGAAAAATTTGAAAAATACGTTGGTTTACTGCAAGAAGCGGCAGCGAAGGTATCTGAAAAATTAGGTTACGCTAAGTAGTCATTATTAGATTAGCCATCTGAAATATCAAAAGCCGGAGCGCAATCGTTCCGGTTTTGTCTTTTTTATTTCCTATCGACAAGTCCTGCCGTTATTCTTTCTCCACAAACCCAGCCTTAGTTCACTCGAATAGACCACCTTACACCTTATTGCTTCATCAGGCATAAAAATAAATGAAACAGCTTTTCACAAAAGATTGAATAATGTTTTATCGCTGCTATAGTAGACATGTCTAAAACAAGAATACAAAGAGTTGTCCTATGTTTGTTTACAATAACGAAGTCCCTCTGGAAGATCTTGGTGCGGGTGTTTCACGCAAAATCATGGCCTATTCAGATAACATTATGGCAGTAGAAGTGCATTTTGAAAAAGATGCCATCGGCCCACTGCATAATCATCCCCATGAACAATTAACCTACGTACTGTCTGGTAAGTTTGAGTTCACCATAGGGAATGAAACCAAAATTGTTGGCCCTGGCGATACACTTTATAAAGAGCCAAATGTGATGCATGGCTGCCGCTGTTTAGAGCCTGGCGTCTTGCTAGATAATTTCACACCAGTACGAAAAGACTTCTTATAAATAACGTCTTGCGACATCGAACGATTTAAACGAATTCAGGAGAAAGTTATGAAAATTGCATTGATGATGGAAAACAGCCAAGCAGGTAAAAACGCCGTAATTTTAGAACAACTAAATGCGGTTGCTGGCCCATTAAATCACGATGTGTTTAACGTCGGCATGAGTGATGAAAAAGATCATCACTTGACTTATATCCACCTAGGTATTATGGCGAGCCTTTTGCTGAACTCCAAAGCGGTAGACTTTGTGGTTTCTGGTTGTGGTACCGGCCAGGGCGCAATGATGTCTTTAAACGCTCATCCAGGAGTGGTTTGTGGTTACTGCTTAGAGCCTTCGGATGCTTTTTTGTTCAACCAAATCAATAACGGTAATGCTATTGCTATGGCGTTTGCCAAAGGCTTTGGTTGGGCAGCAGAGCTAAATGCACGTTACATTTTTGAAAAAGCTTTCACTGGCCCACGCGGCGAAGGCTATCCAGTTGAGCGTAAAGAGCCGCAAGTTAAAAACGCTGGCATCTTGAACCTAGTAAAAGCGGCCACTATGAAAGACAACTACTTGGATGGTTTAAAAGCCATGGACCAAGAGCTGGTTAAAACTGCCGTAACTGGTGAGCGCTTCCAACAATGCTTCTTTGATAATTGCCAGAATCCAGAGATCGAAGCGTACGTGCGTTCTTTGCTGTAGTTTTCTGTCTGTTGTTTACTTGAATGTAACCTAGTTACTATTTAAAAGGAGAATGTCGTGATGGCATTCTCCTTTTTCATTTCCGCTGAGTCGCGATAATTTCCTATGCAAAACTACGATCAATATCACGCCATAGTTTCATTGAATAACCCTTTTGCTGACTTCGAAAGCATTCAAGCCGCTATTGATGCCGCGCCTGCGGACAGCTCGACCTATCGAATTTATATTGATCAAGGATGTTATCAAGAACGCATTTGTATCCAACGTGCAAATATCGAAATTTTTGGTGATGGAGCAGAAAACACCCTTATTTGTGCAGAAGTATGTGCGAGCATGTTGGAAAATAGCGGGCAACTAATTAGTACCCTAAACAGTCGAGTGGTTGAAGTAGATGCTACCAATGTGACACTAAAGCACTTATCTATCATCAACCAATGGGATTATATAAAAAACGCCAACAAACCAACTGACGACCCCACAAGACTTCAGCATAAACAAGCGGTAGCTCTACTGCTTAATAGCAATAGCGACAATGTTCGATTAGAACATGTGCACTTAGAAAGTTACCAAGATACCTTTTGCACCCAAGGTGGTCGAAGTCACCTAAAACACTGCAAAATCATGGGCAATGTCGATTTTGTATTTGGTTGTGGGAATGCTTTACTAGAGGATTGCGATATTGTCTGTCGCGCTTGGCCGAGCCAAACACCAGTGTGGGGCTATATCGCGGCGCCCAGCACCTCGATTGATCAAGATGATGGGCTTACATTTCTGCGTTGTCGCGTAATCCGAGAAAACGACCAAGTGCCAAAACACAGCTACGCTCTAGGTCGTCCTTGGCACCCAACCACACAGTTTCCCGACGGACGTTACGCCGATCCAAATGCCATCGGCAAAGCCGTTTTTATCGAATGCTACCTTGATGACCATATCTACGG
The DNA here is from genome assembly GCF_019426345.1 of Marinomonas lutimaris. GTDB lineage: Bacteria > Pseudomonadota > Gammaproteobacteria > Pseudomonadales > Marinomonadaceae > Marinomonas > Marinomonas lutimaris. The sequence continues at coordinate 212,898 of NZ_JAHLLW010000005.1, forward strand.
CTGGGACAGCATGCAAGGCCTAGCGCCAGATGGTTCAAAACGCAGTTTTGAACCAGATAAAGACGCGAGATTTGTAGAATGGAATAACCATGGCCCCGGAGCGAACCAAAACCTAGGTCGTCAAAAGCCCGATCACACCAAACCAAATCACCTGTAGGTCGGCCTTTAGGCCGTCAAAAAACGAATCACCCCAAGCCCACCCAAATGTAGGTCGGCCTTTAGGCCGTCAAAAAGCATCCAGCCTTTACAAAACTTCCTTGACGCGCTAAAGCACGACCTACAAAAAACCAATCCTCTGTAGGTCGGCCTTTAGGCCGTCAAAAAGCATCCAGCCTTTACAAAACTTCCTTGACGCGCTAAAGCACGACCTACAAAAAACCAATCCTCTGTAGGTCGGCCTTTAGGCCGTCAAAAAGCATCCAGCCTTTACAAAACTTCCTTGACGCGCTAAAGCACGACCTACAAAAAACCAATCCTCTGTAGGTCGGCCTTTAGGCCGTCAAAAAGCATCCAGCCTTTACAAAACTTCCTTGACGCGCTAAAGCACGACCTACAAAAAACCAATCCTCTGTAGGTCGGCCTTTAGGCCGTCAAAAAGCATCCAGCCTTTACAAAACTTCCTTGACGCGCTAAAGCACGACCTACAAAAAACCAATCCTCTGTAGGTCGGCCTTTAGGCCGTCAAAAAGCATCCAGCCTTTACAAAACTTCCTTGACGCGCTAAAGCACGACCTACAAAAAACCAATCCTCTGTAGGTCGGCCTTTAGGCCGTCAAAAAGCATCCAGCCTTTACAAAACTTCCTTGACGCGCTAAAGCACGACCTACAAAAAACCAATCCTCTGTAGGTCGGCCTTTAGGCCGTCAAAAAGCATCCAGCCTTTACAAAACTTCCTTGACGCGCTAAAGCACGACCTACAAAAAACCAATCCTCTGTAGGTCGGCCTTTAGGCCGTCAAAAAGCATCCTGCCCTTACAAAACTTCCTTGACGCGCTAAAGCACGACCTACAAAAAACCAATCCTCTGTAGGTCGGCCTTTAGGCCGTCAAACAGCATCCTGCCCTTACAAAACTTCCTTGACGCGCTACAGCACGAACTACAAAAAACAATAACACTAAATCACCCGTAGGTCGGCCTTTAGGCCGTCAAAAAGCATCCTGCCCTTACAAAACTTCCTTGACGCGCTAAAGCACGACCTACAAAAAACAATAACACTAAATCACCCGTAGGTCGGCCTTTAGGCCGTCAAAAAGCATCCAGCCTTTACAAAACTTCCTTGACGCGCTAAAGCACGACCTACAAAAAACAATAACACTAACTCACCCGTAGGTCGGCCTTTAGGCCTTCAAAAAGCATCCAGCCTTTACAAAACTTCCTTGACGCGCTAAAGCACGACCTACACAAATCGTGAATCACGACCTACAAAACATATAAATTATCAATTCTGGTTAGGGCGTTGATACCAAGGCGACACCATATCCGTAATGTCATATAAACTGTTCCGCTTTCCTAGCATTTGACCGCCATCCCTAGTAATAGGCTGCCAATTGAAGTTACCTCGGCTAGTGGTAGGTTTATAAGATAATGCGTCAAACGGGATAGACAAATAAAATCCTTTGGTAAAACTACCTTCACCAAACTCTTCTGCTGACATGTTGGTTCGGCTGGCGTAAGCGCCCACAATTATGCCGCTCTTATATTGTTTTGAAAAATCCAATCTTGCGCCAACATCCGCAGCCAAGAACTTACCCATGTCTACACGGAACATAGTGTCTTCTAAAAAAGACCATTGTGGTTGGTAGTAAAGTGATACATGCCCCGTAGTTCCTCTGGCAAGTACCTTTGCATCGCTACCATAGTCGTTATCATTCTGGAATATGCCAAATACAGAGTCCGGGTCGCGTTGTGCAATGGCATTTACATCCGCACCAATTGCCCAGTTCGAGTTCGGTTGGCGATACAGTACTTCAGTACCAAAACCTGCAAACATGGTTTCAAGGTAACCACCATAAATTTGCTGGTACCAGTTTTGGCCATATTTCTGGAACCAAGTCAGTTGCAGGTTGCTCATATTTGCATCATTGTTACTAACATAGGCACGAACTAGTGTTCGTACACGATAGTTAGAAGTGTCATCAGAAGCGACATCGAAATTCAACTTGTCGTAGTTATCGACTAAGTTCATTGAAACGGCACCTGATAATTGCAGATTGTCAGTAAGCCAATAAGAGGCACCACCATCTACACTTAAGCTGTATATGTAAAAGTTTTCAGGGCCACCAAAAGATTGAGTTAGGTGCGGATTAAAACCATAATCTAAAGGCTCAAAATTTTCATACAAAGGATCGCCAGCAATTTTCTCTGGAGGTAGATCGATAAGAGCATCTTTAATGGAAGGGTTTAAATATTCGACGTTTGCTATGTCTCTATAGCCTTGAGCGGAAATTTCTGTCGATTTAACCGGAAGGTTTTTTGACTCTTCGATGATTTTGTAAGACTGGACGTCGGTTGGTAGATGGTTTACTAATACGGCAGCTGCTCGTTCTGCGGCAACATCGCGATCACGATATTTACTGTTTTGTTTTGAAACAATAGCAATTGTATCACCTTGCTGATATATCATTTCAGATTGATACCCAGCAACGTCGTTTAGTTCTGTATCTAGTTGTTTCCAATCAACTTTATCAAGGCTTAAAGCTTGATTTGTTCCTAGTGCTGGAATAGGGTCGTCAATCCAAGGTGTTTTGATAGTGTCAAAGTTGGTGGTAAAAGTAAAACCAAGAACCGCAGTCGTGCCACGTTCGTAACTTAAGCGGATATCGAAACCATCGTTTATGGCATAAACGGCACCCACGTTCCACGGTGTTTTAGGTGTCATGTCTACACTCCCGCTGGTAACAGGGCGATCTTGGCTATAGTTATTGCCATCGTATTCAATTTTTAAGCGTAATGGCTCATAAGGTGTTTGATATTCAATACCACCAAATATTGAGGATGGGCCTGTAAACCATCGTTGATAATCGACAGAGCCGCCGTTACCTTGGGTGTCTGAAATACGGTCACAGAAACGATTAGCGGCACTACAAAGAGGATTGCTAATATTGCCTCGTGTTCCGAAATAACCCCAGCCTAAACCTAAGGTGAAATCAAATTGACCATAACCATCGGTTGAAAGGCGTTTTGTTGCCGCAATAAACTCACCATCAAACAGTCCTGTACCACCAAGATCTCTTAGACCAACGGAAACTTCAGGCAGCCAATGGCTTTCTTCTAGTAACCTTAGTTTGGCATCTACGCCTTTGTCGGCTAGTTTTGTATCACCACTAAAGTTTTCATCATTGCTATATAGCAGGTCTTCTACTTGGGTGTAGCGAATGGTGGTTTCTAACCAAGGCATTAGTTGTAATGATACAGTGTAGAAATTGTATTCACTACTCTGACTGTAACCAAAACTAAATGCACCGTCTTCCGCCATGCGGCCAGAAGGCATTTGCATTAGACCAACACCACCAAGGTCACCTTGAGACGGTTTGAATTGAGGGCCTTGAAATGGTGCCGCAAAGTAACCAGCTTCTTCTGCGTAGGTAGGTGCGATCAATATGAGGTTTGAGCAAACAATTAGAGATGAAAAAGAAGAGCGTTTAAACGGCATTATGGCTCCAAACGTAAGGCAAGTAGGTGGGCGATATCTGCATTTAAATCGCGATATTTTTCAGAAAGGCCGGTTAAACCGATAAACACCATAGAGCCAGGGCTTAGGAAGTAGAGTTTCCCTTTCCATTGAATATCGGTAGCTTGATATACATCCTGATTGGCCTGAATGATCCAAGCATTATCATAAGTATAGCGATAAGCTTCGAACTGCTCGGCTAAGTAATCTTTCAGATTACTATTTGCTGTTAGCTGAAGTGTTAGAAAGTTTTGATCATCTGCATTAATCAGGAACACATGTCGTGGACGCTTGGGTAAAAGTAGCTGATAAGTACCCTTCACCATGGGGTTGTACTTGGGGGTTACTTGAACCTTGGTAAGGTCTGTTTCTATCTTTTCCCGATATACAAAATGTAATGAACTTAATTGCTTAGCAACATAATTAGATGCTGGTGTATTAATATCCCGCAGTTGTTTTAGTATCGCGTGTTTTTTTTCATCTATTTGTCGCTGCTTGTTTGGATCTATTAATGCAATGCCAAGAGAATAAGGTTGATAGTCTAATTGTGCATAGGCGTCTGTTAATACCTGCGATAAGCGTATTTCTTGAGGGTATGATAGTGTTACAGGTTGCGGATACGATAGCATTTTCTGTTTTTGTAAAAGAACAATGTTAGTGGCTTCGGCCATCGCATTAGATGATATGAAACTGATTAAAACGTAACAGCTGATAATAATTGTTTGTAACAACCGTGTCATGACTCCGAATCCTTAGTGTTTGAAGATAGGCTGCTATTTGGAAGAGGCTCGATAAAAGGTTTCACCATCAGCATTTCAACTCTATCCATTTTGGGCCCTAAATATTGAATGCTTTTGACGACAAATGGTTTTGTCGTACTGGTTGCTGGAGCCATCCAGAAATCGTTTATTAACTCGCTATTTAACGATGTAAAACTGACTTTCTCTTGAATGTGCTCTGTCTCTTGCTCCCACCGCTGAGTTGATATGGTTTCAGTACCAAAAGATAAGCTCTCAACGTTAGCGCTAAAGTTATATCTATAGTCTGGAGACCAATCATAAATAGCTTGCCAAGAATTTGTCTTACCTGGATAAGGCAAATTGTTGTTAACGGCAAGTAACTCTTCTAGATTGTTAGTGAGGAAGCCTACTGTATGAATAATACGACCATTTTCAGTAACGATAGCCCCTTTATCTTCCGTGACCCATGTGAGCCGATAACTACCATTTATGGTGTTTTTTTCTGCTAACGCTAAGATCAGCAGGAGTGGTTTTGCATCATTTATGGTGACTAGTGAACTAGCGTACGGGAGAGCGGTTATATATTCTGCAGTAATTTCGTTCCCTTTTTTAGCATCCATATAGATTTGTGCAGAGTCCATGATGCTTTTGAAATGTCCGGAGCAGCCAGATAAAAAAAAGACACAGAGTAGAATAGAAAATGAAAAAGCGCGAAGCATTAGCTGACCAAATAATAGTAGAATGTAAAAAAATCGCCTGATGAGAGATTCAATCAGGCGATTTCAGTTTTATTGATTACTGAGTGACTGTAGTTGTGCTAACACTAACTGAAGAGTTGTTGTCGCTTGCAGCAACACCAACAGCAACGCCAACAGCAACAGCTGCAGCCGCAATAGAAGCAGCAGCTAAGCCACCAACTGCAGCACTAGCTGCAACGCCTGCACCAGCAGCGGCTGCACCTGCACCAGCCGCACCAGCGCCTGCACCTGCCGCACCAGCTCCTGCGCCCGCACCACCAGCACCAGCACCAGTCGCACCAGCACTACCAGCCGCTTCGCCATATGCTTGGCTAGCTAGGCCAAGTGCTACGATTGTAGCCAAAGTAACAAGTTTCATAATATTTCCTTATCATTAAACATCGATGTTTGAAGAATACACTTCACAGATGATTTTAGATCAAGATTTATGACAATGTAAGCGCTATGAGCAGGCTATTCGTTAATTTTTTGATCAATTCTAACCTTTTTACCATTAAGTCCGACTTTAAGTGCTGGCGAAATGTACGCTAAGCGGACAAATACCAATAATGAACAATGTTTAAAAAATGCCGCGCTTTGTGAAAGCATTGAGTAAGCAGCCTTTATTTTTGCTGTGTTTTGGGACATTATGTGCGGAATCTTAATAATAGTCAGATAGGAAGCATGCTCATGAAAGCGTTATCTCTATCAATACAAGGAACTGTGACCTATTAATGTTCTCTTCTAACGTAAAAAAAAAACCGATTCTATATTTTCCAAAACTCAGTTTTCTTAGTTGCTGTTGCTCTAATAAACTGGTTCATAACGTTTTATTGGTGCCGTTTCTAGGTTGCACTTCTGCTATTGTAGCCGCGTCGCCTTGGCTGGAAGCCAATGATCCATTTTTGCGCTCGTCCTTATTGCTATTGTCTGATTCTGGTCAGATTTCTTCACCTGTTAATCATTACCCCATGCGTTGGTCTTTATTTGGTGACGATTTAACCTACACAGACCGAGAAATTGATACTGTATTATTAGCTAATCAAGAACTGCTTTATACGTTGAACTCAGCCAAATTGAATCGCGGTAATAGATTGTTCAAGGTGCTAAATGGTTCTAATCCAGCAGTACCTTCGGGCTTTGGTCAGTTTAACGAAGATGAAAAGGGCGTTTATACCAGTGTTGAGCATTTAGGAAATTCATTTTCTTACCGTTTAACGGCTGGTTACAGCGAATACCAAGACGATACCACTTTAAACCTAGACAATAGCTACCTTGCTTATAGTTCTGGTGCTTGGCTTTGGTCTATTGGGAATGTTGATCGCTGGTGGGGGCAAGGTTGGCAGCACAATCTAATTTTAGGCTCGTACGCTAAAGCGGCGCCAGATGTAAGTGTTAGCTATATTGGCGAGAACAATATTTTGGGCGTTTGGAGTGTTGAAAGTATATTGGCTCAACCCGCTCGTTCCGATTACGACTACCACAGCGCAACGCGCTTAGTATCAAAACCTTTTTCCCTTTTTGAGTACGGTGTTACTTATCAAACATGGTTTGCAGGTGAGGATTCCATTCAAAACGACAAACAATTAGCACTTGATGCAAAACTAACGTTACCTAGTATTGCAAGTTTGTATCACAGTGTTTATGCGGAAGCGGCTTCTACTTCTAACCAAACCGAGTTGGGCGCTTGGTTGATGGGTTGGACAGGGAGTTTTCCGCTAGGGGAAAACATTGCTCGAATTGTATTGGAATCTCAACAATCTACCGATGCTCATGATACAACCCAATGGGAATCAGGAAATTATCCTTCTGTAACCGATGGTGTAGCTAATACAACTTATATGCTGGACGACAGTGTTTCAGTTGCCTTGTATTTACAGCTTAAAAACGATCATCAAATCGGTATAAGTTATCAGAACTCAACACTTGATGATGAAAAAATTAAGACCAGTCAATTAACGTATAATTTACCCGCTTTAGCGGGAATGGTGCGTGTAGGGGCGAGTCGCCAGCAAGTACAGAATAGTGATAGTCAAACGAATATATGGGCAGGCTATGAATTTCGTTTTTAAGTAAAACTCATAAATCCAGCACTTGAATAGCTAATATTAAAAATAGCTAATCTAAAATTTTTATAGAACCTAAATAGACCACATAGTATGCGACTTAAAAAACTACTTTTATCAGTGTTGATGATGACTCTAGCAGGGAGTTTGTTGGCTTTCACTCCGACAGCTGCGCAAATTAGCCAGTTTCAAAGTTTGCCTAAAGCACAACAGGAGGCGCTAGCCCGTCAATATGGTGTGGATCTTGGGGCTTTGACCGGAGGTGCGGCCAATACCGAGTCGGCCCCTGTGCAACAGACACCAGTATTGGAACCTGTCGTGAGCGAAGCAAAACCGGCACCTACCGTTCAAGCGGCAGCAGACAGCGATGGTAGCTTGACTCAGTTTGGCTACGATGTATTTGGTAATAATAGTCTAGGTTTAACCATAGTGGATAATTTGCCTGTGCCGCTCGATTATCAAATGGGCCCAGGTGACGTAATTAGTGTGCAAACCTTTGGTAAAACTAATCAAAACTTATCCTTAACTATAGATAGAGATGGCTCTATTAATTTACCTGATATTGGGCCTATCGCCGTAGCAGGGCAAACATTCGCGCAGCTGCGTAAACAGCTCAATGACGTAATTAAAAACAAAACCATCGGCGTAGATGTATCTGTCACTATGGGCGCCATGCGTACCATGCAGGTCTATATCGTCGGGGAGGCCATGCAGCCCGGCGCCTACAATGTAAATGGCTTAACCACCATTACCCAAGCATTGATCGCTAGCGGTGGTGTAAAGAAATCTGGGAGCTTGCGCCATATTCAGTTAATGCGTAAAGGCAAAGTGGTGTCTGATTTTGATCTTTATGATTTGTTAATCAAAGGTGATACTTCGAAAGATGTTCGTTTGTCTTCTGGTGACACGTTATTTATTCCAGTACGTAAAAATCGCATTGCTATAGAGGGCCAAGTAGCACGCCCTGCGGTTTATGAAACCAAAGATGACACAACGGTTGATCAGCTTTTGTCGCTGGCAGGCGGAGCAAAACCACAAGCTTATCTTTCCAGAGTGAGTGTGCGTCGAACCAGCTCAAACGGCTTACAGCAATTTACATTAGACCTTTCTTCTCCAATGGGGCGAGGTTTCAAATTAAGAAATGGCGATAAAATAAACCTATCCGCTGTTTCTATGTCGCTTAAAAACGCAGTAGCCGTACGTGGCGAAGTGGTTAGACAAGGCGCCCTTAATTTTAAACCAGGTATGAAAGTAAGTGATGCTATAGGTTCTATCGATGACGGCTTAAAGCAAACGGCCGATTTGAATTACGCTCTATTAGTGCGAGAAGTTAACGCCAACCAAGACATCGAAGTTTATCAATTTAGCTTATTGGATGCGTTGACTTATCAAGACTCTGCAGCAAACCTAACGCTGCAAGAAAAAGACCAAATCTTTGTATTTGATAATGGTCTGGCGCAAGACTACTGGTTTGGCTCATATGCAAACAGCAAAGTAAAATCGGCCAGTGGGTCAGGTAAAGCACGCGAAGCGTTAGATGTTGAAACGGGTGCTGTGGTTACAAAAGAAGAAGACACAACATTAAATATTGCTGGTACTGAGGAAGTGTCTGATGCGGCAGAACTTCGCAAAGCCAGCCGAGAAGCATTGCTTAAACCTATAATGGAACGCTTAAAAGAACAGGCTAGCTATGGAAGCCCTGCAAAAGTAATCGAAGTATCTGGTGCGGTAAAGTTTCCAGGGCTTTATCCTCAAGCTAAAAATGCCAATGTGGCTTCCTTGCTGGCTGCAGCTGGAGGTTTGACACAAGACGCTTATTTAGGGTCAGCAGAATTGTCGCGTCGAGTGATAAAAGAGAATCGTTCAACATTCGACCGGATGAATTTTTCACTAAAAGACGCGATTAGTGGCAAGTACCCTGTCGCATTGAGTGCACAAGATCACCTGATTGTTAAAACGCAACCAGGTTGGGAAGAAGGTATGGTGGTTGAGCTGCAAGGGGAATTTGTTTTTCCTGGAACTTATACCTTTAAACGCGGTGAAACCTTAAAAGACGTGATTGAGCGTGCTGGTGGTTTTACCGAATTTGCTTATCCTTCTGGTGCTGTATTTAGCCGTGAGCGCTTAAAGCGTCAGGAAGCAGAAAGACTAAAATTCCTAAACGCACAGCTAAAACAAGAAATCAGTGCGATGTCTTTGCGCCGTCAAGGGTCATCATCGGTTGCCGACCCTGCTCAGGCTATCGCGATAGTGGATCAACTTGATAATGCTGAGCCAGTAGGCCGTTTGGTGGTGGATCTCAGTTATGCTGTGAAAGGCGATAAGCTGGCTAACTTAATGTTAGAAAAAGGCGACAAGCTTTTTGTGCCAGCATTGAACCCTGTCATAAGCGTTGTTGGTGAAGTGCAATTTTCATCGAACCACACTTTTAACCCCAACTTGACTGTAGAAGACTATATAGCGTCTGCTGGTGGCACTAAACGCCAAGCAGATACCGATCGTATTTACATAGTGAAAGCGAATGGCTCTGTAGAGCTGCCGAATAACTCCTTCTGGTTTAGTCGTGACTATGATCCGCTAGAGCCTGGCGATACCATCATAGTGCCGATCAATACCGACTACCTAGACGGTTTAAGTACCTTATCTACAGCGACTCAGATACTGTACCAGATTGGTGTAGCGTGGAGTGCGATCAAAGATTGATCTGATACACCATCATAAGGGATAAAAAAGGGCGTCGTCCAAATGCCAGTCAGCTAAGCATATTATTAACTGACTGGCATAACTTTATACCCTATAAACCAGCCCATTTTATATGCAGTGCACACTATAAAGCGAAGAATGACAATGAACGATAAGTACAACTTTCCTTCCCAACCATATCCGAACCACGATGATGAAATAGACCTAAAAGAGTTGTTTATGGCGCTTTGGAGGGGTAAATGGATCATCATATTTACCACCTTCGTGTTTGCCGTAGGCGGCGTGTTGTACGCACTATCTCAACCCAACACCTACAAAGCTGAAGCGGTGTTGGCTTCGGCCAATGATAATAAATCCGGCGGTTTGGCTGGCATGGCCGCACAATTTGGTGGCTTGGCGTCTTTGGCTGGTATCAACCTAGGTGGCGGTGGTACAGACAGCAAAGCCATGGCGCTAGCAGTACTTCAGTCTCGTCAATTTATTAATGCCTTCATCAATAAATACGACCTAATGGCTCCCTTAATGGCAGGGGAGAAATGGAGTGAATCTACAGATACCTTGCAGTTGAATCCTGAGCTATATGATGCACAAAGCAAAACATGGGTGCGTGAAGTTGAACCAGGGAAATCACCAATACCGACAGATTGGGAAGCTTACAAAGAGTTCAAAAAACTGATCGCCGTATCTGAAAGCAAAGACAACGGCCTAGTGACCCTGTCTATTACACATTTATCACCCACCATCGCCAAACAATGGGTAGATTGGCTGGTGACAGATCTAAATGCTTGGGTGAAAAAAGAATCACTGGATGAAACACGCCGTAACATCGGCTACCTAGAAGAACAAATCCAAAAAACCAGCATATCAGACATGCAATCCGTCTTTTATCAACTGATAGAAGAGCAAACCAAAAACCTCATGTTGGCACAAGTACAAGACGAATTCGCCTTTAAGACCATCGACCCAGCCGTCGTACCAGAAGAAAAAGCCGGGCCCAAACGTGCCTTAATCTGCGTACTCGCTGTACTACTCGGCGGCATGCTCGGCATGGGTATCGTACTTATCCGCTTCGCCTTCACTAAAAAAGACTAACCCACCCGTAGGCCGGATGAGCCGAGGTACGAGGCGTTATCCGGCGCTCATAACCATCCTCCGCCGGATAACGGTCGTACCTCCCTCATCCGGCCTACGAAAATCCGTCGCGAAATCACCAACCACATCACACAATACCAATCATCAAACGTCGGATAACGGTCGTGCCTCCCTCATCCGGCTTACGAAAATCCGTCGCGAAATCACCAACCACATCACACAATACCAATCATCAAACGTCGGATAACGGTCGTGCCTCCCTCATCCGGCTTACGAAAATCCGTCGCGAAATCACCAACCACATCACACAATACCTATCATCAAACGTCGGATAACGGTCGTGCCTCCCTCATCCGGCTTACGATAATCCGTCGCGAAATCACCAACCACATCACACTATACCAATCATCAAACGTCGGATAACGGTCGTACCTCCCTCATCCGGCTTACGAAAATCCGTCGCGACATCACCAACCACATCACACCATACCAATCATCAATCGCCGGATAACGGACGTACCACCCTCATCCGGCCTACGAAAATCCGTCGCGAACTCACCAACCACATCACACAATACCAATCATCAAACGCCGGATAACGGTCGTACCTCCCTCATCCTGCCTACGAACTGATCATGGTTAACATCGTTGTATTTTGTTAGTATTGCTTTGGCTGCGGTAGAGTATTTAGGATAAACATATGAATTACCAAGAAGCGCGCTGGAAACAGCGATTTCAAAACTTTTCCAGAAGTTTTATGTTACTCAAAACCACTGTTGAGCTGGAAAAATTATCGGTTATTGAACGTGCTGGAATGATTCAATTTTTCGAAATATCCTTTGAACTCGCTTGGAAAGTGCTGAAAGACTTTCAAGAAGAAGAGGGTTTTTCGATAAGCAGCCCACGTGATGCAATAAAAACGGCATTTCAATATCAGCTGATTAATAACGGAAAAGAATGGCTGGAAGCACTTGGTGATAGAAACTTAACAGTACACACATACCAAGAGGAAACAGCGCAACTCGTCGAGCTAAAAATAAAGTCGACTTATTACCCGATTTTGAATGATTTTCATCAAAGTTTTAAAGAGCGGCTGATTAAATGATAGAAGCTGACTTTGGTTTAACTTCAGCAGAGCTTGAAGAGCTAGATAGCATTATTCAAAGTTTTCAAGAGATTGAATCGGCTATGATTTTTGGCTCAAGAGCCAAAGGCACCTTCAAATCTGGGTCTGATGTAGACATCGTCATCTCTGGAAAGAAAGTAGACCACTCAGTGGTTACCCGATTATCTAATCAGCTTAATGAAGAAACTACTTTCCCTTATTTCTTTGATATCCTAGATTTACATGCCATAAAATCTGAAGAAATGCTGACGCACATAGCGCAATATGGACGAAAAATTGGGAATAACTCGTAAGCCAATCTATAACCCAACCCGTAGGCCGGATGAATCGAGGAACGAAGATGCTTACTTGAAAAAAGTGGCGTTCGTAACCATCTAGCCCCTCCCTCGCCGAATCACGGTCGTGCCTCCCTCATCCGGCCTACGAAAACCGTCACGAAAACACCATAAGTCATTCAACACCAATCATCAAACGCCGGATAACGGTTGTGCCTCCCTCATCCGGCCTACGAAAACCGTCACGAAATTACCAACCACATCAATCATCAAGCGTCGGATCACGGTCGTGCCTCCCTCATCCGACCTACGAAAACCGTCACGAAATCACCAACACCACTCAACGACACATCACGCTCTGTTCATGTGCCTTACGGCACCACAACCTCACACTCTGGATGGGCCATTTCAATCAACCCCTTTAACGTCCGTTTGGCGTTATCGTCCCCGTGCACCAAATGCACCTTCTTCGGCCTTACGCGCATACGCTTAATGAAATTTAACAAATCCCGTTGCCCCGCATGGGCGGAATATCCGCTGATTTGCTGTACCTTGGCATTAATGGCGTAACGCTCCCCGTCGAATACAACATAGCCATTTGGCTTGTCGTGGTAACGCAAAATATCCCGTCCTGGCGTACCTGCTGCCTGATAGCCCACAAACAGCACATCGTTACGTTCGTCACCTAATAATGCCTTTAAATAATTCACAATGCGGCCGCCAGCACACATGCCGGAGGCGGCGATAACAATAGCGGGGCGAGTTTGGCGTTGTAGGTAGGCGACGGTTTGTAAATGGGTGGCGTGATCATCAATTGTCGTAACTTGCTCAAAATCCAATGGATGACGGCCCGAACTTACGCGGCGTTTTGCTTCATCATCCCAATAGCTTGCCAAAGAACGATACACCTTAGTAAAACGGCTCGCCAAAGGTGAATCGATAATAATATCGATATCTTTCCAATTTAACGAAACACCAGAACGAGTTTGACTCACGGCTTTGTGTTTATTTTGATGAATAATATGTTCCAACTCATACAAAAGCTCCTGGGTGCGGCCAATGCTAAAAGCAGGAATGAGCACCGTGCCAGAATCACTTAATGCGTGTTCTAAACTGTGCTGTAAATGTTGACGCCGAGTAGATCGATTCTCATGGTTACGATCACCGTAAGTGCTTTCGATAACCAACTGATCTGCTCGATAAGGTGATTGTGGTGCAGGCAATAAAGGTGAATAGGGCGCGCCCAAATCCCCAGAAAACACCACATCCCAATATTTTTTGTAGGTCGTGCCTTTAGGCCGACAAAGGTCACCCCCTTCAACCCGAAAAATCACATAAGCCGACCCCAAAATATGACCCGCACGACACAATCGCACTTGTACTTTGGTGGTATTGTTTGAAGTTAAAGGAACGTCAGTCCAGGTTTTATAATCCAGCGGAACTAACTGAGAAGCCAGCCTGTCTAGGCAGGCCTTAATAATATTGGCGTTACGAGTCACACCGACTTTTAACGCATCTTCAATAACCAGAGGTAACAGAGCGGCGCTGGGTTTAGAGCAATAAATCGGCCCAGTAAATCCAGCGGCCAACAAATAAGGCAAACGCCCAACATGGTCTATATGAACGTGAGTAATCACCAAGGCCTGAACAGCAGAAATATCAAAATCTATTTCTAAACTATTTGAATCTGCCCCAGACCCAGACGTCTCCGCCCCCTGAAACAATCCAATATCCACCAACACAGATTGATCAGAATCAACAAACAACTCATGACAAGACCCGGTAACACCCTGCACAGCACCGTGATGCTTAATATTTAACATACAAATCCTTATGTATCGTCTTTAAGAAGCAACAAGGGTAAACCACAATCCACACTGGCATCAACCTAACGGCTCCTTCCCCCGCTCACTTGTAGGTAAGATGGGCCGAGGCACGAGGCGTGATCTGACGAATGATCATAACCAACATATCCTTATGCTCAAAAATGCCCACCTTACAAACAATTTTCAAACTTGAAAACCAAAGCAGTATTGGTGTTTTTGTGTCATCTATGTAGTATTAAAGCGGTAATACAAAGCGATCTCAGGATGAGCTTGCGTAAATAAAAAAGGAATTTTAAATGAATACAAGATCAATGGATGATCATGATAGCCCATGGAAAGAGGCATTGGAGCATCGTTTTCCAGAGTTTTTAGCCTTGCTGTTTCCTGATGTTTACGAGCAGGTGGATTGGCATCAAGGGCGGGAGTTTTTGGATAGGTCTGTAGGCCGGATGAGACGAGGTACGAGGCGTTATCCGGCGTTGGGTTTGTGTTATGTGGGTTTGTGCCGGATTACATCTTCGTTCCTCGATTCATCCGGCCTACGGTGTTGGTTTATGTAAAGGTGCAGAGCGGGATTTTGCTGAACGTATGTACGTGTATCACTACAGACTGTTTGATCGATATCAGATGGATGTGGTCAGTTTAGGTGTGCTCGCCGATACAAATCGAAACTTTCGGCCCAATAGCTATCATTGGAAACGCTGGGGCTGTGAGTTAAACTTTCGTTTTCCCTGTGTAAAATTGTTGGATTGGCAAGATCACTGGGCACAGTTAGAAAGCAGTGGCAATGTGTTTGCCTTGGTGGTGATGGCGCAACTTCGTGCCAAAAGCAGTAAAAGAGCCGAAGAACGTCAAGCATGGAAGTTTCAGCTTGTGCAATTAATGTACGAGCGTGGCTATGAGCGTGATGTTATACTGGAATTGTTCCGAGTTATTGATTGGATGATACGTTTACCAGACGCTTTGGAGCGTCAGTTCTTAGAGTCGGTATATCAACTAGAGGAGTCTAAAAAAATGCCTTACGTAACCAGTGCAGAGCGTTTTGGAATTGAGAAAGGAATGCAGCAGGGTGAAGCGACTATAATACTGCTACTGATGGCAAGCAAATACGGTGTTGACGTAGCTGCCACTTACCGTGAGCAGGTTGAAAAAGCCGATGCTGAAACTCTACTGAAATGGTCTGAACGACTCCTCTTCGCAGATAAAATAGAAGATATCTTCCATTGACTTTTGTCACGGCCCCTTCCCCCTTGCGTTTTTGAAGGGGGAGGATACAAGGTCAGATGAGACGAGGCACGAGGCGTAATCTGACATTCATAACCAACGTCATTAACTGGCACATTACACTTTATTCATAACGTCCTACAGAATAGTCACCATTGACACCCTCAATATAAAACGTATATTTCAACAGCAAACACCCAACTAAAAAGGTTATCCTTGAACCAACAAAAAACAATCGCTACTTTACAAGAGTTGGCTGCAGCAAATAGTGCTATCGAAGTGGTTTGGTTGTATGGCTCACAAGCAAAAGGTAACGCTGCTGCTAACAGCGACTACGATCTTGCCATTGCCTATGATCAGAAGTTGATCGCTAAGCGTGCATTTTATTGTGACGAATTGTCATATCAATGGTCAAAAGCAACCACAGAAAAAATTTCCATGATCGACATAAACAATGTACCCATTCCACTGGCATACAGCGCCATTACTGATGGTAAAGTGATTTATTGTCGATATCCTCTACGTTTACATTCAGAACAACATCGGATTTGGTCTTTATGGGAAGCTTTTCGAAATGAACATGAAAGAAACCGAAAGTAACTATGAACCTTATATACTGGCTCTAACAGAGCAAGTTGAACAGCATCTAGCAGGTTTAGACGAACTAAGCGATCTTGTTGCACAGAGACCACTTACCTTTAACGAACGCAGTGCGTCAGAGCGTAGCTTACAAGTGATTGTTGAAGCCGCAATCGGCTGCTCCAAACATTATCTAAAGTCACAAAATAAACCAGTGCCTTCCGAAGCCAGAGCTAGCATAGAAAGAACTTATGAGCGACTGGCGATTACTCATCCTGATATTAACGACATGCGCGGTGCTATCGGTATGAGAAATGCCATTATTCACGACTATCTCAACCTTGATTGGGAAAAAATACAACCCATTCTAAAACAAAAGAAATATCACCTAATCAACGACTACTTAAGAACCGTAATAAAAGCCCTGCCAAGATAAATCCAACTATCCGCCAGATCCCGTAGGTCAGATGAGCCGAGAAGCCCGTTATGTAGCTCGGCCTTCAGGCCGTCAAAAACTAAACAAAACCAATCACATGTAGGTCGGCCTTCAGGCCGTCAAAAAACTAAACAAAACCAATCACATGTAGGTCGGCCTTCAGGCCGTCAAAAAGCTAAACAACACCAAATCACATGTAGCTCGGCCTTCAGACCGTCAAAAAGCTAAACAACACCAAATCACATGTAGCTCGGCCTTCAGACCGTCAAAAAGCTAAACAAAACCAATTACATGTAGGTCGGCCTTCAGGCCGTCAAAAACTAAACAACACCTAATCACATGGTCAGATTAGCCAAGGCACGAGGCGTGATCTGGCGAATGATCATAACCAACATATTCATATAACCAAAAAAGCTTAAAAAACGTCCACTTTACAAACTCTTTTCGAACACATTCTTTGCATGATTTCATGTCTTGTATTATTATCGTTCACCAATTGAACGCAGCATATATTTGTCCTTTCCTCTTATAACTTCCAAGGGGAAGCTAGTATGGGATTAATAGTTCTTTAGTAATTAAAATGGATAACATTAAACGAGGTAAATGCATGGAAAGCTTACTCACACCTTCACACACCACACCTTTCCACGCTTATTATTTTTCGTATTTATGCATCACTCTTAGTTTTATATCTAAGGTGCTTAAATGTTAACCGACGAATACCGCTACAAAATTTTAAAAGAACTACAGCAAGATCCTGATATTAGTCAACGAGAACTGGCCAAACGCCTAGATATTAGCCTAGGAAAAGTCAACTTTTGCCTAAAAGCACTAATAGAAAAAGGCCTGATAAAAGCGGAAAACTTTAAAAACAGCACCAACAAAATGGGCTACCTATACTTACTTACCCCAAAAGGCATAGAAGAAAAGGTTTCTCTTACGCAGCGCTTTCTGCAACGAAAACTAAAAGAACACGAAGCCCTAGAAAAAGAAATAGAACAACTGCGCCAAGAAGTAAAAACATAATGCCCCGTAGGCCGGATGAGACGAGGCACGAGGCGTTATCCGGCTTTGAAGGATGAGCCGAGAAACGCGTTATGTAGGTCGGCCTTTAGGCCGTCACAAGATGTGTCACGGCAAATCATTGCATTACGTAGGTCGGCCTTTAGGCCGTCAACAGATATGCCACGGCAAATCACTACATTATGTAGATCGCGCCCGTAGGCCGGATGAGCCGAGAAACGCGTTATGTAGGTCGGCCTTTAGGCCGTCAAAAGATGTGTCACGGCAAATCATTGCATTACGTAGGTCGGCCTTTAGGCCGTCAAAAGATATGCCACGGCAAATCACTACATTATGTAGATCGCGCCCGTAGGCCGGATGAGCCGAGAAACGCGTTATGTAGGTCGGCCTTTAGGCCGTCAAAAGATGTGCCGCGGCAAATCACAGTATTACGTAGGTCGCGCCCGTAGGCCGGATGAGCCGAGAAACGCGTGATGTAGGTCGGCCTTTAGGCCGTCAAAAGACGTGCCACGGCAAATCAGTGCACTATGTAGGTCGCACCCGTAGGCCGGATGAGCCGAGAAACGCGTTAGGTAGGTCGGCCTTTAGGCCGTCAAAAGATGTGCCGCGGCAAATCAGAGGAATACGTAGGTCGCGCCCGTAGGCCGGATGAGCCGAGAAACGCGTTATGTAGGTCGGCCTTTAGGCCGTCAAAAGACGTGCCACGGCAAATCATTGCACTATGTAGGTCGCACCCGTAGGCCGGATGAGCCGAGAAACGCGTGATGTAGGTCGGCCTTTAGGCCGTCAAAAGACGTGCCTCGGCAAATCATTGCACTATGTAGGTCGCACCCGTAGGCCGGATGAGCCGAGAAACGCGTGATGTAGGTCGGCCTTTAGGCCGTCAAAAGACGTGCCTCGGCAAATCATTGCACTATGTAGGTCGCACCCGTAGGCCGGATGAGCCGAGAAACTCGTTATGTAGGTCGGCCTTTAGACCGTCAAAAGATGTGCCACGGCAAATCATTGCACTACGTAGGTCGCGCCCGTAGGCCGGATGAGCCGAGAAACGC
>NZ_JAHLLW010000050.1 GCF_019426345.1 Marinomonas lutimaris
TGAAGTGACCCCATAAAGTTGGACACTTTATTAACCGGCTAACAATGCCTGATTTCGGTACTCTACCGGAGTCAGGCCATTTAACCCCATTTTTATCCGTTTCGTATTGTAGTAATCAATATACTCTTCAAGTTCTTGGATCAGATCATCTGCATCCTCGAAGGTTTCGCCATGGAACATTTCCGTTTTTAGTAAGGCAAAAAAGTTCTCAGCGACAGCATTGTCCAAACAATTCCCTTTTCGCGACATACTTTGCTGTAGTCCATGCTTTTTCAAGATAACTCGCGTTTGCTTTTGCTGGTACTGCCAACCTTGATCACTGTGTAAGATCGGAGCCTCTACTTCTTTCAGAACATTCACAGCCTCTTTTAGCATGTCAGTCACGAGCGGTAAATGCGCTGTCTTTTTAATTTGGTAAGCAATCACTTCTTGATTAAACAGATCAATCACGGGAGACAAGTATACTTTTTGTCCTTTAATATTAAACTCTGTCACGTCGGTGACCCATTTCTCATTCGGTCTGTCCGCTTTAAAATTTCGGCATAAGAGATTGTCCGCTATACGTCCTATTTCGCCTCGATAAGAGCGATAGCGTTTAGGTNNNTCGTACCTTAGATTTAAGCCCCAATAATCTCATCAGTTTTTGCACTGTTTTATGATTCAGTCCTATTTTGGCTTTACTAAGCTCAGAGGTGATGCGTCGATAACCATAACGGCCTCTATGCTCATGGAAGATCTCTTGTATCTTTTCCTTCGCTTCTGCGTACTGATCTGGCTGTGTTAATCGTTGGCAATGGTAATAAAACACACTTCTCGGCAGTGACAACGATCGAAGTAAATTCGATAACTTAAACCGACCTCTTAACCCTTGGACGATTGACGCTTTTTCTTGGTTTGTTGGCGTTTCATCTCGTCCAAGGCTTCTAACTTTTTTAGAACAGCAACCTCTGTCCGACGATATTCCAACTCGTCACGAAGCTCTTCTAATGTCATTTCATCAATAGATTTATCGTTTGATTCTTGGCTCTGTTTTTTCATGGAAGGGCGCCCTCGCTGCTTAGGTTGAAGACCTTGGAGTCCTGATTCGTCAAACTCACGTAGCCACACCGAAAGCGTACCGGGAGAGGGGAGATTATAAAAGGCACTTGTGTAAGTTAATGACCAATTTTCTGACCACATTCTTTTAAGGATATCAGCCTTATTTTTAGCGGTACGAGGAAATTTTGGCGGTAGAAACGATTCTTCACCATTGAAGCTATAGACCTTGCTCCAATAGCGAATATGACTATATGGAATGGATAGCTGTTTTCCAAGAACCCTTGGTGATGAAATACCATCAAGACATTGTTGAGCTAATGCAATTTTAAAAGTGCGACTGTACTTTGACATAAAAAAAGAACCCCCAATATTGGTTGTCCAACTATTGGGGGTCACTTCA
>NZ_JAHLLW010000051.1 GCF_019426345.1 Marinomonas lutimaris
CTGTAGTGGTCTAATAAAACCGGACACTATTTTAGGTGGTAACATTGCCACATTAAGAGAGGTGTTTAATGACAAAACGTCGTATATTTTCAACAGAGTTTAAGCATGAAGCCGCCAGCTTAGTACTCGATCAAGGCTACAGTTTTACTGAGGCCTGCCAGTCCCTTGGCATTGGTGAGACAGCTCTACGACGCTGGGTTGGTCAGCTTAAAGAGGAACGAGGTGGTGTCACACCAAAAGCAAAAGCTCTGACACCAGAACAGCAGCGCATACAAGAACTTGAAGCCAAAATTAGTCGATTAGAAAGGGAAAAAGCCATTCTAAAAAAGGCTACAGCTCTCTTGATGTCGGACGACCTAGAACGTATGCGCTAATTAATAAGTTAAGAGAGCAAGAAGCGACAGAGGTACTTTGTGACTTATTTGGCGTTCCAAGCAGTAGTTACTACGATTACCTCAAGCGTGAGCAGAAGATTGATGCTGAACGGTTAACATTGCGTAGCCTAGTGGCTCAGTATTTCAATGAGAGCCGTGGTGCAGCGGGAAGCCGAACATTACAGAATATGTTGCAGGATGAAGGCTATACGCTGGGTCGCTTCAAAGTCAGAAACTTAATGAAGGAAGCTCACTTATGCAGTAAACAACCAGGAAGGCATCGCTATAAGGATACAGGAGGCGAACAACCAGACGTCCCTAATCATCTGAGTCGAGAGTTCAATGTGAGTGTCCCTAATCAAGTTTGGTGTGGCGATATTACTTATATCTGGGCAGAAGGTCGCTGGTATTACTTAGCTGTCGTTTTGGATTTATATCGAAGGCGTATTGTTGGCTGGGCGTTCTCATCAAATCCCAATGCAGAGCTTGTTGTAAAAGCTTTAGATATGGCTTATGAACAGCGTGGTCGACCAAAAGGTGTGATGTTCCATTCGGATCAAGGAAGCTAATACGCGAGTCGAAAATTTAGACAACGGCTATGGCGTTATCGCATGAAGCAAAGTATGAGCCGCCGAGGAAATTGCTGGGACAATGCTCCCATGGAAAGAGTGTTTAGAAGTTTGAAGTCCGAGTGGATTCCAACGACAGGATACATGACTCAAAACGAAGCAAAACGAGATATCAGTTTTTATCTGATGGATTACTATAACTGGCGCAGGCCGCATCAATATAACAACGGGATGCCACCTGCCAAAGCGGAAGAACAACCTAATTTACTGTCCGGAATTAGTTGACCACTACA
>NZ_JAHLLW010000052.1 GCF_019426345.1 Marinomonas lutimaris
TTACACCAAACCACGACCATTACCCAACCACCCGTAGGCCGAATGAGACGAGGAACGAGGCGTTATCCGGCGATAAAGGATGAATAGAGGAACGAAGATATAATCCGGCAAAAAACCACATGACACCAAACCACGACCATTACCCAACCACCCGTAGGCCGGATGAGCCGAGGAACGAGGCGTTATCCGGCGATAAAGGATGAGCCGAGACACGAGGCGCTTACCTACAAAAAACCGTGACGATTAAAGCCAGCAAGCATAACAAAACTTACTCATTGATACTTAGCCGCAAAACGAACCACGNGCCGAGACACGAGGCGCTTACCTACAAAAAACCGTGACGATTAAAGCCAGCAAGCATAACAAAACTTACTCATTGATACTTAGCCGCAAAACGAACCACGTGATCTAGACATTGCAACAACTGACCAGCCATACCGAACGCTTTATTCAATAACGCCGATTGTATTTCAGGATCATCAGGGTAATCATGGGCAAATTGGTTACGCATTTCCCGTAACTTCAGCCACTGTTCAACAGAATCCAGGGCTCCTATCTTTTCAAGTCGATTTAACTTATCAATAAATGTAGTAAGCTCACCTTCTTCATGCGTTAGCTCGATTACTGCAGGCAATAACTTTGCCCCCATCACATCCTGCAATTTTGAAAACCGGACTATAAACTGATCAAATACCGCAAGTTCAATCTCCGTAAGTTCAGACAAACTGGCCGCAGTGTAGGGGTGTTTATCTGCCAAGTGCTGCATAGACCAATTCAAACGTTCTGCATGCGTTTGGCAAATATTAACGATCCCCTGAAATACATCCTTATTCATAAGCGAATACCGCTCTCTTTTGCGATTTTATAGATAGGCAAAACTGTTCCAGACTTACGATTGACGACCAAGTCAATTTTCTGATCACCAAGCAGCAAATGAAGTTCAACCAAAGCATTCAGTTTAGCCTCAACAATATCATCGGCCTCATGCAAATCAGGCTCAATATACAAATCAATATCCCCGCCACGCGCATTATCATCGGCCCTTGAACCAAAAACTAGCAAATCAGACCCTTCGCCAAAATGCTTCAATAACACATGCTTAATTGTCTCTTGCTGGTATTTAGTCAAACGCATATCGGACTCCAAATAAAAAAACATCCCTATCATAGTAAAAAAAACACCACCCCGTAGGCCGGATGAGCCGAGGAACGAGGCGTTATCCGGC
>NZ_JAHLLW010000053.1 GCF_019426345.1 Marinomonas lutimaris
CCTCCTAAGCGCCAGTGGAGAGCGAAACGCTCGAACCTACCTCCTGACTTCTGAATTAATCCTAATGCTAAGTAGCGGCTCTTGTGGCTCGTCAGACGAAGAAACTATAGATACAAGTCAAAACTCAAATGAGGTGCATCTTCTAGATGAAGAAAAGAAAGCCAATGCTGAATTAAAACTACTGTTGGGAGAGATTGATGCTTATCAGGAATATTTAGGACTATTCCCACATAAGCGACCAGCTATTTTGAAATTGCTAGATGAGTCTAAAGAAAAAGCGACAAGGTTTTACGGTCGATTAAACGCCATCAAAAAAATTATTCAAGCGACTCAACCTGAGGGGAATATGTAATGCTTAGGGCATGGCAAGAACAGTGTCTCTCTCAAGCAGTGACATCATATAAGAGGCAACCTCAATTTTTGGTATTGGCTTCCCCTGGTGCGGGTAAAACCCTGCTTGCAGCGCATATAGCAAAAGCTCTTATCAACAGTGGCGATATCGACTATGTAGTATGCTTTTCCCCTTCTCGAATCGTTTCACAGAGCATTGAAGGAACATTTGAGAAAACATTAAAGCGAAAGTTTAATGGCAGACTTGGTGCAATCGGAGTATCACGCACTTATCACTCTCTTAGTAACGCGGCTGAGCTAATCAATGATCTTGCTGCTACTAGAGTCTTGGTCATTTTTGATGAAATACACCATTGCGCCGGTAATGGTGAGTCTCCAGCAAATACATGGGGATTACAGCTTCTCTCCACGATACAGCATTTAGCGACTTATACGTTGTCACTTACTGGCACACCCTGGCGTACTGACACTCTTCCAATTTCATTCGCTAAATACTCAGATCCAGAAGGCAACATTATTTGTGACTACTCGTACGATCTTGTTGATGC
>NZ_JAHLLW010000054.1 GCF_019426345.1 Marinomonas lutimaris
CCTCCTAAGCGCCAGTGGAGAGCGAAACGCTCGAACCTACCACCTTACTTCTGAATTAATCCTAATGCTAAACAGCAGCCCTCGTAAGCCGTCCGACGAAGAAACTATAGATACAAGTCAAAGCTCAAATGAGGTGAATCTTCTGGATGAAGAAAAGAAAGCCAATGCTGAATTAAAACTACTATTGGGAGAGATTGATGCTTATCAGGAATATTTAGGACTATTCCCACATAAGCGACCAACTATTTTGAAATTGCTAGATGAGTCGAGAGAAAAAGCGACAAGGTTCTACGGTCGATTAAACGCTATTAAAAAGATTATTCAATCGACTCAACCTGAGGGGAATATGTAATGCTTAGGGCATGGCAAGAACAATGTCTCTTTCAAGCAGTTACATCTTATAAGAAGCAATCTCAATTTTTAGTATTGGCCTCCCCTGGTGCGGGTAAAACCCTGCTTGCAGCACATATAGCAAAAACTCTTATTAACAGTGGCGATATCGACTATGTAGTATGCTTTTCCCCTTCTCGAATCGTTTCACAGAGCATTGAAGAAACATTTGAAAAAACACTAAAGCGAAAGTTTAATGGCAGACTTGGGGCAATCGGAGCATCACGTACTTATCACTCACTTAGTAACGCAGCTGAGCTAATAAATGATCTTGCCGCTACTAGAGTATTGGTCATTTTTGATGAAATACATCATTGCGCCGGTAATGGCGAGTCTCCAGCAAATGCATGGGGATTACAGCTTCTCTCCACGATACAGCATTTAGCGACTTATACATTGTCACTTACCGGCACACCTTGGCGCACTGACACACTTCCAATTTCATTCGCTAAATACTCCGACCCAGAAGGCAACATTATCTGTGACTACTCGTATGAT
>NZ_JAHLLW010000055.1 GCF_019426345.1 Marinomonas lutimaris
CTAGAAGAAGAGGTCGCGATTTTTGCAGACCCTGTCACTGGTAAAGAAATGTTTCCAGATGCGACCCCCGCACTCGCACCACCACTAGGAGTAAAGGTCGCAGCATGTGTATGGCTGGGCATTTGAGAAATATCCAATGTATGCATTTCTTGCCCCACCCTAGCAGCGATATTGAAATTCGTTAGTCCTGCTCCGTGACCCGTACCAATCGGCGCTCGACCACGTAAGTCAGGAATACCATAAGTATTTCTACCATCACCACCATATCGGGTGCCAAGCAGTGAATACAAAGCTGGATTATCATTAATTACACTCGTTTGGCCCGCTGCCGCAACATAACCTATAGGGCAATAAGAGGCGGCTGTCACACAAACTGAGCCAAGATAAGGTTCAGCAGCACACGCAAGCGCTTTCTGAGGAAGCGCAACAAATACACCTGAAAATAGAACAACGAATAATGAAGAAAGAGATAATATTTTTGTGTTTTTATTCATGGAAAATTCCTTATAACGCTATAAAAATGTTGTGTACAACATAATTCCTTAGATACAGCTCAAACCATTTAACAAAGCTGCAGATAAATATTATGGGCGTGGAGGGTACATGCCTGTTGTAGCGATACAGAAAGTCAGGGCAATTCGAGGGGCGACAACAGAAAATGCTTGGCTTCCACCTGCAGTAGCGACGTCAACCGTACCATTTACGCCTGACGCTAAATTAACAGGAAGTGATACCGGACCACTCGCTGTTCCAGTCACCCCGCCCTCAGGCCCAACATTAAGATCTGCCGTGGTACCAGCTGGACTATAAAGTGTCAC
>NZ_JAHLLW010000056.1 GCF_019426345.1 Marinomonas lutimaris
TTAACTCATTACACGTAGCATAAATTTATCAAATCAAAGGTGCTGTAAAGGCTGTTTCTCCATGATTTAGAGTCCAAATCGTGCTGTTTTTCTGTATTTCTTTTTCAAAATTAGCGTTAGAATCCTGTCGTTTTTGACACACTATTTTAACCCCCATTTTAAGTGACTTGTAATGAGTACTCATCCTAAAGGATTCGTAATGAAGGGAAAATTCTTTAAAGCCGTCGCAGTCATGGCTTGCTTATCTTCTGCTGCCGCATTTGGCTTTAATTTAGATGTTTTTGGCTGGTTCCAAAAAGATAATAACATCGACAAGATGATCGAATACATTCCTGCTGATACTGCTCTTTTTGTTGGTGTCGTGACGAATAAAGATATTGTCACCAGTTCAGATCAGATGATGGCTCGACTGAAAGACAGTAGCGATGGCGATGCTCTTTTAGAGATGCTTAAACCTTTTCCTGAAAGTGAAGGCTTAGACTTTATCCGCTGGTTTATTAAAGATTATTATGAAGTGGCACCAAAGGGTGGCATAGCCATGTACAAGCACTACGGCCTCGATATGGAAGGCGCAAGTGTTGCGTATTTAGATGGGATTTTCCCTGTGATGCGTG
>NZ_JAHLLW010000057.1 GCF_019426345.1 Marinomonas lutimaris
ATAGGGCGCAGCAAGCCGTTTATTTCCCACTTATCACGACTGTCAGCCGACGCTTTTAGCGCATACAATGACCCTGTGTTTGCCGAAGAAAACCTCTACAAAATCTACACCCAAGTAGAGAAGGGCTTTATTCGTGTGGATGCCGACGAGCTAACTTACCCAGCGCACGTTATCATGCGTTACGAGATAGAACGTGACCTGATCAACGGTGTAATAGAACACACAGACGTACCCGCATTGTGGGATGAGAAAATGAAAGCCTCCCTTGGTATCTCCACCAAAGACAACTACAAAAACGGCTGCATGCAAGACATTCACTGGACTGACGGCGCTTTTGGCTACTTTCCAAGCTACACACTAGGTGCCATGTACGCCGCCCAATACAAAGCCACCATGACACAAAACGTCGACTTCGACGCCGCAATCCAAAGCGGCGACCTAAGCCCCATCTTCCAATGGCTAAGCGACAACATCTGGTCACAAGCCTCGCTTCACACCACGGATGAACTCGTCAAACGCGCCACAGGCGAAACCCTAAACGC
>NZ_JAHLLW010000058.1 GCF_019426345.1 Marinomonas lutimaris
TCCATTGGGTAAGAAATCCAGCTAAAAAAACAGCTGTTGCACAAGCATGTAACGGTCAAAAAGCGGCAGCTACCGCCGCAGAGATTATTGTTGTCGTAGCCAACACAAACTATGCACGCAGCACAATTTCCGAGCAGTTAGATAGCATGGATGTATCGACAACCATGCCAGAAAAGTCAAAAGACTATCACCGAAAAATATTAACTAAGTTTGACAAGATATTGAAAATTGGTGGTTTACCGATCTGGACACCTATTATTTCTCTTTTATCAATATTTCGTCCTTGCCTATCTTTACTACCAATTGGCCATTTGGGAAGTAGACATTGGGCCGCACGGAACGCTGCTTTTGCAGCTCAAACATTAATGCTTGCCGCTTCAGCAAAGGGCATTGATTCATGCCCTATGGAAGGCTTTTCAGCTGCAAAATTGAGTAAATTATTAGACCTTCCTCGAGG
>NZ_JAHLLW010000059.1 GCF_019426345.1 Marinomonas lutimaris
CAAAAACGCTCTTGCCAAACACTCAATTTATAACGGGTTTTCTCTTTTAATGTCTTGGTAAACAATATTTTAATTAACTGCCACCGACGCGAGAAATCACTATCAGCTTCTGGCAACCGCCAAATAACGTGCATATGATCAGGCAAAACAACCCACGCAACAATCTCAAACGGGCGCTTGGATTTAACCTTACGAACACATTCACGCAAAAGATCAATATGCTCAACCAACACACAAGACCCACGATCCTTCAACGTTACCGTAAAGAAAAACGTACCACCAAAACGCTTACGCCTAATATATCGGGACATCCTTATCCTCCTAACCAAAAGCACCTTTACCTCAACGCCGGATAACGGTCGTACCTCCCTCATCCGGCCTA
>NZ_JAHLLW010000006.1 GCF_019426345.1 Marinomonas lutimaris
ACTGAGCCTAAAGGCTCAAGCAGAGATTCCAAGTTGAAACCGTAGTACCATCTAGAATAACACTTGCCTGTTCATCAGATCCGTCCCAACGCTCCGGTGGACATTGTTCCTCTAACCATAAAACAACCGTTGCTATTATCTTGCCTGCTGGCTCTTTACTGGTATTTTCTTTGGTATCTTCATCGTTCTTGGAACACTCCTCCATCAATATCGTTTAAATTTTTAATTCATCGCTGATTTCCATTTTCTACATTTTGAATCAATACACTTTGGGTAACTCATCCCACCTGGTCGTATACGCTGGAGATAAGTGTTCTCTTTTCATTGACCATTGTGGTGATACGCCTTGCGAGGCGAAGAAGACGTTGCCGAGGCCGCTGTGGTTGATTTTGTCCACGACGTTCATTAGGGCTTTTGAATTAATTTTCGTGTTGTCGGGTCGGAATAAATCTTGTTGGAATGCACCATGTTCGTAGAAGTCCGCCAACATCACGCCGCCTTTGGCGTAGCGGTAACCTTCACGATAAATGCGACGAAACAACACATCCGCCACTTCGAGCAAGTCTCGCGTGTCGTCGGTTGGGTTGGGCAGTTCTGCAGACAGGGTTTTCGAGTACTGCGGTTTGTTTGGAATGAACGGACTGGTACGAACGAATACACTCACTACACGGCAAAGGCGTTTTTCTCCGCGTAGTTTCTCAGCCGCTCTAGTTGTGTATTTGGCGATGGCTTCCCGCAGTTCTTGCTTGTCTGTCACTTTATGACCAAATGACCGACTGCAAATGATTTGCTGTTTGGTTGGCCTGACCAATTCCAAATCCAAACACGACACGCCATTCAACTCTCGAATGGTTCGCTCTAACAACACAGAAAACTCACTCCGAATAGATTTAGGGTCGGCATTCGCGAGATCCAACGCTGTGTTGATTCCCCTCGCCTTTAACTTCGCCGTTGTTCGACGGCCAACACCCCATACGTCACTCACATCCAACAAAGCCAGCAAACGCTTTTGTCGATCCGGGTCCATCAAATCCACCACCGAACCGGTGGCTGGGTATTTCTTCGCCGCATGGTTGGCTAGCTTCGCCAGCGTCTTGGTTGGCGCGATGCCCACGCCTACCGTAATGCCTGTCCATTGATCGACCTTCGCCTTTACCCGTTTGCCAAACGCCAGCAAATCCGTCACATGATCGACACCGGTTAAATCCATAAACGCCTCATCGATGGAATACACTTCCAGCCGTGGCGCTTCCTCTTCTAAGATGGTCATTACCCGATTCGACAGATCCGCATACAGCGCATAATTCGACGAAAAGCAGACAATGCCGTGCTTTCTGATCTCGTCCTGAACCTGAAACATCGGCACGCCCATCTTAATGCCCAGCGCCTTTACCTCTTTGGAGCGCGCGACAATACAGCCATCGTTATTCGACAACACCGCAACAGGCGTGTGTTTTAAATCTGGCCGGAACAGTTTCTCGCAACTGGCGTAAAAGTTATTGCAATCGACTAAGGCAAAAACCGTCTTAATCAACCGCGCTCGTACTTGCGAACCACACCCGTCACTACGCCGAAGATTTCCAATTCAGACTCTTCGGTAATCTGGATAGCCTTGTAGGCTTTATTCTTCGGACGAAGCAACACATTGGGCTTCAGCTCCAACGTCTTAACGGTCATTTCCCCATGAATGCAGGCAATGACGATATCCCCATGACGCGCGGTTAACGAACGATCCACCACCAACACATCACCCGAATAAATGCCTACATCGATCATCGAATCTCCCTGAGCGCGCACGTAAAATGTCGCGTTCGGGTGAGCGACACAGAACTCATTTAAGTCCAAGGATTTTTCAACAAAGTCCTGAGCGGGCGACGGAAACCCCGCCGACACCGAATCCACATACAAAGGGATTCGCACACTATTGGCCGCGATAAACGCCGCCGACTCAGACACACCAAGATAAGTCACACGCATGACCAACACCAATACACTGTATGGATATACAGTATAGTTTTAAGCAGTGGGAATGACCAAGTTGATTTTTTTATATTAATACGAATTAAGCAGCGTTTTTTGCTATTAAATGTAGAAAAACTGCTCAATTTTGTCCTTACAATAGGAACCTCATAAAATTAGTTTGAGGAAAAATAAATGATGCGTCGCCTAAAATTTTATCTAATCGTTATAGTGTGTATTCTAGCTATTGCAGCTACGCTATTTATAAAATCCGGTGGTTTGAATTGGATTAATAGCCACTGCTATAAAAACCATGCAGCGGTTGAGGCAATTGTGAAAAACAGAGGGCCACTCTGCATCTAACTGAACCAAGGGGCTTTTGCCCCTTATGTGTTCTTACCTAGATATAAAAATAGGAAAAGTTTCTTTACGGATTTTACTCAGGTTCTTGTTGAGCTATACAAAAATGAGTTGATGAGACATGACCGAGACTCAAATACTAAAAACGCGATGATCTCATGACAATGACTTATTCGCATGCTCCGTGAGTACACTCCATAGCAGATAAAGCGCAATAAAAAGCCCGCAAAAGCGAGCTATAAAACACTATTGTGCATCTCTAAACTCTTGACTCAAAGGAATCAACGAATCAACAAATTTGGTTGCATTCTCAAACTTAGCAAAAATATCATCCGCAGTAAGAGTTAACTGGAATGTAGCATAGTTTCCGTGTACCAATTTATTTCTTGTTGAGCCTAAATCCATAAAATCACGGATACTATTATTAAGGTCAGTGTCTGTAGTCAATTTTATTTTCATGAAGTCTTTAAAATCAGAACCAAATAATGAAAAAAACTGATTAGCGTTGTTTTGATCCCAGTTAAAAAGTGTATGGTACTGTCGCTTTAGTGCTTTCGTTTCCATAAAACCATGGGTTATTGAACATGAGTTCGGATTCAATATCTCAAGCATAATTTGAATAACCCTATTTTCAAAGTAGCTTGCAGTAGACAACAACATTACTTTGGAGTATTGCGATTTATAATCATTGGCAATACTGATTTGTTTTCTTTCAATCAGGAATGCATAGTTCTCGCCGTAATCTTTGAAGAGTGCGGAAATTGCTTTGCGTCCTGAGTCATTAAGCGACATTGGTAAATTCCTGTAGCAACTCCCTTGCACGGTCAGTTCTTGTTAATACACTTTCTCGACGGGTTGTTTTACCTGTACTTGCTTCTATAAAAATCTGGTCAGTCTTTAACAAAGCTAAATATTCTGAAGTTATAGTAGTTATATTTACTACTCTTTGCTCAACAGATGAGCGACATGCAGCATAAAATACAGACTCGAATAAAGTGATACTTAATCGATTTGCACCAGTTCTAAAGTCTTCTACTTTCAGACCGTCACAAGCAAGCATAAAGCCATACCAAAGCTCTTTGAAGAAGTCGGTATCTTCTTGAGAAAACGATTTAGTTGCGTTAGAAAACATATTAAGAAAACCAGAGATTGTGGTTTTGTAGTTTTCTCGACTGTTAACCATTGCTAACGTACGAAGTATAGCTTCAACATCATTAAGTCTCATATCAACGATGTCTTTGCCCAAAATAGTTTTACGCCAAACTTCATCTTCGTTTAGTTTAATTAAGCTGACATTAAACCTAGAATGATACAAACTCATTCTAATCTCTTGTGGAGTAAGATTCATACCACCACTATTTAGGCGGTTAAATATCTCAAACATAGCGCCATCTTCTTCATCATCATTTGCAACTGGCTTAATGATCATGTTTCTAATCGTCGCTAGGTTTAAAGCCATTTGGCTGTCACCTAACGTCTTGTAGTTTTTACCATTAAAACGATTAGCCTGGCCATCAACTAATCCATCTAACTTTAAGTTAAACCTTTGAAAATAATCATCATCCTGCATGATATCGTCAGGGATATGGCCATGATCATCAAAAATCGCTCTTAACTCTGAGCGCTTCTCTTTTCTAGGAAAACGACCGTTAAAAAAGTAATATAAAGTCATCAACCTCTGTTGACCATCTATAACTAAAAACTCATTCTTATCACTCTCATATAAGAATATTTGAGGGATTGGAAGACCAATCAAAAGAGACTCTATTAGCTTTGATGCCCTTTTTATGTCCCATACATAATGTCTTTGAAACGCGGGAATTTTAAAAACTTTCGAACTGATAAAAGAAATGATTGTAGATATGTTGAAGTCATTTGGTGTCGTTGTTAGTTGAAACTCGTTTATCGGATACGATTCATTTTCTTGATCTGTTATATCGTTCACATCGTTCACATCGTTCACATCGTTCATACTGAAGCTCTATAAATTGGTTTAATTTAGTTTTTGCATAATACGCTGAATTTTAATACTGACAAAGCCAAAAACCTTATCATATCCAATTTTCTTTCCAATGCAGCAAACGAAGTTACATTGTAATGGATGAGGAAAACTGAGCACTGCTTTACATGCAATTAAAATATACGTTGTTCTGAAGACAATCATACAAAAAACCAAACTCTCAGTCAGGAATCAGTAGTTTCGTTGATATCTCCATTGAGGCAGCGATATCCCACAGAGCTTTTAACGTAACATTGACTTCTCCTCGCTCTATTCGTCCCATATAACTGCGGTCTATCTTAGATTTTGCCGCTAAAGCTTCTTGAGAGATACCTCGCGCTTTGCGCTGACTCCGAATCAGCTCTCCAACCTCTTTTGCTATGTTTCTCATTTTTATATCTCAAAAATGAAATACAATCGCTAATTGCGGACTATACCTCCACGGACTATAATCCGTATTTTTTACAAATCGAGATAGTTATTTTGAGATCTAAGCCCATCGCTCACGTTGTCGAGGAGTTTTTCCAAGCAACTGTACAAAAAAAAGTCACTATAAATGAAGTACTCAAACACTATGTTGAAAAATACGGCGAAAACAACCCTATTGAAATGAAAAAAGCACGACATGCTATTTATCTGAAAATTCATCGTTTAGTTAAATCAGGTGTATTAGTCGTTGCCTCAAAGAGTGGTAAGAGTACTCATTATGCCCAAGCGAAAATTTTGCAGGAAACCAAGAATCAAAAAACTATACCCATTACCGCTGTAGCGAGTGAGAAAGAGATGCTCTTTAAACGGAAGGCTGAACTTGAGTATGAACTTGAACTATGCATTGCAGAAGCTCAAGGTTATGAAGAGATGAAATCTATATTGCCCACTCAACTTGATTTGTTGATATCTAAAAAAAGTGAAGCGAAAAAGCGAGCGATAACACTAAACGGCTTACTAACCAGCACTCAAAACATATTACATGCGCTCTCATGAAGAAAATGCAAAATCTCTCTTTACGAACTTGGCAAAAGAACTGTTTATCCAAAGCATTAGAGGTATATCAAACCGGTCAACAAAATTTCATGTGTGTTGCTGCACCAGGTGCGGGCAAAACAAGATTTTCTGCATCACTAGCAAAACACTTATTGGATGCTAGCCACATAGATTTCGTTCTTTGCTTTGCTCCCTCTGTAAGTGTACAGAACAGTATTCAAAAAACCTTCAGCAATGTATTAAATGATCGCTTTGATGGCCGCATAGGCGCAAAAGGCTTGGTTATTACCTATCAAGGAATCCAATACGCCTACCAAGAACTTGCACATGTCATTAAGAACTACCGGGTTCTAATAATCTCTGATGAAATTCATCACTGTGCTTCTGGTGTAAGTAGCACGTCTAATCAATGGGGACAGCTGTTAGTTTCTTTAATATCAGAAGGCAATCCCCTGACTCTAACTTTGAGCGGTACTCCTTGGCGATCAGACAGCACAAAGATAGCGCTCCAGAGCTATTCAGGGGAGCCTCAAGAGCTTGATACAGACTTTGTGTATGGGTTAGGCGATGCTGTTAGAGATAAGGTTTGCAGGAGGCCTAGCTTAATATTGCTCGATAACAGCTCGATTGATGTTCAGAAGAGTGATGAAACTCATAAATTTAGTAGTATTCGCCAGGCGATTGAGGCTGAAAAATTAAAATATAGCGAACTACTGACTCATCAAGACTCACTAAGTCAACTCATGACTTATTCCCATGAGGAACTAATTAGAATTAGAGAAAAACACCCTCGTGCAGCAGGGTTAGTTGTTGCATCATCAATTGATCAAGCACGGCGGATATCTCAGTTTATTACCACTAACTTTAATGAGAGCTCTATCGTAGTTAGTTATGATCAAATTGATGCTCACGATAACATCAGAGACTTTCAAGGTTCAGAAGTTGATTGGATTGTATCTATCGGCATGGTAAGTGAAGGTACAGATATTCCACGCTTACAGGTCTGTGCTTATCTTAGCAATGTTAGAACTGAGCTTTACTTTCGCCAAGTGCTTGGACGGATTCTAAGGATTAATAAAGAACCTGATGAGCCATGCTCCATGATAGCGTTTGCTGAACCAAAGCTAATTGAATATTCAGAACGAATAAACCAAGACTTACCAGAAGATTCGATGAAAATAAAAGTCATCGAAGAGCAGGCTTTAGTAAAAAAAACGGTCTCAAACACACTAGTTCGAGGCTCAGAAAAAAACAACATTATTACGATGAAAACAACGTCATCAAGCCATACAAACTCGTTTGCTAGGCTTCACGAAATAGCAACAGAAGCTTCTTACCCTGTTAAAGTGGCTTTCTGTAAAGACTCTTATAGGACAACAATTCTATCTTTATAAAATAAAGGGGAAGCCAAAAAATACTATTTTTCAAAAGTCGATTTCAGTTTTACCTTGTGATTTTTAATTTCCATACTATTGTTTAATTAATGAACAAAATTAATTTTCTAAGAGGTAGTGTACCAATGGAAACAATGCAGGAACTTTTTGAAAAAATTAAGTTAGTTTTAGTTGAGCATCCACATAGTGATTCAAGTACTTTAATTGCTAAGGCTTTAGCTTCTGCATGCAACAGCTCTTATAGTGTTAGCATGCTAGATATCGCGATTAAACTTGATAGTAAGAACAAAATCCTTATTAACTCACTTACTCATATTTACTCATTTAAAGATTATAGCAACTCTCTACAAGATGAAACTTTGCACTGGCTAAGAGAAAAGAAATATATTAAATAGATAATTTTCTAGGGTAAAATGAGAAGCTAAGTATTAGTTGCAGTCAGCTTCTCATGAAAAAATAAAAGACTATTTTTAGTATAAGAAACCAAAAGACAAGATAAAACCTTCACACTTTTTCCGTGATTAGTTTTTTTGTTTTCTATTAAAGTAGAACTATATTTTATAAAATTTATCGTTTAACTTATAATTTTATATATTACCTAAAATCTTTAAAATTGAATATTAATAAATATACCTATCCAAAGCTGCTCGCTGAGCACTACTGAGTTCGGCCAAATCATCAACAAAAATAATTCCATTTTCATCAATATGACTAACATACTTCCTGATCCATTCAGTATCCTCTGGATCAAATCCGTATTTCAATAGCCAAATTTCTACTTCATCATTAGTGCCATAGCGAATGTAGTTCTTTAAGACATTAGCCCTATCATCCTTTGTCTGATCATAATAAATATCTAAAGCTGCACAAAGTGGATCAGCTAAAGATAAACTAATAACCTTATCTAAATAATCGTATGTATCATATATTAACAAATCATAATCAAAAGCATTTACCGATGTATTACGAGGAAATAAGGGAAAGGCTCTGGCCTTAATATTCGGAAGACTTTCAGCTCGTGCTGAATATTTTATTTTTATCTTTTCAAATTCCTTATTGAAAACTTTCAAAGTTATTTTTTTATCTCTTAAATCTCTTATTAGGGTTCGTCTTACATCTCGATGTGTAAGGTATGAGTGCCTAAGAGATAAGGTTTCGCTGAATGATCTACCTTGAGCCTTCCATAATAATAGAGGAATTGAAGCACTTAAAATTGTTTGTTCTTCTTTCGTCAATGATGTTCTTCTAAGGTGAGATATGTAAACAAACTTCAATTTGTTTTTAATTTTTCTACGTTCGGAAGGGATAATTTCGTAATACTGTTGACCTCCAATTGTTCTATTACCATCAATAAGCTTGTCCAATATAAATTTAATTTTTAGTTTTAAATTCGCTTCCTTTAATCGATCAACTTGCGTATCAGTAAGGTGCAAATCATCATTAAATGTATCTGTTTTAATTGCTGTTACCAAATCAGAAAAATCTTCGGGTATATTATTTAAATCATCATCTAACTTTGAATCCGTGCTCAAAATTATTGGAGAGCTAATTCTTAAAGTAAAGGTTTCTACGTTAACTCTGTTGATAATTGTAAAGCCATAGTCAAAAGAACCTTTTAGCGAAGTTGTTCTCCCGGCTCGACCAATTAAGTTCTTTAGTGTTAACTCTTGCATGTTATGGAAATTATCAATCCAAACACAATCAAATGGCATGTTTATACCTTGAACTAAAGTCGCTGTTGCAAAACAAATTTTCGCATACCCATCACGCACAAACTGCTCAATTAGAAGCCTTGCCTTAAGTGGCATTGATCCATGATGAACTACAACACCTCGCTCCATTAAGGCAATAAAAGAGGATTGCTTTCCAAATTGTTCATCTGAAGCCCCTATGTATTTTTTCAATAATTCAATACTCACAAGGGCTTTTTTATCTTTGATTAGTGGGCATAGTTCAATATATTGACCAAAACCTTCAATGTGACCGCCTCTAAAAATTTTGCTCTTCGAAATGTAAATCAGAGCAGTCCCACCATTAAGAAGAACTTGCTTGAGCATATCTGAACTGCAAGAAACCGGATTTGATTTAAAATTTGGAGAAAAATAATTTAAGGATCCATCTTCACTTCTTGATAAATAAACCTTGCCAACATTATTCTGCTTAAAACTTTTATACTCTGACTTTTCTTTAAAATTATGTTTCAAAAGCTGGGCTTCAGGATTGGAAACAAATGGATGTGCGAATACTTTTTTAGCATCAGGAAATGATTTTTCACTACGTCTAACAAATGCATCAAACGAAATACCTCTTATAGGCTCTTCAGATATTTGAGCCT
Source organism: Marinomonas lutimaris (assembly GCF_019426345.1). Taxonomy (GTDB): domain Bacteria; phylum Pseudomonadota; class Gammaproteobacteria; order Pseudomonadales; family Marinomonadaceae; genus Marinomonas; species Marinomonas lutimaris. The sequence goes on from NZ_JAHLLW010000006.1 coordinate 9,032, forward strand.
CATCGAACAGAAACATACCAATATCAAACTCATTAACATATTTAAATAGCTCTACACCTCTTTCAGGAGTAATAATAAAAATTCTTCTAGCTGCATGATGTTGGTTTATATTCTCAATAAACTGTAAAACTAAAACTTCTTTATTAACTAATTCAATAATTGACGAATAAAACTCAGCGATCAATGCACGAGACGGTACGACAATCACTATGTCTCGACTTTCTCCACTTATTAAATCTCGGAATAAATGTGATTTTCCCGTGCTAGTAGGTGCCGAAAATGAATAGAATTTCTTGCTAGATATAGACTGAAAAGCACTTGCTTGAATAGGTGAGAATGGTTTACCAAACTTATCCTCTATTGAATCACCAAAATTATGATAAATTGATTCTAGTAATGATTTCGGCTTTTCTAGTTTATAAAACAGACCCATGACGCTTAATATTTTGGACTCATATTCCGAGAATACGTCTGGATGATGAATTTTTATTAGGGTGATTTTCTCTAAAACACCCATATCAACAGGACCATTTGCATGAAAATCCTTTATAGCCCTCTCCAAAATATCCCTAATTCCTTCTCCTTGGATAATGCTACTAAGCATTTACTTTTACTCCTATCAAATACACAGCTTCAAATTCCATCAAAGCCTTTATAAATTTTGAATTTAAAGCATTATCCATTATCTCACTTACATCGTCAGACGTTATAGAGAAAGCGGCACTATAAGATTTATAACCATTAACAGCATTCTGTATTGCAGCTTCCGAAACAAATTTTCGGATATCAGGAAACTCCTGAATATCTTTTTTTCCTTCAATAAATTCTTTGATTTGTTTCAATGCACGGCCATGTGAACTAGTTACCCCACTGTACTTAGCTTCGCCAAATGCAATTAATTCTGTGGGTGCTTCTGTATGAAAGTCAAAACCTGGGTTACCCGAAATTTTTTCTTTAATGAATTCCGCCAATGGAAGACGAATATGATTTAAGTGTTCCTTTAGGGCTGTTTGCGCCACATCAGAAACCATATATTCACCAAATTCTACAGTGATATTCGAAGCCTCAACATTGGTCAAAATTTCACTAGAAATCTTTTCTATCGTTCTTTCAGATCTAGCTCTATATCCAGGTCTATCAATAACATCCAGTGGATCCAACCAACTAGTATCTAAAGCAGTGACTAGCATTTCTGCAACGCGCTGTTGAATATCAGATATTTCTAAAGCTAGTAAGAATATTTTTCCTGTTGCTGACGGCTCATAGTCCGACATGTTTTTTTCAGCGAAGTGTAATAGTTTCAAAACTATACTCCACCATAACATGTGTCTAAAAAACCTATAAACTGATTTGTTAGCCTTATTCTCATATTCCTTTGCTGGTTAACCATCATGGTTAATATCCTAGTTAAGTTAGCGCCCTGTAGTTAAAGAAAAGTGATGAGATCTAAATATTCTTGCTCTGTCAGAACTTTTACTCCCTTATTCTTCGCAGCATTTATTTTAGTTTCACCTACCTTTTCACCAGTTACTAAATAAGTTGTATTTCCTGTTACAGATTTAGCAACTTTCGCACCTAAAGATTTAGCTTGTTTCTCCATATCTCCTCGATTACCAAGCTGCATAGAGCCGGTAAAAACGACAACCGCCCCTGTAATTGGCGAGTCTGAATTTTTACTATCTGATTCTTTAGGAGTTGTAGACAGATTAAAGCCGAGTTCATAAACCTTGAAAAACTCTTCTTTAATATTTGCTAACCCTTCCACGATAGCGTCTGCACTAACCTGAGCAAAACCATCAATCTTGATCATTTCTTCAGCGGATAAGTCAAACAGTTCAACAAGAGTATGATGCTGAAGTAATTTTTCGCAATTTCCGCCACCTAAGCGACTTACACCAAAAGCCGAAAGAAAACGCCAATCTTCCACTTCAATCTCTCGACTAGCCTGCAATTGGTCAGATAAGTTCAGAGCCGTTTTGTCGCCAAATCCATAAATAACAAACTGATGGACTTTAATGCCATATATCTCATGTATGCGTTTCATACCAAAGTTACTGAGTTTTTCAATCACCTTTGGACCGAACCCGTCATTATTCCCTAAGGTTTTAAAAAAATGAATTAAGGTATTTTCAGTTTGTGCTGGGCAATCCGTTTTATTTGGACAGATTAAATGGTCTGATTCCCATAAAAGCGGCGTCTGACAGCTCGGGCACGATTCAGGTAATGTCACCTCTACTGGCTTTAAGACTTTTTCAATTTTTGGTATCACCAAACCACTTCTAACGATTTGCACAATGGCCCCAGGACCAACTCCATTAGTTTTCACCATATTGTAATGATGCACAGTCACTCGACTGATCGTTGCGCCACTTATTCTTGTTGGCACCAACTCCGCCACAGGTGAAATTCGCCCTGTTCTTGAGGTTTGAGGAATGACATTAATTACTTCAACGTCCACAGACTCTTCATTTACTTTAAATGCAATCTGCCATCTATGATTACGTCTTGTTGCACCCATGTGTTGTTTAATAGCGTCATGAGTGGTTTCTAAAATAACGCCATCAATATCAAAATCAACGGCATTCCAAATTTCTTCAATTATGACTTCAAAGTTTTCAATAACTCCTGAAAAACCAATGACTTTATTCGGGAGTAATGCAAATGGATAAAAGACACAAGCACCTTCATTGATCGCTTTCTGTACGTCCTCATCTACTTTTTTTTCTGCAATAATCGCAGCTTGCAGATTTCTTGAATTCTCAAATATGTCACTAAGCACGTCGTCAAAATAACTCTTCTTAATGACTATTTCACCTGGGCCTAAACCACGGCCACCAGATGCAGCGACTTTTAAGCCGCGCTTAAAAGCTCTCGTGATATCTTGCCCTCTAAAACCATCCCCCCTGGTGTAAAGCGTCTCTCCATCATCATATGCTGCGTACCCATCTAACTTAGGCGTAATACGTATTTGTATATCTTGTTCAGACACTTCAATTTCTTGAGCCGCTTTTGAAATTCTTTTGAGCCACTTTTCAATATCTTTAATGGAATAAGCTTTTTCTGTCGATAGCATCCTTTGTGGTAATTCGACAGTCTTTGCTTCAGCTAGTACTTCTGGCTCTACTTTATTTAAATACGGATGAAGATGATTAATATTTCTTAACATGGAAATGTAAAGGTCATATTGATTATCACTGATAACTGGTGCACCAGACCTATAAAGTGCATTGGCAGCACCTAATACTGAAACTAAATCTTGCTCTTCTAACTCTGGCTCATTAAATAAACAAACCAATTTCTGAGGATCAATTTTATCATTCCAATCATTGAGAGCTAACAATTGCTCATTAGTAAAAGAAACATTTACCATTTAAAACCACCTCAACTAGCAAAAGCAGAACAAGCATTTACGAAATATTTGGAATTAGAGCAATGTTGTTCAACCAACCTATCAGTGACAGATTTCCTATTTGAAACATTAGCTTTTAAGGTGACACCCACGTCGCCAGCACGATGCACAATCACGAAATCATTCACTTTCACACCTAAACGAGCAATCTCGTCTTTGTTGTGCAAGGTAGCATTAGAAACCGTCACACCGCCGACAAACACGGGCTCTAGTCGTGCAACCGGCGTAATAGCGCCAGTTCGACCTACTTGGAAATCAACGCCCAATACTCTGGTCATTTCTTCCTGAGCAGGAAATTTTCTGGCGATGGCCCAACGCGGCGCTCGGGCAATAAAACCCAGTTGATTCTGCAAGGCAATTTGATCAACTTTATAAACAATACCGTCGATGTCATAAGACAAACTGGCACGCTTTTCATTGAGCATTTCGTAATAATCAATACAACCTTGCGCGCCTTCAGCTGTTGCCATTAGATCATTGGTACGAAAGCCCCACTCGCTTAATTGCAACAAACCTTCGTAATGACTTTTAGGCTGATCCCAACCCTCGACATAACCAATTGAATAAGCACACATAACCAAAGGACGAGTCGCGGTAATTTTTGGATCAAGCTGACGTAAGCTGCCTGCTGCCGCATTACGAGGGTTAACAAAGGTCTTTTCACCTTGCTCAATCGCCAAGGCATTCAGTTTTTCAAAACCATCTTTTGGCATATAGATTTCACCACGAACTTCTAACACTGCTGGCGGTGTTTGAGTGCGCAGTTTCAGCGGTACAGAGTAGATCGTTTTAATATTCGACGTAATGTCTTCACCAGACAAACCATCACCGCGGGTGACACCTCGCACCAAGCGACCATCTTCATAACGCAAACTGATCGCTAAGCCATCAAGTTTCGGCTCACAGCAATATGTCACATGATCGGTATTAAGCAATTTCCGAACACGTTGATCAAAATCAGATAAGGACTCGTTATCAAAGGCATTGTCCAACGATAACATAGGGACAGTATGGGCAACGTTAGCAAAACCACTGTCAGGTTTCTCCCCAACTCGCTGGGTTGGTGAATCAGCCTGAATCCAATCTGGGTGCTTGGCTTCTATAGCTTGAAGCTGGCGATAATCACGGTCGTAAACTGCGTCAGGAACGATTGGTTCGTCTTTTACATGATAAGCATAGCTGTAATCGTTAAGCAGCTGAATCAGGTCCAGCATCTGCTGATGCGTCATGTTTGTCTCTTGGCTCATATATAAATTAACTCGAATTGAATTCTTCTAGCGGGTCTAAAGCAACCAAGGCCCCTTAGGGCCTTGGTTCGTATTACTGTTTGTTGCGCATTAACCGACGGCGCTCAAAATCGCGTATTCGCTGACGACAATGAGCAATGGTTTGATCGCTCATTGGGGTTCGACGCTCATCACGCAACTCTCCACCTAAGTTACGCACTAGAGTCTGAGCGGTCTCAAGCATGAAATCGAACGCTTTCATGCTATTCTTTGGGCCAGGCAAGCCCATGAAAAAACTCACACCAGGACAATCAGTTTCGCCCATGGTATCTAGATCGAAAGTTCCCGGCTCAATAGCATTCGCCATACTGAACTGCACTCGACCACGGTCGAAGCCATCTTCATGACGATGGAAAATATCCATTTCGCCATAGCGCATACCGCAATTCAAAATAAGCTGAAGCAACTCCATACCCGAGAAATTTTGCTCTTTAGGCGCAAAAATATTAATGACAATAACTTCTTCTATTTCAGCAACACTGTTGTCTTCTTGCTCGTCTTCATCGATAACACCATTTGGTGTCACTTGATCGATATCGATTTCAGAATAACTACGTTCATAGTCTTCGTCGATTTGAGCATCATATTGGTTCGTAGTGTCAGCAGCAAAATCTAAGTCAAGGTCATCCTGCTCATAAAAACCATCATCTGAGTAGTTTTGCTCAGAGACCGCAGAATCACCAAAATCACGTTCAGGTACCAAAGAAGCTAACTCATCAAGGTGCATTTCTTCACCTCGATCCAATGCCGGACCTGAATCTACTTTATGAGGAACATCGGCTAACGGCGCTTTGGCTGTTTTCCTAGCATTCTCGAAAGCATTAACAATAGGATCTTGTGACGATTTTACTCGTTCACTTGAAGAGACTTTGCTATACCCAACGGCAGAGCTTTGACGCACTAGTGCATCATCTGATTCATCTATATCAGAAAAGTCATTATCTGCTTGGGCATATTCCTGCCCTTTTTTGTACCGACGAAATCCATCTATGAGGATAACGACAATAATGACGACCCCAATCAAGATTAGCCACTCACGCAAGCTAAATTCCATTACTTATTCCGAATTGCATCAATTAATGTTGATCGTATTATCAAACGAAGCGGCCTAGGATTCAATTACAAGGCGACCTTGATTACGAAAATCTCTTTACGATTTGTAAGTAAACCATGCTTTGTACCGATAATTCGACCTTTTGTAAGATCATTGTCATTAATATTCGCTAATTTAACCACTAAATCAACTTTATCCGCTTCCGCCAAGGTCACAGTTGGCATTAATGAATCGAGATTGGTTAGCAAAATTGGCTGCCCCAAATCCTCTGGAAATACTCTCTGTATAGCAATTGGCATTTTTTGTCCCTTAACCACAGCATAAACCAGCAAAATATCGTCCTTTTGCCATGTCAGCTCTCTTGCATCCCACTCGATTTTCACCGCAAGCTGATCGGTAATAATAGGTGCGATTTGCTGATAATCAATTTGGCCTAATTCTCGAGCTTTCGTTATCGCTGACAATAACGCCAAGCGTTCTGTTGAATGTACGCTGTAGCGAATCGCCTCTTGCCAAGCTAATACAGCGCCTAAATAATTTTGTTGTGCAAAATCAGCCACGCCTTTCAAATCCAATGCTGTGGCTTGAGTCGGTGCAACTTGTAGAATCGCATCAACGACTTTTAGCATTTTTTCCGAACTTTGGCCGCCATTTGCATAAAAAAGAGCCTGTGCGTATTCAACCAACAAGTTGACACGATTTTCGGCATTTCTTGGTAGTTTTTCTAAGGCTGTTTCAAACGCTAAAACGGCCTCTTGATACTTTTCAGCACTGACATAATCCGTCGCTAAATAATACCAATCCTCAACTCTGTCATATCGCGCACTGCGATATTTCAAAAAATCACTCACTTTCTGCGGAGTCAGCTTCTGTGTTTGCAAATCTTGTGTAAAAGCCACTTCTTTCGCATAACCAATCCACTGGTAAAGACTCACACTCCCCAAAACCGCAACAGCAACCACACTAAGCATGATCCAACGAGCAAAGAAAATATCGTTATGAAAAAAACGCTTTTGTCGACCATCAATAGAATTCGCTTCAGAATCCACATCAAGTAATAGCTGGGAAGATTCGCTAGCAGTCAATCGTCCAGCTTCCTCTTCTTCCACGATTTCTTTTCGACGAACCTTAGAAAACGCTGACACACTTTGCTTGTCTTTATTATTTGGATGTTTATCCAAATGGTGAGTAATTGAGCCAAAAAGATAGACGAGGCTCAGCACTATCATGACGGTCATCACAAAATACGCGGTCATCATAAATCTCGCCCTCGTCGTTTACGATTAGCCACCACCACAGCAACGAAAGCTAGAAGCCCTACTCCAAGCAAAATAAATGGGCCATACCAAAGTAAAAATGTGGCCGTTGAATGCTGCGGACGATATAAAACAAAAGAGCCATAACGCGCAACCATATAATCGACAATCTCCTGATCCGTTTTACCCTGCTCTATCATTTGATGGACAAGCTCACGAAGGTCGACGGCAATACCAGAGCCAGAGTCTGCTAAGTTTTGATTTTGACATTTCGGGCAACGTAGTTCTTCGACTAAGCTTTGATAACGTGTTTTATTCAACTCTGAACTGAAGGCCATTTGCTCTTGAGCAAAAGTAGACAAGGAAAAAAGCACAGCAATAAATAAGAAAAAACCTCTAAAAAGCATCATTTCATGTAGCCTTTTATTTCAGGCCAATTTTCGGCATTAATCACACCTTGATGCCGATAAACCACAACACCAGAACGATCAACAACAAAGGTTTCAGGTGCGCCTGTGACCCCCATATCAACGCCAAAGTTGCCTATCTCATCCATCAATATGGCTTGATAAGGATTCCCCTTTTGCTCTAACCATTGCACCGCAAGATCTTTTTGATCTTTATAATCAATACCAATAATAGGCACACCAGAGTTTGCCAGTTCCATTAAAAAAGGGTGCTCAACATGACAGGCAGGACACCAGGTTCCCCAAAAATTAATCAAATAAGGCGTATTTGGTAAATCCTTGTGCGTATAAGCCTGGTCGTCTTGCAATGACACCAAGGTAAACTCAGGTACTTTTTTTCCAACTAAAGCCGAAGGCATATACTGAGCGTCTTTGCCAAGCTGCAAATAAAATACCACGCCTAGCACCAAAAAAACTGCCAACGGCATGAAAAACAGTAACTTCCGCATGGTTAAACACCTGCTCGTTTTCGATAGCGTTTATCTAGCGCAGCCAACAAACCACCAGCCATCATCATCAAACCTCCAAGCCAAATCCAACGCACAAAAGATTTCACGTAAATTCGTACGCCCCATGCGGAATCATCCAGTCGCTCCCCCAAGGAAACGTACAAATCACGAGTAAAACCAGCATCTAATGCTGCTTCCGTCATGACTTGCTGGCGAGTTGAAAAAAAACGTTTTTCTGGATGAAGAACAGCTACGGCTTTACCCGCTTTATAAGCCGTGAATTGCCCTTTGCTTGCTACGTAATTTGGCCCTTTCACTTGCTCCATTTGATCAAATTGAAATTCATAGCCTGCAATAGTTGCTCGATCCCCGGGAGATAACCGCAACATAGACTCATGGCTATTGACGCTAACTAAAACAATTCCCACCAAGGTAACGACCATACCAAGATGCGCCAATAACATACCGTAGTAATTTCTTGGTAACTGACGGGCGCGAGGAATAATGCCTTTTGTACCAGCAGAGACTTTACTAAACCAATCAGAGAAAGATAAGCACACCACCCAAAACGCCACGGTCAAACTCAGCCAAGCGATCAAACCAAACCCATAACAATAAACAACTAAGCCCGCCGATAAGGTAGCGATAAACGCTGAGATAGAGCAAACCTTAAAAAACACACTGAATTTCGTATGGTGCCATTTAGATAATGGGCCAACCGCCATAAACACCATCAGCAAGAGAGCGATTGGAGTGAAGACGCTATTAAAATACGGTGCGCCAACAGAGATTTTACCCAGTCCTAACGCATCAAATATCAAGGGATACAAGGTGCCTAATAAAACCGTTAACGTCAGAACCGTTAATAAGATGTTATTGAGTAGCAACCAAGCTTCTCGCCCTGTTGCGCCAAAAGATACAGTAGAACGCACCTCAGTCGCTCGAATGGCATACAACAGCAAACTGCCACCAACGAGAACCAAGAGCAAAGCAAGAATAAAAATACCGCGAGTAGGATCAGCGGCAAAAGAATGCACCGACGTTAACACACCAGAGCGAACCAAAAACGCCCCAAGCAAGGAAAGACTATAGGTAAAAATAGCCAGTAAGACAGTCCAGCTTTTAAACACACCGCGCTTTTCAGTGACAGCAAGAGAATGCAACAAAGCCGTTCCCGCTAACCAAGGCATAAAAGACGCGTTTTCTACTGGATCCCAAAACCACCAGCCGCCCCAACCTAGTTCGTAATACGCCCACCAACTTCCCAGAGTGATACCTAAAGTCAAAAACGCCCACGACGCTGCTGTCCAAGGTCTTGCCCAGCGCGCCCAAGAAGCGTTCAAGTTGCCTGTAATCAAAGCAGCAACAGCAAAGGCAAACGCCACAGAGAAGCCAACATATCCCATATACAAAACGGGAGGATGAACAATCAGACCAAAATCCTGCAAGAGTGGATTCAGGTCACCGCCATCGGCAGGCACATCCGGTAATAAACGAGCAAAAGGCGAAGAGGTAAAAAGTAAGAAGGATAGAAAACCAACACAGACCATACCTAACACAGCTAAAACCACGGGCCCGATATCTTCCGGTAAAGTTCTTATCTTTAACGCAACGGCGGAACACCAGCCAGACAAGATCAGTACCCACAATAATAATGAGCCTTCATGCCCGCCCCATAAGGCACTAAATTTATACCAAACAGGCAACTGGCTGTTCGAGTTCTGAGCAACATACAACACAGAAAAGTCATCAGTTAGAAACGATAAGCTCAAGATGACAAAGCTTACCAACACCAAGGCCGACATAATAAAAGTCAGTGGTCGAGCCGTTTCCAGCAAAGGTCGATTACCTTTCCAATAACCAATCAAAGGTACTAAGGCCAGCGACAAGGCAAAAAACAACGACAATATTAGCGAGAATTGACCAATTTCAGGAAACATAAACAGCCTAAATTAATAAGTAGATTGCGCGGACTCTGCGCTCTCGCCCGTCGAACGCTGGGCATTTTTCAATGCTTCAGTGATTTCTGGCGGCATGTATTTTTCATCATGTTTAGCCAAGACTTCGGTCGCTTCAAACACGCCGTCATTATTCAGCTTACCCTGAGCCACAATGCCCTGACCTTCTCGAAATAAGTCAGGCAAAATTCCGCGATATTCAATAGTGACCTTGTGCTGAAAATCAGTCACATCAAACGCAACTGCCAAGGTATCTGAATTACGTTTAACGCTGCCTTTTACCACCATGCCACCCGCGCGGATATTGGCATTTCGTGGCGCTTCACCCATGGCAATCTGGGATGGAGAGAAGAATAAATTAATATTCTGTTGCAAGGCATACATTACCAAGCCAACCGCTGCACCTAATACCAACACAATGGCGGTGATTACTAATAGGCGTTTTTTTCTTACTGGATGCATTAGCGGGTTCGATTCCTCAAAAAGCGTTTACGTAACGTATCTCGTGTTTTTCGGCGCGTCGCTAGCGTATTCCAAACCAACCAAGTCAACCCCAAAGCACTAAAACCATAAGCCGACCAAACATAGACTGCGTGCGTTCCCATCATCAAAAACTCTGACAAACTATTAAAGGCCATGTTCCGTTACCTCTTGTTTCACCCAACTAGATCTATATTCGCGCTTTAATATTTCCGACTGCATTCGCCAAATAAGCAAACCGGCCACGAAACAATACAAACCAATAACAGCAAAGAGCAAAGGCAACCACATTTCAGGAGGCATATCAGGCTTTTTGGTGAGCGTAAACGTCGGCCCTTGGTGTAAGGTTTCCAGCAACACCACCGAATACTTAATAACGGGCAAGTTAATCAACCCCACAACACTAATCACAGCGGCTGCCTTATTCGCTAGAACCTGATCGTCTAAAGAATTTTGCAACGCGATAATGCCCATATAGAGAAAAAATAACACCAATACAGAAGTAAGCCTTGCGTCCCAAACCCACCAAGTTCCCCAAGTGGGTTTGCCCCAAATAGCCCCGGAAACCAAAGCGATCAATGCCATAACCGCACCAATCGGTGCCATCGCCTTAATAAAAATAGGCGCCATTTTCATCTGCCAGACAAGGAATACAAAACCTGCCACGCCCAATGCTAAGTAACAAGACTGCGCCAACATAGCTACCGGCACATGAATATAAATAATGCGAAAACTGTTACCCTGCTGGTAATCAGCAGGGGCGAATACAAGCCCCCACACTAGACCGATAAGAAGGCTCAAACAGCCGAAACAAAACACAGGCAATGCCCAGGGTTTAGACCAAGAAAAAAACCACTTAGGTGAACCTAACTTATGAAACCATGCCCAACTCATCAGTTTACACTCGCTTTGACTACAATCGCCGTCATAAAAGGCGATATCACTAAAGATAACAAAGATATCGCCAATAACATCGCCAATAATCCAGAATAAGGCAAACCTGCTTGTGAAGCTTTAACGGCTAACGTTGAAAAAATAATCACTGGCAAATAAAACGGCAATATCAGCAACATCACCAACATGGCGCCTTGTTTTATCGATACCGTTAAAGCGGAACCAATCACACCAATAAAAAATAAGCTTGGTGTGCCTACAAGTAATGTCATGGTCAACACCCAAAAACCTGAGCTTGGTAAATACAGCATTTCACTTAATAAAGGCATCATAAGAAGCAGAGGAAGTACAACCGTCAACCATTGCGCGACGATTTTTAACAAAATCAACAAAGGTAAAGAAAGCCCACTAACCACTAACTGCTCTAAAGAACCATCGTGATAATCCTCTTTGAACATGCCTTCTACTGCCATCAAAATAGCCAATACCGTAGCACACCAGACAATACCTGCCGCCGCTGGCGCCAGAAATTCAGGTGAAGAATTAATGCCTATCGGAAACAAGACAACCACAATGACGAAAAACAACAATGCGTTAAAAACGTCTTGTTTACGACGCCATAACACTAAAAATTCAGACACTAAAAAAGAAGAATACGTCATAACAATGCCACATCACGAGAAGCAATAGACAGCAACTCCTGATGGGTGCTTAACACCACCAAGCCACCTGACAACACATGCTGCTGAATACGTCCCTCTAACAGAGCAACACCTCTGGCATCTAAAGACACAAAGGGTTCATCCAACAGCCAAAGTGTTTTCTTACTTAACCATAAACGCGCCAAAGCAACTCGGCGAGCTTGACCTACGGATAATGCTTTCACCAGCACATCGACCTGATCTACAAGGTCTAACTGAGTTAAAACCGAATACAACACACTTGAAGGAGCGTCAGGACAATACCAATGAAGGTTTTCAGCAACAGTGAGGAGACTTTTGACACCGGCAGAATGACCAAGATAGATTGCATCGTGCTGCAAAAGACTTCTATCTAAGGTGACATCCTCGCCCGAATACAATATTTGTCCTTCTAAAGGTGAAAGTATGCCGGCGATGACTTTTAACAAAGAACTCTTACCAGCCCCATTTTCTCCTAGAATACGCACAACTTCACCGGACTGAATACTCAAAGAAAGCCCTTTACATAGGTCTCTTTCTCCACGTTCAATCCAAAGGTCTGATATTGTTAACGAAGCAGAAGATTGCAAAAGATTTATCCAATTCGGCCGATATAAGGGTGAAGGTTAACATTGTTTGGCTACACTATTTAATCTATACGACTTAACTATACTAAAGTGCCCAAACATTATATGAGAAGCGTTTCCAAAAGCACAAATCAATCGGCTATCTAATCAACAGGCAGGCTACATGATCTCTGACATCCAATCTATGCTTAATGCATCATCAGGCAAGCAGAGTAATGCGACTAACAACAGTAGCAATAATATATTAGGCAACACAGGAACAATTGCGAAATTAAGCAGTGAAATCAAACTCATAGAAAATCTTAGCTTGATTAAATTTCAGGGCAGCGAGTCACTTAATTTCCTAGGCAAACCAGCCCAACTTTTGCATGCAACCAGTTCACAACAGCCATTTACTCTTATTAATACTGGCGCGCCCATCGACATTAGTGATATCCAAAATGCTAAATTATATAAAACTAATTCTCTGCAAGCTTCTCTAACTCTTCCTGTAGAGAATCAACCCAGCAAAACGGGCGTCAATCAAAATGCGCCTCAAGTTAGGCAAGCCGATAATCTTATGCTGGCATCTCGTGTCGTAAACTTAACGGTTACCTCAGTAACACCTGCGACAAACAATATTGGTAATGCTCCACTTTCTACAACAACAAACACTCAACCAACAACCGTAGCTCCAAAGACCTCCAGCACTCAAACTTCTAGCACTCAAACTTTTAGCGCTCAAGCAACAAACCCTCAACTCGCGGCGACAAACACTCAAGCTAAGACAATCAACCAACCGTTGACAGTAAATACGCCACAACTAGCTACGAGCATTCAAACAACCGCAGCAGCAGTCACCCCATCCCCTCAACGAGCAACGGTTTCTGACGGTAAGGCAGAATTCCCTATTCTTAGTCAAACACCATTGAAAAAAGGCGATGTCGTTCGCGTCATGGTCGATGCCAATAACAACATGCAAGTGCTGCCCACAAAAACCAATACAACAGCCCCTTCTGTTCAAGTAGAGGCCCTCAAACAAAGCCTACCGAAGCAGTTGTCCCTTGGGGATATGTCTCAACTCGTCAAACAGTTACACAACCTAAACGAGGCATCGAATGCGAACTTGCCACCACAAACGCAGCAAGCGCTTAAACAGCTGATACAAAATATGCCAGCTTTGGGAGCATTAACAACTTCACCGGAAGTCATGAAACAGGCAATTCAAACCAGCGGACTATTTTCTGAATCCCTACTGGCTAATGACAGCAAGACTCAAATACCAGCAGATTTAAAACTAAATCTTACTCGATTAAGAGAGGTTCAAGAAAACACAGGGGCTTTACGTCCTGCAGGTATTCCAACAGAACAAATTGCCAATGCAATCGAACGCATTACCACCAGTCAATTACGACATTTCTCTGAACCGAATCAGATCAACACTCCAACCTACCCTTTACATATAGAATTGCCAATTAAACATGGCCAATCGCCAAGTTTTGTACAAATAGAGATCAACAAAGACGCAAGTACAGCAGAGCAAGAGAAACAGGATAGGCGCTGGTTGGTGAAGCTAAAATTTGATTTTGAAGAAACAGGAAGGTTTGATGCGAGAGCCAGTATTCAAGCAAACAAAGTTGGAATACTCTTTGCCGCGGAAGATCCTAAAACAGTACAAAAATTACAGAAAAACCTGTCTACATTGAAACAACAGTTAAAAGACAAAGACATTGAAGTAGAAAGATTAGACGCTTTTCAAGCTAAACTAGATAAAGAAAAAGTCAATATAGTTAAAACCCAATCCTTAATAGATGTGAGAACCTAATGCAAAAAGCCGTCGCTTTAAAATATGACTTTAGTGCAGCGCCAACAGTCATCGCCAAAGGAAGTGGTTTACTTGCTGAAAAGATCATGGCTGTTGCCAAGGAAAACGACGTTCTACTTCACCAAAGCCCTGAGCTTGTGGAGATGCTCAGCACTTTGGAGTTAGGAGAAGAGATACCGGAGTCATTGTATCTAGCAGTAGCCGAGGTAATCGCTTTTGCGCATAGAATCAAAGATCATCAGTGGTAATCAGAGTTTCTACGTGACTCTTGCTTTAATAAACTGATCAGCTCTGCCTCAGCTCGTATGAGACCGCATTTAGATACCAAATCATCAATGGTTGCGCCCATTTCTAAAAGCTCCATAGCGCGGTTATACGAAACGCCACCCTCTTTCGATAAAATCTCAGATTGCTTTTCTACAGCAAGATTCAACTTTTTCTCAATGGCGACCAAACGGCGCCCCATCCCTATTGAGCCTGAAGCAAGCACTTGCACTTGCTTTTTTTGATTCGATTCTACTTCTGCATGATGTTGCTTCACTCGCTCTAGTCGCTTAGACAACCGAAAAGCCCAAACGACAACTGCAATCAAGATCACAAATTGAAGCATCAAGAGAAGGTTAAATAACCACTGAGATTCCATCTAGTACAACTACCTTAATTACTTACTTCAGACCATTCATCTTCTGATAACAGTTTATCTAGATCGACAAGAATCAATAAAATATCATTTTTGTGGCAAACACCTTGGATAAACTTAGATGATTCATCATTACCAACATTTGGCGATGGCTCAATCTCAGACTGACGAAGATAAACGACTTCAGATACTGCATCTACCAGAATACCAATCACATGACCTTCTACTTCAAGAATCATGATACGCGTAGAATCTGTCAGTTCGCCTGATGGCAAACCAAAGCGCTGACAAGTATCTATAACGGTTACAACCGTTCCACGCAAATGAATAATACCCAAAACATAACTAGGAGCTCCAGGAACTGGAGCGATCTCAGAATAACGCAGAACTTCTTTTACCTGCATAACATTTACACCGTAGATTTCATTCTCTAAGCGAAATGTTACCCACTGCAACATTGGGTCTTCTGACTGATTTGCATTTTTTAACGCTATGCTAGTAGTTGCCATTATTCATCTCCAAAGATCAAAAAATGATCATTACAATTATTTTTGCGCGCTTTTAAACCCATTTTTCGGGTCGTCTAACAATTCTATAAAACCCTGTACATCAAGTATGGCACACATATGATCAATTACCGTACCGGCTAACCAAGGCCGCTTACTTCTATCACTGCGCCACTTAACTTGTGATGGCTCTAAGGTAATAGCCTCTGCGACTCGCTCACAAGCAACACCCCAATCCGTACGATCAAGCTGAATGACGAATTTGAAGTTATCTTTCATTTCGCCTTCATAGTGGTTTGGCATTATCCAACGTGCAGTATCCACTGTGCGAAGGTTAAATTCCCCAACATTGGCAACCCCCATAAACCAATCTGGCTGGCCAAATATGGACGTTAATTTATCTTTTCCACTTTGAAAAATGCCACCTAATTCAACCAGTGGTACGGCAAGTTTCAAACCACCGACATAAAAGAGCAAACACTCAAATCTACCTGTCGCCCATGGTAAAGGATCTGTTCTCGAAATTTTCTTAACTGGCTCTGGCTCTGGCTCTGGCTCTGGCTCTGGCTCTGGCTCAATAGTATCGTGCTCTTCAGAATCCGATGACAAGCCATTAACTTGTGCCGATATTGCTTCTTCAAAATCTTTAAATGAAGCATCTAATGAAGACAGCTCCTCTTCACTCAAGCCTATTTCTGAAGTAACTTGTTCAGATTCAAGCGAATCAGAATCTATAAAACCTGGCTCTTCTAAATCTACGAATGAGTCGGATTCATCTACTGTAGTCTCAAGTTCATCTAAATGCTCTACAGGCGGCTCTAACGTCGCTTCTTGCAATAAGTCATCCAGATAGCGTTGAACCGCTATTTGAGGGCCTATTAGAGCCTGCTCTTTACTCTTTGTATCTTTCATAAACTGTTACTATCCCGCTGGGTTCAGCAAAGAATCCATCAGACTTGCGTAAGCCTTAATTCCTCGAGCATTAGGATCCAGCGCTGAAGGGGCAATACCTGCGGTACTGGCATCTCTTAACTTCGTATCAACTGGAATCACCGAATGCCACACCAACTCTTCATAAGTATCTTTCAGACTACGTAAGCTTTTATTAGAAGCCTGAGTACGGCGATCAAAAAGAGTGGGCACAATCAAAAATGGTACTGGACGTTTTCTTGCTCGGTTTATCATAGTCAATGTTCTGACCATTCTTTCTAAACCTTTTATCGCTAAAAATTCAGTTTGTACAGGTATCACTAGTTGCTGACAAGCCGCCAGCGCATTAATCATCAACACACCCAGTACCGGTGGACTATCGATCAACACGTAATCGTAGTCATCCCACAAAATTGCTAGTGTTTTGGAAATAACTAATCCCATACCACCTTGAGCCTGAGCATGCCGCTCCAAAGTAGCCAGCGCTGTCGATGCAGGCATCAAAGATAAATTAGGGTGACCTGTTTCTAATATTAAAGAAGCAGGCAGATCTTCTGGTATTTTACCAGTGGCCTGAAACAGGTTGTAAGCACTCTTTTCTATAGAATCTGGATCAAAGCGAAAATAACTGGTCAATGAACCATGCGGGTCAAGATCAATCATTAATACCCGATGACCAGCATCAGCCAGCAACCCTGCTAAAGAAACTACTGTGGTCGTTTTGCCAACGCCGCCTTTCTGATTCGCCACTGCCCAAATGTGCACTCTGACTCCCCTGATACCCTATGCTGTTATTTTGCTTACGAATTCCTTGCAATCATATACAGTAACACGCTATTGAAACAAGTAATCATAGAGATTATCGGCCTCACGCTTACTAATTCGTAAGATTACACGGCGATTTTGTTGACGAGCATAGTCATTGGTGTTTCTTACTTTAGGATGTTCGCTAGAAAAGCCGATTGGTGCGATCATTTTTGGATCCACACCTCTATAAACCAACTCATCGACAACAGAGGATGATCGCAAACTAGACAAATGCCAATTAGACACTAAACGCCTTGAGTTCACTGGCAAATCATCCGTATTACCTTCAACCAATATCACCGAAGGATGTGCTTTTAAAATGTTAGCGACTAGTATTAATAAAGCGACGGCTTCATTGGTTAACTCATACTCTCCCTGGCCAAACAATAAACCAGACTTTAGCTCTAAACTTACCCAGTCAGCCGACTCTGTCACAGATATTTGCCCTGATGCATGAAGCCCTGAAAATTGATTTTCTACCACCTGACTTAATAATGCGTAAACAGCAGAAGAGTTGCTTTCTTCTATTGTCGGAGGAGCTGCAGGGATAGGCTTTGTTTCAACGACTTCAATATCTTTTGGCTCTCCGACAATCGGTTCGCCAATATTGATAGGTTTAATTGACTTTTGAACAGCATCAAAAACACCATGAAGCGTTTCTTTCAAGCGCTGTTCGTCACCTGAGTTTTTTAATGAGAGGGAATACAGTGCTACAAAAAAAGCGAATAATAGAGTGATAAAATCAGCATATGAGAGAATCCATCTATCTCGACCTTGAGCGCTAGACCGTGGCGACTTAGTTACCACTCGACGACGCTTAGATGCCCGAGGCGGAGTATCACTCATAAGTATTAAGCTCTAACTCTAATCTATATGGATGCTTACCAGTGGCAATACCACAAATACCATCAATGAGCAGTTGATGATAAAGAAGTTCTTTATCAACATAGCCCGTTAATTTTTTAACGATGGGAAATATAACCAGATTAGCAAAACCTTGTCCGTATAGAGTAGAAACAAAAGCAACAGCAATACCATGCCCCAATGCTTCTGGGCTATCTAAATTGGCCATTGCTTGAATTAACCCTAGTACAGAGCCCATGATACCTAAAGTAGGTGCATACCCACCGATAGACTCAATGAAAGAGACGCTTTTCATTCGCCTATCATAAATACGAACTGCGTCATCATGAAGTCGATCTGCCAGTAAATCTGGATCAGTGCCATCAATAGCCATTTGCAAAGCTCTGCTCGAAAAACGATTATTCAACACTTCGACATCTGACTCTAAAGCAAGCAAGGATAACCTTCTAGCTTTATGGGCAAGGTTGTTTATTAAGGCGCGGGCAGAGTTAAAATCATAAACAGGTGGGAAAAGGCTCCACTTAATCAAAACAAGAGCACGAGCCGCTTCTTGGATACTACTCTGAATTAATGTGGCACCGATACTACCAACAATAACGATAATGGCAGATGGCAAGTTAAGGAGAAGGATTACCTCTCCTCCTCCTAACCAATTAGCTAGAAATACTGAACTGAAAGCAATTAATAGTCCTGCTAAGGTAACAAAATCCACTAGCCAACCTCGCGTGCAATGCGCTCACCAATATGCTCTAAATCAATAATATCATCCGCTAGGTTTGCTTTTTCCACTGCCATTGGCATGCCGTAAATCACACAAGACTCTTCACTTTGAATCCAGACTCTTGAGCCTGAACTCTTCAGCATACGAGCACCTTCGCGACCATCAACACCCATTCCTGTCATGACAACAGATAATACTTTCCCTGGATAGCATTTTGACGCTGAACCAAAAGTAACATCTACAGAAGGTTTGTAGTTTAGACGCTCATCCCCATCGAGAATACGGACACAGCCGCCATTTCGAGGGTCAATCATCATTTGCTTTCCACCAGGAGCCAATAAAGCAACACCTGCTTGTAAACGATCACCGTCTTGCGCTTCCTTTACTGTAATCTGGCAGATATTGTTTAGTCGTTCAGCAAAAGCACCAGTAAATGCTGCTGGCATATGCTGAACTAATACAAGAGGCGCTGCAAAGTCCTTAGGTAATTTACTTAATACAGCTTGCAAAGCCATTGGACCACCAGTAGATGTTCCAATGGCAACAAGACTAACTCGTTTCCTTACACGCGGAATAATAACACCGCGATCAGTTACGATAGGCTTGGGAGCCTCACGTGGAGCAAGTGCAGCAACAGGCTTTCTATCTCCAGCAAAGCGCGTTCTAGCAACCGCTAATACACGATCAACCAATGCCCGCTTTACTACCGCCGAATCACGAGAGATATCCTCAAAGTTCTTCGGCATGAAATCAACCGCACCAGCCTCTAGAGCATCTAGAGTAACTTTTGCCCCCTCATGAGTTAACGAGGAGAACATAAGCACTGGCGTTGGCTTAAGCTTCATAATGTTAACTACGGCTGCGATACCATCTAACACAGGCATCTCGTAATCCATAGTAACAACATCAGGCGATAGGGATTGAACCTTATCTATCGCCTCTCTTCCATTATTTGCAGTACCAACTACAGTTAGTCTAGGATCAGCTTCAAATATCTCAACCAAACGACGTCGAAAGAAACCAGAATCATCAACCACCAGCACCTTAACAGGCATATCACATCCCCTAAATGAACAACGTATTACCTAGATGCATAACTCTTAAGCATACTAGGCACATCCAGAATCAATGCAATACGACCATCACCAGTAATGGTTGCGCCTGCCATACCAGCAGTACCTTGCAACATTTTACCCAACGGTTTTATAACCACTTCTTCTTGACCAACCAATTGATCAACAACAAAACCCACTTCACTCATACCCACTTGAACAACAACAACATGAGCTTCGGCAGGTAAATCGTCTCGATTATTACCCTTAATTAGCCAATTCTTCAGATGAAATATAGGTAAGGTTTTGCCACGAATAACAACAACTTGCTGCCCATCAACCACGTTAGTTTTCTTCAAATTGAGATGAAAAATCTCATTAACACTCACTAGAGGAAAAGCAAACGCTTGGTCTGACAAAGTCACCATTAGAGTTGGCATGATCGCTAGCGTTAATGGCACTTTAATAATAAACCGAGACCCTTGCCCTAGGACTGATTTAATCTGCAATGTACCATTTAGCTGTGAAATTTTCGTTTTAACAACGTCCATCCCAACACCACGACCAGACACATCTGTAATTTCTACCTTAGTAGAGAAACCTGGTGCAAAGATTAAATTAAACGCTTCTTCATCAGATAACCGATCCGCAGCATCAGCATCCATCAAGCCTTTTTCAACAGCCTTCCTACGAAGCAAACTAGGATCCATACCAGCCCCATCGTCTTCGATGGACAACAAGATATGATCACCTTCTTGCTCAGCAGATAGAATCACCGTGCCCATTCTAGGCTTACCGCTAGCCTCTCGAACATCTGGCGCTTCAACACCATGGTCTACAGAGTTACGTACTAAGTGGACTAAAGGATCGGCCAAAGCTTCAACTAAATTTTTATCTAGATCTGTCTCTTCACCACGAAGAATGAGGTTAACCTCTTTCTTCATATTACGAGCAAGGTCTCGAACTACTCGTGGAAAGCGCCCGAAGACTTTTTTGATAGGCTGCATACGCGTTTTCATTACCGCGTTTTGCAAATCGCCCGTTACCACATCTAAGTTAGCAACCGCTTTACCCATCGACTCATCTTCACTTTGAAGACCCAATCGAACAAGTCGGTTTCGAACTAACACAAGCTCACCAACCATGTTCATTATGTCGTCTAGACGCTTAGTATCAACACGAACTGTTGCTTCTTGAGTAACCGGCGAATTAGCTGTTTTTTCTTTAGCACTATCCGCTTCAGGCTCTGGAGCCTTAGGTTCAGGCTTCGGAACAGGCTTAGCTGCGGGTTTAGGTGCTGCTTTTGGCTTCGCCGATGCCGCTTTTGGCTCAGTTTTAGCTTTTGGCACTTCTACCTTTTCAGCTCCACCTTTACCTTGCAGGCTATCTAAAAGGGATTCAAATTCATCGTCAGTAATCAAGTCAGATTCTGCACCAGAAGAAGCACTGATATCTGCTTTAGATTTGTCTTCTTTGTTGCCTGAAGTAGGCGTTTCACCATGAAGTTTATCAAGAAGCTCTTCAAATTCATCTTCGGTTATTTCGTCTGAAGAAATATCAGCCGATGTAGCACTGTCCGCTTGGTCATCATTAATTCCAGGCGCACCACTGCCGTGAAGTTGATTCAATAATGCATCAAATTCATCTTCTGTGATTTCATCGTCTGTTCTTGCCGCTGTGCTGCTTTTATCGGCACCACTATTAGATGGAACATCATTATCTGATGAAGTATCGCCTAATGCATCAAGCAAAGATTCGAACTCATCGTCAGAAATATCGACAGATTCATTTTCTACAGAAACGGTCTCTTCAATTTCCTCAACATCAGCATCATCTTGCTCTTCAGCGACATCTTCGACTTCATCTTCATCCGCCTCTGCAAGTTCTTCTGCAGTTGGAGCCTTTGCATATGCAGCGAGCGCTGCGATCAACTCTGGTGAAGCACGTTCTGGCTCAGCGCCTGCACGTACAGCATCGAACATTTCATTTACAGCATCAAGAGCCTGTAAAACAATATCCATTAAATCAGAATCTATTTTACGCTGACCGTTCCTTAAAATATCAAAAACGTTTTCAGCATAATGACAACAATCAACCAAGGCAGTTAATTGTAAAAATCCAGCACCACCTTTTACAGTGTGAAAACCACGAAATATCGCGTTAAGCAGTTGCTTATCATCTGGATTTTGCTCTAAATCTACTAGTTGTTCGGAAAGCTGCTCTAGGATTTCACCAGCTTCTACCAAAAAATCTTGTAGAATCTCTTCATCGACCTCGAAACTCATCCTCAGCTCCTTCTAGAAACCAAGACTTGATAGCAAGTCGTCTACTTCGTCTTGACTATTCAGTACTTCAGGGTTGTTTTGTTTATTAATAGCTGGGCCATGTCCACGAGTGTCATCGTGTTCAGACTCTTTCTCTTGGTGTTCAATCCCCGAGATACTATCAACGCGTCCAGCAACAGCAACGAGATGCACAAGTTTTTCTTCTACATCTCGAATTAAATCATTCACTCTAGCGATTACTTGACCTGTTAGGTCTTGATAACCTTGCTCTAGAAGAATTGTGTTGAGGTTTGAATGCAAGGTAGTGGCACTGTCATCTGCGTAAGACAAGAAGACATCAATACGCTTATACAAGTCTCTGAATTCTTGAGGCGTTAAGTCTCTCTGAATTAAACGACTCCAGTCTTTACGCAATTCCCTTGCTTGACTCTGTAACTCACTGGCCACAGGGACACTACTGTCCACCATGTCCATTGTTTTATTGGCAGCCGCACTAGTCGTTTCAATAACATAGTTCAGTCGATCAGAGGCGTCAGTGATTTTAGTTGCAGAATCTTTTCCGCCCTCACCAACAACTAAATCAATTGAATCAATTTGAAAATCACGAATGGCGTCATGCAGACTTCGAGTTAAAAAACCCACTTCGTTATAAAAGCTTTTATGACGAGCTTCACTTAACTCTTGGATTATTTTAATAGCGCCACTGAAATCACCAACTTCAATGTGATTTAAAAGCTCTACAGCACCGTCTTTTACTAGGTTTTCAAATTCCACTAGTCCAGATCCCAATACATTTGACATCTAAGTTCCCTATTTAGCAGCGTCTATTCGTTCGAATATTTTCTCAATTTTTTCTTTGAGAGCCACCGCAGTGAAAGGCTTAACTACATAACCGTTTACCCCAGCCTGAGCTGCAGCAATAATTTGGTCACGTTTAGCTTCTGCCGTTACCATAAGAACAGGAATGCTTTTCAACTTTTCATCAGCACGAACTGCACGAAGCAATTCAATACCTGTCATGCCGGGCATATTCCAATCGGTCACAAGAAAATCTATTGTTCCAGCTTGAAGTATAGGCAATGCAGTTGTTCCATCATCCGCTTCAACTGTATTGGTAAACCCTAAATCCCGTAATAAGTTTTTAATGATTCGTCTCATTGTCGAGAAATCATCAACAATCAGGATCTTCATGTTTTTATCCAATGCAACCTCCACACCCCAAAGGTAATATTCCACAACTCATAATTAATCTCGCCAATCACTTAATCGAGCTCGCAATCGCATAGCCGCTTGACTATGAATTTGACTGACTCTTGATTCACTGACACCTAATACAGCACCAATTTCTTTCAAGTTGAGTTCTTCATTATAATAAAGAGACAAAACCAACTTTTCTCTTTCCGGTAAATCATCAATTTCTTTTGCCAATTGATTTTGAAAACCACCCTCTTCAACTAAAGAATAAGGTGCATTTTCTACTTCAGATTCAACACTATCTAAATTACTTGTATCAGAGTCTAGCATTTCTTCATAGCTAAACAACTGAGTCGACATGGATGAATGAATCATTTCATGATATTCATCCATGCTTATATTCATATGAGATGCCACTTCCATATCGGACACCTCTCGGCCTAACTTTGCTTCTAATTCTTTAATCGCATTAGCAACCGCTCTACCGTTACGCCTAACAGAACGAGGTGCCCAATCGGTTTTTCGCACCTCATCCATAATGGAGCCGCGAATACGAATGCCTGCATAAGTTTCAAAGCTAGCACCTTTAGTAGATTCAAAACGCTTATACGCCTCAATCAGCCCCATCATGCCAGCTTGAATTAAATCATCTACATCCACACTATCAGGCAAACGCGCCAATAGATGGTAAGCAATTTTTTTTACCAAATACCCATATTGCTCAACAATCGCATCAATCGAAAGCGTCGCTTTTTTAGAGTATGTGTTATATCCGTTTTTGGTCTGCATAAAATAGTCTAAGCAACCTTTACCATTTAAGTTAGTTGCGCTAACTAACTGTACTACATAGTTTGGCGCAACGCTTTCAGTAATAACAAAATTTTACTAACTACCATACTTTAGTGACCCATAAAGCTGACTATAATGCTCTGCAGTATATACTGCCCTACTAATCAAGTTATGCGCCCGAGCTGGCTCAATATCATCTGGAATTCTTTGACCATCCGCGATATATACAACAGGAAGACCTTCTTCAATAACTACACTAATCGCTTCACCAAGTGAAGCAGATTCATCGAGTTTACTTAAAACACAACCATCTAATTGAACTTGAGAATAAACATCGACAACAGTTTTTAAAACTTGCCTTTGACTTGTACAAGGTAATACTAGCAGTTTTTTAAGACTTGCCCGAGCACGCTTCATCATTAAAAGCTGTCGCTCTAGATTTGAATCTCTTGGATTCATACCTGCAGTATCAACAAGCACTAAAGAGTAATTAGCATATTTTGACAATACTTCATTTAAATCTGAATACTCATTCACCACTTCAACAGGTACATTTAAAATACGACCAAAAGTTCGCAATTGTTCATGCGCAGCAATTCGGTAAGTATCTGTGGTAATTAAAACAACACCTTCAGAACCATGCTTCAAAACATGCTGGGCAGCAATTTTACCAATAGTTGTTGTCTTTCCAACTCCGGTAGGGCCCATAAATGCAATACAACCTTTCAGCTCAGAGGAACTTGAGCGAACAGGTATGTAGTCCGCTAGATGTGCAAGCAAGCGATTCCAGTCATCTTCACGACCTTTTAAATCAATATCATCGATAAGCCTAGACACAACAAAGTCTGATAAGCCTAAGCCTTTTAACTTTTCACGAGCACGCAATTCTACTGCGTTTTCCTTAGCCTCAACTCGACTTTCATTTTGCTGACGCTGCTCAAGCAAAGCCCGAACATTTTTCAGCTCGAGCTCCATATCTCGCAACTGTTTGGCACTCTCGCTATTACGAATAGATAAAGCCTCCTCAACAGCGGGATCTTCTTTGTCACTTGACAGGGGAGGCATTTCAAACTGTGATGTAGGGCGCTTTTCAGAATATGTAGGTGAAGTATTTTGTACAGGACCCTGCTGTTTCGCTCTCTCTATGCGCTCTAAATAGTCGGCACTGGGGTCGGCATATTGCTCAGAACGAGGCGCAGACGACCGTTTAGAGGTCATACTAGAAGGTAAGGATCCATCATAATCTAGAGCGGCGACTATCTCTATCTCACCTGTAGGCAGGCGTTGATTTGACAAAATGACCGCATCAGGGCCTACAGCATCACGAACCTTCCGTATCGCTTGCCGCATGTCAGGTGCTCGAAACCGCCTAATTTGCATGAATAACTTAATCCTTCCAGTTTATTTTTCTTACAAATCCATAGCTTACCCGAAAGATCACAATAAATATAGATACAATCCATCACGTTAATAGTTAGATCTTATTGTCCAATAACACCCACCACAGTAATGCGTTTGTGGTCTGGTACTTCTTGATATGAAAGTACCGACATATTCACCATACCATAACGCATAAAACGCGCCAACATAGGTCGTATGGGAGCCGACACAATCAAAATAGGCGTATTCCCCATCGCCTCTTGCTGCTCCGCAGACTGACGTAACGAAGCTTGCAACTGTTCAGCCATTTTCGGTTCTAAGATCAGCGCCTCTTCATTTTTAATGCCCGACTGCTGACTTTGCTGAACCGTCTGCATAAGCATTTTTTCTAGCTGCGGTTCCAGCGTTAAAACAGGAATTTCTTCTACACCATCTGCCAATGTCTGAATTATCAAACGCGACAAAGACGTTCGAACTGCCGCTGTGAGGATCATAGGGTCCTGAGTTTTTGGCTGCACACCCATAATCGACTCAGCAATAGTACGCATATCCCTTAAAGGCACACCTTCTATCAATAAATTCTGCAATACTTTAAGAAGAACACTTAAAGGTATGGTATTTGGTACTAACTCTTCGGCCAATTTAGGATTATATTGTTTCAACAAACTCAATAACTGCTGAACCTCATCATGACCGATCAACTCATAAGCGTGTTTATGCATAATCTGATTAATATGAGTTGCAACCACTGTACTCACATCAACAACCGTGTATCCGTAAGTTTGCGCCTGGTCTCTTTTCTTAGGATCAATCCACACAGCATCCAACCCAAAAGATGGATCCTTACCGGCGATCCCATCAATAGAACCAAAAACTTGACCAGGATCAATCGCCAAATCTTTATCAGGATGAACTTCAGCCTCAGCCAAACTCACTCCCATAAGGGTTACTCGATAGGCATTCGGCATTAAATCCAAGTTATCTCGAATATGTACACTCGGCACCAAAAAACCTAGATCCTGAGATAGCTTTCGACGCACACCTTTAATCCGCGCCAACAACTCACCACCTTGCGTTTTATCAACCAAAGGTATCAGACGATAGCCTACCTCTAAGCCAAGCATATCAACAGGCGCAACATCATCCCAACTCAAGTCTTTTACTTCTGCTGGCACTGGATTATCCGAAGAAGCTTTACCGGTACTTTTCGGCCCCTGCTTAGGCTTTTGTTTCTTACGATACTCAAGAAAATAAGCAAGACCACCCAAACAAGCAGCCAATGATAAGAAAGAAAAATGCGGCATTCCTGGAACAACACCCATGATCGTCATTACACCAGCTGCGACATACAAAGCCTTTGACGATCCAAACATTTGACGGACAATTTGGGATCCCATGTCACCAGACTCATTAACACGAGTCACCATGATTGCCGCCGCAGTAGACAACATTAGAGATGGAAGCTGAGCCACAAGACCATCACCGATGGTCAATAATGAATAGCGCTCAATGGCTTCCGAGAAAGAAAGATCATGCTGCGCCATACCAATGGACAAACCACCGATTATATTGATACCAAGGATCAATAATCCAGCAACTGCGTCCCCTTTTACGAATTTTGAGGCACCATCCATAGAGCCATAAAACTCAGCTTCGGATGCAATTTCAATACGACGCTGCTTAGCCTGATCGGCATCAATCATGCCTGCATTTAAATCAGCATCAATAGCCATCTGCTTACCTGGCATAGCATCCAAGGTAAAGCGCGCACTTACTTCGGATATACGACCAGCACCTTTGGTCACTACCGCAAAGTTGATAATCATTAAGATTGCAAAGACAACAAAACCAACTACGTAGTTGCCGCCAATAACCACTTCACCAAATGCTTGAATCACCTTACCTGCTGCATCACCACCTTCGTGACCATTCAATAAAACCACACGAGTCGATGCCACGTTAAGTGCCAATCGCATTAAGGTAGAAACCAGCAGAACGGTAGGAAACACAGCAAAATCTAAAGGCCGCATTGAATAAATAGCGACCAACAACACAACAATAGCTAACGCAATATTAAAGGTAAAAAGTACGTCCAATAAAAAAGCAGGAATAGGCAAGATCATCATCGCTAAAAGCGATAACAACAAGATAGGAATACCTAAATTCCCACTAAAAATCCCTTGAACCTGTCCAGCAAGTCGACCGCGGTCAAAATTCACACGTCATCCTTATTGGAAGAAAAACTACAAAACATGATTAACTACCGTCCCACTGAAATTCATCAGGCACATCTAAGTTTGGCATCGTTTCTGGTCGCGGCGCTCCCATACGAGCATTACGCAGCTGATATACATAAGCCAACAATTGAGCCACCACTTTAAACAAACCCTGCGGTATCTCATCACCAATCTCAGTATGGTGGTATATCGCCCTTGCTAATGCGGGCGATTGTATCACAGGGATGTCATAGTAATTGCCGACTTCACGAATTTTCAATGCAATAAAATCACCGCCTTTAGCAAGCAGCACTGGTGCCGCGCCACCAGCTTGATCATATTTCAACGCCACAGAGAAATGCGTAGGGTTAGTAATAATAACATCGGCACTGGGCACATCAGACATCATTCGATTCATCGCCGCTTGACGCTGCATCTGACGAATTCGCCCTCGCACTAAAGGATCACCCTCCTGCTGCTTATATTCATCTTTCACTTCCTGCTTGGTCATTTTTAGTTTTTCTTTATGTGACCAAACTTGAAAAGGCACATCAATCGCAGCAATCAGCGCTAAAGCAAGCGTAACAAAGACAAAGGACCAAATAACAATATCAATACCATGAGCAATAGCCAGCTCTATTGACTGAAAAGTTAACCCAAGCGTTTCTGGCAAAAAGTAATTCACCACCAACACAGAAATAAGACCAACTAACGTCACTTTAGCAATAGACTTTATAAGCTCTACCAAAGATTGAACCGAAAACATTCGCTTTAAACCCGCTATCGGGCTCATTTTGCTAAGCTTTGGAGTCAGCGGCTCCCACGAAAAATTCAACCCTCCCAAAGCGATACTGCCAACAATACCAGCAACCGCCAGTACAGACATAAGCAAAACCATAGAGTCCATCATAGCCACAACAGACTCGTACAGATGAAAAACCATACGACTTAAATCAAAAACATCAGCTCGCTCAACCAAAAAATTAAAATCAAACAACACAGCGAGATCACGAACAAGCAAAGTCCCCGTTCCGTAAATAGTTGCCGCAGCCACTATCAACAAAAGAGCTGAACTTAAATCTTTAGAGCGAGGGAGATTGCCTTTATTTCGAGCATCCTGAAGTTTCTTACTACTGGCACTCTCCGTCTTTTCGCTACCGTCTTCATTCTCAGCCATTTAAACGAATTCCCCACGTATCTTTCATCCAGTCAATCATTTCTCCGAAAAACAACAAATAGATGTTTAAGAAATCATCTAACATAATCCAGAAAAAGAACAAAGAAAATAGCATTATGATTGGAAAACCCAACGCAAAAACGTTCAATTGCGGCGACGCCTTAGCAACCACACCAAAAGACAAGTTAATAACCAATACTGCCACAGCTAAAGGCAATACGATAAGTAATGCTTTTTCAAACATCCAGCCACCCAGCAACACTAGCTGCCAATAACGCTGGCTGTCAAAACCACTACCTATTGGCCAATAGTTAAAACTTTCAGCCAAGTACTCTATCATCACTAGATGACCATTTGTGCCCAAAAACGCTAATGCCACCATCGACAAATAATACTGACCAAGCGTCGCAACAGAAATACCATTGGCAGGGTCATTAGACATAGCAAAACCTAAACCCGCCTTCATCGCAGCCAACTGGCCTGCCAATGAAAATAACTGAAACAAAATAGTGACAACAAAACCCAACACAAAGCCAATCACTAATTGCTCAGCAATCAGCACAATGTAGGCAGGAGAAATAGGATCGTAATTAGGGACATCAATTACAGGGGTAATAATAATGGCAACAAGAAAGGAAAACGCAATACGCACTCGTGGACTAACCAGACGACTACCAAATAAAGGCAGCGCCATAAAAAACGCCCCAATACGAAAAAAGGGCAAAAGAAAACTGATCGTTAAGTTCAGTAACTCATCTGGATGCAGCTCTAACATCAGCCGATGATCATAGGAATATTAATAAATAAATTGGTCGTAAAATCCATTAGCTTCATCAAGATCCACGGCCCCAGTTGCATGATAACTAAAATAGTCACAATCAACCTTGGCAAGAAAGACAAAGTTTGCTCGTTAATCTGTGTTGCGGCTTGAAACACACTCACTATCAAACCAACGATCAGACTGGGCACCATCACAACCCCAACGATCAAAACAATTAAGTAAAAGCCTTGCCCGTATAAATCTAACACCACTTGAGGATTCATAATTAAATCCCGAAACTCGCCGCCAAAGTACCCATAATCATAGACCAACCATCAACCATGACAAAAAGCATAATTTTAAAAGGTAACGAGATAATGATAGGCGACAACATCATCATACCCATTGCCATCAAAACACTGGCCACCACCATATCGACAATCAGAAATGGAATGAAAATCATAAAACCGATCTGAAAGGCGGTTTTAAGCTCACTGGTTACAAACGCTGGCATTAAAATAGTAAATGGCAGTGTGTCCATTGACTGAATCGTGCCTTCCTTACCTGCCAATTTAACAAAAAGAGCAATATCATCTTCTCGCGTCTGAGCCAACATAAAGTCCCTTACAGGAACAGACGCGGCCTCAACAGCCTGAATAGACGTCATCTGTTCTTTCAAGTATGGCTGCAAAGCCACTTCATTAACCCTATCCAACGTCGGCGTCATGATAAACAAGGTTAAAAATAACGCCATACCAATCATAATCTGGTTAGAAGGCGTTTGCTGCAAACCGATTGCTTGACGCAAAATAGCTAACACGACAATAATTCGAGTGAACGCTGTCATCATCATCAAAGCCGCAGGTAAAAGCGTCAGCGCAGTCATGATAAAAAGAATTTGCAACGAAACCGTATAGTCTTGACTACCATCGGCATTCGTTACAACTTTAACCGCAGGCAAACCCACCTCAGCCCATGAAAAAGCTGGAAACGTTAAAAGCAAAAGCAGGACAAAACGAATCACAGGGTATCCCCATTGCTCTTATTGTCAGCAGTATTTTTTCTATCGACCTCCTCCATCATAGAAGCAAACGATGCTGTCTTAGATGGAAAGCTTCGCAGATGACTAATCGAATGCGCAGTGACACCAATTAATAAGCGTTCCCCTTCAACTTCAACCAGCATGAGTTTCTCTTTTGCACCCAAAGACTGAACATTCACGATCTTAATATCCGACTGTCCCAACTTCATTTGAGCAAATTGAAAGCGCTTCATTAACCAAAGACACGCGGGTATAAAAGCAATAACAAAGATTAAAGAAATTACTACCTTCCAAATAGAGGAAGTCGCAGACATTTCTTGCACACCAACAGCATGCAAATAGGGAACGGCCATGCAAAGCATGGCCGTAACGACATAACGATTAAATAAAGAAAATTTCAATTGGTACTACTTCAGTCGTCTAATACGCTCACTAGGGCTTACAACATCCGTTAAACGGATACCATACTTATCATTAACCACAACCACCTCACCATGAGCGATCAATGTACCATTCACAAGTACATCCAGTGGCTCTCCGGCAAAACGATCAAGCTCAACAACAGAGCCTTGTGTTAGCTGCATCAAGTTGCGAATTGCGATTTCCGTATTACCCAATTCCATCGAAAGGACAACCGGAATATCCATAATCAAATCAAGATCAGAACCAACACCACCACTAGGTACAGAAGGATTAGTCAGCGTTTCCAGCTTTACAGGCTCAACTTTTTGCTCAGACATTGCTGCTGCCCATTCGTCTTCGATCCCTTCGCCATCTTCTGTCTCGCCCGCTTCAGACATTGCTGCAGCCCATTCGTCAGCTAAATCTTCGTCCATGCCTGCTGCATCTGGATTTTGTTCTTCTGCCATGTTACTTCGTCACCTTCGCTTTGAAACTTTCTTGCATTTGTACTGAATAGCGTTCATTACTAACGCCCAATTTGCCTTTAAAGGTTGGCACACCATTCGCTCGAACCGTTACAAACTCTGGCATTTCTATCGGAATGATATCCCCAGCTTTAAACTTTAACACCTCACCAAGTGAGATTTTACGATTCGCAACGTTGACAGATAGCCTAACAGCAATATCTTTCACGTCTTGTTCTAAGGATTTACCCCAGCGGTCATCCTTTTCATCTACGTCACTCTGAACGCCAGCATCAAGCAATTCACGTACAGGCTCAATCATAGAGTAAGGTAAAGTAATATGCAGCTCACCACCACCACCATCTAACTCAATATGGAAGGTGGAAACAACAACAACCTCGCTAGGACTCACAATATTAGCCATTGCTGGGTTTACTTCAGAACTAATATATTCAAGTTCCAATTTTAATACTGGCGCCCAAGCTTCCGTTAAGTCCTTGAAAACTTGTTCAAGCATCAACTGTACAATACGAATTTCAGTCGGAGTAAATTCTCGACCTTCAATTTTTGCATGACGCCCGTCACCACCAAAAAAGTTGTCGACTAACTTAAACACCAATTTAGCATCAAGTATAAATAGAGCTGTACTTCTTAG
This sequence comes from Marinomonas lutimaris, assembly GCF_019426345.1. Lineage (GTDB taxonomy): Bacteria > Pseudomonadota > Gammaproteobacteria > Pseudomonadales > Marinomonadaceae > Marinomonas > Marinomonas lutimaris. Next base: position 41,240 of record NZ_JAHLLW010000006.1, read on the forward strand.
TGGTCGAAATTTCACCAAATTCAAACTGGTAGGCACATAAAGTGTATGAACATATTCACCAAACTTCATTACCTGTAGACCACCAGATGAAACATCTGCTGTACGACGCAGCATGTTAAACAAACTAATACGTGTGTAACGCGCAAAACGTTCGTTTATCATTTCCAGCGTAGGCATCCGCCCACGCACAATACGTTCTTGACTCGTAATGTCATAGGATGCAACGCCATTAGCATCCCGGTTATCCTCTTCTACAGGCTTTTCATCTGCACCATGTAAGAGGGCATCAATTTCATCCTGAGATAACAGATCTTGAGCTGACATAATTCTATTGCATCACAAAGTTAGTGAATAACACAGCATCAATACCGCCTTGACCAGTTTCCTGCTCTAGGATGCCATTGATTGCGTCAAGAGAAGCTTTTTTTAATGCCTCTTTACCTGCAGCTGTCTGTAAATCAACAAACGACTGGCTGGAAAATAACAAAACCAAACTATTACGAATTAACGGCATATGAAGCGTAACAGCATTAATTTGCTCTATATTTTTTGACTTAACAGACATATTAAGCTGCACATAACGCTGTTTACCATCAACCATAAAATCAACAGTAAAAGCAGGATCTAATGCCAAATAAGTAGAAGGCTCATTCGCTAAGGCAGCCTCAGCTGATTCCGCTGAATCACCGCCCTCATCAGAAGAGCCGCTAAACAAAAAGATATAAGCAGCCGCAGCACCTCCAACTAAAACCAAAACTAGAAGAATAATGATAATAAGCTTTTTCTTACCACCAGACTTTCCCTCTTCTGCACCAATATCCAAACCGTCTTCGTCAGCCATATTCACAAACCTTAGATGTATCGAATTCTTTACAAAGAACGCTGTCTACGCTCTTATGCACTAATAATCCTCTATTCTACAAAGAATCAAACATAGCACCATCAATTTCTCGTAAGTTTAAGCATAGTAATCAACACCAGATGCAGAAACATACGATAGATTTCTCGGAATCAATTCCTCATCGACATCATCGCTACCAGCAATACTACCCTGAAGCGAGCTGCCATTGCGATTATTGGCTCTGTCTTGTGCTCCAGAAGTATCTTGCTGTGAAACATCAACATCCGCTCGACTTAAATCCATACCTTGTTGAGCCAACATTTCTCTTAGCCTTCCCATCTGCCCCTCTAATAGATCTCGTGCCTGCGGTGTCGCAGCAATAAAACTTATTTGAGTATTCGAATCACTATCGACCGATACTTTAACAGTCAGACTACCTAACTCCGGCGGATCCAAGCGAATATGTGCCGTATGACCACCATCACGGGCAATCCAAGCCACCTTCTGGCTCATCTCATTAGCCCACCCTGGATGACCTGGTGGTAAGCTCATTGCCAGGTTAGCCTGAGAATTAGGATTAACAACCGCTGCATTAACCGTTGTAGCCGCAGCGGCAGTTCGGTTCGCATTATTAAGAGAACTATTTAAGCCACCCGGTGAGCTATCGTCACCCTGATTACCATCAATCTGTGCAGACATTCGACCAAGCATGGCCTCCTGTTCTTTTTTCCGCAACTCAATAGGCTCATTAATCAATATACTCTCCCCTTCTAAAAGAGAGTCAGTAGAATCTAAATTAAGTTCATCCGATGAAGCTACTGCGCTTCCGTCATTAAGCAGAGAGGCAGGCACTGGTGCTGTACGATTTTCTTTATTCATGGCGCCCGCAGCAATAACGCCGGCAGCAACAGATGCTGCAGCTTTAGTGGTATCAATTACAGCATCGCTAGTCGGAGTGACAGGAACCGCTTTCACACCAGTTCCCATCTGAGATAAAACCCAAGATAACTCACCTTTATCATCAGCAATCATTGGCTCTATAGTGCCCTCGGAAATATTCGTGTCACTTAATGTCGAATCAATATTTTTTACATCACTGGGTGCAGTCCGTCTTATCGCATCTAAACCAACAACACCGCCCCCCGAACTAAGCCCTTTAACAATATCATCTTTAGACGCCTTTTCCGTGGCGATTGGAGTAGATGTAATTGGAACTACATCACCAGCCCCCATATTGTCAGCAACTACACCCGCATTACCAGCAACTACATTATCAGCTAGTAGATTCTGCGAGACGCCTTCCTTTTGCGACTCCTGTCCAGCATCGGAATTAGGTATTAACGAAGCGGTGATCTCCGTATTTTTTAAATCTGATGGAGACACCACTACTGGAAAGTCTGAAGTTTCAGCAGAAACAGCGACAGGTGATCCATCAGCAGGAGAGACTTCGCCATCCTGCTGCAAAGCCTTGCCGCCATCTTTGGATATTACTGGCGATTCAACAGCTGCAACATCACTAGTTCCACTCAAAGATGTAGTGCCTTTTTCATTATCACTGACAGAAGCATTACTCTTATTATATGAAGCCGAGCTTTTATCAATCCCTTGAGTTGTTTTGGACGATGAATTAGAAGACAAAGGTGCTGACGAGCTAGAAGCCACTACTTTATCTGTAGTAGGTGTTTTTTTGGGGCTGACAGTTTCTTTTGCTTTATTAAAATCGTTTGCAAAAGCTGCCCCATTATTAGAATGGGCCTTAGTCAAAGCAGACTTTTTAGGTGGAACACCTGAAGGTAAAGACAATACCGTATTTGAATCTGTGCGCATAATTTCCTCCAACGATAAAGGAGACTATGCAATAGCAAGGCCAACACAGCTCAAGCTAACTAGCTAGGCCTACTTGCCAATGATAATGTGCTGTTACCGCACTACCACCTTTAGTAAATTCCAACTTAGAACACAGTTGATCCAACAGGGCTAAGCCGCGATTATAAAGCAATTCTGTATTGGATATATCATAGTTCACTCTTTGGAAATCAAATCCAGAACCGCTATCTTCAACATATAGCATTAACGATCTATTGTTATTATCAGACGTCACTTTCACTGAAATTTTAACATAACCATCACGTAAGTTGGCGAGGCGACGTTCACGCTCTTCGTAGTATAGAGAAAAGCCATCACTGGAACTCTTTTTATCAGAGCTTAACTTCAGTACACCATGCTCAAGTGCATTAGAGTACAACTCAGAGAGAATCATAAATACTTGACTAGAAAAACTACTCAACCCTGGAACAGTCGTTAGAATTTGCAAAACATAGGGCAAGGGATCTGTATTACGAAGTGAATCTGCATTTAATACGTACTCGAATGAGAAGTCTGCTGGCGCTTCATCATGCCCTCTTGACTCTTCATGCTCAGATGAATCGATACCTATGTTAGTATCCAGACGGACACTAAGACATGAAATATCATCATGAGGATTTTCCAAAACGCCTTCTTGCTCTAGCTGCTGGACAAGCCAATTAACCGAATGCTCAGCGTCAATCTCTCCCAGATAAAGCGGATTAAGAATAGACCGACAAAACATCTGCCCAGACAAGTCTAATGCCTCATAAACGCCATCAGAAAATGCCATCAACCTATCACCAGGAGCGAAAGACATAGGTTCAATTTGACATTCAAACGCATCAGCAGAAAGAACACCTAAAGGCAGGTTCTTAGAGGTAAATCGTACTGGTTTGCCTGCATTTTGAGGTAAAAATAATAAATCAGGTAATCCACCATTCCACACCTCAATACTTTTATTGTTCACTTTTATATCAATAAATGCAGCACTGCAAAACATATTCGATGGCAAAATCCCTTTTAAACGCGCATTTATCTCAGGGATAATTTGACGCATCAAAAAGCCTTTTTTTGTCCAATCAAAGAAAATATCAGCGAGAGGAAGTGCCCCGATCGCAGCGGAAAGGCCATGACCAGTAAAATCACCTAATAGTATATGCATACCGCCATTCGGCTTATAAGCGGCCAAAATGACATCACCATTAAAAGTATGCGTACCATAATGAATGGTAGAAAGCGCAGGATCTTTCAAGCAATTTGAATTAGTTATGTTTTCATAAACTACTTTCGCAACATCTTGTTCATTGAGCAATTGTTCATTATACAAGCTCATTGCATCACGCTGTTCTTCAAGCGTTTTTTGCATAACCAAAAGCCTGACTATTGCATTAAGTTTTGCAGTAATAAGCGCAGGACTATAAGGTTTAGAAATAAAATCAATACCACCAATACGTAAGCAATTTGATAAAGCAATAGGGTCTGTAACACCAGAAAGAAAAACAATAGGAACAAACACATCACCAGCAATACGCTGAATTTCGAGCGCTGCTTCCCAACCGTCTTTATGAGGCATTTTTATATCTAAGCACACTAATTGAATCGTGTGAGGATCAAACTTATCAATTGCGTCTTGCCCATCAACAGCCGAAATTACGTTGTGGCCAAATTGACTCAGAATCGCTTTTAATAAAATACGATCCGAAGGGTTATCATCCGCAATCAATATGGTTAAAACTTGTTCCATACAAAACTACTCAGTAATATCAAAAAGCCGATGAAAATTAGCAATTTTGAGAATATCAATAACAGCACTGTTTACATGAACCAAACGAATCTGCGCTTTTTCTGCGCCAGCGTGATCTCTAAGCAGTAGCAACATACCAAGAGCAGAGCTATCAAGATAAGATACTTCCGCTAAATTAATTTCATAAGACTTTACTTTGCTAACCGCAGTAAACGTTTCTTTAAACATCTTATGACAGCTGTAGTCAAAACGCCCTTTTACGAGGATCGTCAGACATTCTGTTTTTTTATCAAAAAAGCTTTCAACCACAGCCTACTCCTCGAAGATGAGTGGTAAGCTTTAAATCTCGTCCCACTCATCACTAGATTTTATTATGGACACATCATCACTTTTATTTTCTGAAATATTGTCTACCGTTTTAGACATCAAACTATGAATCCGCTCAATCATCTCGTTGACAGATTCCCTCGCTCTATCCAAACGCGCAACACCAACACTTCGATCAGATTCAAGTAATGAGAGAGTAGAAGCCGCCATAGACTTCATACCTTCTATTTGATCCTGAACTTTACTAATATCGTGTTCTATATCTACAGCAAAACGACGGCGAATTTTTTCACTTTCGCCTTCAGTTGCAGCCAAGCTTGCTAAAACTCCAGCTCTCACTTCATTGAGACAGCGATCGACATCGCCCAACAAAAACACATCAGAAGATAGGTCTTTTTCGACTAACGCTAGGCGTTGCAAAACCAACTCATAACCCAATATCAGTGAATCCCGAACCTGCTCAGAAAGCCATGCCATATCGTTTAATTCAACTTGAAGCTCTTCTTGAAGCTCTTGAAGTGGTGTTCCATCTATCACAACAACATCATTCAACGATGACTCATTGTGATCTGTTTTTTCGTCAATTAGGGATGCTATTTGTTGTAGTTTAGTAATTTTTTCAAGGGAATGTGTTTGCATCGAGGACGAATTTAATACATCAAAAAGCATAACGACTTTTTTACGCACCGACTCTAAAGACTTAGCAAAACCAGCATAAGGCGACTCTAGCCTTGATAGTCTAATAGGAGCATCCCAGACATCCTGTTCCAACAACTTCAAGCTGTGGTGTAAAACTTCGAATTCAGCAAATTCCGCTTTAGTTTGTATAGAAATAATACAATGCAAACCACTAGAACCATCATCTGGCTCGGAAGCAAAGTGATGAACGCGTAACCAATAAACACCATCAGACAAATTCAGTTTTAACTCTTGATCAGATAGCAGAATAGAATCAGCAATACGCTCACCGGTTGGATCATCTAACCCAGAATCGATACCAAACAATGACTCAAATAATGGCGTATTTCTAAACCAAAGCCTTTCCGCACCAGCACTCAACCATGTAATGTCGCCTTGAAAATTCGTTACAAAGAATGGTTCACTAACCTGAGACAATGCCTTTTCAATTAAACTAAGGCTTTCATTCTGTTGGTCAAGATCAAAATCTCGAGATGCTAATTCATTATCGACTAAGTGACTCAAGTCAGTAAGTTCATCAATTATTTTTCGGGGAGGAAGAACAGATGTATGTCCATGCTTACGATGGTCTAAGATATGATGCAAACTCAAAAAGCCAGAGCGTAATTGACGACCAAATCGAGCCGCCAGCATAATCACAATAGCTGCCAATATTAAAAAAATAGCGACTGGAACCCAGATCAACCTTTCAACAAATATTTTGCGCTCGTAATCCAGACTAACACTGATTTGCAAAAGCTCATCATCTAAAGCCTCTAAATACTCAAATGATGAGTAAGCAGATCGCCTTTCTTTATCCGTTAAAGGTAAGACGTCCAACTCCCTTAACGCAAGAGAGTCCAACAAAGCAAGCGATTCAGAAACATCAACCCCTGCCGTAAATTCAAAGTCACTAAGGTGACCTTTCATCAAGCGATACTCACTCACTAGCATCTGATGCAAATGACTAGAAGAAGGTGCTTTTGAGCTATTACTATCGCTATAAATTAAACGGTCACCAACCAATAACCATTCTAACCAATGCTCTTCTGCACTATGCACCAACCCCAAAAGTTCACTCAGCTTCTCTTGTTGAGCATTCTGTTTTTCTAAATTAACGCTCATCAACATATACATGCCGGCGAAAGCCAATAGCAATACAAACAACAAGGCTACAACACCTTTTTGCAGGCTATTAATCAGCTCTTTTCTTGGAGCACCAAACGGTGAATGCAGTGTATTCATAGTCAATAATCACTTTCAAGCTAATGATGAAGATGGCAAAAGCCAGCAATAAAGGATAAATAATTTTTCTTATTAATAACCAAACCAACATCTTGTAAGGATGTAAAACGACTCACTTTATCTTCGAAACCACGAACAGACTCAGCAGAAGATGAAGAAAGCTCCCATGTATGATTTACACCTGGCAATGAGGCAAACCAATCACAAGAAGCAAACGAGAAAACTATAGACTCCCCCATCCATTCAAGAATAACGGAAAAAGACATCTTCTCAACCGAAGAACCGGCATTTTCATAAGCAGAACTCGCCCCATCATGGAGAAGTTCAGCTGACACCCTTCTATCAAAACTACGTCCATCATGAGTAAAAAATGACGCCAGACAAGGCTTATCATCCTCAAAATACGTCACTGAAGATGTCGCTTTATAAGGTAATAACGCGAATATCAAACTAGCCTCTATGCAAAACATCCTGCCATAGGCCTTACCAAAATAATAACCATTCTTAGAAGGATATGTTGATTTATTTTTTTCCGGCCAGCCATGAACCTCAGGCAAGGTGTTCTTACTCAGCAACCATGGCTCTAATAACGACGCACCAGTCTGACTTAACCAAATATTTTTTATCCAAGAACGCGGAGCTGACATCGCAGAACATACAGCCTCCACTTCACGAATAGAAAAATAAGGTAACGCGAAATACTCCCCACCCTGCTTAACCACTAACACTTGAGTTACACCTAAAGACATTGGACAAAACGCCGAGTCGAGCCGTGAAATCAAAGGCATATTTAAAAAAACTTCCGCTCGAATATCTTCTTCAGGATGAAACCAAAGACAACCACCAACAGTTAAAAAATCACCTTCGCTAACATCGTATCGACCGACACATTCCGCTTGATCAAAGACAAATCGCCCAAAAGAAGTATCGATTTCGTACAAAAAATAGGATAAATAATCACGCCCTAAACATCTCATATAAGTCATTTTAAGCGCAGCTTCACTTAAGTCTCGACAGCCAATATAAACGGATCCGCCGTGACGCACAGGAAAATACGCTAAGCGCTCATCCGGCTCAAAAGCAGTGAAACTATGAGTTTGAGGGACAATACATCCACTTTTGTCTACCGTCGCTAAACTTGATGAAAAAAGAGCGCCGAAGTCCTGATAAAATAGCGTTTTGAACCTATCTTCAAATAGCGCCAAAAGACGGTAGCGAGAATCACGCGACATGTTCACGTTTTGAAATAGAGGCAAAAAACTCAATTCACATAAAACTCGCAATGACTCTTTTTCATTAACTGAAAGGACTTGCCATTGTAGTGAGGGAAATCGTCTCTTAAGCCAGGACAGTGATTGCACACTTATCAATAGAAAACGACCACTCAAAACAGAGTCTTTTACTGAATCTAACTGGAAGGATACCCGACCAGCACCAGCCAGCGCCTCTAAGTAAGCGTCCACACTCACACTATTACTTTGAGTTGCCTCTAATCGAGCCTCGTAATTCCGATACACTAGCGAGATATCTTTTTCATCAGCGATCGAAATCACCACAGCCCAGCAAGAACGATCTATAGCCAGAAGACGATCCGGTTGCCTAGAGAGATCATCACTAAACTGTGCTGCAATAACGACTTGGGAAAGCGCATCGGCTGCAGATAAAAATGCAGAATGATAATGACTAAAATAGGGAGAGCCAGATATTAAAAGCCCATCAACTGCAGCTAAAAAAGAATTCAGACGCTGATGATAGAAAGCATGGAGGGTGCTCAATTTAGATATTTTTTGAAGAGATAACAGAGCAGATTGAAGTTTTTCTAAACCACGCTGAGGACTGTAGACATAATCGTGCAAGGCTATTTCTATGTTGGAAATAGCCAAAGACAAATCAATTAATCCTTTATCCAGTCGCGCCATGCTTCATCCTAACAATAAGCTAAGTGGCTTTACCAAATAGCACTTAAAACGCTATCGCATATTGTCCAAAAAACGACGCATGGCAAACTCATCGCTCTGAAGCTGCTCTTGCTTTGCTTCAACGATCAATTCCGCTTTGTGGTTTTTTTCTTTTAGCCAATCCATGCTTTTGGTTTTCGAGCGAGCTTGCAACCATCGACGCATACTCATATCTGCTTGCTGCTCAGAACGACCTACAGCCGCTTCTTGCTGCACAATCGCCTGCTGAACACGATTCACAAAATGCTGATAATTGGTCGTCAAATAAGCACTCAAACCTAGTAAGTTACGCTCTGACTCATATTGGCCAGCGTACTCCCGCAATTCATTCAATTTTTGCTCATCATACTGTACTTTGGCTTTATCTCGAGCTAACTGCTGAGCAGCCGAATCCTCTTTGCGCTTAGCAAGGTCGACTAATATCTGCATTCGACGTGATTTTTTCATGCATGCCCCATTCGGAAACTCGCTAAATAGTAGACGTTTTTACCTGTAATCGTCTACTGTCCCTTGGTCATCGCTGTAACAAGAGCCTGTAAACTCTGATCAATCGTGAAACTTTCAGTAAGCGACTGCTGAAGGAAATTACGAATCTCAGGCATTTGTATGATAGCTTGGTCTAAATCCGGATCACTACCTCGAGCGTAAGCCCCCACCGAAATAAGGTCTTGATTCTGCTGAAATTTAGAATACAACTGCTTTACTCGCATCGCTCCATACAAGTGATCTTCACTAACTATATGTGGCATAGCCCGAGAAATCGAAGCTTCTATATCAATGGCTGGGTAATGCCCTTCTTCCGCCAACCGTCGAGATAGCACAATATGGCCATCAAGAATCGCTCGAGACGCATCTGCGATAGGGTCTTGTTGATCATCACCTTCGGTCAATACGGTATAAAAAGCCGTTACCGAACCACTGCCTTCACAGCCATTACCAGCCCGCTCTACCAACTGAGGAAGTTTAGAGAACACCGAAGGCGGATAGCCTTTAGTCGCAGGCGGCTCCCCCACTGACAATGCAATTTCCCGCTGCGCTTGAGCGTATCGTGTCAGGGAATCCATTAACAACAATACGTTTTTCCCCTGATCCCGATAATATTCAGCAATCCGTGTTGCCAGCATGGCGGCACGTAGACGCATTAATGCAGAATCATCCGCAGGCGACGCTACAACAACGGAGCGAGCAAGGCCTTCTTCGCCCAGTATTTGATCAATAAACTCTTTAACTTCTCGACCACGTTCACCAATTAGACCAACAACAGTAATATCTGCTTCGGTAAATTTGGTCATCATGCCAAGCAACATACTTTTGCCCACACCACTGCCCGCAAAAAGCCCCAAACGCTGACCTTTGCCAACCGTGAGCAAACTGTTAATCGCTTTTATACCAACATCTAAAGGCTCACAAATTGGCTTTCTTTGCAATGGGTTAATCACATTACCGTGTAACGTCACAGAGTCTTTGGTTTTAATCGGCCCTTTGCCATCCAAAGGCTTGCCCAGTCCATTTACCACGCGACCAAGTAACTCATCACCAACTGGCATTCTGCTATCGCCAAGCAACGGACGAACCCGCGCGCCAGGAGAAATCCCCTCAATAGCCTCTGTTGGCATCAAATAAGTTAAATCTCCGGTAAAACCCACCACTTCAGATTCCACCCAACGGTCCTTGCGAACTTGAACCGAGCAACGATCACCAAGGGCCACAACACAGCCAACTGCCTCCATAGTCAAACCGACCATACGCGTCACTTTACCTTCAATTTGAGGAGGCAAAGAAACAGAAGAGACATGACTTAATTTATTTAAACGTTCTTCAAGGGTGGACATGAGCGTTAGTCCTGCTCAGGAAGGGAAAGAAGACGAAGCTCATCGCATACGGTTTCTAGTCGCTGCTCTACTCGACCATCGATATGAAAGGACTTAGAGTCAATCACGAAGCCACCATTAATCAGCGAGTCATCTGCCTCTAGTTGAATGGTTAAACGTTCTTTAACACCAAGCTCGTCCAAAATAGTGACGTCATCAGGATGAAGACGCAAACGAACTCGCCCTTCGTATTCGCCTATTTCATCAAATACTCTAGTAAGTTGTTCTTTTAAAACTTTATGCCCATCTTCAGTCATTTTTGAAAGACAGACATTTTCAATGATTCGTGTCATCGATTGATACAATATATTTTCGACAGCAGCACGACTATCTTCTAAAGGCAATGTTATCTCTTTAACAACATTCGCCAATAGCATCTCAAGCGCTTCTAGATGAATCTGAGCTTCTGCCCTTGCCTGCGCCAGCCCTTCTTCAACGCCTATTAACCGACCTTCTTCATGACCTTTTTCAAAACCATCCACTTCCCCCTTCGCGAAGCCATCAGAATGACCTTTTGCGTGGCCTTCTTCTTCACCTTGAATAAAGCCTTCATCATAAGCCGCTGAACGAATCTCTTCTAACTGCGAAGCGGTCAAAGGCTCATAAATTAAAGAGTCTTCATCCACTTCTTCTGTCATAACAACGGTGTTTTTCTGAATAAGAAGTGCAGGACCAGAGCTGGTATTCGGCTTATTATTCTCAAGGTGAGGAAGTTCCCAACGCTCATAAGCGGTTAGCTTACGCTCGCCTTTTTCATGCTTTTGATCAGACATACTCTAACTAAACCATCTGCTCACCGCCACCACCGAGAACAATTTCTCCGTTATCAGCAAGGCGTCTAGCAACAGCCAGAATTTCTTTTTGCGCGACTTCTACTTCACTTACACGTACAGGGCCTTTCGCATCCAAATCATCTTTCAACATATCAGCAGCACGAGACGACATATTTTTGAAAACTTTTTCCTGCATGTCTGGGTCTGCCCCTTTTAATGCAAGAATTAAGGTTTCAGATTCCACTTCGCGAAGAATAATCTGAATACCACGATCATCTACATCCAACAAGTTATCAAAGACAAACATCAAATCTTGGATAGTATTTGCCAAATCCTCATCCACATCACGAATAGACTCCATCAATTCAGATTCTACCGAACTATCAATAAAGTTCATGATATTTGCTGCAGTACGAATACCACCGATGGTCGTTGACTGCGTTGAATTATTGCCCGAGAACTGACGCTCAAGAATGTTGTTTAACTCTTGTAACGCTGCTGGCTGAACCGTTTCTAAGGCCGCCACACGTAATACGATATCTAAACGCACTCGCTCATCGAAGTTGGCAAGGATATCTGCCGCCTGATCTGGGTCTAGGTAAGAAATAACAATGGCTTGAATCTGAGGATGCTCGTAACGAATAACATCTGCAACTGCACGAGACTCCATCCACTTCAGCGTATCAAGACCCGTTGTATTACCACCAAGTAGAATTCGATCAATCAAACTACCAGCTTTTTCTTCACCAAGCGCTTCTCTTAGCATATTTCGGATATAACCATCAGCCCCCAAACCTAAACCAGTTTGATCGCCGACTAATACTAAAAAATCGTCTAACACTTTTTCAACTTGATGACGCTGGATATTTGACAGCTGCGCCATCGTCTGACCGATACGCTGAACCTCTTTAGGCCCCATATGCTTTAGTATTTGTGCGGCATCAGACTCACCCAGTGACATAAGTAGCACTGCAGCTTTTTGAACCGAACTTAATTCTGCGCCTTGGCCTGTATCACTCATTTGCTTTCCATTACCCATTGTTTAACGACTTGAGCAACTCGCTCTGGTTCCTCTGCAATCAAGCCACGAATCGCATTTAATTGACGATCAATTTTTTCAGGAGAACCAGGCACCAATATGTCTTCCGCACTAACAAGAGACACTTGATCATCTGAAATTTCATCCGTTTCATCGGAGAATATCGCCGCTTCAGTATCTTCAGTAACCGCAATTTTATTCTGATCACTGAGGGTTTTCAAAATTGGACGCACTACCACCAGCAACAAGATAAGCACAAATATACCAACCAATGTAGGCTGTATTAGGCTTAGGAACCATGCCTGTTGATAGAATGGTAATTCAACAATGGGCTCTTCTGGTTCAGGCAAAGCAAAAGGTGAATTAATCACACTAACACTATCGCCACGAGATGGATCATAACCCACCGCATCACGGACCAATAAAGTTAAGCGCCCCAGCTCATCGTCATTCCAAGGCGTTCTTACAATAGCTGCCGTATCGGGATTCAAACTCATTAAATCATCAACAACAACCGCAACCGATAAACGCCTAACCATGCCTTGTTGGCGCTTGGTATAACTAATACTTCGATCTAATTCAAAATTACGTGTTGTTTCTTCGCGAGACTGTCCATTAGCAGCTGATGAACTGCCACCGATTGGCGCGCCATTTTCATCAACAGCTTCAGGGATAGTAACTGCACCCGGAGGCTGGTTTGTTAGCGCACCAGGTATGCCGCTCGCATTAGCGCCAGCGCCGCGATTTTCTTTTAACGTCTGCTCACTGCGCAAAGCGAGTAAATCTGGATTATATTGCTCATTGGTCTTTTCTACAGCAGTGAAATCAACGTCAGCAGACACTTCAGCTTTAAAGCGCCCTTGGCCTATCACAGGGCCAAGTATGTTATTCACTCGCTGCAGCAACACATCCTCTACTTTGCGAGCATAATCAAACTGCTTACCAGCCACAGACAATTCAGAGTCTGAATCTTTCTCCGTCAACAAAGTGCCGCGCTGATCAACCACAGTGACGTCTTTATCATTCAACTGAGAAATGCTAGAGGCCACTAAATTCACAATAGCCTCCACCTGACTCTTATCCAACCGTCTCCCAGGATAAAGCTCCAAAAACACAGAGGCAGAAGGTTTTCTTGTATCACGAACAAAAACAGATTCTTTTGGTATCGCTAAATGCACTCTAGCACTTTTAATACTTTGCAGACTGGAAATAGTTCGACTTAACTCACCTTCAAGACCTCGTCTATAACGTGTCGTTTCGACAAATTGAGAAGTGCCGAGGCCTTGCTCCTGATCCATTATTTCCATACCAACAATATTGTCGGAAACGATGCCAGAGCCAGCTAATTTAAGACGAGCTTGATGATAAAAATCAGATTCAACAAGCAAAGCGCCTGTATTTTGATCTAATTTAAAAGGAATATTATTAACACTGAGGATTTCTACAATTTGGTCTGCATTATAATCTGTAATACTACTTAATACAGGCTTGTAATCTGGACCATTACTCCATAAAACTGCCGCTAACCCAATTGCTATAGATGCGGCCAAACCGACCATTAATGCAAGCTGACGAATCACCGTCAGCTTATTAAAGCCGGTAACTAACTCTAAATAGAGCTTTTGCTCCGATTGTTCTGCAGGGACATTATCCATTAAAAAGCGCCAAGCGGTTTATAATGCCTAAATCGGCATATTCATGATTTTTTCATACGCGTCTACAAGTTTATTACGCACCTGAGTCATTGCCTCGAATGACACACTCGATTTTTGCAGACCAATCATAACTTGAGGTAAGTCAACCCCTTCGTCACCGCGCTCATAAGATTGGGCTAATTGTGTAGATTCCTTTTGCAAAGCATTTACATTATTAACTGCATTTTTCAACATTTCCGCGAAATCTGCACGCTCTACAGTCTGGCCTCCCTCGCTCTCACCGCCCACCTTGGCAACATTAGACACAGGAGAACTCGGCGCCTGAACCTGCGACCGCATATCCCTCATTTGGGACAACACCTGATTAATGTCTGGTCGACCAGAAATCATGTTATTCACCTAAAAAAATCACATTTATACAACTTAACATATCGCTAATACACAGCTTAGCATAAAGCTAATTAAAACAAGATACAAAAATCAATCAACGTCTATGCCACTTTCTCGCATTTTAGCGATTTTATAGCGTAAAGTTCTAGGACTAATTCCTAGTTTATCTGCAACAACTTTACGTTTGCCGTTCGCATCGACCAATGCTTGCGCAATAATGCGAAATTCATGCTGCTGAACACCTTTGCCTAAAATCGAAGCAGCGCTGTCTTCATCAGCAATAGTTTCAACAACGACAGGCGCCAAACTCATCATATCAAACGCAATATGATCCTCATTGATTTGTGCATTTGGACTTAGAATTAAAGCTCGCTGAATGACATTATCAAGTTCACGAACGTTTCCAGGCCAAGGGTGAGCTTCTAATTTACTTTGCGCTGATGGCTTTAACGTCGCGCCTGTAATTCGCATTTTGGAGGCATGTTTCGCAAGCAAATGCTGAGCGACTGGCAAAATATCACCTTTACGCTCACGAATAGGCAACCAACGCAGCGGAAAAACATTTAATCGATAATACAAATCTTCTCTAAAACCACCATCACGAACATAATCAGCAAGATCACGGTTAGTGGTTGCTATAATTCGCACATCCAAAGGAATAGATTTTTTGCCGCCAAGACGCTCAACTTCTTGCTCCTGCAAAACTCGCAGCAGCTTAGCCTGTAAACCAACATCCATCTCGGTTATTTCATCTAACAACAAAGTGCCGCCATTGGCCTGTTCAAATTTGCCCGCTTGCGAAGATACGGCTCCTGTGTAAGCCCCTTTTTCATAGCCGAACAGAATCGCTTCAAGCATATTTTCAGGAATCGCAGCGCAATTAATCGCAACAAAAGGCGCATGAGGTCGACTAGAATGCTGATGAATATAGTGAGCCAACACTTCCTTACCAGTACCACTTTCACCACAAATTAATACTGTGGAATCGGTAACAGCAACCCGTCTTGCCAATTCTAATAACGCAATACTAGAAGGGTCTTTCGCGATGGGCTGGGGGTTTGTAGATAGCGCTTCTTTGACAGTGTATTTTGCAATGGCTTTAAGTAGTTCTTCTTCTTGAAAAGGCTTCAATAAATAATCAACTGCACCATCGCGCATGGCTTCCACTGCGTGGGCAATATCCCCATAAGCTGTCATCAGCATAATAGGCAATTCTGGGTATGTATCGATAACATGATGCAGTAATCCATAGCCATCCATGCCTGGCAAGTTCACATCAGACACCACCATATCAAAGAGATTGTGCTTCAATGCAACCACGGCTTCTTCAGCACTGTAAACTATTTTGCATTGGTAACTTGCCAACATCAGCGTATCTTCCAGCGCTTCAGCAAGTCCCTTGTCATCTTCTACTATTAATAACTTAACTTCAGACATGTCATACCCTTACAAGAGGAAGCGTCAAACTGGCGGTTGTTCCAGCGCCCTCAATACTGTCTATTTCAAATTGTCCATGATGAGCTCTTGCAATGGCCTTAACAACCATCAAGCCCAACCCAGTTCCATGTTGTTTTGTTGTCACAAAGCCTTCTTGGACATACTCCAAGTGCGATTTAGACATGCCCACTCCACGATCTTTAAACGTCAGTGTCACATAGCCGTCATTATTGCGCCAATTTAGTTGAACTACGTCACCTTCTGACTGGGCATCTATGGCGTTATTCAAAAGATTCAACAAAGCACCTAATAATGTTTCTTTATTACACTGAATACAATCTGTTGCCACAAAAGAGGCACCTAACGCCTCAAACTGCATATTCTTTTGATCGCAAATTTCTTTGCAGTGATTGGTTAATTCTCTAATAAAAACAGAAACACTCACCGTTTCATCCAGCTTTATTTCACTGCGAGAAAAAATCAACATATCGCGAATTTGTTTTTCAATGTTTGCCAATCGATCCACTAGCTTATTAGCAAATGTCTGACGCATAGCAGGCGCTAGATCTGGTTTTTGTAAATGACCAGCATAAAGCGTAGCTGAAGATAAAGGCGTTCTAATTTGATGAGCCAACGCCGCGACCATTTTACCCATATTAGATAATCGCTCGTGATGACTCAGTTTTTTCTGTAGCAAATAGGCTTCCGTCAAATCAACCAGAATAACCAACTGACCAGGAACATTCCCCAATGACGCTGTCTCGACTCGCACGCGACGGCCACTAACCATACTCACATCATGACCATCATCTTTTTGGGGGCGAAAACTCAAGGGAACAATTTCTCCCCAAGATTGACCAACTAATGGCAAATTGAATAAGCGATCCGCAACGGGGTTAGCCATAACCACCACCCCCTCTTCATTCAGCAGTAAAACACCCACCGGCATAGATTCAAAAAGCTGCTGAAACTGTAACACTAAGATACGGTTTTTATCTTGCTCTTGGCGCTTATCCTGCTCAGATTTCTCCAATTTTTCGTATAATCGAACGACTTCTTGTTGAAGGTCGAGATAGGATTTTGCCAATACATCAGAAGACTCGGAAAACGCTTTAAACGCGGTTTTAAGTTCCGCTATTTCTTCATCTTTTGTCACTAAAACTCCGATTTATCAATATTATAGCGACGCATTTTTTCGATAAGCGTTGTACGTTGTATTTGTAGATTCTGCGCAGCCTTAGAAACTACACCTTGAGTAGACACCAAAGCTTGACGAATCAGCAGCGCCTCTAGGTGGCGAACATGTAAATTCAAGTTCACGCCAGACGCCTGAGGAAAAGTATGTAATTGCTTTATTTCTTTAAGCACAGAAGAAAGCGTTTGCGAACGCCAAGGTAACGGGCAAAACCAAACATTATAATCGCCAACTACATCCATTGATTCACAAAGTGAGATAACAGGAATCACCTCATCCAGCTCAAAAGACCGCACAGACTTACCTAGCACAACAAAATCTGGTACGTGAAACGCCGTCAACGAAGTACCATGCTCGACTCCAATAAAGGTCAAGATACTGGAAACACTCGAAATTTCTTCGTCATCAAGACCGCATAACCAAGCTTTCACATTAGCACCTCAACCTTAAAAATAAGCAATTCTAACTATCATTCTATTATAATGCGTTGTTACTGCTTACTTTCAAGCATTTACACAGCTTTTCACCGTATAAAACTTATAATGCCAGCAACAATTCATCAAAAACTTGCTGCGAATCAAGCTCGCTTTCACACCAAGGCAGAACACCTAATAATGGTGCGGATATCATATTCATAAGGCTGGCGAGATTCTCATCATAATATGGCATTTTTTCCGCACCAGTATTGGCAACCCAACCAGCAAGAGTCAAACCATCACGAGCAATGGCCTCTGCGGTTAGTATCGCGTGATTCAAACACCCCAGCTTCATATTAACAACCATAATGACCGGAAAGCCTAAGGATTTTGCTAAGCCAGATAGCAGCTCTCTGTCGTTTAATGGTACTCGCCAACCACCAGCACCTTCAACTAACGCAAGGTCATGAGGTGTAAGCAATGTGCCTTTAATAAAACCCTCTAACCGAGAAACTGTGACCAAGCGCCCCTCTTTCATTGCAGCAATATGAGGCGCAATTGCTTCTTCTAAAACGACCGGGTTTACTTGTTCATAGGCTAATTTAACACTGCTTGCCTGCTGAATAAGCAAAGCATCATCATTGCGCAATTTACCATCAATGCGGTCTGCGCCTGCCGCAATTGGTTTAAGTCCAATTGACTTCAACCCTGCACGTTTGGCAGCATTTAACAAACCAACGGTGACATAAGTTTTACCCGCATCGGTATCAATACCTGTTACAAAAAAACGCTTTTTCACCATAACTCCTAGATACTAATAGGCCGTTGAGCGACCACAAACGAAACTTGATAACTCAGAGGAACTCCACATTCATTCCGCTGCTTCTCATACTCCTGCAAAAATGCTTTCCACTTACTGGGTGATGTAGATTGATCGCCATCAGCCGAGATCAAACTAGCACCGACTTTTTTCAGTGAATAAATAGCGCTTTCAGGTGAATCAAACCACATAGGAATATCTGATAATTGAGAAGATACAAGGTTCAACTCGGATGCTTTAACACAATCTAAAAGCGCGCCTGATGCCATATACTGATGAACATGTTCTTTATTATCCAAGCCAAACCAAGCTTTACTAATTTCGGGCATAGAGCCCTGCGAAAGCGTTGAAAAAACCACATAGCCACCTGGCTTGGTGACACGATAAAGCTCTTTAAACAAAACCAAAGGGGTCAGACACCACTGAATCGCAAGACTCGAAAAAACCAAATCACACGACTTATCTTGAAGAGGTAATTGCTCGGCATCCGCACAAATATAATGGGTATTTTGCAAAGCAGAATAACGCTCACTTGCCACGGTTAACATTTGTGACGACAAGTCGAGCGCAATATTACAAATAGGATTTAGTTGTTCAGATAATATCCCTAGAGCCTGACCGGTCCCCGTTCCAAGATCAAGTACCACGTCTGCCTGATTTAGTGGCAACATCGCCAACAGACGGTCTAGGACAATTTTTTGAAAGTCAGCATAAGAATCATAGGACCGAGAAGCTCGATCAAAACGCTTAGCAAGTTGTCGTTTATAGCTAAGCGTCGATATATCAGGAGTTATTAGCATCTATAAAGTTTTCTATATGACGCACACAAGCCTCTTCATCTTCAAAAAAAGGCTGATGCGCACAATTTGACAGTACAACACATTGCTGCAAAGGATTTACATCAGTTTGTTGCTCTAATGATTTACTAGAAACCAACGCATCCTTGCCTCCTAATACGTGTAAATTAGGACAATCCAAAAGCGACCATTCACGGCGCACATCTAGCGATTTTAATAATCTAAGCCCACCAATAAGAGCTGGACGGCTCAAGGTTTTAACCGGCAAAAAGGTCTGTAATTGTTTAACCAAAGCTCGTTCATTGTCTGCACCTTTAGACTGCAACATAACAAACCGCTTAAGACCGTCTTCAGGCGACTGCTCAACCAAAGCCGAAAAAGCATCAAAATCTTCGACGGCCATTGCATCTTCCCAGTTTTCTCGTTTAATAAAACTCGGTGAAGACGACAAGGTAATCAAACCAAGCACACAACTAGAACGACGCGCAGCAACATAAGCAGATACCATGCCCCCCAGAGACCAACCAATCCACCAAGCCTCTTTGGGTGCAACTGCAATCAACTGCTCAGACAAAGCCGCGATATCATAATTAGGCCCAATACGAGAGCGTGAAATCCATTGCTCATTAAGCGAAATACCAGGCAAATTCGCTACAACAACATAAAAACGCTGACTCAGACGTAATGCAAAAGAGCGCATCACCTCTTTTGGCATTGCCCAACCAGACACCATAAAAATAGCTTGATTAGACGAGTTTCCAAAAGCTTCTGTTTCAATACGTGCTCGCATGCTGTCCCTCTATTACTTTGTATTTAAACGCTTTGGATTTAAACATTTTGCGTTTAAAAGTTTCGCTGTTAAAACTTTTTCGAGTGAGTCGCATAATAACACTAAATCTTCATCAGAGTGGGCGGCACTTAAGGTAATTCTTAAACGAGCGCTACCTACCGGCACAGTTGGTGGACGAATCGCGGTACACCAGATTCCAAGCACTTTTAATTGCTCGCTAATAGCAATTGCAGCCTTGCTATCACCAATAACAATCGGCTGAATGGCTGTATTTGAAGGCATTAATGTAACCGGAAGCGACTGAACTCTCTGACGAAAATACGTAATATGCCGAGCTAGTCTATCTCGCCGTTCCTGACCCTCTGCTGACTGAATAAGCTGCAACGAAGCCAAAGTAGCTCCTGCAATCGCTGGAGACATTGCTGTGGTATACACATAAGGTCGAGCAAATTGAGTGAGATAATCCGCATAATCGTTAGATGTCGCCACAAATGCTCCAGCGGTGCCAAACGCTTTACCCAAAGTGCCAACCAAGATAGGCAAACTTGTTGCGTCCAGCCCCTCTAGCGCCAAACAACCTCTGCCGTTTTCACCAAGACATCCTAACCCATGAGCATCATCCACCATGAACATCCAATCATGTTGATTAGCCAACTGAGACAATTCCGCCAAAGGCGCAATATCACCATCCATACTGAAAACCCCATCGGTGATCAACAAACCACCCGGTGCGGATCTAGCAATCAACTTTTGCGCACTTTCCACATCACCATGCAAATAACGGCGTAACTGTGCTTGTGCTAACAAAGCGCCATCTATTAAAGACGCATGATTAAGCTTGTCTTGTACTATAGGACGATTTTTATCCGCGAGCGCAGAAATCACACCAAGGTTTGCCATATACCCAGTACTAAATAGCATGACTCGCTCGTAACCGAGCCAATCCGCCAAGGCTTCTTCCAACGCTTGATGGGGAGCCAAATGACCACATACTAAGTGAGACGAACCACCACCAACACCATAAGCTTGAGCCGTATCATTTAGCGCTTTAATTAGCTTCGGATGATTGGCTAAACCTAGGTAATCGTTCGAGCAAAATGCCGTATAATCTTGAGACTGTATTTGAGTATGCGGAATTTGAGGACTATCTAGCGTAATGGTACGACGCATTAAGTCTTGTTGGCGGCGCTCTTCAAGCGCCGCCAACACCCAGTCCGGCGTATTAGACGCTGGCTTCATAAAACAACTTAGACTCTTCTTGTTTTACTGCTTGCGCTGCAATAGCTTCAGCCACCGCTGCATCTGAATGCTCTTCACGCTTCTCTGGATTAATGCCCAAATTAGCAAACAACGCCATGTCTTTATCGGCTTCTGGGTTGCCAGTAGTAAGCAGCTTTTCACCGTAGAAAATAGAGTTTGCACCCGCCATAAAACACAAAGCTTGAGTTTGCTCATTCATGCCTTGGCGACCAGCAGACAATCGAACATGTGATTTAGGCATCAAAATACGCGCTACTGCAATCGTACGAATAAATTCAAACGTATCTAGATCATCAACATTTTCTAACGGCGTTCCTTCCACCTTAACCAACATATTGATTGGCACACTTTCCGGATGTGGAGCCATTTGAGAAAGTTGGCGCAACAAACCCACACGGTCTTTTTGCTCTTCCCCCATGCCCATAATACCGCCACAGCAAAGCTTGATTCCTGAATCACGAACACGAGACAGCGTGTCTAAACGATCTTGATAAGTACGAGTGGTAATAATGCTGTCGTAGAACTCAGCAGAGGTATCTAGGTTGTGGTTGTAATAATCCAAACCTACATCTGATAAACGCTTTGCTTGATCATCATTTAACGAACCTAGCGTCACACAAGACTCTAAACCTAAAGACTTAACGCCCTTAATCATCTCTAGCACATAAGGGAAATCTTTCTCGGAAGGATGCTTCCATGCGGCGCCCATGCAAAAACGGCTTGCACCTTTTTCTTTTGCTAAAGCGGCTTCTTCAAGCACCTTCTGCACTTCCATTAACTTTTCTTTTTCAAGTTCAGTATTGTAATGACCACTTTGCGGGCAGTACTTACAGTCTTCTGGACAAGCGCCAGTTTTGATCGATAAAAGCGTACTTACCTGTACTTCATTTGGCGCAAAATTATCTCTATGGACAGTCTGAGCACGAAACATCAAATCCATAAAGGGCAAATCGAACAACGCTTTTATTTCTGCATGGGTCCAATCAAAACGCGGTGCGCTCACATTATTTGTAGGCAGAGCGCTTGCGGACATATTCGCTACAGACGTGTTTGTAGACATACTTAAAGACATAGTATCCTCGATCCAGAAAAAATTAATGGAGCAATACTAATGGACTGGAAGAAACTGTCAACCACAAAAATAACACAAGTTTACAAGAGTATATTTTTAGACCTATGCTATATTTGCAATGCAAAAGCTCAAAACACACTTTGCAAATCCTGCCATGAAGGCTTTCCTGCCAACCTAAATCATTGTCAGCACTGCAAACGCCCAACTCAAAAATCCAGCATTTTGTGCGGACAATGCCAAAGCAGCCAACCTGCCTATCAAGTATGTATCGCGCCCTATCGCTTTGAAGGAATCATAAAAACACTCATCCATAGCATTAAATTTAATCAAGGAACTCATTACATAAGACCACTCATTTACCTATTGAGCGAACACCTCATTGAGTCATATTCGTCTGAAAGCTGGCCAGAACAGATACTCTATGTACCCAGTCATCCAAGCCGAATCAAGGAGCGTGGATTTTGCCAAACAAAAGCCATGACAACCCAGCTAACGAGAAACCTTAAAGAGCTTCTGGGCGAAAAATGCCCAGCTATTCCTAAAAACAATCCACTAAGAAAAATTAAAAACACTAAAGCCCAACACTCACTAAGTCGAAAGGAGCGATTAAAAAGCCCTCAAAGTAGCTATCAGCTTGATGGACCTATCGCCAAACATGTAGCCTTATTTGACGATGTAATGACGACAGGAAGCACGATAGAGAACTGCACCAAACTGTTATTAAAAGCAGGCGCAGAACGAGTGGATGTTTGGGTGATTGCCCGAACGCCTGATAAAGAATATTAATAATAAGAAAAAATATCAGCCTAGCCACAGAAGACAGCTTTGTTTACTATGCCGTCAACAAAGCAATGGTGACGTTATGAAAACAGATCAAGAATACCTAGATTTAGACAAGCAACTCCTGTGGCACCCATACACGTCTATGAGCAAGCCCAGTCCACACTTCCTTGTTGAAAAAGCTTCGGGCTGCGAAATAACCCTCAGCGATGGACGCACACTAATCGATGGTATGTCTTCTTGGTGGAGTGTTATCCACGGCTACAATCACCCAACCATGAATGCGGCTATCCAAGAACAATTATCACAATTTTCACATGTAATGTTTGGAGGGCTAACCCACAAACCCGCCATTGAACTCGCCGAAAAGCTCATCACAATTACTCCTACTGAGTTACAACGTGTTTTCTTCTCCGACTCAGGCTCAGTTTCTGTTGAAGTTGCCCTAAAAATGGCCATCCAATATTGGAATGCCCAAGGCAAACCTGACAAGCAATTTTTCGTCAGTCCAAAAAGCGGCTATCACGGCGACACATTCGCAGCCATGTCAGTGTGTGACCCTGAAAACGGCATGCACAGCTTATTCACTGGCGCACTAACAAAGCAATTCTTCATCTCACCACCACCAACTGGCTTGAACGCACCAATAAAAGCCGAATACCTTGACGAAGTTCGTAAGGTGTTTGAGGAAAACCACCAACGTATAGCAGGCTTCATTATCGAGCCCGTTGTACAAAATGCTGGCGGTATGCGTTTTTATAACCCGGAGTATTTAAATCTGATTCGAGCACTTTGCGATGAATTCGAGATACTCTTAATTTTCGACGAAATTGCTACAGGTTTTGGTCGAACGGGCAAGCTTTTTGCCACAGATCATAGCAATATCTGCCCAGATATAATGTGCGTTGGCAAAGCCTTAACCGGCGGTTACATGACGCTGGCTGCCACTTTAACAAACGATAAAGTGGCACTTGGTATAAGTGACAATGGTGGCGTATTTATGCATGGGCCAACCTTCATGGGAAACCCTCTCGCCTGCTCCGCCGCTAACGCAAGCTTATCTATTTTAAGTAAGTACAATATTCCAGAAAAAATCACCCAGCTAGAAACCTGGATGAAAGAAGCCCTAGAGCCATGTGGGCAGCTCGAACAAGTAAAAGAAGTCCGTTGCCTTGGCGGTATTGGTGTTGTTGAGTTAAAAAACGCGGTCAACTTACACGAAATACAACCAAAACTCGTTGAACTAGGCGTATGGGTACGCCCTTTCGGTAAACTTATTTACTTGATGCCACCTTATGTAATCAGTAAAGAGCAAATTAATATTCTTGGTAAAGCCATTTATCAAGTCACTAGCGAACTCCCCAGCTAAACCAAATATAAATAAAAAGGCCTTTGATAAATAACTATCAAAGGCCTTTAAAATCAAACTATCAAAATCACATTATTCTTTTACTGCTTCATTCGCTCAGCAAGATTCCCCTGCTCGTAAGCCTCTTCTTCAATGTGACTAATATTTATTACGATGCTTTCTGCTTGTTCAATACTATGAATACTCAACTGATCAACATCATGCATCTTATCATTCAGGTCTCTAGCCACACCCGCCTGTTCTTCCGAGGAGACGTTAATCTGTGCAGTCATTTCAACAACGCGCTTTATAGCGGACTCTATATCACTCATTTTTTGAGCCACTTTATTCACACTATCAACACCCTCTTGCGCGACTGCTGTGCCTTTATCGATTGTATTTGTGACGTCTAGAGTATTTCGCTTTAATTCTTCCGTCATGCTATTAATGTTTTGCGTAGCATTTTGAGTACGTATCGCCAACGCACGAACCTCATCAGCAACCACAGCAAAGCCACGACCTGCCTCACCCGCACGAGCAGACTCAATCGCCGCATTCAAGGCAAGCAAGTTAGTCTGCTCTGCAATGCCACTAATGGAATTCACCACCTCATTAATGCTATCACTGCGCTCTGCCAATATGGCCACTACTTTTTTAGCCTCAGAAATATCCTGATAAACCTGACGCATGGTCTCACCTGTTTGCTGAGCCAATAAACGGCTTTCACGGGACAAACCACCCACAGACTCAGTTGCCTCAACCGCTACATGAATGTGCTCTGCAACATGAGTTACGCTAGATAATAGTTGAGAGCTAGCAGCAACTACTTCCTGAAAGGTATTACGCTGTTTATTAAAGTTAGCCAGATTTGTCGTCACACTTGCCTTCGCACCCGACGCTCTTTGACGAAGCTGCAAAGCACCTTCTTTTAGACGATACCGAAAGGTATTACCTGCAGCTTCTTGATGTATTTTGGCAAACTTAATGGCAGCCTTGATTCCAACGGTTTTACAGTATAAATACTGACCTATTGGATTATGTGCCTCGGACGATAAACCGGAGACAACAGAGTTCAACGACTGAGCCTGATAATAAGCTAACCACATACCCAATAAAGCCAAAACAGGCCCAGCAATCTGCAATGCCAATACGTTAGATAATAAGCCAATAACAGCCAATAAAATAAAGCAGGACATCAATGGCCAAGAAGCATTACTAAGATGCGCGGTTACTTTTGTCGTGGTTGGCAATAAAGCTTTCCCAGCATTAATACGATCATAAATAGACTGAGCATGTTGAATTTCATCTCGGGTTGCCTTGCGGCGCACCGATTCATAACCAATCACTTTACTGCCGTCTAATAGCGGACTTACATGCGCACTCACCCAATAGTGATCCCCATTTTCACAGCGGTTTTTTACCAAGCCCATCCAACTCTTACCCTGTTTTAGATTGGCCCACATATCAGCAAAAACAGCTGGCGGCACATCAGGGTGGCGAATAACATTATGAGGTGCACCAATTAAAGCTTCACGCTTATAGCCGGCCACCTCACAAAAAACATCATTAACAAACGTAATGCGTCCCTTCACATCTGTACTGGAAACTAAAACATAGCTCTCAGGAAAATCATTTTCTTTATTTGTTACTGGCATCTTTCGCATAAAAAGCTCTCGATTATATTTATTTGCCACCTATCTTGTGGCTTCTTATTATTTGTAAAGATAACAAAAATACACCAATGAGGTGCTATTCGTCATCAAAATCTCGATATGCATCCGGTGCTAAATCCTCAAAACGAGTATATTTACCCACAAATGCTAATCGACATGTACCAATCGGACCATTACGTTGCTTACCGATAATAATTTCCGCAATTCCTTTATGTGGCGTATCTTCGTGATAAACCTCATCTCGATAGACAAAGGAAATAACGTCAGCATCCTGCTCGATCGCTCCAGATTCACGCAAATCGGAGTTAACCGGACGCTTGTTAGGTCGATTCTCCAAACTACGGTTAAGCTGAGAAAGCGCCACCATTGGGCATTCCATTTCTTTGGCTATGGCTTTTAGTGATCGAGAGATTTCAGAGATTTCATTAGTACGACCTTCAGTGAAACCGGGGATCTGCATAAGCTGAAGGTAATCGACCATGATCATTGCAACGCCGCCGTGCTCACGAGCAATGCGTCGCACACGTGAACGCATTTCCGTCGGGCTGATACCACCGGTATCATCAATAAAAAGTTTGCGATCTTTGAGCATCTTAACTGCAGACATTAATTTGTCCCAGTCCTCTTGAACCAGCTGCCCAGATCGCATTCGAGTCTGATCGATTCGACCAAGGGAAGACAGCATACGCATCATGAGTGATTCAGCAGGCATCTCCAAACTGAATACAATAACAGGCTTATCACTGATCATGGCGGCATTTTCCACCAAGTTCATCGCAAAGGTTGTTTTACCCATAGAAGGACGACCCGCGACGATTATCAAATCAGAAGGTTGCAAACCTGCCGTCATTGCATCCAAATCAGTGAAACCAGTACTTAAGCCTGTGATAGCCCCATCTTGATGATACAATTCATCAATTTTATCCACGGTAGCACTAAGAATATCAGCCGCAATTCGTGGCCCACCTTTTTTCTCTCCGCCTTCAGCGATTTGAAATATTTTTCGCTCAGCCTCATCTAATACTTCAGCAGCCGTCATGCCTTCTGGATGAAAAGCCCGTGCAGAAATATCGTTTGTTGTAGAAATAAGACGTCGTAAAATAGAACGCTCACGAACTATATCAGCATAGGAAGCGATGTTAGAGGCGCTTGGAGTTGCTTCGGCAACCTCAATTAAATACGCCATACCACCAATAGATTCTAGATCGCCACGCTTATCTAATCGCTCACCAATGGTAACCACATCAATAGGCTCTGACTCATCAGCTAAGCGAGCAATAACAGTAAAAATTGCTTTATGCTCTGGACGATAAAAATCATCAGCAATAACAAGCTCGGACACCTTTTCCCAAGCCTGGGGGTCTAGCATCAATCCGCCAACAACTGAACGCTCAGCCTCAATGGAATACGGTGGTAATTTAATAGAAGCGACTTCAGAATCATTTAGTTGCACGCAAAATACCCATACAAATACAGAAAAAATACAGAAAGATTAGCTTATCACGCCAACAAAAAAAGGGCATCTCGCAAAGCAAGATACCCTTCTCTTATTTAAGAAAGACTCACATCTTTCTTAAGCAATTTACCGAAGCAAATTACTCAGCGATTACAGACAAAGTAACCGTTACAATAACTTCAGAGTGAAGTTGAACGTCTACTTCGAAAGAACCTGTGTGACGAATCGCGCCTTCTGGAAGACGGATTTCAGCTTTCTCTACTGCTACTTGCGTAGAAATAGCGTCAGCGATGTCACGAGTACCGATAGAACCGAAAAGCTTACCTTCATCACCAGCATTTGCAGCGATAGTGAAAGTTTTGCCTTCTAGTGTTAGAGCACGAGCTTCAGCAGCAGCTTTACGCTCTGCAGCTTGCGCTTCAAGTTCAACACGGCGCTCTTCAAAGCTAGCCAAGTTAGCTTTAGTAGCCATTACAGCTTTTTTGTTCGGAATCAAAAAGTTACGAGCATAGCCTGGCTTAACAACTGCAACGTCACCAATACCGCCTAGCTTGTTTACTTTGTCGAGTAGAATAACTTCCATCTCGATCACCTCTAATTAATCATTAGCTATCACTTGAGTTGGACGCCTTACCTTGTATTCTAGAACGAATATCTACAAAGCTATCAATCACACAAAGTGCGACTAGAATGTTTGCAAAGTACACATTCAGGACAAAAAAACCTACAAGATAAAATGCGATCAGTCCAACAATCCCAATTTCTTTTTTTGCTAAAATACCATGCACTAGAGCGAGCCCCGGCAACACCAAAGCAGGCACAGCAGCTTGAGAAAGAATAATAAAGGATCCGCCTAAGCTTTCACCTATTAAAATCATCCCCCCCAACACCAAACTAAACGCTACTGGTAGTCTTAACTGATGAAATTCAGTACGTAAACCGCCTGGATTATAGAGTCCTGCTTGCCATTTTCTTGCCAAAAACAAAGAAATAATAGCAATGACCACTTGGAAGATGGATATAGCCATCACCGCTTGGTTAAAAATCAAGTTTCTATCAGGAACTTCAACACCTTCTTTCGTCAAAACACTCTGAACTAACGTTACTGCCAAATTCAAAATATCTGCCATCAAAAGAGGCTGAAGCAGTGTGCTAATAACCGCCAGAAAACTACCGACCAATAGCACCCAACTCCATGACATTGTTAATCTAAGTAAATAGCTCAACAACATCACATCAACTAACACCATGAGTGCCGTTGCATCTCCTTGGAACATCCACAACACAAGTGCTGGTAGACAACCCCAAGCTAATACAGGTATTCCTTCTTTTACACCTTTACGAAGCACCACCAACCCTAAGATTGCGGCCGCCAGCCAAAACATCATAGGAATTAGACCAAACACCATCACACCAATAATGGCATTTAAGCGTTTTTTCATTACCCATTTAGCTAAACCACCCATAAAAGCGCTTCTTTCAGCCTATTAATTAAAGTGGCTGTCAGTGTAAGGAAGAATAGCAATGTAGCGAGCGCGTTTAATTGCAGTCGCTAGCTGACGCTGGTAACGAGCCTTAGTGCCAGTAATACGGCTAGGTACGATTTTACCAGTTTCAGTGATATAACCTTTCAGTGTGTCTAGATCTTTGTAATCGATCTCTTTAACGCCTTCTGCAGTAAAACGGCAGAACTTACGACGACGGAAAAAACGAGCCATGAGTGTCTCCTAATAAAAATAGATTAATCTTCAGATTCTTCAGATACTTCGTCAGAATTGTCGTGGTTACGCTCTTCACGCTGAGGAGCAGAACGACGATCTTCACGACCTTCAGAAGCTTTAATAGGAGATACGTCAGTTACCGCTTCTTTACGACGAATCACCAAGTTACGGATGATGGCATCGTTGTAGCGGAAAGTGTCGTTTAGTTCAGACAAAACACTGTCAGAACACTCAATGTTCATAAGAACATAGTGTGCTTTGTGAATTTTGTTAATTGGGTAAGCTAGTTGACGACGACCCCAATCTTCTAGACGGTGAACTTGACCACCATCTTCAGTGATTAGGTTAGTGTAACGCTCGACCATTGCTGGTACTTGCTCGCTTTGATCTGGGTGAACCAGAAAGACGATTTCATAATGACGCATTTAAGCTCTCCTTATGGGTTCTTAGTCTCCACGCTCCCCCTGTTAAAAAAGCTGTGAGACAAGGAGTATTGATTTACAGGGACGCGCATTATATGCACTAGTGGACAATAAGTAAACGAAATCAACCAAAGTAATGCCAACCTAACCTCACTTATCCTAAACAAGTAAGAATACAGCCTATTTTCTGTTGGCAGTTTTACAGATCCAGCTAAAGGCAATAGAATCAGTCTATTCATAATTCACTCGACCTCACGGATACGGACATCATGAAAAAAGCATTCTTGGCATTACTATTGTTCTCCCCATTTGTCGCTCAAGCTGACGGTAGCATAGGCGTCATTGGCGCTGTATCAGAATCTGTATACAAAGAAACAGATAACCAAGCTAAATTCCTGCCCAACATAGGTTATGAAGGAGAAAACTTTTTCCTTCAATTGCCTGAAGTTGGTTATCGCTTTTTACCAAAACAATCACCTCAAAACTTTTCCGTCGGCTTATCTTACGAAAGCTCAAACTTTGACCCTGACGATTCGGATGATATAAACATTCAACAACTTGATGACAGAGATGACAGCATTATGGCTTTTGCGAGCTATAAAATTGGCCCTCTATCAACAAAATTGGCACAAGATATTAGCGGTGAACATGACGGCTACTATGCACAAATCGCTTTAGGGTATCCGCTTCCTGTTGGCGCATGGAAAGTCATACCATCCATATCTTATCGCTATATGGACAGCAAAATGAGCAATCACTTGTTCGGTGTTTCTCGAAGCGAATCTGCAAACACCGGTGGTACTATTACTGCCTACGATTCAGGTGCAATTGCTCAAATCAGATATGGAATAAGAGGTATTTACCCACTTTCAGAAAGTGTAAATCTGATGCTAGGCATTAATCACACTAGGTTTGATAGTGAAATTTTAAAAAGCCCTATTGTAGAAGACAATACAATCACGTCTGTCTTAGCCGGTGTTATCTTTTCATTTTAAAATATCACCTAACAGACAACCGAGCGCTTTCGGAATAAGAAATTATGGATAAATGCTCCAATAACACCCAAGCCATGCTATTCGGACTTGGGGCCGTACTACTTTGGTCGACTGTCGCCACAGCATTTTCTATATCACTTAAGCATTTCTCACCAACACAATTACTGCTTGTTGCTAATATCGTCTCATTAATATTTTTAACAACTTTAATCGTATTTAAAGGTGAAGCAAAAAAACTCATTGGCTTTGCCAAACAATCATGGAAATCGTCTTTATTTTTTGGCGCGATCAATCCATTTCTTTATTACCTAATATTACTGCAAGCCTACAACACACTTCCAGCACAAGAAGCTCAAGCAATAAATTACACTTGGGCAATTATGCTTAGCTTTATGGCGGTTCCAATACTTAAACAACGACTAAAAAACGCGGACTATATCGCCGCCGCTGCCTGCTATTTTGGAGTACTCTATATATCTACTCGCGGCCAAATAGCATCACTGGAGTTTTCAAACGTCACAGGTGTTGCCTTCGCCCTTCTAAGCACTATCATTTGGGCTCTTTATTGGTTATTGAACACAAAAGACAAACGCCCCAGTTTAATCGGCCTAACGCTTAATTTTGCCTTTGCACTACCTTTAATCACTATATTTGCAGGCGTCACAGGTGAACTAAGCCATTGGGACAATAAAGGGCTGTGGGGCGCAATTTATATTGGTTTATTTGAAATGGGGCTAAGTTTTGTATTATGGAATAGAGCCTTAAAACTAACGACTAACGCTAGCCAAGTCGCGAACTTAATATTTCTATCGCCATTACTATCTATTATTTGGCTTTCACAATTTACTGGTGAGCCTATATTAGGTTCCACACTTATTGGTTTAGCTTGTATTTTAGTTGGTTTATTTATTCAAAACTGGGCAAAAAGAAAAAAACAATAAGGACAATACATGCCAGCATTCATCTACCTATTAGCGCCTATTTTTTTCTGGTCAGGCAACTACATTTTAGGACGATTGACCGTTTCCAATGGAATTGACCCTTTTTCAATCTCTTTCTTACGCTGGAGCCTTGCCTGCCTAATCATTTTGCCTTTTGCTTATAAGAAGCTTTGGCAAGAACGAAGCATTATCGCCAAAAACTGGCCTTTACTTGTTCTTTTCGGCTGGCTTGGTATTTGTAATTACAACCTTTTCCTTTACATAGGACTGAGAACCACAACCGTCACCAATGCAGTATTACTTAATTCGATTATGCCTGTGATGATACTCATTACAGCTCGCCTACTGCTGGGAAACAAAACCTCTTGGTTACAAAATACCGGAATACTTATTTCGACCATCGGCGCCATAACCATTGTTAGTCGGGGCAGTTTAAATACTTTTTTACATCTCAGTTTTTCACAAGGCGACTTATGGATTATTACCGCGGCTATAAGCTGGGCTATTTATTCAGTACTCATCGTAAAGCGCCCCAAAGAAATGTCTTTGATCGGTTTCTTTGCCTGCACTGCAATTATAGGGACCTTGATTCAAGCACCTCTATTTTTACTATTTGGACACAGCCAACTAGCTGACTTCACAGCAAGTAACTGGGGAGCCATCGTCTATATGGGATTATTTGCTTCGATTGGGGCTTTTTTATGCTGGAATACTGGCGTACAAAAACTAGGCGCAGCCACCGCTGGACACTTCATACACCTACTACCAGTATTCAGCATTGGTCTATCGGTTATTTTCTTAGGTGAGCAATTACTTAGCTTTCACTATGCCGGCATCACACTTATCTTTTCCGGCATTTTTGTCGCAACCGTATTAAACAAAAAACGTCAACAAACAGCCTAACCCCTATTTCGCGCCATTCGAGTACTGATCACAATGCTTGAAAAAATAAACAGCATTCCAAGAATGGCGTAAATATCAGGAACATGCCCCCAAACTACCCACCCCCAGAATCCACTAAACACAACACCAACATAACTAATCGGTGAAACAATACTGGCTGGCGCATAGGTATAAGCCAAATTATAAAGATACATACCGACATATAAAGTGACAGTGACCACAGCCACCAGCGGCCATACCGCAACAGGCAAAATCAAAGAGTCTCCCTGCAGCAGCATCAACGGCAGAGACAATACTGTCGACACGAAAAAGTATACAAATAAAGTTTCTTGTCCAGATACTTGCTGAGAAAGCATACGAGTCGTCACCATAGACAAGGCCAAGCCAATAGCGGAAATAAAGCCAACAATATGCCAAGGATTCAAATGATCAGGCGTAGGGTGAATAACAAATGCCACACCAATAAAACCAATTATAAGCGGTAACCAACGCGCCCTTGGAATCCTGATTTTATGCAGTATTAATACGATAAAAGGAACACACAATGGCGCGCAAGTTCGAAGCAAAGACGCCTCCACCAAAGGAATATGATTCAACGACCAGTAATAAAAAAGAAAACCAATGAAGCCACCAAAGCTGCGCAAAAAATGAATTTTCCATATTAAAAGCGGCCGTTTTTGCCAACGCCCTCGCATTTGAGGCAGGAGTATTAAGGCGCAAAATAAGCTCTGCCAGAAAACCAAGGTTGATACTGCGATCATGGTTTGAGCCTGCTTGGCTACCAATGCGGTGAGCGACATAACAAACGCATAAGCGATTGTCATCAAAATGCCTTTCTTCACTAACTCATGATCATCCAATGCAAGGTCACTCTTTTATATGAATAAAAACAGAAAGAATATTTAACCCAATCAAGCGACATTGTCGAGCGATTAGCTTTTCAGCACTAGACTTTCCCGCACTAGGCTAAACCACACCAAGATAACGAGAAAAAAGCGGATGAGGTTCGATTTGAGATAAGACAGACACAGGTTCATGAGCCGTAATACACCCCTGCTCAATCAAAATAACACGCCCACCCACCAAGCTCGCTTCTTGTGGCAAATGCGATACCAATAGTGTGGTTAAGCCTAATTCTAAGGTGACTTCATTAACCAAGTAGAGCATTTCTTCCCGTAAAGCAGGATCCAAAGCACTAAATGGCTCATCAAGTAATAGGATCGGCTTTTTTCGTACCAATGCCCGTGCAATGGCGACACGTTGTGCTTGTCCCCCAGACAAAGCCTGTGGATAGCGGTCTTTTTTATCAACAAGTTGCGTTTTTTCAAGCGCCCATTGAATTTTTGCTTTTTGCTCACTATTCAAAGAGAGAGAAGGAGATAATCCAATGGCAACATTTTGCCAAACCGTTAATTGCGGGAATAAGTTGTCACTTTGAAATAAGGTCGAAATGGGTCTTTCGTAAGCAGGCAAAGAAAGCAGAGACTCTTCGTTGAAAAAAAGCTCACCACGGCCAGCCAGAAAACCACCCAACAAATGTAAAAGTGTACTTTTTCCTTCGCCACTGCCACCAAGTAATGTGGTGACACCAGGGGAAATATCCACGCAATAATTCGCATGAAAGCTCTCCCAATCATATTGAAGGTCAATTTTTAACACGAACCATTACTCCACCAATAAAGCGAGACGAACAATAAAACAAGATCAAGCACAGAGAGATTAATACCACAGCAACACAGGCGCCCTCTTCCAGCTGATAAGAGCCAATCAATTGAAACAAATACAAGGGTAAAGACACCAAGCCCTGACTACCAAATAACGCAATCACGCCCATATCCCCCAAAGAAAGCAAAAGAGCATACCCAAAAGCTTGCGCTACACTTGATCTAATCAACGGCCACTCCAGACGCCATCGAGCCCAAGACTGAATACCTAAACTTAGATAAATATTTCGAAAACGCCGCTCTTGTTGATACATTACAGGCATCAAAGCTCTCAGTACAAAAGGTAGCGCCATAACCGCATTGACCCACACCACAATCCAATAACTCGACCGCAGCCCCCAGCCAAAATCACGTAAAGTCAAAAACAAACCTGTGGCAATCACCAAACCTGGCACCATTAAAATCATATTTCCCAGATGCTCGATTTTACTTGGTAAAAAAGCAAAATACTGACGTGCCATACAGAACCGCGCCAACACACCGAAACTGACACCAAGCAGCAAACTCACCAGCGCTGCAGGAACCGCAATTTTCAATGAAACCAACACTGCACTCCATAGAGCAACAGACTGTAATGTATTTAAAAAAACTGGCGAAAAAATCGGATCAAAAATGGCTAAAAAAGGCGGAATAACCAATACAAACGCACAGAACAATGCCAAAAAATCTGCCGACTTAGCCCAGAATGAGTCTTTGATTATGTAGCTTTTTACCGCTAACAAACTCACATCTTGCCGATTAACCGGTGCAATACGATACACAATGACCGCAAATAAAGTGCATATGGACACCTGAAGCAAAGCTAAAAAACTGGCTTTGTTGAGGTCAAAATCAAATCTAAGCGCCTGATAAATGGCCACTTCCAAGGTGCTATATTTTGGACCGCCACCTAAGCTTAACACCACAGCAAAGCTAGAGAAGCACAACATGAAAATTAGTACAAAGGCTCCAGGCAGAACCTTTTTCATGTAGTGCCATTCAATCCAACGAAAGGCCGCCCAACGAGAAAAACCTAACTGCGAAGCCTGACGCCACTGCCCTGATGGAATTAAGTCATAACCTTGCAACAAAAGGCGTACGGCCAACGGCATATTAAAAAATACATGGGCAAGCAAGATACCCACCAAACCATACAAGGGAACTTGCACCCCAAACAACTGATTCAGCCACCCGGTACGACCATAGACAACCACCAAGCCTAAAATCGCCACAATGGTTGGCACCACCATGGAAACTGAAAACAATTGCAGTAAAGCAGATCGGCCATAAAACTGGCGATGAATAAGACAAGAAGCAACAGGAATAGCAATAAGTAAGCTAATACTACTGCTTAGCAGCGCTTGCCATAAGGAAAAACGAACAACCCGCCAAAGGTAAGGTTGTTGCAGGTAGCCAAGCCAAGAATGCAATTCGCTATAACGCAAAAGAGCCGCCAAGCTGGCAGCCCCCATTAATAGGAAAAAAACGACACCCAATAGCGCCGGCAACAATCTCTTTACTGTTCGAAAAGAAAGCACTTAACGCCTATTATCGAGTCGTGGCATTTAACCACTCATCAATCCAAGCTTTACGATGTTGCGCCACATCTTTTGCAGGCAAGACGAGACTCTTTGTTGGCTCTAAAGCGCTATCAAACGCCGCTGGTAATTTCTCATCTAGCTTGACTACTGGCAGCATCCAGTTGCCCGTTGCAACCGTTGACTGGAAACCAGGGTGCAGAATGAACTGCATAAACTGCTTCGCCAAAGCTGGATGAGGTGCATCTTTCATCATTGCAGCCACTTCAATTTGTGGATAAAGACCTTCACTGGCAGTGGCTGCTTTATACTTATTATCCCCTTCTGCAACAATATGGTAAGCAGGAGACGTGGTATAACTCAACACAACATCCGCTTCACCTTTCAAGAATAAACCATAGGCATCAGACCAACTTTTCGTTACTGTCACCGTATGAGAAGCTAGACTATCCCATGCATCAGCGGCGTTTTCACCGTAAACTGACTTCATCCATAACAACAAACCAAGTCCAGGTGTGCTTGTGCGAGGATCCTGATAAATAACACGCAAGTTTTGGTTATTTACTATATCTTTCAAACTGCTTGGTGGATTTTGAAGTGTTTCAGAGTTGTAAATAAAAGCAAAGTGACCTTGATCAAATGGTACAAAGGTTTTATCTGACCAACCGCCATCGATAATAACAGCCGAAGTATCAACAGCATGGTTCGCTAATAAGCCTGTCTGCTTTGCCGCTTCCATTAAGTTCAGATCTAACCCCAAAAGTACATCAGCTTGTGATGACTTACCTTCTAGCTGCGCACGAGACAAGATACCAACCGAAGAATCCAGTGCAACAAAATTTACTTCGCAGGCGCACTCTTTTTCGAAATTAGCTTTTATCTTCGGCCCTGGGCCCCAATCGGATGCAAATGCGTCATAGGTATATACATTCAGAGTATCCATGGCTAATGTGACAGGCGAAACAATGACGCCAAAACTAACAGCAGCCGCAGAAAAAAGAGAAGTTAACGAAAATGGTTTCAAAGTGTCGCTCCTAAAATAAGTGAGCGGCGTACAGGGAAATGGCAAGAATTGTATTTGAGCTACTGTAAATATATCGGTAGTTCAACTTGCTATCTCGATTCCTACGCCAGCATGATCTGGATCAGGTTCGGTGGGTTAGCAGACAATCTGCTTCTCAGCTCTAACATTTACTAAATGCTAAAGCACCCCATGAGATAATGTGCGCTTATTGTAAAGAGTCGATCAACGGAAGTCTATTTCAGCAAGCACTCTAGTGACAGCACCTTGATTTTTTTCGGCAAAACGCAACGCCGTTTGACCAAGGCGGAAACGCTGAGATGATTGTCCAGCAAGGTCCATGACCACTTTTTCTAATTGCAATTCGTCTTGGCAACGAATGGCCCCATTCACCTGCAAAAGTTGCTCGGTAATATCCTGAAAATTAAAGGTGTATGGGCCAACCAAAATAGCCTTACCAAGTAACGCTGGCTCAATCGGGTTATGACCACCACGTTTAATCAAGCTACCACCCACAAAAGCCATATCAGAAGCTTGGTAGTAATTCATTAATTCACCCATAGAGTCGCCAATCACCACATCAAAATTAGTCCATTGATCAAGTGGCGCTTGGGTACGAAGAGCGACGCGCTCAAAAGACTTCATCGCTAAGGCTTTTACCACTTCAAAGCGTTCCGGATGACGAGGAACTAGTATCAACAATGCATCAGGGTATTTTTGCAACAGTGTCTTATGAACTCGCAACAGCATTTCATCTTCGCCTTGATGAGTACTTCCACCCACCCAGACAAATCGAGAACCTAACTGTCTACGCCAATTAGCTTCAAACACCTCTGGCGGCACGGCAAGATCAAATTTAATACTTCCAGTTACCATTACCTTTTTTGCGCCTAACGCCTCAAAACGCACTGCATCTGCTTGTGCATGAGCCAAAAAACAATCAGGTAAAGCAAATAAGGGTTTAGAAATAGTCGAAAACTTCTGATAGCGCTGAAAAGAACGCTCACTCAAACGTGCATTTACTACCTCAATACGCAGCCCTAACTTTTTAGCCTGTTGCAATAAGTTAGGCCAAAGCTCAGTCTCAACAATCAATAAATGCTTGCAAGTCAGTTTTTTTAGCGCCCTTTTAACACTTGAGGGCCAATCCATAGGTAAATATCTATGCTCGGCAAATGGGAAGGTTTTTACTACTTGTTCAGCACCGGTGGGAGTCATGGTGGTGATTAATAAGCGATGTGTAGGGTATTTTTCACGCCACTGAAGCACCAATGGACGCACAGCAAGCACCTCACCTACAGACGCACAATGAATCCATAAATCAGCTTCAACAGAGGGCCAAAAACCAAACGCCTCTTTCGAACGATAATGCTGGTAGGTTTTCTTAAAACGCCGGATTTTCGATAAAATCACCGGCGTCAATAAAACCAATAAAGAACGATACAACCACATGATTAATCGGCTATCTCACTAAATTGCTGATTATGGAGCTGCGCATAAGCACCATTCATCGCTAACAACTCACGATGCGAGCCTTTTTCAATAATCTCACCGTGATCCACAACTGCAATAATATCGGCATTTTCAATGGTTGATAATCGATGGGCAATGGCAATGGTCGTACGGTTTTCCATTAAACCATCCAGAGCTGTCTGAATTGCTCGCTCTGATTCTGTATCCAATGCTGACGTTGCTTCATCTAAAATCAAAATCGGTGCATTTTTCAAAATAGCTCGCGCTATCGCAATACGTTGACGCTGACCACCAGATAACAGCACACCATTTTCGCCAACCATAGTGTCTAAGCCATGATCAAGCTCTTGAATGAAGTCCCACGCATTTGCCGCTTTCGCGGCTTCAATAACCTCTTCTACACTGGTATCACGCAAATAGCCGTAGGCAATATTATCGCGGATCGTGCCATTAAAAAGTACAACTTGCTGGTTTACCAAAGCGATATTAGAACGCAGTTCAGTCAACTTATAATCATTGATACGAACACCATCGATACTCAAGGAGCCATCATCGATGTCGTAAAAGCGAGGAATTAAGTTCGCTATCGTGGATTTACCGCTTCCAGAACGCCCCACTAAGGCTAAGGTTTTTCCTGCTGGCAAAGACAAATTAATATTTTTTAAGGTCTGTTTTTCAGCACCAGCGTATTTAAAGGACATATTATCCCACTCAATATTCCCCTTTAAGCTAGTGATAGACATCGTTCCTTTATCGATTTCTTCAGGTAAATCTAAGAAATCAAAAATACTGTAAGAAGCAGCTATGCCTTTTTGCAAAATACTGTTCACATCAGTCAACTGGCGAATAGGCTTACCCAACATACCTGCAGCTGTTATAAAAGCAATAAAGTCACCGGGAGACATGTGAGCACTAATAGATGGACTTAAAGCAAACCAAATTAATGTCGCCATCATCAGCGCAAGAATGAACTGCACAATAGGCACATTAAGTGACTTAGTCATTTCCATTTTTAACTGAGAACGACGGTTTTCTGTCGCCGCTTTATGGAAACGTGCTATTTCATATTGGCTACCACCAAATATTTTAACTACTTCATGGCCTTTAATCGCTTCCGATGCCACATCAGTAACACCACCCATCGCATTCTGAATTCGAGTACTCAATTTGCGAAACCGCTTTGATGCATAAGAAACAATCAAACCAATTAAAGGTACAACCACCAAAAATAATAAAGATAGTCGCCAGTTCATGTAGATCATATAACCAAACAAACCAACAACAGTTAGACCTTCACGTAAAATAACACGTATCGCTTGAGTGATGGAGCCAATGACTTGCTCTGTATCGTAAGTCAACTTAGCTAATAGGCGTCCGGTAGGAATAGAGTGATAATAATCAGAAGGCAAAAGCACAAGCTTATTAAACATGCTGGTACGCAAATCAAAAACTACGTTATTGGCGACTTTGGCCATAAAATAGCTACCCAAGAAGGTACCTATTCCTCGAGCAATAAAAACCCCTAATATAGCCAAAGGTATTAACAAGCGGCTGTCTGAAATATTTCCCGCAGAAACGACATCAACAATATGCTTTAACAAAGCCGCTAAAGCTGGCTCCATCGCAGCATAAATTACATAACCTATGATACTAAGAAGCAAATACAACCAAGATGAGCGCACATAGCTCAAAAGGCGAAAATAGTTTTGCATACCTGAAACAGGAACTTTTGGAGCCGCAGTTTCGATTTCTATATTTTCTTTATCTTGCATTTACAAATTCGCTTTTTCGATGATAGAGGTGGTTGAGTAACCATCAACAAAAGTCAACACTTTGACTTCCCCTCCATGAGCTAAGACATGATCAGCACCAACAATTGTTTCTATGGTGTAATCCCCACCTTTAACCAAAACATCAGGCGTTAAAAATTCAATAATTTCTTTTGGTGTGTCTTCGTCAAACCAAGTCACCCAATCAATCGCTCCCACACCTTCAAGTACAGACATACGATGAATCAAGTTATTAATAGGGCGTTTTTCACCTTTAAGCCGTTTAACTGACGCATCAGTATTAACCGCTACAATTAAGCGGTCTCCTAGCGCTTTCGCCTGCTTCATATAGGCAATGTGTCCTGGATGAAGAATATCGAAACAACCATTTGTGAAAAC
This sequence comes from Marinomonas lutimaris, assembly GCF_019426345.1. Lineage (GTDB taxonomy): Bacteria > Pseudomonadota > Gammaproteobacteria > Pseudomonadales > Marinomonadaceae > Marinomonas > Marinomonas lutimaris. The sequence continues at coordinate 81,538 of NZ_JAHLLW010000006.1, forward strand.
AATCTTTTCACCATTCATTTGTGCCAGCTTAATTTGCTCAAGCAAATCTTCTGGAGAAAGCACACCAAAGTTTGTGCTGTGTGAACGCTGAAACATAATGGCATCTAGTCGCTCGGCACTAATAGATGCCGTACCCAGTTTTCCGACCACATAACCTGCCGCTTGATTGGCGTATTCAACCGCGTCAATAAAACGCTTACTCGTTACATAAACCGCAGTTAAAACCGCAACAACGGTATCGCCAGCACCGGTAACATCAAACACTTCTTTGGCTGCTGTCGCTAATGAAAACGGTGGTTTATCGTCACTCAACAAAATCAAACCATCTTCACCACGAGTCACTAGCAAAGCTTTCCAGCCAAATTGCTCGCGCAGAGCTTTAGCTTTCTCCTCCAATTCTTTCGTTGAACGGCATTTACCCACAATCATTTCGAATTCTAGAAGGTTCGGCTTAACTAAGGTCGCCCCTTGATAGATTGAGAAGTCATCACCTTTAGGGTCAACAAAACTTGGTACTTTCGCGATATTTGAGAGTTTTATTAATGTCTGAACATCTGCAAGACAGCCTTTTGCATAATCAGAAAAAATGACGGCATCTGATTCGGGCAAACACTCTTCGACGACTTTTGCCAATGCTTCATTCTGAGAAAGACTGTCTTCACGCTCTTCAAAATCTAAGCGAATAAGCTGTTGATGACGACTCATCACGCGTAATTTGGTAATGGTTGGTAAGGTTTCTGAGCGAACAAACCGGCAAGTAACGCCCACCTCTTCTAAGCAACGAGTCAACACCTCGGCATTTTCGTCGTTACCGACCACACCAACTAGTGTTACAGAGACGCCCAATTTGGCTAAGCCAAGCGCAACGTTTGCCGCACCACCTGGACGATCTTCAATATTAGAAACCTTGACGACTTGAACAGGAGCTTCAGGAGAAATGCGTGAGGTGCCGCCATGCCAATAGCGATCTAACATAACATCCCCAACAACAAGGATGTGTTTATCTTTAAAATTTAGATACGAAGAGTTCATAGCCACATAATAATCGATTTTTAGAGGCACTCATCTTATCATACTCCCTCGCCAAGTTGGACATACCTAAAACATACGAAATAAGGCTTTTACACAATGCTGAATTCCGCTCTATTATCTAGCCAATCGTTCTTATTTGATGAACTTTTAAACAATTGGTCTCGTTATGGTATCAACAAGGAAGATGGCCACAGTTACGAAAGCATGAAACATGACTGGAGCAACAACTCCCTTGGTCGTGTTCGTTTATTAACTCAATGCCGTCAGTTATATACTTTTAGTCATGCTTGCCAGATAAAAAATTTGCCTGAGTGGCAAGTAAAGCTAACGCCTCTTTTCGACTTTATCACGTCTCATTATTTTGTTGATGATCGCTGGATTTTTTCGTTAAACGACAACCTTTCTGTAAAAGATGGGCAATCTGATGCTTACGCTCTCGCCTTTGTATTGCTCTCTTTTAGCTATTACCATCAGGTAACGAAGGATGATCGCGCTATTCTTTATATGAAAAAAACACACTTGTTTTTGTTGGAGAAGATGCAAGCAGAATCCGGCGGTTTTTATGAATCTTATCCAGTTGATAACACGCAAATTCGCCGCCAAAACCCACACATGCATTTGCTAGAAGGTTATGTCGCCGCCTTCAAAGAAACCCATGATAACGATTATAAAGTGGCCATCCAGTCTCTACTTTCATTGGCACTCGAGCATTTTTACCACAAAGAAACAAAGACGCTACGTGAGTTTTTCAGTGCTGATTGGAGTCTTGACCCTAACACAGGCAATCAAGTAGAACCTGGACACCACTTCGAATGGGTCTGGTTGCTCTACCAAGCAAATAAAATAATCCCTAATTCCGACTATACTGATTTAGCACAACAGCTATGGTTAACAGCAACTAGACATGGACTTGCAAACAATGGTGGCATTTATAATCAAATAGACGGAGATAAAAAGCAGCCTATCGATAAAGAAAAGCGTATCTGGCCAATCACCGAATATATAAAAGCCATCACAGTGATGCCAATTGGTAAAGAAGAGAAAATAGACCGATTAGAGAAGGCTATCTATTTTATTCAGCAACACTATTTGCTACCGAATGGCCGTTGGAATGAGTATCTTAATGAAGATAACTCGCCAAAGGACTTTCCGCTCCCCGGAACCAGCAGCTATCATATTTTTCTCGGTCTAACAGAAGTGATAGCATGGGCAAAAGCAAACAACGATTTTCAGGATTCTTTTTGAGTTTAGAGCTGACGTATTTAGAGCTAAACTTACAAAGACAAAATAGGACACATAAATTATGTATATAGTAACAGGTGGTGCCGGATTCATTGGCAGCAATATAATCAAAGCCTTAAACAACAAAGGTATCAAGAACATCCTTTTGGTAGACGATTTAACAGACGGAAAAAAATGTCTAAACCTGTCTGATCTTGATATTGCAGATTACATGGATATGTATGATTTTTTGGACGCTATCAAGAACGACACATTAAACATTAATCCTATTGCTGTTTTTCATGAAGGTGCTTGTTCAGCAACCACTGAATGGAACGGTAAATATGTCATGGACGTAAATTATCAATATTCAAAAGCTGTGTTAGATTTCTGTTTAAAACACGAAGCACCATTTTCTTATGCATCTTCCGCCTCTGTTTATGGTTCCGGCCCCATTTTTCAAGAATCCCGTGAAAACGAAAAACCGCTTAACATGTACGCCTACTCAAAGTTTCAATTTGACCAATATATTCGAGCGGTTTTACCAAAAGCGAAAAGTCAAATTGTTGGCTTCCGCTATTTCAACGTATATGGGCCTCGTGAACAACATAAAGGCAGCATGGCCAGTGTCGCATTTCACCTTCGTAATCAAGTACTTGCAGGGGAAAACCCAAAACTCTTTGGTGCATACGATGGTTACGAAGCAGGCGGTCAAAGCCGAGATTTCATCTATGTTGAAGATCTAGTTAATACCAAACTTTGGTTCCTAGAAAACCCAGAAAAATCAGGAATATTCAACCTAGGCACAGGTAAAGCAGAACCTTTCCGCACAATAGCTGAAACGGTCATTGCCCATTATGAAAAAGGCGAAATTGAATACATCCCTTTCCCTGAGCATTTAAAAGGCGCTTATCAAAGCTTTACTGAAGCGGACATCAGCAAGCTTCGCGAAGCTGGCTATGAAGGAAACTTCCGCGGACTAGCCCAAGGCGTTCAAGACTACCTAGGTTGGCTTGATACTAATGGCTAAATATTTAATTGTTGGGCCATCTTGGGTTGGCGATATGGTTATGGCTCAAAGCCTCTTCATTACTCTAAAGCAGCGTGATGAAGAGGCTGTCATAGATGTCATTGGTCCAAATTGGTCATTGCCTATTTTGGCCAGAATGCCACAAGTACGACGGGCTATTTCTCTCCCTACTGGCCATGGTGAATGGGGAATAAGCACACGTCGCAAACTAGGACATTCACTTCGCTCAGAGCATTATGATCATGCCATCGTGATGCCTCGCTCATGGAAATCAGCCTTGGTGCCCTTTTTTGCAAAGGTTCCGCATCGCGTTGGTTTTACTGGTGAACAGCGTTATATATTACTTAACGAACGTCGCAAGCTAGATAAAAATATTTTAAATCAAACGGTAAAGCGTTTTACGTCTTTAGGGTTACCTAATGAACTAGCCTATCCACCAATGGATATTCCGTCTCCCGCTTTATCCGTTGATCCAGATAATCAAAAAAGCCTTTTCAAACAATATAATTTATCGAATAGACCCGCTATCGCACTTATGGCTGGCGCAGAATTTGGCCCATCTAAACAATGGCCTATTGCTTATTTCCATGAACTGGCTAAAAGCGCTATTGAAGCGGGCTATCAAATCTGGGTATTGGGCGGACCAAAAGACCAAGACAACGGCGAAGAAATCACAAGTAATCTTGGCGAATTTGCCGTAAATCTATGTGGAAAAACCCAATTAGTGGACGCAATAGATTTACTCGCAATAGCTGACAAAGCTGTCAGTAATGACTCTGGTTTAATGCACATTGCGGCAGCCGTCGGCACAGAAGTACATGGAATTTATGGCTCAACAAGCGAGTTATTTACGCCACCACTTACAGACAATAAAACCATTCATAACCTTCACCTTGAATGCTCCCCTTGCTTTAAACGGACTTGCCCGCTGGAGCACACTAACTGTCAGAATCAACTAACTCCTGACATGATTATAAGGACTGTCATTACACAATGAATCTTGCATTGCTCAGAAATAGACCACATTTTGGAGCTCAGATAACCAGTATTCCTGTGCTGTTTTATTTCTTCAATAACTATGGCAATCAAGAGCCAATCACCCTTTTAGCTAAAAATGATGTGGCATGGATTTACAATCAACTCCCTTGGATAGAAGAATGCATCCACTCGAAAAATAAATTCGAAGAACTCAAGAAGCTTAGACATTGCGATAACCTTCTCAATTTAAGACCGAGCGATCGCCTACCTATCATTTTTTATAAGCTCACCAAAAATGGTAGAGCTTTCGAATTAGTCAAAAATGATTTTCTTACCAACTTACTTTCTGAAAAACATAACATTTTATGCAAAAAAGAATATAGAGCTCTTGGCTATCTAAAAATTTTCATAAAAGAAGAACACGCCTTATTAGAAGCTCTTGCCGCTCCATTTATCGCACTAGCAGAAGGCTCTAAACTCCACCTAGAAAAAGAAGAGTTTAGTGTACTTATTATGCCAGGCGGTGGTGCAGGAGAAATAAAGAAATGGGGAATTGAAAAGTTTCTTATTGCTGTCGAATCCATTACCAATGCAATAGGAAAAAAATACCACCTCCATATTTTATTAGGCCCTGATGAAAACAAAGAAATTCAATACGTAAAAGAGCTAAATTCTGAAAATTTATCTCTGCACGTAAACATCTGTCTTCACGATATTGCAAAGCTAGTGAATCACTGTGACCTAACGATCGCAAATGATTGTGGACCATCTCACGTTGCTCAGTGCTTACAAAAACCCTTTGTTGGCATCTTTAGAGAACCTAATACAGAGTGGTTTCTTAGTCATAAAAAATCGGGGACAATTTTCCCTAAAAAAGGTCATGACATCAAAACCATCACCACAGAAACCGTAACCGAATACGCTATTAATTTATTGAAGAGCCAAGTATGAAAATTTCAGGCAACATCATCACCCTAAATGAAGAAAAAAACATTGCTGCTTGTATAGAATCGATGCAAACCGTTTGCGATGAAATAATCGTGGTAGACTCAGGCAGCACTGACAGTACCATCGAAATTGCTAAAAGCTTAGGTGCAACCATAGTCAATCAACCTTATTTAGGCGATGGTATTCAAAAAAATGTTGCTCTAAATCACACCCAAAATAAATGGGTTTTGAGCTTAGATGCCGATGAGCGTCTAACATCAGAAATGACTCAAGCTATTCAGCAGCTGGATTTAGAGTCTACCAATATTGAAGGCTATTCATTTCGCCGACAGAATATGATTGGTAACCGCTGGATAAAGCACTGCGGCTGGTATCCAGACCGTTGCATCCGCTTATACAATACAGACAAAACTCGTTTTGCTGATGTGAAGCAGCACGCCAGCGTGCAAACAAAAAATGTTAAAGATATTGACGCTGATATTATCCACTATTCTTTTAAGAATATCGGTGAACTGTTTGCTAAGCCCGGCCGAAACTTCAGCGGAAGAGCCGCTAAAATCATGTATGCAAAAGGCAAAAGAGCAAATTCTTTCTCTCCTTTTACACATGGTCTGAATGCTTTTATCCGTAAATACATTTTTCAAAGAGGTTTTATGGGAGGTGTAGATGGAATGACAGTAGCACTAAGTTCAGCAGTCAACAGCTATCTAAAGTACGCTAAGCTTCTTGAATATCAACGTGACCCTAGCGTCACAAAACAAGACGACTTTAAAAACATTTGGTAACCAAACAGGCGATACACCTTGAGTAAAATGCTAACTGTACTTCATGTCAATCTCGCTAAAGGTTTCCGTGGTGGAGAAAGACAAACAGAACTTCTTATAAGAGCCCTAGCAAAGCACTTTAATACACGGCAGTTACTTGCATGTCGTGAAGAGTCTCCCCTTCGCACTAGACTTGCGGACGTGGAGAACCTCTCTTTTGTTACAGCAAACAACCAGCTATCGGGACATTATGCCGCACCTCATGCTGATATCGTCCATGCGCATGAAGCAAAGGCCGTTCACTGGGCTTATCTACACAAGCTCCTTAGAAATACACCCTATATTATTACTCGACGTGTTGATGCAATCGTAAAAGATAAATGGTTAAACAAAAAAACCTACAACAATGCATCAGCATTGGTTGGTATTTCAACGATTATTGCGAATCAACTTCGCGATAAGCAATGGGGAGAGGTTTATCAAATTCCAAGCACTCTCGCTCACTTAGAAGTTGATCAAAAAGAAGGTGAAAGCTTTCGAAGTACTTTTCCAGGAAAAACGATTATTGGCCATGTAGGCGCATTAGTTGATAAACATAAGGGACAAAAAGTTCTTATAGAAGCAGCAATATTGTTAGAAAAAAACCATCCGGATCTACATATCGTTTTTTTCGGTGATGGAGCAGACAAAGAAGAACTTGAATCTTTATCCAAAGGTATTAAAAACATCACATGGATGGGATTTAAGCCGAAGATTGGGGACTATTTACCTTACTTCGACCTCTTTGCCTTCCCTTCTAGAAATGAAGGTTTAGGCTCAACTTTATTAGATGTGATGGATGCAGGTGTACCTATCATTGCCTCTAATGTTGGCGGCATTCCAGATATTGTCATTGATAACGAGACAGGGTTACTTGTCGAACCAAATGACAGCTCTGCACTAGCTGATGCCATCATAAAACTTTCCAATGACAAAGCCCTTCAAATGAAATTAATTGAGGGTGCCAAAAAACAAATCGAAAACTATACGCCACAAAAAATGGCAGAAAGATATTTATCACTCTATGAAAAAATAACGGCCTGAGGGATAACCTCAAGCCGTTACTCTCGAAGAACGGACGATACCAAACAGTGCGTTAATTATTTCCTAAACCGACTCACACTATCCAGTGCATCTTTTAAAAATACATAATTAGGCTCGGCACCTTTTTTCACCCGATTGGTTAAATCATAGATTTTATATTGTCCACTCGCCCCAACCTCTAAAATACTGTCATGAGTAATCAAGGCATAACTAGCATAACTTGAAGACAACACCCAATCTCGTTCCTCACTTTCACCTAAAAGATCAATACCTACCGAATAAGTATCTAAGGAACTGGTAACGCCAAGATAGTTTTTCATTAACGTCGGAACAACATCTTCATGACTGGTTATAGAGCCTAAACCTTCTTTTAGCCTTCCAATATTAGGTCCAACCATAACAAATGGTACATGTGTTTGCGCTGGCGTAAAATTACTGTTGTGCCCCCAATAGTTTAGTTTATTGTCATTCAGTTCTTGCGCATGATCACCAGTTATAATTACAACCGTATTATCTGCATCTCCCGTTGTTTTTAACTCATTCAACACTTTTTTTGCTAAATCATCCACATAATGAACGCTTGTCTTATATCTATTCATAAACAATGTTGGATCTGTATCATTATTGAGAGTCAAGTAATTCACTTCACTTAGCATTGGCTCGTATTTTTTTCCGTAATCTTTCGGAAAATCGTAACCATGCGGAGCATCATAGAAAAGAAATGAAAATGCAGGTTTAGATTTATCTCTGTGCTGATACCATTGCAACCAACCTTCCGTCAGCTTGCCATCTCTTTCAGCAGGTGAACGCCCTTCTGACCTTAAACGCAAGTCATTCACTTTAGTAAAGACAGTTTGATTAAATTCAGGATCAGTCAACGAAGCCGAAGTAAAAATACCTAGCTGATAGTCCAACGCCTGAAGGCGATCAATAAAAACAGGTGATTTTTGATTCGACAGTATGCTTTGCCAATATGTCCCTGGTAGACCATAAAAAAGACCAAAAATCCCAGTACGAGTATTATTCCCAGTAGATATATGATTTTCAAAAGAAGCACCATTTTGAGCATAAGCCCACATGCTAGGAGTATTATCAGCATTAAAAGTATCAAAACGCCATGAATCAACCACCAAAAACATGATATTCACGGGTTTATCAACAGCAACAGTATTAAGTCTTCCAATTGGATAATTAAGGTTACTAGCCACTTTTAAAGACAATACTTTTTGCCGCTTCAGTGCCTCCTCATCAATCCAGCCGTATTGACGCATAAAATTATTTGCCGTCGCAGGCTGAAATAAAGGTAGATAGCTTTTGCTTATTGTAACGGGTTGGTAAGCATTCGCAGCGGCCCATATATGAATAAAATTACTCGCAAAAAAACACAAGATAAACAAGCAGGCGAAATATCTTTTTTTAATCCAAGTAGCAGATCTAGCACTTAGAAAGTTTAGTAGTGCATATTCAATTAAAAATATAGCCAAAAAACTAACAGCGGCAACAAACCAAGTAATAATAGAAAAATCAACCACATCACCGGATAACACTAATTTAAGAACAACTTCATTGATATGGAAGCGATATTGGGCGAACACAAAGGTATCAATCAACAGCAAAAACAAGGATGCAGACGCTAAAAAACCAGCTACTAGATAAAAAAGTTTTCTAGGTAAAAAGACCAAAAAAAAGGCAAATAACCCCAATATTCCACCGAGTAACGCCATCTGCCCGATTAAGCTCGTGACAATAAAAGAAGCACCTAAGACATCAGCAGGAAACTCAGGCAAAAATAAAAAATATCTTATAGCCAAAAGAATAGAGAAAAGTATGTTTATTATTAGAAAATAACCAAAAACTGAACGTTTATTACCAAGAGCCATGCTATAAAACCAAATAATTTTATTAAAAAATAAAAAAGCTAGTCTGTAATCAATCGCCTATAACAATTGAATTTTTCTAGACTTCATTTTTCATATCAAGTAGATCATCCATGACTCGGTTAGCTACATTACTCTGATATAGCTTCATAAATTACTAACGTATTGCAGTTATAAGAAATAATTTTTACTCAGCCAAGTGATTCTCAACCCGTCATCTTTAAATGAAAGTACGGCTTCTTATTAAGTATATAGACCCTCTAAGAGGCAATGTCCAAGGCGACGAGCTCATTACACTTTGCTATTAACGGAGTACTAGAAAACCCAACATAGCCAGCTCCTAGCATAGCTATTTTCATTCAGATCACCTTTTGACTTTAAAGATAGAATTTACGCTCTAAAGAGGCTATTTTACAGTTTGCACCATAATTAAAAACGCCAAAATGCGCTTTTTTCATTAATTACATCAAGAAATACAGCAAATCGAGAACACCACAGCTAATCTTAATAAAAAACAAGGAGTTCTATATGAAGTTTGAACTGGTAGATCGTCAAGGCTATATCCCTGATCTTAACTATGGAGAATCAGGACAAGAGCTTTCCTGCTTTATTCCCAGTGATTACCCTTTTCAGCAAGTCAGCTATGATAATGGCGAAGGCGAAGCCATCATAGACAAACACACTTGGCATTTTTTCTTCACACAAGAAGGCATAGGCATCAAATTAATGGATGGTATTGTGACACTAAAAGAAGCGGAGCACTTCCTACTTGCAGTTAAATCACACATTTGGGGGGAGACACATCAACAAGTACAAATTTTCATAGCGGGTGCAACTCCGAAATAACATGTGCCTTACTACGTCACTTAGCCTCTATTAAAGAGGCTAAGTTTATCGGCATGGATGGCACTAAAAAAACATTATCACAATGCAACCGCTCGCAGCATTCTTTTCGACCATTGACTCCACGACCCAACATAAACTTGCTTTGCTTCTATGCCTGCATAATTTAATGCCAAGACATTATGACAAGCCGTCACACCGGATCCACAATAATATACATACGTATCACTACTACCGGATAACCAGTCTTGCCACTCTACATGCAATTGTTCCGCAGGTTTAAAACAAGCATCTGCATCTAAATTATCTGAAAATGGACGATTAATCGCCCCGGGAATATGCCCAGCAATAGGATCCATGGTTTCATTTTCACCATTAAAACGATCTGACGCTCTAGCATCCACCAGCTGAAATTGATTCGTCTCAAAGTTTTCAACTATCGCTTGCTCACTAATCGCCCAAGGAAATGAAACCTCAACTTTATTAGATGACGCTTTTGCTATGACTGGAGTCAATGAAACATCTCTACCCTCTCTCAACCATGCAGGAAAGCCACCATTTAAAACACGTACATCAATATTTTGCTGGCTAAGCATCCACCAGGCGCGTGCGGCAATCGCCCCGCCCATATCGTCGTATACAACAACTTGAGTATTGAGATCTATTCCCCAAGCCTGTAATTTCTCTGAAAAAACGACTTCGTCCGGTAGAGGATGTCGACCAGTCAATTCCGTCTCTGGTGCTGCCAACTCATGATGAACATCCACAAAAATAGCGCCAGGAATATGACCGTTATCGTATTCCGATTTACCTTTAGCATGATCGGTCAAATAGAACCGACAATCTAAAACAACCACATTCGGCTGCCCAAGCAATAGGGCCAGTTCATTTGTATTAATCAGTGTTTTTAATAGCACAGGCTTTCCTCAGACAATCGTCAGTGGTCATAAAACAGACCCTTTCTGTTTCTTTTAAATCTACTTTGATTATTCATTTTTTGCTAACATTCGCGACAATTATCTTACTACTGAGTTTTCTATGTTACGTATCGACCTAATTCTTACCGAGCAAGGCCTTGCTAAATCTCGCTCGCAAGCACAAATCTTTATCAGTGAAGGACGAGTCTCATACAAACAAAACGAAAAGTGGATAAAAGCCACCAAGCCTAGCATAAAACTGCCATCAGACATTGAGCTGACCGTAACCTCAGACAAAGCCGACAAATACGTTTCCCGTGGTGCTTTGAAACTTGAAGGTGCTTTGTTACATACACAACTAAATATCGAAGGTTTCCTTGTATTAGATATCGGCCAATCTACCGGTGGCTTTAGTGATTGTGCAATTCAGCATGGCGCAGCGCATGTTGTCGGAGTTGAGGTAGGGCACGGACAACTAGACCCTAGCCTGCGTAATAATCACAATATAACCTGCCTAGAAGGAATTAATGCTCGAAACTTGAGTATTAACGATCTAAATGGACACTTTCCAGCAAACGGTTTTGATCTTGTCGTCATGGATGTTTCTTTTATATCGCAGACTAAAATTTTGCCTCAGCTACCAAATTTACTAAGTGAAGCAGGCCACCTGATTACATTAGTAAAACCTCAATTTGAAGTAGGAAAAGAATTCATTGGCAAAGGTGGAATAGTAAAAGACAAGCAGCGTGTAAATCGGCTTGAGCAAGACATAAAAGCCTTTGTCACTTCATTAGGATTCGAAGTGAAGTGCTATATAGAAAGCCCAATAAAAGGTGGTGACGGTAATCAAGAGTTTTTACTCTGGGCTATTAAGGCAGAAGGTTAAAAGAGAAAGTTTTTAAATTATTTCATCATAACTGTGATTATTTGTAGGCAAGATTTCACGAGCCTCTTTCTCTTCCAGCTCTGTAATGTAGTTTCTAGCCATATAAAAACCCAAACAACCAAAGATAACGGATCCAACGGCTTGTCCGAAAAGTATCCCCTCTGCCCCCATAAAAAGAGAGAAAATGGTAATCAGTGGCCATGTACCTAATGTTGCGCGACCAAAGTTCAACAAGGTGCTATTCAAGGGTTTACCAAGATTATTAAAAACAGCAATCGCAATAAACAATAGACTCTGAAAGAAAAAGCTAAAAGACACAAAAGTAGCAAAAAACCGAATCAGATCTGCGCTTCCTTGAGAGGCATGAAATACTGATACCAGCCAATCTTGCATTTGATAAAGGCAGAAGCACAAGACGAGGCAATAACCTAGAGCATAAACCACGGCACTACTGATCGCACTGTGCATTCTGTCAAAGCGCCCTGCCCCATAATTCTGGCCCAGTATAGGCCCAACAGCGCCAGATAAAGCAAATATTCCACCAAACACCACAGGAATAATTCGCCCAATAACGGCCACAGCCGCTACAGCATCATCGCCAAACGACGCTGTATGCTCCATCACAATAGCATTTGCTAACGGCGAGGACATATTCGTTAACATGGCAGGAATGGCGATCATGGAAATCGATTTAACGTCTTTGAAGAAGTCCATTAAATCAAATTCGCCAAGCATCTTATGGATATGAACCACGCCATAATACGACACAGCAACCATGGAAAAACGCGCAATCAAAGAGGCTATGGCCGCGCCTTGCACGCCCAACCCGAAAGCGAAAATAAAAATAGGGTCCAATAGCGCATTGACCAAACCACCAACCATGGTGGCGTACATGGCACGACGGGCATCGCCTAGCGCTCGCATAATGCCAGAGCCAATCATGCCAATCATGACCGCAGGCATGCCGATGACCAAGATCTGCAGATACCCTGTTGCTAAATCGAGTGTTCGCCCTGTGGCACCAATATACAAAAGGATATGAGGAATATTAGGCCATAAAAGCCAGACAACTCCGGTCGAAAAGAAAATACCAAACGCCAGCACATTGACTGCACGACGTTTAGCTAACTCGATCTGTCCTTCACCAACAGCTCTTGATACCAAAGCTGTTGCCGCAATAGAAACAGCAATGCTCAAAGAGATGGTAAAAAACATGATGGTGCTAGCAAAACCTACAGCAGCTACCGCTTCCTTCTCGCCCAACATAGAAAGGAAAAGCATGTCGACCAAATCGACCAAAAACATGCACATTAGACCAAACGCACCGGTGGCTGACATGCTAACGACATGTTTAAAGGTTGAACCTTCTGTAAGCTTTCCCGGACCAGGCATTTGTTTCCCCTAAAAATGACGCATTGACCGCGCGACAATAAAACGCAAAAAAACGCGCCCAAAAATAAAAAACCGGACAAGCAAGCACTTGTCCGGTCAGGTATTTTCTCATGTATGACGATTTGAGAAAATGCTTACATTGTGGATAACCTAATGAAGATCGTTATTTGATCGATTAAAAACGATTTTTTCAACATCGACAAAGCGTTCGGCAAAATGCACCGTCATCCCATCTTTGACAGATTCAGGCAATTCTTCAAAATCACGACGATTTGGCTCAGGTAAAATTACCTCACTAATTTTACTACGCTTAGCTGCGATTATTTTCTCGCGGATACCACCAACCGCTAAAACCTGACCGGTGAGCGTCAATTCCCCCGTCATAGCCAACCCACGTCGAACCGGCTCCCCTTTCGCTAAGGACAATAATGCCGTCGCCATGGAAATACCCGCGCTTGGCCCATCTTTTGGCGTAGCGCCTTCAGGAACATGCAAATGCACTAAACTTTTATCAAAGAATTCTGGATGTTTTTGATAACTCTTTGCATGAGAAAAAACGTAGGAATACGCGATCTCAGCAGACTCTTTCATTACATCACCGAGTTTACCAGTGAGTTTTAAGCCACGTGTTAGTTCATGGACTTTATTGGCTTCAATTGGCAACGTCGCTCCGCCCATAGAAGTCCAAGCCAAGCCAGTCACCACACCAACGCCTTGTAATGTTTTCTCAGGTCGGAAATAAGGCATCCCCAATAACGTCTCTACGTCTTTCACACCAACATTGATGTGCTCTTTTTCGCCAGTCATTAACTCAACAACACTCTTGCGCAAGACTTTTTGCAATAGTTTATCTAAACCACGAACCCCTGCCTCACGAGCATAATGCTCAATAATATGACGTAACGCAGCATCAGTGATATTCAGCTGTTTCTTCATCAACTTGTTTTTCTTTAGCAATTTAGGCCATAAATGCTGCTTAGCAATTGCTAGTTTTTCATCACCAATGTAACCAGACAACCGAATAACATCCATTCGATCTAACAAAGGCGCAGGGATCGTATCTAACTGATTTGCCGTACAAATAAACAACGCCTTAGATAGATCGATACGCATATCCAAATAGTGGTCGAGAAACTCAACGTTCTGTTCAGGGTCAAGTGCCTCCAATAAAGATGACGCTGGATCACCTTGGAAAGAAGAGCCAATTTTGTCGATCTCATCCAACATGATGACAGGATTTTCTACCTCGACATCTTTTAGTGCTTGAACGAATTTACCCGGCAAAGCGCCAATATAGGTACGACGATGGCCTTTTATTTCGGCCTCATCTCGCATGCCGCCAAGACTAAAGCGATAGAACTTACGGTTTAGAGACTCCGCAATAGACTTACCAATGGACGTTTTACCAACCCCAGGAGGACCGACCAGCAGTAAAATGCTGCCGCCCATTTCGCCGCGGTGCGCACCCAAAGCTAAGAATTCAACAATGCGGTCTTTTATGTCGCCAAGACCTGCATGATGAGATTCCAGAACCTCACGGGCTAATTTAATATCCAAGTTATCTTTTGAGTGAACCCCCCATGGTAAAGACGTCGCCCAATCTAAATAATTACGCGTCACGCCGTACTCAGGAGAACCTGTTTCAAGAATACTCAGTTTATGAAGCTCTTCTTGAATTTTATCATTCACGGCTTTAGGTAAGGTTTTACCTTCTAAGCGAGCCTCGAATGTTTCGACATCAGAAGTGCGGTCATCTTTTGAAATACCCAGCTCTTTCTGGATGATTTTCAATTGCTCTTTTAGGAAAAAGTCTCGCTGATGCTTACTTATTTTATCGTTCACTTCGGCGCTAATTTCATTCTGCAAGCGCGCAATTTCAAGCTCTTTTCTCAGCAAGGTAAGCGCTAAATGCATACGAGCATTTACCGGAATAGTAGCCAATACATCATACAAATCTTCCGAATCCGCAGAGGTAATAGATGCAGCAAAGTCTGCCAACAAGCCCGATTCATTAAATGAGAATCGACCTAGATACTGTCTTAAATCTTCGCTAAACAAAGGGTTTAAACGAATCAGTTGTTTAATCGCATCTAGAATGGCAATGGAATAAGCTTTCGACTCATCGTCATTAGACTTCACATCATTAATGTAACGAACGCGAGCCAAATAAGGCGCTTCTTCACTTAACCATTCTATCACTTCAAAACGCTTTACACCTTGAGCCAAAAAGGTCAACTTATCGTTTTGCTTCTCGGCTTTATGTACTCTTGCAACACAGCCAATTGAACGAAATTCGTCAACTGAAGGTGCTTTTTTCGTTTTCTTGTCCGCATAAACTAGGCCAACAACCGCTTGAGGATGTTCTGCGATTCGCTCTAGCGTATCCTCCCACTGCTCGGCATCAACCATAACGGGTTGAACCTGTGCTGGAAAAAATGGGCGGCTTGAAATAGGTAAGATAAACAACGTTTCAGGTAAAACATCATCAGGAAGAGCAAGACCTCTTGGGTCACTAATCACAACACCATCTTCTTCTGTTACTTCTACTTGGTCTTCTTGTGTATCTAAGTATTGTTCGTCATCACTCATAATAAACTTCTCAATAAATATGTATTTTTCGCTAGAAATGTCTATGACAATTTTTTATTGGCATTTTTCTATGGATACACCTTATGTAATGACGATATTGCCGAAAACAATACCATAGGCGACTTTCCCAAATGCTTACTCACTTCAAGAAACAAACTAACCCATAGGACAGGATTAGTTATTTGGCCTATTCCGACTTAGTGTTATTATAAGGACCATGATAAATGTAGAACTCGCTCAATTTCACACTCTCGACCCAGAGTTACAAAAAAGGAAAGGCTAATGACCCGCGATGAACTCCTTAATGCTTACAACGATATATTTGTGATTAAACACCCTTTTGTTAAACACAAATTAACCAGTCTTCGCGATAAGAACACCAGTACCCGTGAATTTCGTATGTTAGTAGAAGAGCTAGGGACATTGATTGGCTACGAAGCTACGCGCGATCTAGAAACAACCGACGTTGAAATTGAAACACCTTTAGAAAAAGCCATGTGCCCAGTTCTAAAGGGCAAAAAGCTTTGTATTGTGACAATAATGAGAGCAGGTAATGGACTTGCAGAGGGCGTACTAAAATTGTCGCCTAGTGCACGTGTAGGTCACGTTGGCTTGTATCGCGACCCGGAAACAAAACAGCCTGTTGAATACTACCTAAAAATGCCACATTCAGTGAATGAACGTACCATTATTGTGGTTGACCCAATGCTAGCAACGGGCAACTCAGCTATTATGGCCATCGACAAAATGAAGGAAATGGGTGCAACAGATATTCGCTTCATCTGCCTATTTGCTGCGCCAGAAGGCATTGAAGCATTTAAAGAAGCACACCCAGACGTTGCCATGTACATTGGTTCAATTGACCGTGGTCTTGACGAGCACGCTTACATTCGTCCAGGTGTTGGCGATGCTGGCGACCGAATTTACGGCACGCGCTAATCATTTACAAAGCAAATAAAAAGCCGTCTTTTAATTGCATAAAAAGGCGGCTTTTTTGTTATTAAGAAGCGAGCAAAAAATTATAACTGTTAACTCTTAAGAGCCAAAAACGCACCAGCACTTGCCATGATGCCACCCGCCGTTTTATTCAATGTTTTCATAGAACGCTCAGACTTCATGAAACGTCTTGCCTGAGAAGCGCCAATAGAAATCGCAGTCAAACCAAGTAACAACGCCACAAAAGTAAGAAGCGACGCAAACACTATATCCATCGCACTTAAAACAGTTAAATCCATAAATGTCGGCAGAAAAGCGACATAAAAGAGTATAACTTTAGGGTTAGAAGCTGAAATCATAAAACCTTGGACAAAGCTTGCGATCTCATTATTCGCTTCTTGTAGATTATCACCCGAAGACATTGTTGAAACTGGCGACACCCACATTTTCCATCCCAAATAAATAAGGTAAGCGGCACCAGCATAACGTATGACAAGAAATACCTCTTCCCAAGCCGCTGCAATAGCCGCCAAACCGTAACATGCCATCACTAAATAAACGATATCACTCATTACCATACCAAGGCTTAGAGAAAAACTCGCTCTCGCACCTCTAGAAATACTTCTTGCCAAAATCGCAAAAACCCCAGGGCCTGGAGTAATGCCAAAAATAAAAATAGCGAGAAAAAACGTAATTCCGCTTTCTAATGTCATGCCTAGCTCTCCATCAATTTACAACGGTTGCTCAACAACACCGCAACCAGCTAACACCATTCTAGTAATAAACTGCTTTGCTTCTTCATAGTCACTTTCTTCTAACTCATCTTTCTGCAGCATTATTTTAACTTGCGCATCAAAATCTGCGTAAGTCTGAGTCATCGCCCAAATACTAATAAATAGATGTTCTGTTGAAACAGGACGCATCAAGCCTTTATCCACCCAAACCTGAATGGTCGCCTTTTCACGACTTAACTCAGTAACAAATAAACTTTTAAGATAATCTAAGACAAAAATTTCTTCGCCAATTAACGCCATTGCAAAAATCTTTGAGGCATTTTTATTAGTACGGGATTGATCTATTTTTTCACTAATGTAGCGCGTCAGGTTGTGCTTAGGCCCCTCTTCAACATTAAACTCGCTGACGGAATCTAACCAAAGACGAAGAATGCGCTCTAATACCGCTTCTAGAAGGTCTTTTTTAGAGCGATAGTAGTAATGAACATTGGCCTTTGGCAGACCAGCTTCATCAGCAATCATCTGAGTTGTGGTTTTAGCCAGACCTTGTCGTGCAAAAACACGCTCCGAGGTTTCTAAAATGAGCGTTTGGTTTTGAGCTCGGATATGCGCTTTCAACTGATCTTTTGGTCGTTTTACTTCGGTCAAGGGTGAAGCCTCGCTGATCAACATGTTACTAAAGGGGGAATGTTTTTGTATTGTCTTACCATCCTGCGCAATATAGATGAAGGATAACATCCTTTAGAATCGGCACGAAGAAATAAGAAAAATCGGCATAAAAAAAGGGAGCCGAAGCTCCCCATTTCCCCTCGTAGCAGAGACGTTAATGACTATAGGCATTCGTCATTAGGCTAACTGCTACACCACGTTGGCGCTGTAATTGAGACGCAAAACCAATAAAAATTCAGCGTACATCAATGTTCTTGATCGATGGCAATTACCATCGTTGGTTACTTGTACAGTAAACCGAAAAGACTCTACTAACTTCTAAGTATTAACACTTCTAGAAATTGAATCAGATGATTCAAACAAATAAATACAGTCTTTTATAAAATCTATATAAGGATTATAGACAGCTGATTTTACAGTGCAATAGATGAGAGCAAAAAAACTGACCGATCGATCAGTTTTTTAAAGATTTAGACGTTTTTTGGAGATGGAGATTTGGAAACGCGGTTCCTTCCTTTCTTTTTAGACTGATACAAGGCTTCATCCGCTCTCTTTAGGACTGAATCTGGAGATTCACCAATAGTAGCAAAAGCCACACCAACACTGGCTGTAACATTCACCCCTATCTCTTGTTTCTTTTTAGGATCAAACACCTCAACCAAAGCGTCTTCGATACTTTCTCGAATCAATTCTAGGACACCTTCAACCTCAGTAAGGCACTTACCTCGAAACACAATAGTAAATTCTTCACCACCGAAACGAAACGCCTTTCCTGGGCTCGAAAACTGCTTCAACTGAGAGGCAACACTTTTAAGCACTTTATCGCCCATGTCATGCCCATAAGTGTCGTTAAACTTTTTAAAATGATCTACATCGACCATGGCAATTGCATAGTGCTTAGACAGTCCGACAAGCTGCTCATTCAAAGCACGCCTACCAGGTAATTTAGTCATATCATCTAAATAAGCCATGCGATGACTTTCCATCAGCAAAAACCAAATCCACAATAAAAACTGTGCTGACAATAAAGCATCAAACTGATTACTTGAGGAAACAAAATGACTGATAATCAGTAAACTGACAATACTTATCAGACCGCTTGCTCGAAAGGTGTCACCGCTTAGCCACCAAGCCAGACCAATTGCCAAGGCACTGACAATCAAGACACTCCACAATAAAACAGTCGACCAACTTACACTGCTACTTAAAAAAGCATAATCTAAAAAAGCAAAAGACACCCAGCTTCGTTCAATGGCATAACACCAGCAAAGTAGCATCAACACGAAGAGGATTCGATTAACCGCAAAACGATTAAAAAAACCTCGCTCAGGCACAAAGCCCAATAAAGCAATACAAAAACAAGAGACAACCAAATAAGCAGTCAATGATGCAGCTTGGTCTGAATCACCATAAAGCTTTGGAATCAAAAGTAGCAACACAAGGATTAACACTCGACCTTTATTAAAATGCCAAGCGAGTAAAATTGCGATACCAGCAAAAATAAGGGGAAGTAACGGTAACAGGCTAAACCACAAAGGTGGCAACAAGCCAACATACAAACTAGCATAAACACTCACTAGTAAAATGCAGCATGGAACTAACAGTGAACCTAAACGTTCAGACATAAAAATATCAAACCCATCGAATCATTCGATTAAATACGACCAATATATTGCCCCGAAAACGATTCAATTTCATTAATAATAACGTGAATTCTAAACCAAAAGGAAAACACAATGGGATTACTTGTAGATGGGCAGTGGACCGATCAGTGGTATGACACCAAAGCGAACAACGGAAAATTTGTACGCAGCGAATCCGTGTTCAGAAACTGGATCTATCCCAAACACGAATACGATCAAAACAACCCGAACCATTTCCCTGCTCAAACTGGCCGCTACCACCTGTACGTCTCTCTTGCCTGCCCTTGGGCACATCGCGCACTGATTTTTATTAAATTAAAACAACTAGAAAACATCATTAGCATTAGCTGTGTTCATCCCGATATGCTTGATAATGGCTGGGAATTCAAGCAAGACGATAACTTTATAGATCCCAACATTAGTATAGGAGATCCATTACACCATTTTGATTTTGCCCATCAGCTTTATACCAAAGCCAAGCCAGATTACAGCGGCAGAGTCACTGTACCTATTCTATGGGACAAAGAACGCCATACTATTGTCTCCAACGAATCTTCAGAAATCATCCGTATTTTTAATCGTGCATTTAATGAAATAACTCATAACAACTTAGATTTTTATCCAAATGATAAAGCAGAAGAAATAGATCAACTAAATGAACGCATTTACAATACAGTCAATAATGGTGTCTACAAGTGCGGCTTTGCAACGACTCAAGAAGCTTACGAAGAGGCTCTAACGCCACTTTTCGATACTTTGGAGTTTTTAGAAGAAAGATTAACGACTCGCACTTATTTATTAGGAGAAGAGCAAACCGAAGCAGACTGGCGTCTTTTTACAACGCTCATTCGCTTTGACGCAGTCTACTTCGGGCACTTTAAATGTAATATGAAGCGTATTCTAGACTATCCAAACCTCAACGTTTTTTTAAAGCGCCTGTACGACACTTCTAGTATTGCAAGCACAGTAAACCTACAACACATCAAACGACATTATTACTACAGCCACAAAACAATCAACCCAACTCAAGTGGTTCCAATAGGGCCCGCTAAATTATTTCCTTAAACATCAATTAAGTAAAAAAGGAATTAAGGCAAATTCAAGAAGCCTGAGTTAAAGTCTATTAAAGTGAGCTCTTTTTAAGGATAATGGGCTCACTTTTTTATCTGCGCACCCCTTTAGTTAGCTATTGCTTGCTTTGTAATGCTTACTGAAAAATATAAATATTTGAGACTTGTGGCTATTTATGGAAAAGAAAATACTCTGGACTATCTCTTTTGCACTAATATTTATTTTGTGGATAAAAGCTGGCCCATTTAAAAATGATATCGACGACATCATGGATGAGTCATCAGAAACAAGCTCCCAATACGATGAATCAGGTGAAGCGACATCAGACGAAAAGAACTACTTTAAATCACATCCGATTCAGAAAAACGCTCCTGACTTTTCTGCAATAGCAGATGTCAAAGAACGTAAAAAAGCCTTCTTTGATTACTTAACCCCTTTTATAAATGAAAAAAACAGTCTTATTTTAAAAGACCGTGAACGCTTGAACGCCCTGCTTGCTAGTAATAAAAAGCTATCAGCAAAAAACAAAAAATGGATTTCTACACTTCGTCAAAATCATAAGCTTAAAAAACTTGAGAGTTACACAAAAGACGACATAAAAGCATTACTTAATCGCATCGACATCATTCCAGCCTCACTGGTTTTAGCACAATCTGCCAATGAATCTGCATGGGGAACATCTCGTTTCGCCACGCAAGGCAACAACTACTTTGGCCAATGGTGCTTTAGAAAAGGCTGTGGCTTAGTCCCAGAATCAAGAAACGAAGATGCCGATCATGAAGTGCGAAAATTCAATGATGCCCGCGAGTCTGTGTTTGCCTATATTGATAACCTAAACACTAATGCCGCTTACAAAAAACTCAGAGCCTCTCGTGCGCAGCTAAGAAAAGATAAACAAGTCGTCACTGGTCTTGCCCTTGTTCATGGTTTAGAACACTATTCAGAACGAGGCCAAGCCTACGTAGAAGAAATAGAAGGCTTAATCAATTACAACAAACTTTGGCGCTTTAATCGCTCTCAGCCAAAACCAGAGCAACCATAACCAATAACAATATTCAAAGCTCAAAGAAGATAAAAATGTAATAAAATGCAATTTATTGTTACGAAATTACTTTATGTGGGGTGGCTAAGCGTTACCCCCTTCATTACAATACCGTAATATTTCACCCACTCATCAAACGAGGAAATTCAATTGGCCCGTTTACCTGTTATTGTTGGCTTTGGCGGAATCAATTCGGCTGGTCGTACCTCTTCACATCAAGCATATCGCCGAATTGTCTTTGATCTTCTTCCAAGCTCAATCCAGCAGGATGTTTTACTCGATCTTGCCACTATTACCAACATGGCCGAGCACAAAAATGGCCTTTGGTATACTAATGGTGGAGAAGCACTAGATGCCGCCGCACTTATTGACAGCATCGGAGAGTCTCTTCTTGCTCGCACCTTAATTCGTCGTATTCACCCTAGTTTATTTGATGTTGACCATGTGGTTTTACACAAATCCACAACACTACAGTCAAGTCACAGCGAAGAAAAACTCAGCTTTACTATCAAAACACGCTCTCTTCCAAATGATCGCCCTACAAATTGGCAAGTAACAGAGCTTTCAGACACCCTAAGCGAAGTCGTTGTTGACGGTAATCTAGAAACTTTTATAAAAGACACTCGCCCTCTTTCTGTAAAAGCTGCAGGACAACTACCCACTGGCTTTGATCCATCTAAGCTGTATCAAAGTCGAAATCATCCTCGCGGCCTACAAATGACTGTCTATGGTGCATCAGATGCTATTAAAAGTAGCGGCATTGATTGGGAAACCATTCGAAGCAAAGTCGCTCCAGATCAAATGGCGGTTTACGCTGCCAACTCAATTGGTCAAATGGACGACTTAGGATTTGGCGGTATGCTCAAATCCGCCCTAATGGGTAAACGCACAACATCGAAACATTTGCCTCTTGGTTATGCTCAAATGCCAGCAGACTTTGTAAATGCTTACATTTTAGGCAGCGTTGGCAATGTCGGTACTGCAATTGGTGCCTGTGCAACGTATTTTTTCAACCTAGAAAAAGCCATCGACGGCATTAAGAGTGGAAAATTTCGCGTGGCAATGGTTGGCGGCAGTGATGCTCCGATCACCCCCGAAATTATCGAAGGCTTCAGAACAATGGGTGCCTTAGCAGAAGATACCGCTCTGCTTGCTCTGGACGAGATAACAAATCAAGAAGAACCAGACCATACCCGCAGCTGCCGACCATTTGCTCAGAACTGTGGTTTTACCATTGGAGAATCCAGTCAATGGACACTTCTGATGGATGATGAACTTGCCATTGAATTAGGCGCTGAAATATTTGGCGCTATCCCAGCGGTATTTTCACATGCAGATGGACATAAAAAATCCATTTCAGCGCCAGGTATTGGCAACTATTTAACCATGAGTAAAGCCATGGCTTACCTGCAAAATATCATAGGTAATGACGGCTTAACGCAGCGTACTTTCATTCAAGCACATGGTACCAGCACACCGCAAAACCGTATCACTGAATCTCACGTACTAAGCAAAGCGGCGACTAGCTTTGGTGCAACCGATATACCAGTTGTGGCAATGAAAGCTTTCCTAGGCCACTCTCAAGGTACTGCAGGTGGCGATCAGTTGCACTTATCTTTAGGCGTGTGGAAAGATGGCATTTTACCCGGTATCACAACATCCAATGCGGTTGCCGATGACGTTTATCAAGACGGCCTAAAATTCCAACTCAAGCACGAGGTTTATGGAAAAGACCATTTTGATGCGGCATTATTAAACTCAAAAGGTTTTGGTGGAAATAACGCAACAGCTGTTTTGTTATCTCCAATTCAAACCATGAAAATGCTAAACAAGCGCTACAGTGCAGAGCAAATGAGCGACTACCAAGCGAAAAACGCTGATGTTGTTGCTGCAGCTGAGGAATATAATCAATCCGCTATTCGTGGTGAAACGCTTCCTATCTACAAATTTGGATTCAACGTATTAGGCGGTGAAGAGCTTAATATAACGGATCAAGAAATTCGTTTACCTGGCTATGATATGCCTGTAAATCTAAACATAGAAAATGAGTTTAGCGATTTGAAATAACAAAAAGCTCAAATCTAAGATACTGGCCAATACACTATCAAAATTTTGTATTGGCCAGTTTGTCTTGTAAAAAATCTAGTAACAATCGAGTCTTTCTAGACATTAGCTTGCGTTGTGGATAAATAGCATAAAAGCATATTTCGTAGCCCTTATACTTTGACAACAAGTTGATCAGCGCACCTGATTCAATGTGCTTTGCTACCAGAAAATCAGGTTGATAAATCACCCCCAAACCCGCCAAGGCAAACCGAGTTAAAGCACCACCATTATTCGCAGTAAAAGCGCCAGAAACCGAAACCGTTTGAGAAACACCGGCTTCGTCTATCAACGACCAACGATTTGGCACGAGCGCATTGCTATACAAAAGGCAGGAATGACTTTCTAGCTCTCCTATATGATGAAGTTCTCCATGCTGCAAAATGTAATCTGGCGACGCACAAACAAACCCTTTGGAATAGCACAGAGGCCGAGCAACAAATTGATCTCCTCCTAAATCCCCTCCCCTAATCGCAATATCAACACCAGATTCCGTCATATCGATACGTTTATCACTAAAATCTATATCCAATTCGATTTGAGGATATAAACGACTAAAACTATCCAGTAAAGGCACAATGTGCGATAAACCAAAATCCATTGGCACACTAATCCTCAGCAGCCCTTTTGGCTTTTGTGTCAAATCGCCAATTTCACTCTCAGCTTCCTCAATCGCATCAAGTATCGCTATGCAATGCTGATAATATTTACGACCAGCATGAGTGATACTGATGTTACGAGTATTACGCTGCAAGAGCTTAGTCCCTAACTCCTCTTCAATAGAGTTAATATAGCGTGTCACCATAGGTCGAGAAATCCCTAAAGAGTCACTCGCTAATTTAAAGCTTTCTGCCTCATAAACACGGCAAAACACCTTCATCGCTTGCAGCTTATCCATTCACTTCCCCAAAAAATAAAAAGTTCCCTTATTATCATTTCTTTTTAGTTAATATTGAATTGTTTTTAGCGCTGATTATTTATTAAAAAAAACAATCTACACTGTGCACATCTTTGAATCTAGTAAAGGAATGTAAGAATGAAAATAATTAGTATCAGTGCATTAATGCTTGTATCAAGCCTATCCATGGCAGCAGATTACAAAATTGATCCCGCCCATTCTGGTGTTGTATTTAAAGTAGGTCATTTGGGCGTTAGCACAACTGTTGGCCGCTTTAATGAATTCGAAGGTAATTTTGCATACGCCGAAGATGGAAAATCAGGTAACGCATCATTGACGATAAAAGCAGACAGTATCGATACCAATCACGATGCTCGTGATAAACACCTACGTAGCCCTGACTTTTTAGATGTTAAACAATTCCCAACACTGACCTTTAAAAGCACCAAATTTGAAGGAAACACCTTAACTGGTGATCTAACTCTACACGGCGTAACTAAGTCGGTTAGCTTTGATGTTAACAAGGTTGGAGAAGGGAAAGATCCTTGGGGTGGTTACCGTGCAGGTTTTGAAGCAAAAACCGTTATTCAGCGCAGTGATTTTGGCATTAGCTACTTCATCCCAGGCGTAACAGATAAAACAGAAATTGAAGTTTATGTGGAAGGCATTCGCCAATAATCAATTCAGAAAAAAGCACCAAGGAAAGCGATCATGTACGAAGAAGCCAGTAACTCTACTGTTTTAATGCTATTACATACGGCAGTTTACCCCTTTCTCGCCGCACTAATAGTCAGCATTGTTGCTGGAAAATTGTTACGCGCATCGTCTTATCTTGGTTACCTTGGCGGCTTTATTGTCGGACTCAGCCTGATCCATTCAGGCTTGAGTTTCCCACCAAAGCAAGCGATAGACTATTACAGCATAACAGTATTAATTGGCATCGTTTCACTATTTAGCTTAGTCACTATTAAACAACCAGTAATTCGCAACAGTGCTGGTTTTATATTGTTTGGACTATCGTTTTATCTTCTACTCAACCCAGTATTAAAACACTCAGGCCCTATCATCAGCCTTAGTTGGGCAGCAAGCTGCGCATTCATCGTTCTGCTTTACCAACTGATACAACAAAAAATACAAAAAACAGCAGATCAAAAAGCACAGCCAGAACGCAGCATTTCTCCACTACTTTTACCAATAGGATTGATGGTCACTGCTGGCGCAGCTGCACCGGTTATATCAATTGGAGGAAGCTTATTAATAGGACAGCTATTAGGTGCTTTAGGTGCAGCGTTATTTGCCTATGTGACTATTAGTTATTTTACTAAAACCACACAAAGCCAAACCAGTATCCCAGCTCTCCTAATACTAGGAGGATTAATTACACAAAGTCATGTTCTAGCAGACATTCCGTTAAACGTCATGCTAATGCTTGCTGCAAGCAGCTTTATAACGCCAATAGCCGTTGCTCTAGGCGGTCGATTAAGCAACAGACAAAGTATTTTCATTATCATTGGCCAAATCGTAATCAGCATTTTAATAAGTGGATTAAGCTTATGGTTGGTTTGGCCGGAAAGTAGCCTGTATTAATCAAAAACGCTAATCTTTGAAAATAGATCTAGAAGATTGCCATAGTGGTAAAATAACAGCCGCTATGGCACAGCTAGCAGCACCATATGACATCATATACAAGACATCAGATTCACTAAGATGAAGGTGAATGAAGACAGAAACATAATTAGGAACAACAATAAATAACCATATCCCTATAACTATAAAGAAGCGACCAAAACCAGATAGCCCCTTTATTCTTAGCAATAACCAAGCCGTAAAATACAAATACACAAAAGAAGAAAATGCGAACAACAAAATCACACCAACGGAAGGTTGCTTCGCCATATCTACCAAAGCTGCACGCTCTAAAAGTGACACAGGTGCCGAAGCATACCAAGCCCCCCCAACAAGCATTTGAAAGATAAAAGCTAATACGACCGCTTTATGATTTATTTTGTACACATCACCTCCCATTCTACTTATTTATCTCAACCAAAAATTGGCAGCTAACTAGCTTGATATAATTCCTTAACTAAACTTCTTAATTTTGATCGCCATGGCCGCTGTTTTATCCCAAAGTGATTAAATATCTTCCGACAAGATAATGATTGCCGCTGCATAACTAACGTTTCATGCACCTCTGGAAACGAATCACCAATTGCCTCGACTTCTACTTGCGCTTTAGGATCGAATTGACTGGAAGTCGCCAAAATAGCCTCAACCAATCGAATCCAACTAATTTCTTCAGCACAACAATAATGGTAAACACCTTTATTTTGAGCACCGTAATGCCCTTGATTTACCATAGACAAAATCACTCGAACCAAATCAGACACTGGTGTAGGACTACCAATTAAGTCATCTTTATAAGCAAGATTAACGCCATCTTGAATCAAGCCTAGCGTCCTACAAACAAAGTCATCCCCTTTACCACTGAATAACCAACCCGTTCGTAGCACAATATTATTAGGGTTACTCAGCACAATAGACTCCGCCTCAATCAAAGCTTTTGCATAAGCCTCAGAACTATCTGGAACATCAATTTCAGCGTAAGGCACATCTTTATTGCCAGAAAACACCCTAGCACTGCTAATCATGATTAATGTCGTGCTCGATTTTTCACTCAAATACCGTAAAGAGGACTGAAACTTTCCATAATCATTTTGCAGCGCATAACGCAAGCTTAACGCATCAATAATAACGTCAAACTGCATGGCATCTAATTCAGCTCTTCTGCTAACATCCAGTAATAGCGATTCATCAGGACACAACCATTCGAATTCGTCTTTGCCTTCAGAAAGCTGCAATAAAGACGAACCAACTTCAGTGCCACTTCCCAAAAGAAGAATACGAATAGGCGCGTTAATATCTTGTGTATTATTCAAAGTAAGTCCTCATTCCACCTTGGAAAAGTCCTCAGTAGATTATCATATGTCTGCTGTGCAATCTGCTCTACACTTTCCTCCCTTATCTGCGCCACACTCTGCGCAATAAGAGGAATAGAAAGAGGGGTATTATGTTGCCCTTGAAAACCATAAAGCGGCATATCAGGCGAATCCGTTTCAAGCACAAATGCATTATCACTGAGCGATGCCAATACTCTATGCGCTTTTTGTGCTCTTGGATAAGTCACCGTACCACCAATCCCCAGCACAAAGCCAAGGTCCAAAAAACGTTTCGCTTGTTCAGAGCTGCCATTAAAAGCATGAACAACACCACCGCATTTAAAACCAACTTCCCGCAAATACTTAAACACCAAATCATAACTTTTTCTGGCGTGTAAAATAACTGGTAATTTCAATGATTTAGCCACACTTAACTGACGAGTGAAAAACGCCACCTGTACTTTCATATCAATAGCATTAGGCCAACAATCCAATCCTATCTCACCAACGGCAACCACACGAGGTGTATCACATTGCTCAGCAAGAAAATCGATTTGATCCAACGAAGCTTCCGACAAAAAATAAGGGTGTAAACCATAAGCAGCTCGCCACTCAGGATAACGCTTCATCAATATTTCCAACTTCGACCAGCTAGCAACAGTCGTCGCAGGCACCAAAAAACCCGCCACACCATTTTCCAAGCAGCGTGACATCAACGAATCGCGTTGCTCATCAAACACATCAAAATCTAAATGACAATGGCTATCAATAAACATATAGAAGAGGTTACACGATTTAAAGGATGAAGTACTAGATTATAAAACATTCGAAAACAAAAAAGGCCGTACAAAATGCACGGCCTTTTTAAGAAACATAGTAAAAGTAAGCTTAAAGTGATGGGCCAGCCTTCACAATAGCATCAGACACTGTATCGAACTTCTTAAAGTTCTCAACGAATTGATTAATCAAATTTTTCGCTTGAGCTTCATAAGCCGACTGATCTGACCATGTCTTACGAGGGTTCAATAAAACACTATCAACACCAGGAACTTGAGTCGGAACATCCAAGTTAACGTCAGACAAGTGCTCGGTTTCAGCATCAGCCAAAACACCAGATTGAATCGCAGAAATTACCGCACGAGTAGTAGGAATACTAAAACGCTTACCACCTTGACCATGAGCACCACCAGTCCAACCAGTATTAACCAGATAAACCTTGCTACCGAACTCCTCAATGCGCTTAATCAAAAGATCCGCGTACACATCAGCAGAACGAGGGAAGAAAGGCGCACCAAAACAAGTAGAGAAGGTTGATTTAATCCCCGTACCAGCGCCCATTTCTGTTGAACCAACAAGCGCTGTGTAACCACTTAAAAAGTGATAAGCCGCCGCTTCTTTCGTCAAGATAGAAACTGGAGGAAGAACACCTGTCAAATCACACGTTAAAAAGATAATGGCATTTGGCTCACCAGCTCGGTTGCCCGCTGCACGTTTTTCAATATGCTCACGAGGGTAACCAGCACGACCATTCTGAGTCAAAGACGTATCAGCATAATCAGCAACACGTGTTTCAGGATCTAGAACAACGTTTTCAACGATAGTACCAAATTTAATCGCATCCCAAATAATCGGCTCATTTTTTTGAGAAAGATCAATGGTTTTTGCGTAGCAGCCGCCTTCAATATTGAAAACGGTGTCTTTACCCCAACCATGTTCATCATCGCCAATCAAAAAGCGCTCAGGATCAGCAGACAAAGTTGTTTTACCCGTACCTGACAATCCAAAAAACAAAGTCACATCGTCTTCTGTACCGACGTTGGCAGCACAATGCATTGGCAATACATCATGAGCAGGCAACAAATAGTTTTGTACGGAGAACATGGCTTTTTTCATTTCACCAGCGTAACGCATACCTGCGATAAGCACTTTGCGCTCAGCAAAGTTCAGAATCACACAACCATCTGAATTGGTGCCATCACGCTCAGGCTCACAAACAAAGTTTGGCGCATTAAGAATCTGCCACTCACCTTTGCTTGATGGATTATATACATCAGGACGAATAAACAGGTTACGACCAAATAATTGGTGCCAAGCTGTTTCAGTGCGCATAATCACTGGCAAATAATATTCATCTCCCGCACCGACATGAATGTTAGATACAAACGACTCTTGGCCATCAAGATACGCAGCAACTCGATCCCAAAGCGGAGCAAATTTTGCTTCAGGGAACGGGCGATTAACAGGGCCCCAATGAATGCTATCTTTACTGGACGCTTCTTCAACGATGAAACGATCCATAGGAGATCGACCGGTACGAGCACCTGTTTCAACAACAAGCGCGCCGTTATCGGCAAGAACCCCTTCGCCATTCTGCAGGGCTTTTTCAACCAACTGCGGCGTAGTTAAATTTGTATGAATACTAGTTACGTCTGATGCGGAGTTCATGTTGCTAAATCCTCTGAACTATAAAGATTGTCTGGTCATTTTTATTATTATGCGAAAGTTTTTTTCTGTAAAAAGCATAGTAACAAAACAATCTAAGAAAAAATATTGTTATAACAATATGTTATTTTATTACCATTTTGAAACTTTCCAAAAAATCCTAACCACATGAAAAATATAGAAATTACTTTAAATCAGTGTAATGAAACGAGAATCAACACCTAAGCACAAGTGATCGACACTATTTTTTTTGTAGTTTTCTTTCTTTTTTGTAGTCTTTCTACTAAATAGAAACTTATTACCCACTCTAAGAACAACAAAAAACAACCAATGCAGCCCCGCAATTTTCTAAGAGAAAGCCACCTAAAATGTAAGGTTTCTATTAAAAAACATCAAAAAAACACAATTATTTGAATTTTTCTTGCCTCTAGTATGTCCTGAATCATAGCGCTTCATGGTAAGATTCTTTCTTCAATTTCCCCCAATTGTTCAAAAGGTTGATCGATATTTATGTTAAAAACGAATCAGAACTGCAATATTGGATTTGTCGGCCTGGGTGTCATGGGTAAAAACTTGGCCTTAAATTTAGCTGACCATGGCTACCGAGTTGCAGGTTTTGATCTTGACGCACATAAAGTTCAAGACGTTTTAGATACTGAAGCGGCAGAACGCCCAGATCCATCAGCAGAAGCTCGTATCATTGGCTGTTCAAACATAGAAGACATGCTTGCAAATTTAGTAAAGCCTCGCGTCATTGTTGTTTTGGTTCCTGCTGGAAGCCCTGTAGACGCCGTATGCAACAGCTTAATTGATGCTGGCCTAGAAGCAGACGATATCGTAGTAGACTGCGGAAACAGTCAATGGACTGATACCATTCGCCGTGAAGCGGAATACAAAGAAAAATTCAAATTCTTTGGCACCGCTGTTTCTGGTGGTGAAGTGGGGGCGCGTTTTGGCCCATCTCTTATGCCTGGCGGCGACGCCGATTCTTGGAAATATCTACAACCAATGTGGGAAGCCGTAGCCGCTAAAGTAGACGAGAATGGCAAACCCATCGTTAGCAACACACCTGGCAAACCTGTAACTAAAGGCGAACCTTGTACTGCTTACCTTGGGCCAAATGGCGCAGGTCATTACGTGAAAATGGTTCATAACGGCATTGAATATGCTGACATGCAGCTTATTTGTGAAGCTTATCATCTACTACGTTCTTTGCTTGGTTACGAACCTGAAGAAATTGGTAAGTTATTTGAAAAATGGAACCAAGGTGTTTTAAACAGCTACCTTGTTGAAATTTCAGCTGACATTCTTCAGCAATACGACCACAAAACAGGCGCTCCGCTAGTAGATATGATCCTAGACAGCGCAGGCCAAAAAGGCACTGGCCGCTGGACATCTATCAGCGCGACACAAATGGGTGTTCCTGCTGGCATTATCAGCGAATCCGTTTATGCTCGTGCCCTAAGCACACTAACAGGTGAACGAGAGCTTGCTGCAAGCAAACTTGTTGCAGATGTAGAAAGTGGCGAAATTGAAGCCGAAGAAGTAGAGAAAGCAATCGAAGAAGCGCTTTACTGTGCGAAAATTTGTGCTTACGCTCAAGGCTTCCAACTAATGCGCGCAGCTGAAAAAGAATACGATTGGAAATTTAACTTCAGTGACATCGCTAAAATCTGGCGCGGAGGCTGCATCATTCGAGCGTCTTTCCTACAAAAGATCGCTGATGCTTTTGTCGAAAACCCAGCGCTTGAAAACCTATTGCTAAGCGATTATTTCGCTGACGCCATGGCGAGCAAGCAAGCTGGTCTTCGCAAAGCTGTTGTCCTTGCAGCGCAATCAGGTATCCCAACGCCATCTTTCTTCTCGGCATTGGCTTACTTTGATGGCTACCGCTCTGAAGTTTTGCCTGCTAACTTGCTACAAGCGCAACGCGACTACTTCGGCGCTCACACCTATGAACGCGTGGATGCAGAGCCAGGTCAGAAATTCCATACTTACTGGCAAGAAGAAGGTCGTCCAGAGCGTAAAGCTTAAGACCAACTTCTAGCTCAAAAAAAACGCTGACTTAGCAATAAGTCAGCGTTTTTTGTTTCAGTTTGGATGCTGACCCATGCTTTTAGCAAAGCACTGTCAAGCGAACTAGTCATTACTTCATTTTCTTTTCCATCGAAGTCAACATACCTCTTAACATGCCCACTTCTTGCTGATCCAATCGCGAACGCTGAAACAAACGACGAAAACGTGTCATCACTTGCATTGGCATTTCAGGATCAAGAAACTCAGTCTGTACTAAGACTTTTTCCAAATGCTCAAGCAAGTAATCGATCTGCTCAACATTGGCCGCTGGCACATCCCATTTACTCGCAACCACTGGCGCATCTTTCATCAATAGAGTCTTCATGCGTAACTCATAGGCAATAACCTGTACTGCCGCACCCAAATTCAAGGAACTAAAGGTCTCAACAGAAGGAATATGCACATGATAATTACAGCGTTGTAGCTCTTCGTTGGTGAGTCCTCTGTCTTCACGACCAAACACAAATGCCGTCACCAAGCCTTCATCAAACACCAAGTCTGCTGCTTGCCTTGGATCTACCAAAGGCCAAGGAATATTACGTTCACGAGCACTGGTGCCGATGACTAGCTGACAATCAGCCAAGGCTTCTTCTAAAGTATCTACAACAACGGCATTATCTAAAATATCCATCGCACCAGAAGCGCGACTCACCGCTTCATCACTAGGATATTGCTTAGGTGCAACAAGATACAGATCTGCTAGCCCCATATTTTTCATTGCACGAGCAGCACCACCAATATTTCCAGGGTGCGATGTATTAACAAGGACAATTCTTACTTTATTTTGCATTTTATGAGGTACCAATAATAGCCGTCGGACAATGGCGCGTATCTTAACAGATATTTATCATAAAGCCGCAAGCCGATCAGTTTTTAACCAAAACTTCACTAGCAAAAAGCGCACTGTTACGATAGAATTCGCGCTCTTATTTAGGCACTCGGTTCTATTGTGCTCTTTGCTTAAGGTACTTACCTTTGCGAAGGCAATTGATAAAACGGAGAAGCCCGCTCTTTAACACTTTATTTGGCAACTTATCGTCTTATAGACGGTATATGCATTTTAATGACGGAATAATTGACGGTAAATTATGCAACCTAGAATCAATGTCGCACTTAAAGCAGCTCGTGCCGCTGCAGAATATATTGTTCACTCGCAAGAAAAATTGCTTTTTGATAAAGAACAAGGTCAGTCCGCTGAACAAGTTTATCAAGCTGTTTGCTCTGGCGCAGAACGCAGCATTGTTTACCACCTAGAAAAAGCCTACCCAGCTGACACCATCACAACTCGCCTTCAAGGCACAGTTCAAAATGGCGAAGAAGGCGAATGGATCATTGATGCAATCCAAGGACAGCACTTATTTTCACGTGGCCTAACGGGCAACGTTATTACTATGAGCTACCTAGTTGCCGGTAAAGTGGAGCACGCTCTTGTGCTAAACCCTCACACCAAAGACGAGTTTTACGCTAGTAAAGGTCGTGGTGCCTACCTGAACAACTCTCGAATCCGTAGCAGCTCTGCACGTACATTAGAAAACGTGACTGTCGCAGCACAATTCCCTGCAACTGATCGCTTGATGCCTTACCTATCTGGACAATTCGCTGTGCTCACTGAAATTGCAGAGCAAGGCGCTCGTGCTGTTATGCAAGACTGCCCAGCATTGATGCTTGCTAACGTTGCAGCTGGTCGTCTTGATGCAGCTTGGGGCATTAAACTTCAAGAATGGGAAATGCAAGCGCCGCTATTCATTGCAAAAGAAGCTGGTTGTTTATTCGCTGGTTTTGATGGCTCACCAAGCCTAGAAAAAGGCGATGTACTTTGCGCAGCACCACGTTTGTTTAAAGTATTGCTGCCAACTCTAAACAAACACCTAAACTAAAACTGAACTTTGGTTTAAGAACATAGACAAAAAGGCTCTTTTCAGCGATGAAAAGAGCCTTTTTTTATGATAATTATTTTCTAATTAATGCTTATGATGACCATGTTCATGATGATGGTGATGTAAATCCTCTTCATCATGGTGATGGTGGTGGTCACTAGAGCCATCTTCACCCGGATAGAACAAACCTATATCTTGACGAATCTCATCTAACGTTGCTATCAGCTCTAAACTGTTCTGCCAGCTATGATTAGGACTTTGAATCAAACCTTCTTCAAGGCAGCGGTTCACTTCATCTACCTCAAACTGGTAGCCATTTCCGGGGAAATCAAACTCCACAGCGCGCTCTTTATTATCAGCGCTAACAACACGGCAGGATTTGGCTTTGAACCATTCTGAATCGATTTCAATATAACCTTTAGAACCAGATAACATGGCACGGTTCGGATTACACGAGATCAAAGACGCATCCAAAGAAGCAAGCTGTCCACTTTCCCAACCTAATAGAATTTGCTCGAACAGATCCACTTCCGTGTCGCCAATCACCGCTTGGTTCTGAACAAAGTCCGGCTTACCGAAAAACAATTGTGCTAAGAACACCGGATAAATCCCTACATCCAATAAAGCGCCGCCGCCAAGCTCAAGATTCATCAAACGATGATTAGGATCTGTAGGCCCAACAAAATTGAAACTTGCCTGAATGCTGTTCAGGTCGCCAATTTCACCTTCTTCAACCCACTCTACAACTTGCTCTATAACAGGATTAAAACGCGTCCACATGGCTTCCATGACAAACACGTTATGCTCTAACGCTAAATCGTAAAGCTCCTTAGATTGCACCTCATTGATAGTGAAAGGCTTTTCACACAATACAGCCTTACCCGCCAAAATACAGGCTTTGGTAAGATCGTAATGAAATACATGAGGTGTCGCTATATAGATAACATCCACTTCATGACTATTAATCAGTGAAAAGTAATCAATAAAGGCCAATTCGATATCAAATTCGGCCGCAAATGCATCCGCTGATGCCTTATCACGAGAAGCAACCGCACGAAGTTCGCCCGCTTTGACATGACAAAAATCACTGGCAAATAAATGCGCGATTTGACCTGTACCAATAATACCCCAGCGTACCTTCTTCATAGGATTCTCCCCATAGACTTAATCAAAGCATTAACGCCAACAACTTATTAGTGTTAAAAATAGCGACACTAAAAAACGCACGTAAGAGACCTTTGCACGACGTTACGAGCGAAACCAAGACGAGGCAAAAATAGACGAGAAAGCAGAGTTTATGAGTTATAAATGAGCATTTCGAGTCTGTTTTTAACAAAGTATTAGCAAGCACAGTAGTCGTGCAAATATCTCGCTAAGTTTGACGTCAAAGAAGACTATAGTCCACTGGCATTTTCAAGTTCATGAATGCGTTCATTTAATTTTTCAACTTGCACTTCTAATTCTTTAACTTTGGCTTCAAGTTGTTGAGTGTATTCATCGCTTGTATCAGAAGAAAAGGAGACAGCTGGCCGCTCTGATTCTGTACAGAAGCATTCTTGATAGCGCTGCTCGCGCTTACCCGGCTCTCTTGGTAACAGGCAAACATAAGGGCCACCCGTTTTCGACTGCAGCGACTGCAAAGCTATTTCCACTTCGTCACGAGATTGGAAGCTATGCAAACGACCACTGCGTGAGCGAAGCTCTCCTGGCGTTTGAGCACCACGAACAAACATCAGGCAGATAATCGCCGTTTCCGCTGGCGACAATTGCAAATCGGAAAACTCCGTATTACAAAACCTGTGCTGATATTTACTGACTCGGCTATGAGATGCATTGATTTCAGTCACCAAGCCGCGAGCCACCAAAGCATCTACCGCGCCTTGCACCTCTATTTCAGACAGTTGAGTAACTGGCTCACGATTGGACTTTTGATTACAGGCATTTACGAGGGCATTCAAACTAAGAGGATATTGATCTGGCGTGGTAATCTCTTTTTCCATAAGACAACCAATAACACGCATTTCGATAAAATTTACTTCGTGATAACTCATAGTTTTTCCTAACTGCTTCTTCTTTATTCGTCTTTAACGATGCTTTTTAAATAATGTAAAAGGCATCACCAATACTTCCTTTAACGATCTTGGTTGATACGTAACCGTATCAGGCAGTCCTATTTTTAAATGTTCATCTCCTTCTAAGGCAATATTTCTTTTTGTCTTAAAAAACGTATCCCAAATACTCAGGAAAAATCCGTAATTACTGTTCGCCTCGAGGCTCACTCTTGAATGATGTATGCGATGCATATCTGGAGTAACTACTAGCTTCTTAACCCATGCCTCGATATTAACAGGCAACCTTGCATTAGTATGGTTAAACATAGCGGATGCATTCAATAAAATATCAAACGCCAGCACGGCTTCCACTGGAATCCCCAATAACCAAACGGCTAAGGCCTTAATACAAAGAGACAATACAATTTCGATGGGATGAAAACGCATCGCAGAACTCACATCCAATTCAGGATCAGAGTGATGAACGCGATGAATACACCACAAGAAAGGAACACGATGAAATAGCCGATGCTGCCAATAAATAAGGCAATCTAGCAATAGAACACTCAGTAGAAAAACAGCCCAAAAAGGCAAACCCAACACCCAAAAAAGACCAAAATCTGGGCTAAATAAAGCCACAGAAGATAGCAATAAAGGCTGAAAAACTCGAACGCTAACCGCACCGATGACTAACAAAAAAAGGTTATGACACCAACGTTGCCGCCACTGCAAAAGAGCACCTCTTGGCCAATACCATTGCCAAAAAAGCAGCACACTAAAGACCAGAAAAAAAACACCCATACGGACAGTGAAATCTATCATTTAGCAAATAGCCTAGGATAAAAAAACCTTAAATATCAAATAAAAAGCTGTAATAAAGCTTACTGAATAAGTACTGAAGGTTCTCGATGATTCAGTAAAAAATGAACTTTTATCTGTCCAAAAAGTTCCGCTAATACATTAAGGTTGATCTCATCTAATCGGTGAATAATAAAACAATTATCCCCAAATTGAACATGAGGTAAACGCTCAGCAAATGGGTAAAGTACGCTAAGATCCGAAAAATATACGCACAAATGATCTTCTCGTGCCGCCACACCATAAAGCCAACCAGCATTCTGCTGAAAGTAAGGAATGCCCAAACCGCCGACTAGCTCAGCCTCGGGGGCAATTAATTCCATCATTTGAATTATTTCCAGCAAATCTTCTCGAATCGCAGGAGAAGCTTGCTGGATATAGCGACTAACAAAATTACTCGATGCTAACGTCAACATAAGAACAGCTCCTGTAGATGCACTTTAACCTGAGCTCGATCTCACTTATTTGACTGTTTTAAAAGCAAATAAATCACATAAATTTGTGTTTTATGAGTGCCTCTTCAATACGAGTCATCGCTTGGTCGAGAATGGATCGGGGACAACCAAAGTTTAGGCGAACATAGTTAGGATTACCAAAATCTTTACCATCGGAAACACCAACACCAGCATCAACAAAAAATTGATACGGATTATCGAGCGACAAAGCTGACGCATCTATCCACGCAAGATAAGTGGCCTCTAAATGCACCATTTTCAGAGGTGTCGAAGCCAATCGTTCAACCAACAAATCTCGGCTGCCTTTCAAATACACCAACAGCTCATCGTGCCACTCTTGACCTTCTTCATAAGCAGCAATAGCAGCAGTTAGACCTAACATATTGGGCGATGGAATTAAGCCTGCTCTTTCTTTGTTAAATGCTTGACGCAATTCAGCGTTTTCAATCACCGCGAAAGCATAACCCAAACCCGCAATGTTGAAGGTTTTACTTGGCGCCATTAAGGTAATGGTGCGATTCGCAGCGTCTTTATTCAAACTGGCAAAAGGCACGTGAGGCAAATCATCCAAGATCAAGTCGCAGTGAATTTCATCACTCACCACCAGCAAATCGTATTTTTTTGCTAACGCGTGAATACTTAATAATTCCGCCTTGGTATAAACCGTCCCTCCTGGATTATGTGGATTACATAACAAAATCATCTTACTTTTAGGGTTGGCACAAGCCGCTTCAAATTGCACCATATCTGGCACCCAACGGCCATCATCAATGACCATATCCACATTTAATAAATCACGCTCCGATGTTAATGGCGCTTTCGTTAAATGATAATAAACAGGGCCAGGTACAACGATGCCATCACCTGCATTTGAGAAAACACGAACACTCAAATGCAAAGCGCAAACTAGTCCAGGTAAATGAACTAAATGCGCGCTAGAAATATCCCAGCCATAACGAGTAGACAAATGTGTTTGAATGGCTTTTGATAAGGCTTTAGGCGTATGCGTGTAACCATAAACGCCCTTTCCAACTCGTTGATTTAAAGCATCTTTAATGCAATCTGGCGAATCAAAATCCATGTCCGCCACCCACATAGGGATGACATTTTCAGGGTATTTTGACCACTTATCACTGCTCATATCCGATCTATCTATCAGGGTATCAAATACCGAAAAGCCGACATCCATAAAATAGCACTCCAACCTTTAATTTAGCTTTATAATTAACACTATCGCGCCTGAAAATTCCAGCCATAATAGCCAATAGGAAAAACGAAAAAGAGCAAGTTAAAATAGTACATTAAGTAAAATATGAGCACAAAAACACTCATTTCTTATCTTATACCGACAGAATACCTCTGAAAAAAAAGACAAAAAATTTTTAAAAACAAATTACCCCTTTAAAATCATATAATTAGATTCTTTAGAGCACTAAGTTTCCTAATTGTCAAGGGTTGACCTAAATTACACAATCAGCCTAGTATAGTTTTCATTAAACGGCTGTTTAATAAAAAAGGATCCAAAATGCCAAAAGTTGGAATGCCCGAAATACGTAAACCTCAGCTCATCGAGGCCGCAATAAAGGCCATAGATAAATATGGTTTTGCGGGGGCAACAGTCAGTGTTATTGGTAAAAAAGCAGGCGT
The DNA here is from genome assembly GCF_019426345.1 of Marinomonas lutimaris. Taxonomy (GTDB): domain Bacteria; phylum Pseudomonadota; class Gammaproteobacteria; order Pseudomonadales; family Marinomonadaceae; genus Marinomonas; species Marinomonas lutimaris. The sequence continues at coordinate 120,536 of NZ_JAHLLW010000006.1, forward strand.
TTCTCCAGCCATCATCAACCATTACTTTGGTGGCAAGGATGGCTTGTATGAAGCAACGATGAGAAGCCTGATTCGTGAGTTTTTTGAAGGGTTATCCAAAGAAGTCATAAAAACGAAAAATAAATCAGCTAAAAATAAAGTAATGGCCATCGTAAAGGCCAGTTTTAGCCAGTCCCAAACACATCCCCAAGTCGTCAAAGCTTGGATGGGATTTTGGGCATCAGCCATGCACACGCCCTCTTTGTATCGATTGCAAAATGTCTACTCTAAGCGCTTACAAACATCGCTTGTGTGTGTGTTAAAAGAAGAATTTGAAATTAGCAAAGCCCGCCGCATCGCCCTAACAGTTGCCGCACTGATTGACGGGATGTGGCTACGAGGCTCATTAGCCGGCGGCATAAATAAACAAGAATCAGCGGCTCAAATACAAGATTATTTGGATCTCGTGTTTAAAGAATAAGCCTTAAACACGCTATCACACGGATTTTTTTCTTACATTTTTTAGGCAGTCTACAAAACAACACTGCCAACGTTTTAGGAGTTCACGGTCAGTGCCAGCACTCGGCACTGTATTCGCTCATTGATTTTGAGTTCAATAGAAAGAGGGTAAGGGTATGTTAAATAAGGCAAAGAAGACCGCAATAGCCATTAGTATGGCAAGTGTTTCGGGACTCACCATGGCAGCAGATTGTTCAACAGTTCGCTTTTCAGATGTGGGTTGGACAGATATTACCGCCACCACAGCAGTAACCAGCGAGATCGTCGAAGGTCTAGGCTACAAAACCAAAACACAATTGTTATCTGTTCCTGTTACTTACACTTCGTTAGCAAATGGCGATATCGATGTTTTTCTAGGCAACTGGATGCCAACCATGCAGGCAGACATTGAACCTTACCTAAAAGCAGGTACTGTTGAAGACCTTGGTGCAAACCTAGTCGGTGCCAAATACACTCTAGCCGTTAGCAAAGACGCTTTTGATGCTGGTGTAACGGACTTTTCCGATCTTGCCAAACACCGCAAAGAATTTTCTGGCCGCATTTACGGTATCGAACCTGGCAATGACGGCAATCGCATCATCCAAGACATGATTGATACTAACGCCTTTGATTTAGGCAATTTCCAACTAGTTGAATCCAGCGAAGCTGGCATGTTGTCTCAAGTTAGCCGAAATACCCGCCGCAACAAATGGATTGCCTTCCTAGGTTGGGCACCACACCCAATGAACGCCAACTTTGAAATGGAATACCTTTCTGGCGGAGATGATTACTTTGGCCCTAACTACGGTGGTGCCGACGTACACACTAACGTCCGTAAAGGTTACATCCAAGCATGCCCTAACGTTGGCAAGCTCATCACAAACCTAAAATTCTCTTTACCGATGGAAAACCAAATAATGGGCGCCATTCTTGATGAAGGCAAAAAACCCAATATCGCAGCAAAAGAATGGTTAAAAGCGAACCCTGAAGTTCTTGATGCTTGGCTTAAAGGTGTAACCACTAAATCTGGTGATAACGGCCTAAGCGCGGTGAAATCACACCTAGGTCTTTAATACATCACTTGCACATCATAACGGCTCCCTTAACAACACACCGTTGAGGGAGCGTCATCGAACTATCGGGAGAACACATATATGAATTGGCTGACGGATAATAAAATCCCTCTTGGCGCTTGGATGGAAAACTTTGTCGATTGGCTGGTTACTGCGGCTTCCGGTTTTTTTGATCTAGTCTCTATAACGTTAGAAACCATGATAGTCACAATGGTCGACGCGATTGATTCGATTCATCCGCTTGCAGTTATTGCCATTATTTTAGTTGGCGTTTGGTTTCTTCATCGCAGCATTGGCCTGCTTATTTTTATAACCCTATCCTTACTACTGATTATTAATATGGGTTATTGGGTGGAAACTATCCAAACCCTAGTACTTGTCGTCTCGGCAACAGCAATAAGTGTATTAATTGGTGTTCCTATTGGCATTGCGGCCGCCCATCGGCCTTGGCTATACACCATGTTGCGTCCAATTTTGGATTTGATGCAGACGATTCCAACCTTTGTGTACCTTATTCCAACACTCATTCTATTTGGTCTAGGTTACGTACCAGGCTTGATATCGACCATTATTTTTGCGATTGCCGCACCAATTCGCTTGACCTACTTAGGCGTCAGTAAAGTACCCAATGAGCTTATCGAAGCAGGCCTAGCCTTCGGTTGTACAAAATCAAAATTGCTATACAAAGTTGAACTGCCAGCTGCTATGCCAAACATCATGGCTGGTGTCACTCAATGTATTATGTTGTCTTTATCCATGGTGGTTGTCGCAGCCTTGGTTGGAGCAGATGGCTTAGGGAAGCCGGTTATCAGAGCATTGAACACGGTAAACATTTCCCAAGGGTTTGAAGCAGGTGTTGCCATTGTATTGGTTGCCATCATGCTAGACCGAATTTGTAAGTCGCCATCATCTAAGAACGCGGGGTAATTTATGTCTGTTGTAACAATTGAAAACGTCGACATTGTCTTCGGTGACAATAAAGCAAAAACACTCCCTCTTATGGACAAAGGTCATACTCGTGATCAAATCCTTGGTATGACTGGCGACGTAGTTGGTGTGCAGAACGCCAACATTGAAGTCAACGAAGGTGAAATCTGCGTATTAATGGGACTATCTGGATCTGGCAAATCTACCTTACTGCGCGCCGTCAACGGTTTGAATAAAATTGCCCGTGGCCGTTGCCTTGTAAGAGACGGAGACAAGATGGTCGATATGGCAAAATGCGACGACGCAACACTACGTCACATGCGTACTCGTCGCGTATCCATGGTATTCCAAAGCTTTGCTTTAATGCCTTGGTTAACCGTACTTGAAAACGTCGCCTTTGGTTTAGAGATGCAGGGCATGCCAAAAGCCGAGCGTCTTAAAAAAGCACGCGAGCAGCTAAAAATGGTCAGCTTAGACAAATGGGCAAACAAAAAACCAGACGAGCTGTCGGGTGGTATGCGCCAACGTGTAGGTTTGGCAAGAGCTTTTGCCATGGACACAGACGTTTTGCTAATGGACGAACCTTTCTCTGCGCTCGATCCATTAATCCGTTCACAACTTCAAGATGAACTGATCGAGCTGCAAAAACGCTTAAATAAGACCATTATTTTCGTTAGTCACGATTTAGATGAAGCACTGAAGATCGGCACCAAGATTGCCATCATGGAATCCGCTAGAATCATTCAGGAAGACGCTCCTGAGCAAATCGTCCTAAATCCTGCTACTGAGTACGTAGAGAAGTTCGTTGCTCATACCAACCCTCTGAACGTGTTACGCGGTAGCTCGCTAATGACACCACTAACTGAATTGGCAGTACAAGACGAGCATGTTGTTATCAATGAAGACATTAAAATGAAACTAGAAAACGGTAAACTGGTTTCTGTGCAAGGACCAAGAGGCGACATTCCAACGGCTCGCTGGACACCAGAAACCATCCTTGCCAACGTGCCAGATAATACCGTCTTTATCGTTCCAGCCAACATCGCCATGCGTGATGCCGTAGAGTTACGCTATCACTCCAACCATTTCATGGTATTAGAAGAAGCAGATCAATGCGTCGGCATTCTCAACGACCATAACTTTTACCATGCCCTACTAGGTAAGCACTTTGGACGCGAAGAAGCCGCGGCTTAGCGCTTTTCTCTAGATAAGACCAAATAAAGAAATAAGACCAATTTGAAATACAGATAAATAAAAAGGCCAGATGTTTAATCCATCTGGCCTTTCTTGTTTTGACGCTGCTTTCACACCTAAATCATCAAACGTTCAGCAACAAGTGCTCTCGTTCCCAAGAACTAATCACTCGGTTAAAGGTTTCAAATTCACTGCGTTTGACGCCCATGTAGGCTTTGACGAAATGTTCGCCCATGATGTCACAAAGCGGTTGGCATTCTTCCAAAAGACGCAAACCTTCTTCAAGAGTACGAGCGATTTCAACTTCTTCCGAAGGTGGCTTTTTACCTTCCACAGGTTCAGTAGGATGCAGTTTCTCTTTAATACCAAGATAACCACACGCCAATGTTGCAGCTATCCCTAAGTAAGGGTTGCAATCTGCACCCGGAAAACGATTTTCAATGCGCGTCGCCTCTGGTGGCGAAAACGGAATTCTTAGTCCTGCAGTACGGTTATCAAATCCCCATTGCATATTGATTGGTGCCGCCATATCTGGAGAGAAACGACGGTAAGAATTGACGTTTGGGGCAAAAAAACTGATCGCACTTGGTGTGTATTTTTGCAATCCACCCAAGTAGTTATAAAACAGTTCACTTGGGCTGCCGTTGTCATCAAACAAGTTTTTCCCTGTTTTGCTGTCCACCAAACTCTGGTGAATGTGCATCGCACTGCCCGGCTCATGTTGCATAGGTTTGGCCATAAACGTCGCGTACATACCATGCTTCATAGCCGCTTCACGCAAAGTACGTTTAAAGACAAATACCTGATCGGCCAAATCTAACGGATCACCATGGATAAAGTTGATTTCCATCTGCGCCGCACCAGACTCATGGATCAAAGTATCCACATCCAAACCCTGTGCTTCGCAATAGCTGTAAAGCGTATCAATCACTGGGTTGAACTCGTTCACTGCGTCTATGCTGTAAGAACGACGAGAAGTCTCTCGTTTGCCAGAGCGCCCTACTGCGGGTTTTAATTCATAATCTGGATCGGTGTTTGGATCAATCAAATAAAATTCTACTTCTGGGGCAATCACTGGTGTGATGCCTTCTTTCGCATACAGAGCAAGAATATTACGTAGAATCGTACGACTAGATAAAGGATGCAGCTGGCCGCTTTTATCATAACAATCATTGATGATTTGCGCCGTAGGTTCATCAGCCCAAGGCACTAATCGGAAGGTGTTCGGATCAGGGTGAAGCTCCATGTCTCGGTCGCTCGCATCCACCAACTCGTAGTGATTGTCAGCCCAATCACCGGTGACACTTTGCACGAGAATAGTCTCTGGAATACGCCCGAACAATTCTGCCAAGAATTTATACGTTGGATAAAATTTACCACGAGCGTTGCCCGTCATGTCTGCCAACGTTGACTCGACTTCCGTTATTGAATGTTCTTTCAAAAAAGCTTCAAACTCTGTCATAACCCACCTTGTGCCAACGAATTTCTTTATTAAAACGGCTAAAAAAATGCCTATTGCGGATACAGTCTATTTGTTTACTATGATCACTAAATTAATTGATAATTTGGCTTTGAACATATTTTAGTTGATCGACTAAAGCAACTGCTTTTGCCAGAATGGGCCAAAATAAAACCATCATCTAATTCGATACCAACCTTTCGTTGCTATCTGTTTTCAAAGGACTCACCAAGTGAATACTCACGAAGCATCCTACTACGCCGCAACAGCGAATATACAGACAGATTACCCAAACCTAACAGGCGAACAAGAAACCGATATCTGTATTATTGGTGGTGGTTTTACTGGCGTTTCTGCCGCACTGCATTTAGCTGAAGCTGGCTTTAAAGTAAGTTTAGTCGAAGCCAATAAAATTGGCTGGGGAGCGTCTGGTCGTAATGGTGGTCAGATTTGCCAAGGTCATAACATGGGCCACGAAGACATGATAAAACAGGTCGGCAAAGACACCGCCGATTTGCTATGGCAAAGCTCGGTGGACTCGGTTGCTTTAGTGAAAGAACTTGTTAAGCGCTACAACATAGATTGCGACTTGACTGCAGGCGTTTTGCACGTCGCCAGCAAACGCCGTCATGGTGACGAAATTAAAGAATCCGTGGAATACAAACGCAATACATTAGGCTACAGCGCAGTCGACTATCTAACCGCTGACGAGGTTGCTAAAAAACTCGGCACGGACCGTTATTTTGGTGGCGAATTTTATCAAGAAGGCGCGCACATTCATCCGCTTAACTTCGTCTTAGGCATGGCGCAATCGGCAACTGCTCATGGCGCCACGCTTTACGAAAACTCCACTGTCATCTCTTATAAAACGGGTGAGAAACCGGAGGTTATTACCGAAAAAGGCAAGATACGTTGTCGCTACCTGCTATTCGCTTGCAATGGTTATTTGGGCAAACTTAATGGCGCAGCGGCGAAAAAAATCATGCCGATTAATAACTTCATTATTGCCACGGAACCCTTGAGTGATGAACAGGCAAATCGCATCAATGCTGAACGAGTCGCAGTGGCTGATTCAAAATTTGTGGTGAACTATTTCCGCCTGTCTGCTGACCAACGTTTGCTTTGGGGCGGCGGTGAAAACTACAGCCAACATTTCCCCAAAGACATCGCGAGCTTTGTAAAAAAGCACATGGTTGAAGTTTATCCAGAACTGGCCTCTCACAAAATTGATTACGCTTGGGGTGGCACTTTAGCCATCACGCTAAATCGCATGCCGCATATTGCTCGACAAGAGCAAAATATCTTTGTCGCACAAGGTTATTCTGGTCATGGCGTGGCGCTGGCGACTTACGCGGGCGCTATTTTTGCAAAAGCGGTACAAGGTTCTCTAGAAGGCATAGACGCCTTTGAGCGTTTACCGATAAAAGACTTCCCCGGCGGTACATTACTGCGTTGGCCGGGGTTAGTCGCGGGGATGTTGTATTACTCTATGCTGGATCGATTACCCTAACAAAATACAAAAGCCGTTTCACAGAGAGTCTTTATTTTTTAAGACTCTTTCTTTAAAAACAAACCAATCCACGACATCATCTGATTAGAATGAATGTCGCTGCTTTCAAGAGAATTTAAAGCTGTCTTGGCTTGCTCTTGAGTAAGTTGCTTACCATCGTATAAATTGACCAAGGCTTTTTCATACACTTTGGAAAACTCAGGATGCCCCTGAAAAGTCAAAATATGATCTTCATAAAGCAAGCCTGCATTTTCACAAAATTCTGAACGTAAAATCACTCGCGCACGTGCAGGCTTTTCAACGACCTGATCCTGATGAAAAGCACACAAGGCAAGCTCTTTTGCCTCTGGAAGCACTGGCAAAGATCCACATATATCATATTGATGAATGCCTACGCCCCAGCCGCCTTGGAATTTTTCAACGCGTCCGCCCAATGCACGAGCAATGACTTGATGGCCAAAACATATGCCGACCAAAGGACGCTGTAACTGATCGATATTTTTGATCAAAGTGCACAAACGCAGAATCCAAGGTTCATCAGAATAGGCATCAGCTTTCGATCCGGTAATCAACCAAGCATCACATTCTTCAGCACTATTTGGGAACTCATCTAAACGCACATCATATGTAACAAAAGAAAAATCTTGTTGTAATTTCCCCAGCTGTTCGGCAAACATATTGGCGTAGGTTGGGAACTCGCCCAGTAAAGAATCAGGTGTAATACCTGCAGCAAAAATACCGATCTTCATTCATTTATCCTTAAAATGTTTTTCAATAAACAGCACTATTTATTCGTATCTTTAAAACGATTTTGTCTATGCATAATTACAATCGCCGCGATGACAGCAATCGACACCGTCACTATCATCAAGGTCGCCAAAGCGTTCACTTCTGGCGTCACGCCTAAACGGACTTTCGAAAAAATCACCATTGGCAAGGTGCTGTTACCTGGGCCAGAAACAAAACTGGCAATCACTAAGTCATCCAACGACAAGGTAAAAGACAACAACCAACCAGAGATAATCGCAGGTGCAATCAAAGGCAAAGTAATCAAAAAGAACAAGGATATAGGTTTGGCACCTAAATCCATCGCCGCTTCTTCTAATGTCTCATCCAAAGAAGCTAAGCGAGATTGCACAACCACGGCCACATAAGCCAAACAAAAGGTTGTATGAGCGATAACGATGGTGGTTACACCACGACCAGCAGGCCAACCAAACATGTTTTCCAAAGACACAAACAACAACAACAAAGATAAGCCAGTAATGACTTCTGGCATCACCAAAGGCGCTGTCACCCAACCGGTTAACATGGCTTTGCCTGCGAACTTACGCATTCGACTCAAGACAAAACCCGCTAAAGTACCCAACACAGACGCCAAGGTCGCACTGATAAAAGCGATTTTCAGACTTACCCAAGCCGCACTCATAATTTGCTCGTTGCGGAACAATTCGACGTACCATTTTAACGACCAACCGCCCCACACTGTGACCAGTTTGGATTCATTAAAGCTATACACAATCAAGGCAATAATCGGCGCATACAGAAACACAAAGCCCGCACCAGCCATCACTTTTAAAGCTACTGAACTGCCCTGTTTCATTCGGCCTCCTTATTGCTGTTTCGCATAAACATAATTGGCCCAACCAAAACAATCAGCATGACCACCGCCACGGCAGATGCCAAAGGCCAATCACGATTTAAAAAGAACTCATCCCACAACACACGGCCAATCATCAAGGTATCCGATCCGCCCAACAAGGCCGGAATCACATACTCCCCAACCGCTGGAATAAACACTAACAAACAGCCAGCAATAATCCCCGGCTTCGCCAATGGCAAGGTCACCAAGAAGAATGACTGATAAGGCTTCGCACCTAAATCTTGCGCCGCATCCAGAAGGTTTAAATCCATTTTTTCCAGAGTGGTATACAAGGGCAAAATCATAAACGGTAGATAGGTATAAACAATGCCAAGATAGACAGCAAAGTCGGTCTGCAAAATTTGAATTGGCTGATCAATAATGCCAGTAGCCAGTAAGAAATCGTTAACCAAGCCATTCTTTTTCAACAAGGCCATCCAAGCGTAAACACGCAATAGAAAAGACGTCCAAAAAGGCAAAATAACCAAGGCGAGCAAAATCGTCCGCATAGTGGGACGACTGCGAGCAATCAAATAGGCAATCGGAAAACCAATTAGCAAAGCAAAAAACGTCGATATGGCCGCTATTTTTAACGAGCTTAAATACGCATCCAAATAAAAGCGTGATTCAAACAAATACAGGTAGTTGCCAAACGTCACTTTAAACGTAAGATAAGCATTACTCGAATCCCATTGCAGCAAAGGTGAATACGGCGGCACCGCAATCATGGCCTCGGCTAGGGAGATCTTGAACACCACCAAAAAAGGAATAAAGAAAAACGCTGCCAACCACAACATTGGCACCAGAATAACCGCCATTCGCCCCAAACGCAGCTTACTCAACATCATGCTACTAACACAACGCAGCTATCCGCGCCCCAAGAGAGAAAAACGCGATCTTCCCAAGTTAAACGGTTGCCCATTTCGCGAGACACATTGGGCTGAGTAATACGGATTTCTTTGCCGGAATTAAGACGAACTTTGAATATCGACTGACTGCCCATATACGCCACATCAGAAATCACACCCGTTGTGGCATTTACTGCTAAATCGATTGGCTCACGGCTAATACGGATTTTTTCAGGACGAATCGCCACGCTCACATTTTGGTTCGGCGCGCCACTAATGCCATGGTCAACTTTCAATAATCCATCGATATCCGAGCTACGAATTGTTGTACTGTCCCGCTCTTCATCCATTACAGTACCGTCAAACAAATTAACGTTTCCAATAAATTCGGCAACAAATCGGTTTTGTGGATATTCATATACTTCATGAGGTTCTGCCGTCTGAACAATGTCGCCATTGTTCATCACGCCAATACGCGTTGCCAAAGTCATGGCTTCCTCTTGGTCATGAGTTACCACAATAAAGGTAATACCCAACTCATCTTGCAAACGCATTAATTCAAACTGAGTCTCTTCACGCAGTTTTTTATCCAAAGCACCCAATGGCTCGTCTAACAGCAAAAGCTTTGGACGCTTTACCAAAGAACGAGCCAAAGCAACGCGCTGACGCTGTCCTCCAGACAACATGTGAGGTTTGCGTTTCGCTAGATGGCCTAACTGAACCATGCCTAAGATTTCAGCAACACGTTTATTTACTTCTGCGCTTTTTAACCCTTCACGCTTCAAACCGAAAGCCACGTTGGCTTCGACCGATAAATGCGGGAACAAGGCATAAGATTGAAACATCATATTAACCGGACGTTCCCAAGGTGGAATGCCCGTCATATCAACGCCATCAATTAGAATACGACCGGACGTTGGCTCTTCAAATCCTGCCAACATTCGTAACAAGGTACTTTTCCCTGAACCTGAGCCACCCAATAAACAAAAAAGTTCATTGCGATAAATATCAAGCGATACCGAATTAACCGCAGTAAACTGGCCAAATTGCTTGGTGATTTGTTCAATTTGCACAAATGGCTTAGCGTCTTTTTGACGCCATGTCGGCACAGATTGCGTCTGTACAGTAGAAGTATTGGGAAAAGCAGACATAACCTACGACCTATCCAAATGATTGAGCGAAAAAATGGCGGAGCAAGAAAGCCCCGCCGATACGTCGATTAACGACCTGTTTTAATATTCGTCCATGCACGAGTCAAAGAACGATCAAAACGCGCCGTGTGAGCAACTTGTACATAAAGCTTATCCTTCACAGCTTGCGTAGGATAAATACCCTTGTTGGAAACCACTTCATCGTCCAACAATGGCTCAGCGGCTTTATTCGGCACGGCATAATACACATAGTTAGAAATCGACGCAGCTACTTCTGGGCGCAAAATATAATTAATAAATGCCAATGCCGCCGCAGGATGTGGTGCATCCGCTGGAATCGCCATCAAATCAAACCACACCAAGGTGCCTTCTTTTGGAATCACGAAATTGATATCAACACCTTGATTGGCTTCTTCTGCTCGGCCTTGGGATTGAAGAATGTCACCGTTATAACCGATAGCAACACAAATCTCGCCATTCGCTAGATCAGAAATATAGGTACTAGAATGGAAATATTTAATAAAAGGACGAGCTTGGCTCATCAATTTTGCCGATGCTTCCAACTCTTTCGTGTCTTCTGAATTTGGATCAACTTGACGGTAATTATTGACGATAGACATCACCTCGGCTGGTGAATCCAATACCGCAATGCCACAGTCTTTCAACTTAGCCGCAATCTCAGGGTTGAATAAAATATCCCATGAATCGATATCACTGGTACCCAAACGTTCTTCGATCATTTGCGTGTTGTAACCAATACCGATTGTTCCCCAAGCATAAGGAATGTTGTGTTGGTTGCCCGCATCGTGTTTTTCGATTTGTTTAAGCAAGGTGCCATCCAAATTACCGATGTTGCTTAATTTGCTTTTATCGATAGTCTGATAAACGCCCGCTTTCACTTGGCGTTCGAAAAAGGAGTTCGACGGCATAACGACATCGTAACCCGAACCGCCAGCCATCATTTTGGCTTCTAAAGCTTCGTTACTGTCGTATACATCGTAGTTCACTTTAATGCCAGTTTCAGCGGTAAACTGCTCCAAAGTGCCTGGTGCCATATAGTCAGACCAGTTGTAAATATTAACGACGTCTTGTGCGTGAAGTGTTGCAGAGCTAGCCGCACATGCGAGCATAAAACCAAGCGCTTTGTTTTTCATTTAGGGATCTCCCACTATTAACTAATAAATAAGCTAATGACATTGGCCAAAGCCAACGTTTAAACTTTATAAGTACGCTTCGTATTCCACATCGGAAATACGCCCATAGATTTTTTCCTGCTCTTGCTCCTTCACCGCACTAAACACTCGGACAAAGGTGTCACCAAGATATTCACACATAAATGCACTGTCTTTAAACGCTTCCGTCGCCAATTCCCAACGATTTGGTAAGGCTTCATAGCGTTCATAAACGGCGTATGCGTCCCCTATAATTGGCTCAGGCGGTGACATTTTGGCTTCTATACCATGCAATGCTGCGCCCAATATTGCCGCCAACACAAGATAAGGGTTCGCATCCGCACCAGCGACTCGATGCTCTATACGACGAGCCTCGCATTCACTTTCCGGTATGCGTACAGCAACCGTGCGGTTCTCATAACCCCAACTTGCAAAAGTTGGCGCATGAGCACCATTTTGAAAACGGCGGTAAGAGTTCATATGTGGCGCAAATACCAGCATAGATTCTGGCATATGATCCAACAAACCTGCCACCGCTTGATGAAGCAGCAAAGAGCCATCTTCATCACCGTTATCAAATACGTTTTTGCCCGTTTCATCCAGCAAACTAAAATGCACATGCATCCCGCTGCCGCTTTTATTGGCATAAGGTTTTGCCATAAAGGTGGAACCCAAGTCATGACGACGGGCAACACCTTTGACCAAGCGTTTAAAAAGGATCGCATGATCGGCGGATAATACTGCGTCATTGGTGTGTTGCATATTAATTTCGAACTGTCCAGGACCTAATTCTGACACTATCGTATCAGCCGGAATTCCCTGAGCTTCGCAAGCCTCACGAACCTCGGTAAAAAAGCCTTCCAACCCATCCATTTCATCGATCGAATAACAATCTGTTTCGCTCAACCTACGACCATTTCCATCGTTAATAATTGGCTCTTCTGGACGACGTTTAAATTCGGATTCACCATCCAATAAATAAAACTCCAGCTCAGTCGCCACTACTGGTGTTAGACCTAATGCTTTATAACGATCAACAATACGCACTAGGATCTGCCGTGGATCAGGATAAAAAGGCGTGCCATCCATATTGAACATCATGGCTAACACTTGATCTCGGGGCGATTCCGCCCAAGGCACAGATGTCGGCTCATCATAAACAGGCATGCAAACGCCGTCGGTATCTCCGGTTTCAAAGACCAAACCATTGGTAAGAACATCATCCCCCCAGTTGTCAAAGCCAATAACCGATTGCGGCAATTTAACGCCTTGGGCCATAACAGTGTCTAAACCACTCGCAGGAATGCGCTTACCTCGAAGATTGCCATTTAAATCGGCAATAAATAAATCAAACTCTGTGTTCCCTTCGTTCATTTCCGACATATAAAATACTCTTCTAAAATGGGGCAACAGTAAGAAAGTTGCTGAATAAAAGCTGAACTTTGTGTCGATACCGATCTTTTAATGGATTGTTTTTATTCACTCCTGATCACAATAATTTCACATTACCCTAAGCAAATGTTATGAGTAACTATCCCCAAGTGGGTATATGCAAAAATGATGGCAAGTCGTTATAAAAACTAAATAATTGTTCAACTTCTTGCATTGTCATGAGATAGAAATCAATTTCCAAGATAAGACTTTCCCTAGAATATAGGTAAACGCATCAAAATGGATCGATGGAAATAAACACAAAACATAAGCGCCCTAATTTGAAGCAAACAGGAAATAAATCGAGGCAGGTATGCAAAAAAACATCACCTTAGAACATCCAACTATTTCAGAGCTAATTCGGGATTTGGCCACGCTAACCAACTATGTGCGTGTACCTAGTTTCCCTGCCATGCTAGATGATTTTTTGAGCAAGCTTTGCCATTTCGACACCATTACTATCATCACTTATAAAAAAGCCCTCAAACCCATATTGATTCACCCACAAGACCCAGCACAACAAAGTGCTGCGCTGCGCTTTTATTTGAGTAAAGCTTATCTTTTAGATCCGGTTTTTAATGGTATTCAAATGGGAATTTCGCCAGGAATTTACCGTCTGGCAGATTTATCCCCTGACTCCTTTGAAGACACAGAGTACTACCAAACTTGTTATCGCGATTTTGACTTGGTAGATGAAATTAACCTGATCATTCCGCTAAATAAAGACACCAGGTGCGCGATTTCATTGGGCAGAAAGAAGGCCATAGGCTCAATCCGCCGCACCGAACTGAATCACCTAAAAAGCCTTTTTCCTATGATTGATGCGCTTGTTTGCCAATTTTGGTTATCCCAAGAAAGCGAATATGTAGAGAAAACCACCAGCTCTGGGCCGCTAAACTACGCATTAAAAACCTTTGCTCGCGGCGTACTGACAAATAGAGAACAGGAAGTGCTGGAATTGTTGTTGCGTGGCCATTCGTCAAAATCCATTGCAGATCTATTGGAAATTAGTGCGGGAACAGTGAAAGTCCATCGCAAGAATATCCACTCCCGACTCAATACTTCGACACAATCGGAAATTTTCACGCTATTTTTGACTCATCTAGATCATCATGATGAAACTAGACGAGCCTCGTAGCGCTGATCGCTGATCGATAAACGCTAGAGATTAAATACCTAACTTATCTCGCAAACTATAATACGCTGCGCCCATCGCTGTATAAGGTACACGCAATAAACGGCCGCCTGGGAATGGATACTGAGGCATGCTGGCAAACACTTCGTAACGAGCAATATCCCCTTCGATCGCATCAGCCAAGATCTCTCCCATCAAATGAGAGTTTGTTACACCATGACCAGAATAACCTTGCGCGTAATACAGGTTATCGCCAATTTTTCCCACTTGCGGCATGCGCATCATGGTTAGTAGAAAGTTACCCGTCCAAGCAAAATCGATCTTAACGTCTTTCAACATAGGATAAGTTTTAAGCATTTTACGGCCAATAATCGCTTCGATTTTATCCGGTTCACGAGCGCCATAGGTGGTACCACCACCATAAATTAAACGTCCATCGCCAGATAATCGGTAATAATCCAATAAATAATTACCGTCTTCCACACAATGATCCGTAGGCAATAACTGCTTTTGTAAATCCTTAGAAAGCGGTTCAGTAGCAATGACCTGAGTGCCACAAGGCATGGCTTTTTTCTCCACTTCTGGAATTAAACCAAACACGTACGCATTTCCCGCCACAACAACAGTATCCGCGACAATCGAGCCATTTTCCGTAATAATTTTGGCAGGCTTGCCTTGCTCGATCCGAATGACTTTTGAATCCTCATAAATCACGCCACCTAAAGATTCAAACGCCCGCGCCTGACCCAAGACCAAATTCAAGGGCTGAATATGACCACCATGAATGTCTAACAAGCCACCCGCATAACGTTCGGAGCCAATATGGTCTTGAATAGAAGATGCGGACAATAGCTTCAGGCCTTCGTGTCCATGGGCTTCCCAAAGGGCTTTTTTCGCTTTTAACGATTCGAACTGTTTAGAATTGCAAGCAGCAAAAATATTGCCCGTTTTCAAATCGCAATCTATGTTGTATTTAGCCACGCGTTGACGAATCAAAGCTTGACCCGAAAACGCCATCGCCGCCATTTTTTCACCAATAACCTCACCGTATTGGGCGGTAATGTAGTCAATGTCGCGGTTGAAGCTATTTACTATCTGACCACCATTACGACCAGAAGCACCAAAGCCAATTCGAGAGCCTTCTAATACCACGACCTTATGGCCCCTTTCGGCCAAACTCAACGCGGTGGAAATGCCCGTAAATCCAGCACCAATCACACAAACGTCAAAACGTTGCTCCCCCGCTAACTGAGGACGTAACACCTTATCGTTGGCAGAATCAGCATAATACGAGTTCACATGACTTGGTGAAGGCATAAACTAGGTACTCCTTTCGAAAGCATTAACCTTTAACCATTATGATTAAAGACGTATCCAAGTGTTTTTGATTTCGGTGTATTTTTCGAGCGCATGCCAAGACTTATCTCGGCCATTACCCGACGCTTTCACACCACCAAACGGCACGGTTGTATCGCCATCACCCCAGGTATTTACCCACACCATGCCAGATTCAAGCTTGCGACTAACGCGATGAGCGCGAGACAAATCATTGGTCCAAATCGCCGCACCTAAGCCATATTTAGAGTCGTTGGCAAGATCAATAGCTTCCTCTTCCGTTTCAAAGGTCATCACCGCCAACACAGGACCAAATACTTCTTCTTGCACGAAACGCATCGTGTGATCAGCATCGGAGAAAATCGTCGGATTCATAAAGAAGCCTTTACCTTGCTGATACTCAGGCACGCCACCAAGTTCTAGCGTTGCACCGTCATCAATAGCACTTTGGATAAAACCTGACACGGTATCAAACTGAGCTTTGTCGACCATTGGCCCCATTTTTGTGGCGGGATCGAGTGGATCTGCTGGCACATATTCACGGGCAGCTTTTAGTAGCTCGACCATAAATTCCTCTTTGATACTGCTGTGCAAATACAAACGCGAGCAAGCAATGCAGACTTCTCCTTGGTTGGTGAAAATCGCTGTTGCAGCGCCTTTGGCTGCGGCTTTTATATCTTTGCAATCATCAAACACCAAACAAGGCGATTTGCCACCCGCTTCCAGCCAAACACGCTTCATATTGGATTGACCTGCGTACTGCATCAACATGCCAGCCACACGACTAGAACCAGTAAACGCCAAGGTGCCAATATCATGATGTAACGCCAGCGCCTTGCCCGCCGTATGGCCAAACCCTGGCAACACATTAAACACACCATCAGGCATTCCAGCTTCAGTCGCTAATTGCGCAATGCGTAACGCACTTAATGGTGATTTTTCGGAAGGTTTCAGAATGACACTATTGCCTGCGGCAAGCGCAGGCGCAATTTTCCACATTACCATCATCAGCGGATAATTCCACGGTGTAATAATAGCAACCACACCTAACGGTTCGCGGCTAATTAAGGCAAGGTTCTGTGGATTCGTTGGGGCAATTTCGCCATAGAGTTTATCAATGCATTCTGCCGACCAACGCAAACAATCAAGCGAATCAGGCACATCAATGCCGACCATCTCGGAAATAGATTTCCCCATGTCGAGGGTATCAATCAAGGCTAGCTCATCTTGATGCTGTTCCAACAAGTCCGCCCATTTTTGCAAAATACGCTTGCGTTTGCCCGGCGCCAATTCCGACCAAACACCGCTTTTGAAGGTTTGCTTTGCCGCAGCCACAGCAAGATCAACATCGCCGCTGTCGCAGCTAGCCACCTTAGCAAGTAATGATTCATCGCTTGGATTGATGCAATCGAATGTCTCGCCGCTTTGCGCAGCAACAAATTGTCCATTGATGTAAGCGTCATATGGCACCTTAATGCTGGCTCGTAACGCTTGCCATTCTTGATAGGTCTTCATGTTATGTCCTTTCTTAAATGGTTCATTTTTCGCTCTATTGTCTAAACTAACTGAGCAAGATAATAAAACACCATATCCCTTAGGAGGTATGTGATTTGCATAAGATATTGCCATGCAGCAATCCGTACGGTCACAATTTATGGGCTATGATATGTTCTATGACTAAAAATACGAATTCATCACCTGCTTGTCATTGCAATCAGGGACTCAATCCGTATAGTCAGCCGAAATAATGATCAACCCGACCCATTATGAATTTTATGTTTACTATAGAAAGCCCAAAAGGACACTGAATGTTAAAGCAAACCCTGTTCCCAATCTGGAGTCTGCTCATAGGTATTGCTGTACTTACCATGGCAAGCGCCTTGCAAAGCTCACTGATCGGTATTCGAGCCTCTATTGAGGGGTTTAATACGACAGCGACAGGTTTGATTATGTCCGCCTACTATCTTGGCTTTATTCTTGGCTCCCTTTTGGTGCCAAACTGGGTCAAAAATGTGGGCCATATTCGAGTCTTTGCCGCTGTGGCATCTTTAGCTTCTATTACCATTTTGATGCAATCGGTTGTGGTTAACCCATGGTTCTGGATGTTAATGCGAATGGGCACAGGCTTGTGTTACGCAGGTCTATTTATTGTTACCGAAAGCTGGCTAAACGATATCGCAACCAACAAAACCCGCGGTCGTTTATTTTCGATTTATATTATCGAAATTTGGGCAAGCCAAACCATCAGTCAGCTATTATTAAACCTATCGTCTCCTAGCGGTTACGGTTTGTTCATCTTGACCTCAGTATTAATTTCTTTAGCTGTTGTGCCGTTATTGTTGGTTCGAACGCCATCTCCCACCATCAACGTGCCGGAAAAACTCAATATTCTTGGTTTGATTAAAACCGCACCACTCGGTGTTACAGGTGTCACCATTGCTGGGGCAACCTCGGGGGCACTATTAGGTCTAGGCGCACTCTATGCTAAAACCATCGGCTTGAACATTGCTGAGATTTCGATTTTTATTGGCGCAAGTTATGTAGGCGGGATGTTACTACAATGGCCAATAGGGAAATTATCTGATCGCCAAGATCGTCGTGTCACCATACTTTGGGTTGGCGTTGTCGGCGCATTAGTAGCCTTTATTGTGCCGCTAGGTGGCGTAATAAATAGCCAAATATTAATGATGGTCGGCATGTTTGCATTGGGTGCATTTACCTTCCCTATGTATTCGCTTGCCTCTTCTCATATGAATGACCAATTACGTCCAGAGCAAATCCTCTCCGCGAGTAGTGGCATGATATTGCTGAACGGTATTGGCGGGATGTTAGGACCTTTAATAGCGGCGGCCTTAATGGATACGCTACAAATAAACGCCTTATTCTGGTTTGTCGCTAGTCTTAATATGACGGTTGCACTGGTTGCCCTGTATCGCATCAACCGCAAACCAGCCATGATCATCGAAGAGCAAGGGGATCAAATCCCAGTTGCCCTTACGGTATCATCTGTAGCAACCGCAGAAATGCTTGTCGAGGCAGACTCTTCTAACACAACAGTAGAAGAAAAAAGCCACGAAGTGGAGATTAAGCTTTAAAAACCGATAACAACCACACAACGCTTGTGCAGTTATGACAAGGGTTGTGTGGCGATTTTAAGAGCAATACTCCAGATTAAGATCGCATTGATGCGGTTAAACCAACGCCAGAATAATGCTTTTTCTAACCACTTGGCGCAGAGCTTTCCGACTAAAGCCAAAGACAAAAACCACAGTACAGATGCACAAACTCCACCAAAAACAAACTCCCATTTCGCCCCTTGCCATTGGTTTGCTAAGCTCCCCATTAAAATCATGGTATCCAAATAAAAATGCGGATTGAGCCAAGTCACCGCAAAGCCCATCATAATCAGTGGCCATAAAGCGAGACGTTTACTGTATTGCCGCAAAATCAAATGCTCTTCTTGAAAAGACGCTCGCCATTTACCTATGGCAAACCACACCAAGAAAGCCACGCCAGCCCAACGAGATACTGACAACAGCCAATCATGGCTTTGCAAGATCAAGCCTAAACCAAAGGCTCCGAGCGCAATGGAAATGGCATCGCTCAAAACAAACAACAAGGCAATCGGAAACGCATAGTGTCGCTTCAGCGCTTGCTCTAATAAAAAACTGTTTTGCGCACCAACCGCGACAATCAATCCACCGCCCGTAATCGCTCCACTCACAAATGCCAGCACAATCTTCTCCAATTTACCTATTGCCTAAAAAGTTTCGTCTAAAAAGTTTCGTCTAAAAAGTATCTTTTACAACCTTCCTTCCAAAAAGTGGCTTGATCTTACGTAAAGCAGGTAATAAATTAAAATTAATTAAACTAAAGTTATATTAGATAAAATTATGATGGATTATAAAGCGCTCTCCTCTCTTCATGCTGTTTTGAAATTCCAAAGCTTTGACAAAGCGGCGGAATATCTTCATCTAACGCAATCTGCCGTGTCACAAAACATAAAACGCTTGGAGCAAGAATGCGGTCGCCCGTTACTTATTCGCGCAAGGCCTGTGGTTGCCACACCACTTGGTGAACAGATGCTGGCGCATTTCAATAAAGTCACCATGCTAGAAGAAGGCTTACAAGAAGCTATTCAGGGTAATCAGGCAACTCAACCGATAAGTATTGCCGTCAACAACGATGTACTCGCTACTTGGTTTACCGAGGTGGTTAATCAGTTCTCTGCGACGGATGACACCAAACTTCATATTAAAGCCGCCGACCAAGCTAAAACTCGCGCCTTATTACAAACTGGCGAAGTAGTCGCTTGTATTAGTCAAATTGGTACGCCAGTGTCTGGTGGCGATTCAATATTTCTTGGCAATATGTATTATGAACTGGTCGCCACACCTAGTTTTATTGGAGAGCATTTAAAAGGTGACCTTAGCGCCGAGGCCGTTCTAAAATCCCCATCTTTGATTTATGACGAGCATGATGAACTCTGGGCACGCTATCAAAATGAGTGTTTAGAAGTCAAAACCGATATTAGCCACAGTCATTGGTATCCATCTTCACATGGCTTTGTTGAGCTGGTAATGGGTGGCACAGTCTGTGCTTTAGTACCTAGTATTCAAATTAAACAGAAAATAAAAAGCAAGAAACTGGTATCCTTGCTGCCAAACAAGCGTCTGGCCTTGCCTCTTTATTGGCATTGGTACAAACTTAATTCACCTGTATTAGATAGGTTAACCAAGGTGATATTAACTGTCACACGAGAATCTTTATAATAAAGTCATTCGTTAAGACAGGCTGCTATATATTAATTTTGGACAGTCACTTTTTGGTCCGCCATTTAACATAACTATATTTAAGGAAAAATTATGATTCGTAAATGTCTATTCCCTGTTGCTGGTTATGGCACACGTTTTTTGCCTGCCACTAAATCCATGCCAAAAGAAATGCTTCCTATCGTAAATAAGCCTTTGGTTCAATATGGTGTAGAAGAAGCGGTCAAAGCGGGTTTGGACAACGTAACTTTCGTGACTGGTCGTGGTAAGCGTGCTATTGCCGACCATTTCGATATCAGCTACGAGCTTGAGCACCAAATCGCTGGCACCAACAAAGAAAAATACCTAGATGAAATCCGTTACCTAATCGACAACGTCAACTTCTCTTTTACTCGTCAAAACAACATGTTAGGTCTAGGTCATGCGATCCTGACAGGCGAGCCACTAATTGGCGATGAAGCTTTCGGCGTTGTACTAGCAGATGACCTTTGCTTTGGCGAAGACGACGGCGTTATGGCGCAAATGGTTAAACTGTATAACCAATTCCGTTGCACCATTGTTGCTATCGAAGAAGTACCAGAAGACGAAGTACATAAGTACGGTGTGATCCAAGGTGAATCCATGATGGAAGGCCTCTACCGTGTTACTGACATGGTGGAAAAACCATCTAAAGAAGAAGCGCCATCGAATCTTGCCATCATCGGTCGTTACATCCTAACACCCGATATTTTTGACAAGATCCGTAACACGCCAGCGGGCCGTAACGGCGAAGTGCAAATCACCGACGCCATCTTGCAACAAGCAAAAGAAGGCTGTGTATTAGCTTATAAATTTAAAGGCAAACGCTTTGACTGTGGTAGCGTTGACGGCTTCGTTGAAGCAACCAACTTCTGCTACAAAAATATTTATAAAGACCCTACTGAAGCGTAATTTTCTCTACAGCAGAAAACTGCACTGAAATAGAGCAGATATAGAAACAAAAAAACCAGTACTCCTAAAGTACTGGTTTTTTTATGTCAACAAAGCACTAAGCCGCCGAGCGCTTTCTCACCCAAACCACAATGCCTTTTTGTAGCAAAATAAAGAATAACAACAAACCGCCAACCGCGAGTTTTGTCCACCAGCTGTTTAACGAACCATCAAACGTGATTAAGGTTTGAATAATGCCTTGGATCATTCCCCCCAAGAAAGTACCAAATACATAACCCACGCCACCCGTTAACAAAGTCCCGCCGATAACTACCGCAGCAATGGCATCTAACTCCACGCCAACCGCCGCTAGTGGATAAGCTGAGCTCGTGTAGATAGCAAAGATCACCCCAGACATAGCACTATAAAAACCACTCAAGGCGTAAATTTTAATAATGGTCTTTTTCACTGGTACACCCAACAAAGCGGCAGAATGACTGTCGCCACCCAAGGCATACACGCTCATCCCAAAACGAGTTCTACGGGCTATTAATATCCCCAACGCGAGCAATACCAACATCGCCATAGCAATAAAGGTCAAACCACCACGTCCTGGCAACGGCACATAAATATCGTATAACCCTGCAATAAAAGGATGGTCAATTGGCACGGCGTCTAGATTGATCAAATACGCCAAGCCTCGAAACAAAAACATCCCTGCTAGGGTGACGATAAATGCCTGAATCTCGAAAAACGCAATAATTACCCCCATTATCGCACCAAAGGCCACGCCGACAACTAAAGCAATACCAATAGCAAACAAGGGATGCATGCCAGTATTGGTAATTAGATAGGCCATCAGCACGCCAATAAACGCGATCATCGACCCAACTGATAAATCGATACCACCAGACAAAATAACAAATGTCATACCAATAGCTGTAATGATCAAAAACGCGTTATCGGTCAATAAATTTGAAAATACCAAGGTGTCACGAAAGCCTTGATATTGGTACATGCCAAAACCATACAGCATGATGAAAACCAGCAAGGTTGCCAATATCGGCAAATTTCGTTCGTTAATCATGCTCTTGTGCTCCCCTTATCAGTACTAGCTTTACCAGCACTGCCTGCATTCTTATTCTTCAAAAAGATGCCTGACAACCATTGGCGTGTTTTAGGCGATTGAATCAACAATACCGCAAGAATAATGGTCGCTTTCACCACCAAATTATATTGAGCAGGTAAACCACTGGTCAGAATCGCCGTGGTTAAAGTTTGAATAATCAGCACACCAACAATCGTCAGTAATAAATAAATACGTCCACCCGCTAACGAAGCGCCAGCCAAAACTACAGCTAAGATAGCATCCAGTTCTAACCACAACCCGGCATTATTGGCATCGGCACCACGAATGTCCGCCGCGAGGATAATGCCGCTCATCGCCGCACAAAAACCGGAAAAAACATAAGCAGACAAAACTAACAAGCGTGCTTCAATACCAACCAAACGACTGGCTCGCACGTTGGCTCCAACCGCTTCAATAAACAAACCCAGCGCGGTTTTACGCATCACCAAAACCGTCAGCGCAATCATGCCTATCGCAATCCATACACGAATAGGGAATGCTAAGAAATAGCCATTACCAATGGCGTCCAATACATCAGAATGGAAGGTGACGATTTGCCCTTCCGTAATCATCTGCGCGATACCACGTCCTGCCACCATCAAAATTAACGTGGCAACAATAGGTTGGATGTTAAACACAGACACTAATATGCCATTCCACAAGCCACAGATAATTCCAGTGCCCAAGGCACATAAAATAACCAACCACACGGGAAAGTCTGTATTCACCGTCAATACGGCCGTCACCGCACCAGAAATCGCAATCACCGCACCGACCGACAAATCAATACCGCGAGTACCAATGACGACTGCCATCCCCAAAGCTACTAAGGCCGTTGGCGTTGCGCGATGCAAAATATCCAACAGGCTACCAAACAGGTGCCCATCTACAATTCTGAGACTCAAAAACCCAGGCGTTATCGATGCGGTAACCAAAATAATCAGCACCAGCGACAACAAGGGAGCGAGTGTTTTTTGATGTTTATGCAGAAAATTATGCTTTTTCATAGGAACAACTACTTTGAATACTGGCTTATAAAAGAGATTAATCGAGAGATTTACAATGAGACTTTTAGCTCGCAATCGTGCGCAATATCGCTTGCTCTGAAACCTCATCACCATGAAGCTCAGATACCTTGTGATGGTCTTTCATCACCACCACGCGATGAGCAAACATGACCAACTCTTCCAGCTCGGAAGAGGCAACTAACAAGCCCATACCCTGCTCACATAGCTCTTTAATGATCTGGATAATTTCGTGGTGAGCGCCGATATCAATACCGCGTGTTGGCTCGTCTAATATCAGCAA
The DNA here is from genome assembly GCF_019426345.1 of Marinomonas lutimaris. Taxonomy (GTDB): domain Bacteria; phylum Pseudomonadota; class Gammaproteobacteria; order Pseudomonadales; family Marinomonadaceae; genus Marinomonas; species Marinomonas lutimaris. The sequence goes on from NZ_JAHLLW010000006.1 coordinate 144,008, forward strand.
GGCCGGATGCGTAATCAACCAACGGGCAAGAATCACTTTTTGCTGATTCCCTCCGCTTAACTCGCCAATAGGTTTGTCCATGTCAGGCGTTTTTATCGCCAAACGCTGGATCATTTCTTCCACTAGCTTTTGTTGCTCAGCCATAGAAATTGGCGACCACCAACCTTTACTCGCTTGCAACGCAAGGATCATGTTTTCCCTAACGCTCAATTCCGCCACGATGCCGTCTTGCTTGCGATCCTCAGGGCAATACCCCATGCCGACCTGAATAGCATGACGCAAAGAAGATTTAGTCAGTGAATGCTTACCAAGCGTGACATCGCCTTGATCTGGCTTAACCGAGCCATAAGCCAATTCACAAAGTTCAGTACGACCAGAGCCCAATAAGCCTGCCACACCAACAATTTCCCCCGCAGCAATGCTCAAATTTAACGGCTGAAGATAGCGCTGCTTACCGACATTATTTAACTGCAGAAGCTCAGTGCGCTCTCGTTTAATGGAATGGTCATGAGCGGTTGGCGCAAGGTCTTCTAAGGATTTCCCCACCATGTGACTGACGAGATCTGAACGCGATAACTCGGCGGTTTTAAAAGTGCCAATGCACTCCCCATTGCGTAGAACAGTGATACTATCGGTAATGCTATAAACCTGATCCAAAAAGTGCGTTACGAAAATAATACCTAAGCCTTCGGATTTCAGCCGTGCCATTAGGTCAAACAGTTGCTTGATCTCGTCGCTGTCTAAACTGGCCGTCGGCTCATCTAAAATCAGCATTTTCGCTTGCGTACTTAACGCACGGGCAATGGCAACTAATTGCTGAATAGCAATCGAATAAGTATCTAACTGACGTAATGGATCTATGTCTAAACCCACTTGCGCTAATAATTCTCTGGCGCGAACTTCCGCTTTCTTCCAGCTAATCAGACCAAAGGTTTTTTCTTGATGCTGTAACGTCAGGTTTTCCATCACAGACATGGTAGGAATAAGGTTTACTTCTTGATAAACCGTACTGATGCCTAAACGCTGGGCATGGCCGCTATCAGAAGCACTGATCAAGCTGCCATCTAATAGAATCTCACCACCATCTCGCGGATAAACACCTGTCAGCACCTTAATAAGAGTAGATTTACCGGCACCATTTTCACCCAGCAAGGCGCGAATCTCCCCCTGCTGAATCTGTAAAGACACATCATTCAGGGCTTGAACGCCGGTAAAGGATTTAGATAAATATTTGATTTCGAGTAAAGGACGCACTGCGCTTTGCGCTGCCTCGACCGTCTCTTTGACCATCAAGGTTTCATTAACTAATTGCGACATACCGCCGTCTCCGTTTCGCTAGCATAAAACAATAATCCACACCTAGAAGCGCCTTGCTCCTAGGTGTGTCGCACTATTATTTACGCTTCGCGTATTCCGCAGCAGCAGTGTCTGGTAGGTACAAAGGACCGTTTGCCTTGATCCACTTGTCGACTTTTTTACCATCCTGAGACGCTAGAATGGCATCAAATGCTGGGCCACCAAGATGAGGATTCAACTCGATAGTCGCATTCGCTTCACCATCAGCCATGGCTTTAAAGATATCTGGCACCGCATCGATAGACACAACCAAAATGTCTTTGGTTGGCTTCACGCCCGCTTCTTTCATCGCTAGGATCGCGCCCAATGCCATGTCATCATTGTGAGCAAACAAGGCACAGATATTCTTCGCGCCGCCTTCGGCTTTTAAGAAACTTTCCATGACTTCTTTACCGCCAGCACGAGTAAATGAACCAGACTGAGAACGAGTAATCGTCATATTAGGGAAGTTACTAATAACAGAATCAAAGCCCGTCTTACGGTCAATAGCCGCAGATGAACCAACCGAGCCTTGCAACTCAACAATATTACAACGGCCATTGGTTTTCGCTGCTAACCAAGATGCCGCTAACGCGCCTTCTTCTTTAAAATCAGACGCCACTTTCGTTAGGTACAAACTTGGATCTGCCGCCACACCACGGTCAATCAACACAACGGGGATTTTAGCTCGTTGCGCTTCTTTCAATACTTGATCCCAACCCGTTTCTACCACAGGTGCGAGCAAAATACCGTCAACACCTTGAGCGATAAATGAACGCACAGCCTTGATTTGGTTTTCTTGCTTTTGTTGTGCATCGGAGAATTTTAGATCGTAGCCACGGCGTTCAGCTTCGGCTTTAATAGATTCAGTTTCAGACGTTCTCCAGCCACTTTCAGAGCCGATTTGCGAGAAACCTATCGTGAGATCTGCTGCCATCGCCGAGGCAGACAACACAGGAAGTAATACCGAGAAAGTAGTTAACACAGCCTTGCGTTTGAATGCACCCAGCCATGGCAACGAAGGACGAACAGAGAGAGATTGCATACTAGATTCCTTTTTGTTTTTGTTGTTATCTGTACTGAGCCCACATACCCGCTATTGCCGATCATCTGGGACTCTGCAACTGAGAATATAGCCCGCCCTCTCTCCTTTCAAATGCAAGTTACAACGAACTCCATATCAATATTGATATGAAAAAGCACCGTAACATGACTGTTTTATTCACCATATAGTACTTTTTCAGCCATTAAATAAGCCTTTACATCACATCAAATACAACTGACTCAACCAAACACTTACCGGTAAAGTCACCACAGACAGTAAAGTTTGCATCGTAATATAAGCAGACATCCTATCTGCATCGCCCCCTAACTGACGCGCCAACGCATAAGCCGACGTGGCCGTTGGCACGACACCAAATAACACCGCCACCAAGGCTGGTAGGCCACGTACATCAAGCCACCAGCACATTAAGCCAATCACCAAAGGAAACACCACAAAGCGCGCCACAGCAGACATCACAAACGTCATGCCGACAGAGCGAATCGTCTCAAAACGCACACTTGCGCCGACAGCCAGCAACACCAATGGCAACGCTGCCTGAGACAACATGCTAAGCACATCAGAGACTAAAATAATCGGCGTCAGCCCTAACAAATTCAAACTACTACCAAGCACAATAGACACGATCAAAGGGTTGCGAATCAAAGCACCACTTAACAAACGAGACAAGGAATTGGCTGACGAACTATCAACCGACGACGGCCCATGCATCAAGGTCATGGACACCACCAAAAATACATTAACAGAAGGAATCAACACTGATGCGCCCAACGCAGCCAACACCAAACCATCATTGCCGTACAAACTGCCCGCTAAAGCCAACATAACAAAAGTGTTAAACCTCACGCCTGCTTGCAACATAGACGACGCCGTCGGCGCAACCACCTTCATCAGCCAAGTACTGATAAATACAAAAACCGCAGTCACCAACAAAGCAAACAACAAAATAAACGCATACTTTGGCAACATAGGGTTACTAAAGTCGATTTGCGAGGTTTTACTGAACAGCAAAGCAGGAAACAGCACCCAATAGGACAACTTATCAACGCCAGACCAAAAGCCCTCCATTGGAAAACGCCAACGCTGACACACAGCCCCAGCCATCAACAGCAAAAATACCGGCAACACAGAAAGAGAGAGAGAAAACACAAATACCCCTTAAAAAATAGTCCAAATGCCCCCTGCCCGAAAGCACGAGGTAATCACCTGTAGGTCGGCCTTTAGGCCGTCAAAAGCCCGATAACACCAAACCAAAAACCTTGACGCGCTAAAGCACGACCTACAAGATCGACGGAATTCGTTTAACGAAAGCCTCCTTCGCGAGAATGACAAAGCTGCCAATCCTGAATTGCCAATTGTTCTACAAACCACGACAAACCTTTGCCCGGATCATCTTTACGCCATGCCAAATACGCCATCTGATTCGGTCTCGGTAGCTCACACTGGCGCAACACCAAACGACCAGAACTTAGCTCATCGGCAATGCGATGTTTCGGCAAATACCCTACGCCTAAACCCAAACATTGCGCTTGAATTTTACTGCGCATAGTATCGACTCTAAGCACTTGCCGACTCTCAAAAATCCCACTGCTACGGGCTGGCAAAATTTTTGAACTATCCGCCACAACAATAGAAGGATATTGGCGCAATTGCGCCGCGGTAATCATCCCGTTGGTCAAAGCCAACGGGTGCGTTGGCGACACCGCAAACACAAACTCTATCTCACCAATGGCTCTAATATGAACATTCCCCTTGGGCAACTCACCCGTCGCGCCAATGACCAAATCCGCCCTATCATCTTGCAGAGCATCCCAACCGCCACCAACCGCCTCTTCAGACAAGGTCAATTCCACCGGTCTATTCTGCGATAAAAAGTCCCCTACCACAGACATTAAAGGTGACTCTAACAACACCGTATCTCGGGCGATTCGAAGCTTTGGCTCCCAGCCAGACTCAAATTGCTTAATTGAATCCTCTAAACGCATGGCTGCCTCTAAAATAGCTCGACCCTGCTCCAGCACTAGGTGACCAGCTGGGGTTAATACAGCTTTTTGTCGTGAGCGATCAAACAAGGCAACACCCAAATCATCTTCCAGCTTCTTCACTGTATAAGTCAAAGCGGACGGCACTTTAAACAGAGCATCCGCCGCGGCCGCAAAACTGCCCAACTGATGAATTGCTTCCAACACCCGTAAAGCTTCCAATGTCACCGCGTATGCCATAGCTCAACCTTTATTCAAATTTTTTGAAATACTAGCTCAAAACCTTCCGATTTTCTTTCTTTTTCCCGACGACTACACTCACTTCATACACCGCAAGCCACTCTGTCTTCCGGTAACTAATAGGAGAAATACCATGATCACTATTCGCAACGCACAAGACCGTGGACACGCAAACTTTGGTTGGTTAGACAGCCATCATACGTTTTCTTTTGGTAGCTACTACGACCCACAACATATGGGCTTTTCAGACCTACGCGTCATCAACGATGACTCCGTCACCCCAGGCGCGGGTTTTGAAACCCATGGTCATAAAGACATGGAAATACTAAGCCTAGTATTAGAAGGTACCATCGCCCACAAAGACAGCGCAGGCAACGTAAAAGAATTACCAGCAGGTGAATACCAACTCATGTCCGCAGGCAAAGGCGTTTACCACAGTGAATTCAACGCCTCTAAAACAGACATGCTGAAATTCCTACAAATCTGGATCATGCCAAATAAACTAGGTGGAGAGCCAGGCTACCAACAGAAAGAATTTAGCCAAGCACAAGGCTTCACCACCATCATCACGCCTGATGGAAAGGATGGCACACTGCACGTTAAACAAAACATGCAACTCATCCAACTGATCCTTGAAGATCAGCAAACAGCCACATGGCAAGCGGACAAAAACCGCCACTACTATGTGCACCTGATCGAAGGCGAACTGTCACTAGGCGATGACATCACCATGCGCCCCGGCGACGGCGCAAAAATTGAAGATATAACTGAAATTAACTTTGAAAGACTAAGCGAGCAACGCGTTAAGGCCCTGCTGTTTGACTTGGTGTGATTTGATTTAATTCCCTTCTCTATTTTCAACAGTGGGCATAGCAATGCTCACTGTTCTTTTTGTTTCCTCTCAGCCCTGATCATCCAGTTCCTTGGGGTTAGGCTTTTGTCGCAGAATTTGCCTATCTCGACTTGGTAGCCGTTTTCTTCTAGGTACATGGCGCGGTCGAGGATGAGCCAGTATTCCAGTGCGGGCCTAAAGAGTTGGCTGATGGCTTCGAGTTTTAGTATTTGTTGGTAGCGTTGTTGGCCTTGTGATTCGAAGGCGTCAAAGGGCAATTTGGCTTGTAAATGTAAAAGACTTTTTTGCTCGGCTGCCCAGTGACAAAAAGCATCGAAGCCTTGGCTGAGTAAGGCTTTTTGAATAGAAGGAACGGGAAGGTATTCATCTTGCTGACGAGCAGTTCTTTGCCATGCATCAAAGCCAAGTCGATAAGTCAGTTCAAGTTGTTTAAGACGTTGTTCACGGGCACCTGCGGTGGCGACTTCTTTGACGGCAAGTTTAAGGTCGGCTTGGCGTAAATTAAGTTGGGATTGCTGCGCCAACTGAGATAGCGGGCGATAGAACTCATCTTTCGTCAAATGATAGCAGCATGGAGAAATGCAAAGTTTGCCTGTGTTTGCCACAATCGCTTGTTGGATGAGTTCACGATGCAAGTCTCCACAGGCATGGAGTGCAACGGCACAGTGAGCGTTTGCTAACGCGGGTCGCCCCTCTCCTTTAAGCACATCGGCGTGGGTAAAAGTCTGTGGTAGGTTTAGTCGCTTAGCTTCTTGTTCGCCCGCTTCGCACAGCGTCTTTTGCCATTCTAGGCTGTGAACTGGCTTGCTGTCTTGAAAGGCTAATAATTTGCCCAAATGACCTTTTCCTGCGCACCATTCTACATAGCTATTGGCTTTTGGCGTATATGCAACAAAGGCTTGAATTTGCGACCACTTTCGGCCTTTTATTCCGGCTGAAACATAACTTGGCACATCATGAGTAAGTGTTCGCTGCGGTGATTCCTCAAGTAAATCAAGGTCTAATAAGTTAAGTGCTTCTTTTAAATCTGGGCAGACCCGAAACACTTCTACATAAAAAGCCTCACTGTCTATTTCTAGGTTTTCTCGCTCTAAGAGCGCTGCCAGCTCAGGATAGGTATGTTTCCAAGGGTTATCAAGTCGAGCAAAGGTGTCAAACTGCCAGAGTTGAGTATGCGTTTTTAGCCAAGTATCAAGTGATTGAAAACGCTGTTGGAAAGAGGTCATAAACTGGCTCGTCAGGAAGGAAAAACTAGGTGTCTTTTTTTCTTTACAGTATTGAGGAAATTTCCCTCTCACTTGCATTGTATTTTGTCATAAAAACGGCAAAATGAAGAGGCTATTCAAGCAACGATCATATTCACAGCGATTTTCCTGTGACATAAAACAAGGACCCCGTAACTATCATGTTCAAGCATCTTAAAGCCGTTTCAGGCGACCCTCTTTTAGCTCTTATTATTGCCCATAAAAATGACACAAACCCAAAGAAAATTGATTTGGGTGTGGGTGTTTATAAAGACGACAATGGCCATACGCCGATTTTAAATACGGTAAAGAAAGCCGAATCCATTTTGCTTGAACAAGAAGACTCTAAAAGTTATCTAGGTATTTACGGTGCCACTGAGTTTGAAGCCATTATCAAAGATTTGATTTTAGGCGAAGGCAATGAATTGATCACTTCTGGTCGTATTCGTTCTACGCAAACACCTGGCGGTACAGGCGCATTAAAAGTGGCGGCGGATTTTATTAGCGCCAACTTGAAAGACGCTCGCCTTTGGGTAAGTGATCCGACTTGGGGTAACCACAAGTCTATTTTCGACTCTGCAGGCGTGGAGGTAAAATCTTACCCTTACTACGATCCAGCAACAAACGGCCTACGTTTTGACGACATGATGGCGAAGCTAGAAGCCGAAGTAAAAGAAGGCGATGTGTTGTTGCTTCATGCTTGCTGCCACAACCCAACAGGTATCGACTTACAATTCGATCACTGGAAAATCCTAACCGATTTCGTTAACAAGCGTGGTTTGTTGCCATTAGTTGATGCGGCATACCAAGGTTTTGGCGACGGTTTAGATGAAGATTTGGCTGGCTTGCGTTATATGGCTGCCAATGTTCAAGATATGTTGATCGCGAACTCTTTCTCGAAAAACTTCGGCATTTACCGTGAACGCTGTGGTGGTTTGAGTGTTATTGCTGCGTCTGCTGATGAAGCAAATGCCGCGTTTTCAATTATCGGCCAAGCCATTCGTGCGAACTACTCTATGCCACCTGCTCACGGTGCCGCTGTAGTTTATACCATCATGAGCAACCCAGAACTAAAAGCCGAGTGGATTTTAGAAGTTGCGGCTATGCGTGATCGTATTAATGGTTTACGTGAAAAGCTCGTTGCTAAATTGGCAGCGTCTGGCGTGAGCAAAGACTTTAGCTTCATCAAAGATCAGCGCGGCATGTTCTCTTACTCAGGTTTAACACTAGAGCAAGTTCGTACATTGCGCAGCGAATACGCGATTTACATTGCTGACACAGGCCGCATGAGCATTGCTGGTGTGAGTGATAACAACATCGATTATTTGTGCGAAAGCATTGCGAAAGTTGTAGGTTAATATAAAAAAACGTTACTTGTAAAAGCAACGTTCTAAAACGAAAAAACCGTGATCTGATTAGATCACGGTTTTTTTTCTTGCTGTTATAAGCAACGTACCTATAAAGCAGTTTTTAATAAATAATTAAAACCTAATGCAATACGCGAGTTTCTTTGTTTTTTGTGCCAGTTTGCATTTCAGGATGATAATGCTGCACTAAGCGTAATATCGATGGCTCTAAGGTTTCTCGCCAGAAAGTCACTTCTGCTGCAACCATAGTTTCAAGCTTTTCCCAACCAGCTTCAGTACCAAATAAACGCACTGGCGCTAGAACCTCATCGAAAAACTCTCGATCACCACCAATTCCTAAACCGATCAGTTTAGCACCACGAATAAAGCCAACACACCATTCTTCAACTAATAAAGTATATTCACCATCAACTTCTTGCTCTAAATACACTGGATAAAAATCCCCAAACAACAAGCTGTTCATGGTTTCCATATACATGATAAGTACAAGGCTCAAGAACTCGTCTTCTTGTTCGGTTGACTCCCAAACAGGTTGATCTTCGTCCGCGCCCCAAATAGCATTCAACCAAACATCAGGCTCTAACTCTTGCACAGAGCAACCCAGTGCCGTTAAAAAGCCATCTAACTCCGATACACACATCAGTGAGCGATCTGTCCCAAAGGTCAATAAATAGTGGTCTATTTTTTCGTACAGGACTTCTTCGCTGATGACATCATCGTCTTTTTCTTCAGACATTCATTCGTTTCCATTTAGTTGAGCTATACATATATTTTAGCTTGCTTGGGCAAAAGCGATAAATTATTGATTCATTAATCAATAATCGCCAAGTTACCGTAGGTTTCTAGCCAGCTTTTACGATCACCTGCGCGTTTTTTCGACAGCAGTTTGTCTAGAAGCTCATTAGTATCCGGCTTGTCTTCCATGGTGAGCTGGATTAAGCGGCGCGTATCTGGCGCCATGGTAGTTTCACGAAGCTGTGATGGGTTCATCTCACCCAAACCTTTAAATCGCTGTACGTTTGGCGTACCACGTTTATTTTCTGCTGCGATTTTATGTAGGGTAATGTCTTTTTCTTCGTCATCTAGGGCGTAGTAAACTTCTTTGCCAATATCGATTCGGTACAAAGGCGGCATGGCAACAAAGACATGTCCGCTGTTTACCAAGGCTGGAAAATGGCGAACAAACAAGGCGCAAATTAGCGTTGCGATGTGTAAACCATCCGAGTCGGCATCGGCCAAGATACAAACTTTGCCATAACGCAAGCCACTCAAGTCCTCATCACCTGGATCGACACCAAGTGCTACGGAAATATCATGAATTTCCTGAGAGCCAAGCACTTGGTTAGAATCTACTTCCCAAGTGTTTAATATTTTTCCTCGTAGCGGCAAAATAGCCTGGAAGTCTTTCTCACGAGCTTGTTTGGCAGAACCGCCTGCAGAGTCCCCTTCCACAAGGAAAAGCTCGCTTCGAGACGAGTCTTGCCCAGAACAGTCCGCCAATTTACCTGGTAATGCAGGACCTTGAGTTACTCGTTTACGAACGACTTTTTTACTGTCTTTTAGGCGTTTTTGTGCGCTGTTAATCACGATGTCGGCAATTTTTTTACCGTCTTCAACATGTGTATTCAACCAAAGACTAAAGGAATCTTTTACTGTCGCGGAAATAAAGGCCACGATTTGACGAGACGATAATCGTTCTTTGGTTTGACCAGAAAATTGTGGCTCTTGAATTTTCGCTGATAACACATAGCTACAACGATCCCATACATCTTCTGCGGTTAGCTTAACGCCACGAGGTAAGAGGTTGTGGAAATCACAGAATTCACGAATTGCTTCTAGCAAGCCTGTTCGTAAACCATTGACGTGAGTACCGCCCTGCGCCGTTGGAATCAAGTTGACATAACTTTCTGTTACCAACTCGCCGCCTTCAGGCAACCACTGTACCGCCCAATCGACCCCTTGCGTTTTTTCTGTCAAGCCGCCAATAAAAGGCTCGTCTGGTAACAACACAAAACCCGCATTGGCCTGCGCTAGATAATCTTTTAGACCATCTTGATAAAACCATTCTTCACGAGCTTCTTCGCTGCCGCTTTGATCAATAAAAACAACATGAAGACCAGAGCAAAGAACCGCTTTGGCTTTCAGCAAATGTTTTAAACGAGACAAAGAGAACTTAGGGCTATCGAAATATTTGGTGTCGGCAGTGAATTTTACTTTCGTACCGGTGTTTTTCTTACCAACAGTGCCGACTTCTTTTAATTCTGAGGTTTTAAAACCATTTTCAAAGCCAATGTGATATTGAATGCCGTTACGTCTTACCCAAACTTCCAACGAAGTAGACAAGGCGTTAACAACCGATACACCGACACCGTGCAAACCACCTGAAAACTGGTAATTATCGCCAGAAAACTTACCACCAGCGTGAAGCTTTGTCAGGATCAACTCAACACCCGATATCCCCTCTTCTGGGTGAATATCGACTGGCATGCCTCGACCGTTGTCTTCGACGCTCAAAGAACCGTCTTTGTACAAGATAACTTCGATACGATCCGCATGGTTAGCCAAGGCCTCATCGACGGAGTTGTCGATAACTTCTTGTGCTAGATGGTTTGGCCGTGAGGTGTCCGTATACATTCCTGGGCGTTTTTGTACAGGTTCTAAGCCACTAAGAACTTCTATCGATCCGGCGTTATATTCTTTTGCAGACATGCGTGTTTTTACTTCCAAGTTGATCGTGAAATACAGGTTTCAGTCGCTGTATTACGTGCGAGTGTAAATTAGATTGGCTAGAGTCTATCACTGGTTTTACGCAGTGTGAAATAGTCCAACAAAAGCAGTAGCTTACTCGGTTAATATTTCAGCAAAACGAAGAATCTCAGCGGAAAATCGTTCAAATTCAGTAAAACTGTGATCGCCTTTTTCTTCGTGAGTAAGTCGTGCTGTTTTAGGAAAAGCCTTAAGTGCTTCTTTATAATCCAACACTTCATCACCTTCTTGAACCATAAGCCAATAAAAATCAGCAGTTGGTTCTGTAACAACCAATTGCTCAAGCTCTATCATGTGCGCTTGAGTTAATTCGTATTCTTCATTGGTATAAGGGTTGAGTTGCGGACCAAGAAAGTCTTGTAACAATACGGGAGCTTGTACCGCAGGATTCACCAAAATGGCTTTCACACGATACTTTTCGGCAAGATATGCCGCATAAAATCCACCAAGAGAACTACCAATTAACGTGATGCCTTGTTGTTGATTGGCTTCAATAATGCTTTCTAGCTGCTTAATGGCTTGCGCTGGCTGCCAAGACAAACGTGGCGAAATAACCGCATCAGGCAAGCCCATTTTTTTCGCAGCCTCACCTAGCACAGTCGCCTTATGGGAACGTTCAGAGCTATTAAAACCATGGATATACAATAAAGCAGTCAAAGGATCTCGTCTCTTTACTTAGGTTAAGTTATCAGGGTAAAAGCTAAGATCAGGCAAACTGAAAAGACAAGGTGTTATTCAGCCTATGACCATGCTTCAAACACAGCTCCAACAAATCTGCCAGTTGCTGATTTAAACGAAATTTCTCGTCTCGATGCAGCATGGCATCATTTGGATAAGGGTATGTGCCACTGTATTGTCGGTGACCATCAGTAATTTCAGCAATGCCTACATCATGATACAAGCGCACCGTCATGGATAGTGTCGTCTTGAACAGAAGTTTTTTAGGTATTTCAGGGCCAAACTCTAATGCAATTTCAGAGGTGAAACGGCTTTCTTTGCCAAGCGTTAAGCATAATCGACTCTCTTGATCACCTGCACTATGAACGGAAAAATTCCAAGAATCCATCTCTTCTTGACCGCGCATGAGTTTACCTAAACGACGATAATTCAACTCGCCGAGCAGCTGTAAACTCACCAAATCTGGCACATAGTGTTTCGATGTTTTCTGTGTCTTCATAGTATCTGTCATTCTTGTGGCGTGTTTCCTTTTGAAAAATCTTGTTCTGAACCATCAACAGAAGCCTGTCTTAAGGCGACAAGTTGGTGGTTCATACGAGTGTCTTTATCGTGCCAGTATAGATTAAACCAAGTAAAAAAGTGTTCTCTGTCCTTTCCAGACGCTTGGTATTCAGGCATTAACATGGTGTCAGGAATGGCAACGTCTCTCACCATGACCTTAACTTTTCCAATGCGCCCACACAGTAAATCCCAGCCTGTTACTGTCTTTTGTTCATATAAAACATTGATATCAGTAATGCTTTTTATGGCCTCAGGCATAGTTTGCAATATAAAACCGACGCCACCTGCTTTTGGTTTAAGCAAACAACGATAAGGCGATGCTTGCTGTCTATGTTTAGCCTCGGTAAAACGCGTACCTTCAACAAAGCTCATGATTGAGTTTGGACGCTTAAGCAGGCGCTTACAAGAGCGTTTTGTGGTGGCTAAATCTTTTCCCGCTAATTTTGGATGCTGTTGAATTTGTCCTTTAGTATAGCGTTTCATAAAAGGAAACCCCATTATGTAAGCAGCAGATCCGACAAACGGCAACCAAATGAGGGCTTGTTTCATAAATACTCTTGGTAAAGGACGACGGCCTTTGAGCTGGGCAAAAATCACAAACACATCAACCCAAGATCTATGATTCGCAATAATCAAATTCCAATGATCAAAATCTGCTTTCATGGTGTCATCAAGTTCCCATCTTACACCTAAGATGTTTTGAAACCACCACTCACAAGAAGCCACCCATCCATCATACAAGCGATTGAAACAACGCTCTGCAAAATTCTCATAGCGGGTATTTTTTAACACTAATAAAGGCGCAACAAGATGAACCAATAAGGTCCAGAAAAGTACGTTGCCACACATAAAAACAAAAGAAACGAGACCTACAACTGGCTGCAACAAAGTTTTCTTATTTGTAAAAATGGCTGTGTCTGACTTCATTGATTTAAGCGCTCCAACGTTTTACGAGATCGCTTTTGTTTAATGCAAACCACTGCAACCCCATGATAGTGCTGGCGTTTTCTACATCATTCTTAAGCAAAGCAATAGCATCGTCGGACGAAACAAGATGTAATTTGATGTCTTCATTTTCTTCATCTAAGCCATGAACTTTTGTGGTATCCACAAGGCTCGAATCAAACTCTCCCGCGTACATGCGTAAGTACTCAACCAATCCACCCGGTGACGGCACAAACTTAAACATGTATTCAAGGCGCTTTACCGTCACGCCGGCTTCTTCGAAAGACTCACGGCGCGCCACGTCTTCATCGCTTTCACCTTCTTCCACCATGCCCGCAACCAATTCCAGTAACCAAGGCGATTCGCTTCTCAACACAGTAGGACGAAACTGTTCTATTAATAAAATTTTGTCGGCTACTGGATCAAACAACAACACACATACAGCATCGTTTCGCACCATCATTTCGCGGGTCATGGGTTGGCTCCATTCACCGTTAAACTTCTTATGCTTCAAAGTCAGTTTGTGCATTTCGAAAAAGCCCTTGTAAAGACATTCGTCGACTAACACCTCAACATCTTTTTTGCTGTACGTCGGTTTAAACTTCATATTATCTCGTCCTAAGCAGACCACTACTTCAAATAAGGTCTGATATGATTAATTAGCAACTCAGGCAATCACTTTTTACAAAAGCCATTATTACAAAAGTCGCAATGACAAATTTGGAGTGTCGTAAATGGAAAATATACGTTGCGCTTGGTGTTTAGGATCTCCCGAATACATTCATTATCATGATACTGAATGGGGAATCCCTATTTATGATGACCAAGCGTTATTTGAATGTATTGTACTAGAAAGCGCTCAAGCAGGTCTAAGCTGGATTACTATTTTACGCAAACGAGAAGGTTATCGAGCGCTTTTTCATGGTTTTGACCCAGTTAAGGTCGCTAACATGACCGAAGCTGACGTAGAACGCTTATTACTGGATGAACGTATCGTTCGCCATCGGGCTAAAATTGAAGCCACCATTAACAATGCCAAAGCCTTTTTAAAAATTGCCGACGAATTTGGCTCGTTTCGCCAATATTACTGGGCATTTAGCGACAACAAAATCATTGATAACCCAATCAATAATCATACTGATGCTCCCGCTGTCACCGAGTTATCGACTCGTTTCGCCAAAGACTTAAAGAAAAGAGGTTTTAAATTTCTTGGCGCCACGACTTGTTATGCTTTTATGCAGGCCACGGGCATGGTTAATGATCATATTGCAGACTGTGTCTCGCGGAAGAAAAATAAATTGATTAAACAGTTATAATCAATAGCAGTTCCTTGATTTCATTAATGTTTAGCCTAAAGTAGTCGATATAGTAAAAAGATTCTTTGTACAATGTCCATGCTCATTGGGCTTTCAAATTCCATTATTTAGTTTGGTAAAAAACATGTTTAACAACAAAAGCATTCTTATTACTGGTGGCACGGGCTCTTTCGGTCGTCAGTATGTGAAAACACTATTGGCCAACTACCAACCTAAACGACTGGTTATTTATTCTCGTGATGAGTTGAAGCAGTACGAAATGCAGCAAGATTTTGATGCGTCTTGCATGCGCTATTTTATTGGTGATGTTCGAGACAAAGATCGTTTAACTCAAGCCATGCGAGATGTAGATTTTGTCATTCACGCTGCAGCACTAAAACAAGTTCCCGCCGCTGAATACAATCCAATGGAATGTATCAAAACCAACATTCATGGTGCTGAAAATGTAATTGCTGCAGCGATTGCTAATAATGTTGAAAAAGTCATTGCGTTATCCACAGACAAAGCCGCTGCGCCAATTAACCTTTATGGCGCTACCAAGCTTGCTTCTGACAAGCTGTTTGTTGCCGCCAATAATATGGTCGGCCAAGGTCGCACGCGCTTCTCTGTGGTTCGCTACGGTAATGTGGTTGGTTCACGCGGCTCTGTTGTACCGTTTTTTCAAAAGTTGGTTGCTGATGGCGCAGAATCCATCCCGATTACTCACCCAGACATGACACGTTTTTGGATCACTTTGCCAATGGGTGTGGATTTCGTATTGAAGAACTTCCAACGCATGCACGGTGGCGAAATATTTGTGCCGAAAATTCCTTCTGTGCGCATCATGGATTTGGCAGCGGCTTATGCCCCAAACATTCCAACCAAAGACGTTGGTATTCGTCCCGGCGAAAAGCTCCACGAAGTGATGTGTCCTGGGGATGATTCTTTTCATACTTATGAATTTAAAGATCATTATGTGATTTCGCCAAGCATCAAGTTTTATCAAGACGATATGGATTTTGCTCACAACCGTTTAGGCGAAACGGGCGAGTTGGTTGAGCCTGGCTATGAATATCAATCTGGCAGCAATCCACATTTTTTAAGTATTGAAGAGATTTTGACCTTCGATGACGCACACTGATTTTATTCCCTACGGCCGACAATCCATTAGCGAAGACGACATTGCTGCCGTCGTAAAATCGCTCCGTTCTGATTTTTTGACCCAAGGCCCTTGTGTCAGTGAGTTTGAGCAAGCTATTTGCACAAAAGTCGGCGCCAGTTATGGTGTGGCAGCAAACAGCGCCACATCGGCCTTACATCTAGCCTGCTTGGCATTAGGTGTTGGGGCAGCCGACACGGTTTGGACATCACCTAACACCTTTATCGCTTCCGCCAATTGCGCTCGTTATTGCGGTGCTAATGTAGATTTTGTCGATATTGATTCTCGCACGTACAACATGTGTGCGAATAAATTGGCTGAGAAATTAGCCATAGCAAAAACACAAGACAAATTACCAAAAGTTGTGATTCCGGTGCATTTCGCGGGTCAATCCTGTGATATGGAAGCCATTCACCTTTTATCGAAAGAATATGGTTTTCGCATTATAGAAGACGCTTCCCATGCCATTGGTGCGAAATACCAAGACAATTACGTGGGCAACGGAACATTTAGCGACATTTGTATTTTCAGCTTTCATCCAGTGAAGATCATCACCTCGGCTGAAGGTGGCATGGCAATTACCAATGACGAACAACTTGCTAAGCACATGCGTACGCATGCTCAACAAGGTACAACCAAATCTGTTGATGAATTAACGCAAACGCCTGGAGATTGGTATTATGAACAACACACGCTGGGCTTTAATTACCGCATGACGGAATTACAGGCTGCTCTTGGTTTATCACAATTATCTCGCTTGGATGACTTTATCGAACGTCGCCATCAGCAATTTGCCAATTATAAGGCCTTGTTAAAAAACTTACCTATTACCTTACCTTATCAAGCGGATGATAATTACTCAGCTCTGCATTTATTTCCAATTTTATTGCCAGAACATAACAAGGCCGCGAGAAAAGGCGTGTTTGATATTTTACGTCAAGCAGGAATTGGTACTCAGGTGCATTACATCCCTGTGCACACCCAACCTTATTATCAAGAGCTAGGATTTAAACAAGGCGACTTCCCTATCGCGGAAGATTACTACGCTCGCACACTGAGTTTGCCGCTTTTTGCCGACTTAACTTATGCTCAACAAGAGCGAGTGGCACTGATCTTAAAACATGCCTTAATTGCTAATCGTGTAATGAGAGCCTAAACAATGAAAAATAGCGCTCTTTCACAAGAAAACCAAAAGCCCTATCGAGTTGCGGTGATTCCAGCTCGTGGTGGATCTCAGCGCATTCCTAGAAAAAATATTCGCTTATTAGATGGCAAACCTTTGATCGCTTATTCCATCGAAACGGCGACTGCTTCAGGGTTATTCGATCGCGTTATTGTTTCTACCGATGACGCAGAAATTGCAGAAGTCGCACGCAAATTTGGCGCAGAGACTCCGTTTTTTCGCCCTGCCGATTTGGCTGATCACATGACAGGTACAACGCCGGTAATGCAGCACGCGCTGCGCTGTTTGATTGATGAAGGTAAAATACCAGACCAAGCGTGTTTGATTTATGCCACTTGCCCAATGCTGACGCCAGAAGATTTACAGCAAGGTTTGGCACAACTAGACCAAAACACAGCATTTTGCTTTTCAGCCACTACCTTTGCCTTCCCGATTCAAAGAGCACTTCACCTCAAAGAAAACGGCGAATTGGCGCCCATGTTCCCTGAACATATAGGCAAACGCTCACAAGATTTGGTAGAAGCTATTCATGATGCGGGGCAGTTCTATTGGGCGAGCACTAAAGACTGGTTTGATGAAGAAATATTTGGCCCTAAATCCAAGCCTTTATTATTACCAAGACATAGAATTCAGGATTTGGACACAGAGGAAGATTGGTTGCGCTTAACGCAAATTATGAAGCTGCAAAATATGAGTTAATGGTTTTTGCTACGCGGTTGGCACCATCACAATCAACTAAGCTACGAGCCGTTTTACGAGCATTTTCTTGCCACTCAATATCCAGCCAGCAACGATTCACATCTTCGACTAACTGCTCAACGCGTTGCTGCCGAACTTCTTCCGGCACATTATCAAAACGAATAGAACGACACCAATCTAGTGGAACATGCTGCTCCAATGAGCGAGTTTGATTGTCTGCGACTTGAGCAAAGACTGTCGGCACACCCATGCAAGCCAATTCAAACAAGGTGCCACCCGCAGCAGAAATCGCCATTTTAGCGCGCAGCATCAAGGGGGTAACGTCTGTTAAACCTTGCTCAAAAGCAATGTGCTTCTCGCGGCAAAAATAGATGACCTGATCGGCATTTTTAGCATTCGCGCCCAATAACACCTGAATATGTTGGCAAGGAAAGCCTGACGCTAATAAGGCCTTTAAAATAGGCAAGGTTAGCGCAAGCGGATCGGTTCCACCTAGAGTAATAAGCAATTGCTCAGGGTTGCTTACATGCGCTTCTACGCGTTGAAAGGTAGGTCTTAATAACGCATAAGAACTTCCAGTTAATGGAAGTTCTACCCGTTTGGAATAAGTTTCTTTCAGTGGATTTAGGAGCCATTTACAGGAGAATTCGCCCCGATCATTCATATCATCCAACACCAGTAAGTTCGGCTGGTATTGATGAAGCTCGGTAATTTCTTCGGCGCTGTAGCCATAATGATCTAATACCACTAGATCAACTTGTCTCGCCAAAGCTAAAAACTCAGACTTACACCCTTCTTCTGACCCGCCACCAATCAAGCAGTCTTGCTGAGAGGCAAAGGCTTGATACCGACGATCAACCACAAACTGACAGTGCCAGCCCAGTTCGTTAAAAGCATGGACTAAGGCTTGGCAGCGAACTCTATGTCCCATGCCGATTTCGACAGAGGCATCGGCTCGCACCAAGAGTTTCACGCCATCATATCCCAAGCAAGCGGCTGGCCTTTTTGCGCATCTACCACTAATTTTTTACCTAATACTTCTGGCCAATATTTAGGCGCAAGACCAAACGACGGACGAATGATTTTCAGATGCTCTTCGGTCAATATGGTGCCAGCGGGTAAATCCACTGCCACATAAATAGAGCGACGGTATTTCTTCGCTGCTTGCTCGGCATCTGAGCCGCCATAAGTCACCGTACCAAGCGCTGCTTTTGCGGCCCGACAAGCAACTACCAGCGCTTTCATTTCATCTGGCTCCATGGAGAATTCTGCGTCCACACCACCAGCACTGCGATCTAACACAAAGTGTTTTTCAATCACGGTTGCGCCCAAAGCTGTTGCAGCAACAGCCGCGCCCAGACCTTTAGTATGATCAGACAAGCCAACAGGACAACCGGTTTTCGCTGCCAAATCGGCCATAGTTACCAAGTTAGAATCTTCTATTTTGGAAGGATACGTACTGGTGCATTTGAGTAATGTTAGCGGATTATCGCCAATGGCTCTGATGGTTGCGACGGCTTCGGCGATTTCTTCTTCGCTTGCCATGCCGGTCGACATGATAATCGGCTTGCCCGTTCTCGCTACCGCTTGAATTAACGGAATGTCGGTCATCTCAAAAGACGCGATTTTATATAAGGGCACGTCGATGGATTCTAAAAATGCCACTGCGCTTAAATCGAACGGAGAACTAAACGCCACCAAACCTAAAGACTCTGCCAACTCAAATAACGGCTTATGCCATTCCCAAGGTGTTGAGGCTTTTTTATACAGGTCATAAAGATTGGAACCGCGCCACAAGCTATCACTTTCGGACACCATAAATTCGCCGTGGCGAACATCTAACGTCATGGTATCTGGTGTATAGGTCTGTAACTTGATCGCATCTACACCCGCATCAGCTGCGGCATGAATCATAGCTTTAGCGAGTTCCAAATCTTGGTCATGGTTGCCCGATAACTCAGCAATAATAAAAGGCATTTTTTCAAACATAGCTTCGAACATAATTAACCATTGTAAAAAGTGACTAGGTGATCATTACCTTGATCCACATACTCTGACGCTTGCTGGAGCATGCTTGGCATTTCCTCAAGAAATTCACACCATGGTGCAAATAAATGACGGGCACGAGCCACGGCTTCTGCTTCGTCCTGATACTTAAACAAAAACTGCACGATCAAAAAGGTGGAGTATGTAAAAGAACCAATTAACAAATCATAAATATGGCGATGAATACTGCCCTTCAAAAAATAAATCTGACGATGATGAGACCAAAATAAGTCACATACTTGCTCGCGTGTTGTTATTGACTCATCCCAGCCCTGTTGCAGCGTCCGGCTAATCTTACGGAAGTCATCCACAGAAATAAGCTCATCGGCTGATTGGCCGACTAACGACTCTGGCGGCTCGGTAAAAAATACGCTTTCTAGAATATCGATGACTTTAGCGTGATCAATTTTAGGGTCCATGATGAGAACATCTTCAAACCGTAACGGTGTTACGCCTTCGATTTTTGCCCCATCAGATAAATTAAAACTGGCAAAATTACGGCGTTTATTCAATTGTCGAGTAAGGGATTCCAACTGAACTCGTGAAGTATCCATAATCCCTGTGGCATAAATTGTGCCACCAAAGTTTCCTTCACGCTCTACCAATTTAGCTTCTTGGAAAGTTTGGAATCCAGATTCTTTGCCGTCTTTATAATATCCACTGTGAATTGAGTGATGGCTGCCTTTGTCTTTGAAGCCATTGTCTACACCAAGATAATAGACATTATTAAAACCAAAGAGATGAACATAAGACAATGCCAAGTTAGCAACCACGGGATTACAGTAGTTCAGCTGCACGTATTCTTTGCTATCACCATGGGACCGCGCTTGGCTTAACATTAAAGAGGTTATGGCTTCGCCTGGTTTCATCGCCATGCCTGAGCGTTTAAAACAATCAAACAAGCCTGGATGCATGACGTTTACAGACAAAGCCCAAATTTTATCTAAGTAGTCTTGATCTAAAAACTGGAACTTATCAACCGTTTGCTTAAGGCGTTCAATATCTACATGAATATCAGGCGTCACACCTAACTTTTTTAAGGTATTAATGGTTGAGCCACAGCAAATTAGCAAAACTTGATCTCGAACTTCTTTGACTAACTCAATGCCTTGATCAAGAGATGGGCCATTCCCTAGAATGAAAACAGGAATATTACTCACCCATTTAGGTAACGCTTCACGACTCTGAAAATGAGCGACTTTGGTTTTAGGCAAGGATTTCAAACCTTGTGCAACACCAATTAGAGCATCATCAAAAAATCCCCAACCCATAACCTGACGAGCATACTGCTTTTTAAAATAATCAATCGCCAGATCATTTTCAGGGCTGCCATAACCGACATAAAGATAAGTTTCTGGCGCCATGAAAAAACCATTTTCTTCTAACTGACGAAGATATTTTTCGGTAAATTCTTCTGGGCTCACTCCTAAAAAGAAATGAATGGTACGGCCATCACGGTTACAGATTTCTAAAATATTCTGCCACTCAATGGCAAACAATGAGTAATAAAAAAAATCCAGATCACACTCATACAGATAAAGGTGTTTTATCTCTCGCTCAGCAAGAATCATTTCAAGCTGATAACCAAACTCCACCCCAAACAATATTGCAGACCCAACAAATTCAGGCCAACCGCTTTGTGGCTCTAATCCTGCCGATTGCAACTCAACTTGATCTAGTATTTTATTACTATAGTACACATGGCGACTTGGGTGATTGGCTGTGCGTTCTAAATTCAATACCGTTTTATTAGGCTTGATAAAGGCTCGGTTTACCCTTTCGGCAGACTGAGCTCTTG
The DNA here is from genome assembly GCF_019426345.1 of Marinomonas lutimaris. Lineage (GTDB taxonomy): Bacteria > Pseudomonadota > Gammaproteobacteria > Pseudomonadales > Marinomonadaceae > Marinomonas > Marinomonas lutimaris. Next base: position 165,222 of record NZ_JAHLLW010000006.1, read on the forward strand.
GTTTTTTAGAAAAAAGTGGCACACCAACATCTTCACGGTAAAGATTAAGCTCACCGCTTTCTTCCATGTAAATATGACGTTTTTTAGGCTGATAATCTTGAAAGGATTCAAATATGTGAGGCATGATCTGAGAAAACACGGTCATGTTTCTTAGGTATCGTTCAGTCAACTCTTGATCATGCTCTTTGAGGCGTGATGCACCTCTTTCAAACAGCGAAGCGAATGCTTCAGCCTGATCAAGAGAGGATAAATTTTCCTCATTCTGCATTTTTCACGCCTTTGTACTTATTCACACTCTTACGAGTTTTATTAGTTTGGTAAAGTTGTTTTTGCATTTCCGCATGAACATCACGAATAAACCGAATAGCGGATTGATGAACCAATATGAAATGCTTTATTCGCTCATTATCCTTTGCCGTAGAAAGCGGTTGAATGGAGCGAATAAAGGCATCATTTTCTTCACATAATAGCTGTATTTTTTCTACGTCTTTATCAATAACACTTTGTTCTAATGCGGCACTCAACTCAGTTAAGTGAGACATATCAAACATTAAACTGCTCCAACTCGAGCTTCAGTCTGACCTTCATAAGCAGCTTGCTTATCGGCTGTAGATATTTGATCCCAAGCACCTTTAATTTGCAAAATAAGACCCATTACTTGATCAAGGATACTCGTGTCTTTAGCAATGCTGGCTTCAGTGATACGAACTATCATGTATTCGTAAAGTGACTCAAGATTATCCACAAGCTCTGGATTAACGTCACGGTCTAATGCGTCTCTTAACGCATTAATAATTTCACTAGCGCGAGTTAATGCTGCGGCTTTTCCTTCCCAGTCTGAACGTTCGATACAACCTTTGCCTAAAGCTAGCTTTTCAAGCGCGCCTTGCATTAAGAGCTGAATGACGCGATGAGGGTCAGCCGAGGCTAAGTCGGACTTAATTGAGTCCTTTCTGTAGGCTTGGATCCCTTTACTCTTGTACATAAACAACCCCATTAATACGTGTATTACAATTTAAAACAGCTACATTTTCGACAATACAGAATTTAAATAGCCACCTTGAGCATTCATATTTGCAAGGCGAGAATCTAAACTTGTAAACTTGGACCGTAGAGAATCTTCATATTTGACCATACGGTCTTCATAAGCCTCTAACGTCCCTTCTGTATTATCTATCGACCGGCGAACCGAATCCTTTAATGAATTTGTCATTCCATCAGATCCGGTATAGTTATCAAGCAGATCTTCTAATGACTGAGCCAATCCGTTATCACCAGATATCAATGGTGCGATATCGCTATAGCCTTTTTTCATGGCATTATCAAACTTAGCGTTGTCAAAACTAAGCTTACCTTTGTTATCCATTTTCACACCCAGATCGAAAATAGAAGTAAAGGTTCCAGAATCACCATGACTACTCATTAACTGGGTAGATAGGGAGGACTGCAAGTTCCGGACCATGCTATTACCATTTAAAACAGCGCCCCTATCTGAGCTAGCTTGCAGCAATCCAACAACATCATTATAAGAAGCAATAAACTCTTCTATAGTTTCCTGAACTGTCTTTTGGTCAAAGCTGATGTCTACTTTTGTAGTTTTATCTGTCAGCGCTAATGCTTCAATGGATAAACCAGCAACGGCATTATCAAAAGTATTGGTATCATTTCTAATTTGAATACCATCTACAGTAATAATTGCATCACGAGCCTCATCTCCTAAAGGCGTATAAAGGCCAGCAGATATTCCTTCGGTTGAAATGGTGTCTAAACTAAGCACTGCATTTTTTGCAGTAGGAGAAGTATCTTTTTTATCAGCAATATCTGAATCTTTGCCATCAACAGAAGCAGAATCTCTCTCTGAATCTGCTATGTCTTTTTCTTCATCGGCAGGAATCGGTCCATCATTAGCAAAGTCAACATCATCTCCCGCCAAGTCCAATTCATCTTTTCCGTCGGCGACATCTTCAGCAGGAAGCTCATCAAGTGTTTTGTCTGAGCTGTCCTCAATAGGATTATCAATAATATTGCCGTTTTCATCTCTCACAACAGCAGTATTAGTAATTTTTAGTGTATTTGCAGCCCCCTGAATGGCAGAGGTAGCTGTGAAGAATAGATTACCGTTACCATCATCAACCAAATTAGCAGACACACCAAAGTTATCTTCTGATGTATTAATTTGATTACGAAGTTCGGATAAAGTCGTACCAGCATCAACGGTAATAGAAAACTCGTTGCTACCAGCCTTAAAGGTAAGTCGCGAATCTTGTTTAGCAACAACATCATCCGCAGAGGAAAAAGTACCAGGCGCCGACATGACTCGACTGCCCTTTGCTAGCTGATTGACATCAATAGAATAAGAGCCATTTGAGGCCGTATTGTCTGTCGTAATAGCAATAACTTCTTCACCTTCTGTTTGGGCGATTTTTGCATCACGCCCAGTAAAAAGCTCATCATCATTTAGAGCTTTGACAGAAGATTTAAAAGTATCAATAGCTGAGCCAACTTTGCCTAATGCAGACAACTCCGCCTCATAGCCATCAATTTTATCTTGATAAAGTTTTACTTTAGCGTCTTTTTGAGCACTCACCATTTGTTTAACAAGGGACTCTAGGTCAATACCAGACCCTGCACCTAATGAGCCTACCGACATAACTTTATCTCCTGACACCTACATTATCTGTTATCTAAATCAAACCTCACTGTTTACCAAGGTTCCCTTGATATCACTTAGCTGGCTCATAATAGCGTCTATTCTATCAGACATTTTAAGAAACTCTTCTGTTGGGATTTGACGTACCACATCCCCCGTTGTCTGATCTAACACTTTTACGATATTTTGCGCCCTGTCTTCTGTCATTTCAAAGGTTAAATGCACATTTAATTGAGACATTTTTTGATTCATGATCTCGACGTCGTGAGGCTCTACCTTTGCAGAAGAATTTGAAAATTGAGAGTTTCGATTATCTTTATCTGCTCTGCTCGTATCGGCTGTATTTTGTACAACTTTAGCATTTGCTTGGCGTAATGCGGCAAAATCTTCTGCGGCACGCTGTTCTGGCTTTAAAGAGTAATTGAGACCCTGCTTAGAAAAATCACTGGCATTAATAGACATATCAGAGTTCCCCCAAATAGACAAAAGCCGGGACTAGGTCCCAGCTTTCCGCTACCAATAATGCTTAGCCTAATAGAGACAAAGCAGTTTGTGGACGTTGGTTTGCTTGAGCCAAAATAGATGAACTTGCTTGCTGAAGAATTTGAGAGCTTGTTAGCTTAGCAGTTTCTTCTGCGAAATCAGCATCACGTACACGAGAACGAGCAGATGATACGTTTTCCGTAATGTTACTCAAGTTACTAATTGTAGAACCAAAACGGTTTTGCACCGCACCCAACTCAGCACGTTTTGAGTCAACTGCAGAAATCATAGTATCTAGTACATCTACCATGCTCTGAGCATTAGCCATTGTAGATACAGAAGCAGTTGTAACATCCACCTGAGCAGTAGTAGCACTACTAGATAAGCCAGACATAGTGAAACCACCATTACCAGCGTAATCGATTGTGTTGTTAATACCGCCATCGGTTAAGTTAAAGCTAATAGTTTGGTTAGAGTCCGCGCCTACTTGGAAAATACCAGTGTAAGTACCGTCCAATAAGTTTTCACCACCGAATGTAGTATCCGATGCGATACGGTTAATCTCAGTAGATAGCTGACTAACTTCTTGCTGTAGTGCTGCACGGTCTTTATCTGAGTTTGAACCGTTTGACGCCTGAATAGATAGCGTACGCATACGCTGCAACATGTTTGTTGTTTCATCCAATGCACCCTCTGCCGTTTGAGACAAAGAAATACCATCATTGGCGTTACGAACCGACTGATTCAAACCATTTACCTGAGAAGTTAAACGGTTAGAGATAAGTAGACCTGCCGCATCATCAGCCGCGCTGTTAATACGCAAACCAGAAGACAAACGCTGGAAAGAAGTATCCAACGATTTAGCTGAGCCCATTAGCTGGCGCTGTGCACTTAAAGATGAAGTATTCGTATTTACATAAAGAGCCATCATAGCCTCCTAGGTTTTATTAAATCCTGCAAAAAAGCAGATCGTATAAGGTTTTCGACAAGAATCTGAAAACCTTTAGTCAATTTAGGAAATATTTTTCCGTTTTTCGGAAAACAACCTCCTATATAGCGGCAAATAAATGCCTAAGTAATTGTTTTAAAATAAATTTAAAACAATTAAATTTATTTACACTTTTTTTAAAAACACTGTGTTTTTTACCTTAAAGCCCCAAAAACACGCCTTAAAATCCCTTAAACCTGATCTAAAAGTAAATAATCTGACAAAGATCTTTCACTAGGTCTCCACTTCCAACTCACCAAGACGGCAAACAATCACCAAAGAAATGGCTACCACATTAAAAAACAGACAAAAACTGCCACTCAAAACACCGCCTTGTTACCATTATTGAAGACAAAGTCGTCTATGTTTCGCTCAAAAATCAATAAAGACTCGGCCATGCCTTTCGAAACATCTTAAAAAAGAAATTCAGCCCACTCTTCATCCACAAAAATACCGGCAGCCCCCGATTTTTTCGCCAACGAGTGGCCATGCCACGCTCACGGCAACATCCTATGCAAAAATACAAATAAGCAATCTGTCACCAAGCTAGCCATCAGAATCAAAACCCACAATGTATTAGCCAAAACCCTGAAAAAAAGACGCAGCTGCGCCGTTAAAAGGATTCGAAAAGCGAAATTTCGCCCGTGTCTCATCCGCGCAAATAGCGTCAGAAATCTAACGGCTGTGTCAATGAGTGGCCATATCGCAGCCACAGCAGTAGCCTATGTAAAAATACGAATAAGCAACCTGCCACCAAACTCAACGCCTCAGAATCAACAGGCTCAACCTCCAATCAAGGCCGCGAAAAAAAGACATAGCTGTGCCATTAAAAAACCCTAAAAACGAAATTTCGCCCGTTATTCATCCACACAAATCGCGTCAGAAACCTAACTTTTTCATCAACAAATGACCGTGCCACAGTCACAGCAGTAACCTATGCAAAAATACGAATAAGCGACCTACCACAAAGCTCGAGCCCTCAGAATAAACAGGCTCAACCTCCAATCAAAGCTGCGAAAAAAAGACATAGCTGTGCCATTAAAAAATCCTAAAAACGAAATTTATCCCGTTATTCATCCACACAAATAGCGCCAGAAACCTAACTTTTTCATCAACAAATGACCGTGCTACAGTCACAGCAGCAACCTATGCAAAAATACTGATAAGCGACCTATCACCAAGCTCGACTCCTCAGAATCAACACGTTCAATGTATCAATCAAGACTGCGGAAAAAAGACGTAGCTGTGCCGTTCAAAAAATCCTGTAAACATCATTTAATCCACTATTCACCCACACAAATCGCGTCAGAAATCTAACTTTTGTGTCAATGTATGGCCGTGCCACAGTCACAGCAGCAACCTATGCAAAAATACGAATAAGCGACCTATCACCAAACTCAACTCCTCAGAATCAACACGTTCAATTTATCAATCAAGACTGCGAAAAAAGACGCAGCTGTGTCGTTCAAAAAATCCTGTAAGCATCATTTAATCCACTATTCATCCACACAAACCGCGTCAGAAATCCAACTTTTGCATCAATGTATGGCCCTGCCACAGTCACAGTCACAGTCACAGTCACAGTCACAGTCACAGTCACAGTCACAGTCACAGTCACAGTCACAGTCACAGTCACAGCAGCAACCTATTCAAAAAACGAATAAGCAACCTGTTTCCAAACTTGACTCCTCAAAAAACCAAACGCTCAACGTGCAACCCGAATCCGTGAAAAAAGGCGCGGCTGCGCTGTCCATAAAAAATTCATTGTTCATACAACCACAACAGCCTTACACACAACGAAATACGGCATAGCCACAACATGCATTCGACACATTCCAATTCGCTAGAGCTTTCTCTATTCCGCATACTTCACTTTTAGATGCGAGCCTGACCACTGAAAACCTAGCTAAATCATCTATAGCTTCTCGCAAACTGAACAACATATTTAAGGCACAAACTCATCACTGAAATTACTCATCAAGAATGATCTATACTTTTAAAAGAACTCCATCAAAAAAGCTCATCTCAAAGCCGGTCAAGAGCAAAACGACATATATATCGCGATCTGTTTGCTCAATAATCGCCTGCGGCATAAGCCTCAACACCAAACATCCCCTCTCCTAAACCACCCAAAAGCATCAAAAAACGCACAAAAGCTCACTATTTGGGCAAAAAAAAGCCGGGTGAAAAAATCACCCGGCATAAAAGGCACCTCTAGGAGAGAGAAGTAGCCTATTTTCCGAGACAAACTCGAATCATTTGCGAAAGCTGCAATCTAGTGCGGCTTCACCTCACGCTATTTTGTATAAATTAATTACCTAATAAAGAAAGCGCAGTCTGAGGACGCTGATTTGCTTGAGCAAGAATGGTACTACTCGCCTGCTGCAAAATTTGCGTACTAGTCAGATTGGCCGTCTCTTGAGCAAAGTCGGCATCACGAACTCGAGCACGAGCCGAAGATACGTTTTCAGAAATGTTACTCAAGTTAGTAATAGTAGAACTAAATCGGTTTTGTACCGCACCCAGCTCTGCTCGTTTAAAATCTACCGCAGAAATCATACTATCAATAATACCGATCATACTTTGCGCATTCACCATAGTTGAAATAGACGCAGTAACTTCGTCAATTTGAGCCGAAGCTTGGCTGGACAAACCGGACATGGTGAAACCATTATTAGCTTGGTAATCAATAGAATTATTTGGACCACCAAACTCCAAAGTAAAACTGATCGTTTGGTTTGCGTCGGCACCAACTTGGAAAACACCTTGGTAAGTACCGTCTAGTAAGTTCGCACCACCAAATGTGGTTGTTTCCGCAACACGGTTGATCTCTTTAGACAATTGCGCCATTTCTTGCTGTAGCGCGACACGGTCTTTGTCTGAATTTGATCCGTTTGCTGCCTGAATAGATAGAGTACGCATACGTTGTAGCATGCTTGTCGTTTCGTCCAGGGCACCTTCAGCCGTTTGAGATAAAGAAATACCATCGTTCGCGTTTCGTACAGATTGGTTCAAACCATTAATCTGTGAGGTCAAACGATCTGAAATTTGAAGACCTGCAGCGTCATCTGCAGCGCTGTTAATTCGACGACCAGATGACAAGCGTTGGTATGCCGTATCAAGGTCACGACTAGAGTTTGAAAGTAGTCGCTGAGCATTCAGCGAGGACACATTAGTGTTTACATATAAAGCCATTTTTTCTCTCCTAAAAACATTTTTTAAACGAGACAACCTTTTGATTTAATTAGTTATTTGGTTTTTGTCTCTTATTAAAGTTATCGACACATTCGCGCTGATCTTTAATATTTTTTTATACTTTTTTTGATTTTTTTGCATTTTCCTAACTCAAAAAAAGCGGTACTCACAGTTATCGAACTCAACGTAAATAACTTTAAGAATAAAAGTAAAAAACATGAAAAAGACTAAAAAAAACCGGAAAACAGAAGGGATACAAAATATAGGTAGACATCAAAAGATCTGCCTAACGGTGAACGGTGAACGGTGAACGGTGAACGGTGAACGGTGAACGGTGAACGGTGAACGGTGAACGGTGAACGGTGAACGGTGAACGGTGAACGGTGAACGGTGAACGGTGAACGGTGAACGGTGAACGGTGAACGGTGAACGGTGAACGGTGAACGGTGAACGGTGAACGGTGAACGGTGAACGGTGAACGGTGAACGGTGAACGGTGAACGGTGAACGGTGAACGGTGAACGGTGAACGGTGAACGGTGAACGGTGAACGGTGAACGGTGAACGGTGAACGGTGAACGGTGAACGGTGAACGGTGAACGGTGAACGGTGAACGGTGAACGGTGAACGGTGAACGGTGAACGGTGAACGGTGAACGGTGAACGGTGAACGGTGAACGGTGAACGGTGAACGGTGAACGGTGAACGGTGAACGGTGAACGGTGAACGGTGAACGGTGAACGGTGAACGGTGAACGGTGAACGGTGAACGGTGAACGGTGAACGGTGAACGGTGAACGGTGAACGGTGAACGGTGAACGGTGAACGGTGAACGGTGAACGGTGAACGGTGAACGGTGAACGGTGAACGGTGAACGGTGAACGGTGAACGGTGAACGGTGAACGGTGAACGGTGAACGGTGAACGGTGAACGGTGAACGGTGAACGGTGAACGGTGAACGGTGAACGGTGAACGGTGAACGGTGAACGGTGAACGGTGAACGGTGAACGGTGAACGGTGAACGGTGAACGGTGAACGGTGAACGGTGAACGGTGAACGTTATGAAATGTGGTTAATAAACTGCAAACCATATGCTTGAGGATCTACTTCTTTTTCTATTCTCACCTCTGTTCTCAAGTTAGCAGATTTATTCAACTCAATATCAGAAGCTTCAACAAACGCCTTATTCGTAGCGCTATAAACCTGACGAACCAAAGAAGGCTGAAAAGATTTATTCAGCGTCAAAACAAACCCAACACGCCCGTTAGATAGGGAAACACAAGAACCAACTGGAATACTACCAATGCTTTTTAAGAAGACCATCAGCAGTTTTTTATCGAATGCTAAACCTGACTCTTTGCTCATCTGCTGACATGCCTTTATTGGGCCCATAGAAGGTTTATGCGGCTGCTCTGAGGTCATTGCATCATATGCATCAATGATTGCCGCAATCTTTCCATAGACTGAAATTTCTTGATCCTGCTTACCTGCAGGATAGCCAGAACCATCAATTTTTTCATGATGATCAGACAGCATTTGATATACCGCCTTAGGCACACCATCGCATTTTTGCAAGATCTGCTCTCCAAACTGAATATGCCTGCGAAATAAATCAAACTCACTATCCGTCATTTTTGTCGTTTTTGCTACCATTGCCGCAGGCAAACGAAAACGCCCCAAATCAAACAATAGAGCACCAAGCGTAATCACCTCTACATAGGCATTCGACAATTTCATTGCTTTGGCAAAGTGAATACCAAGTACAGCCATACCCATAGCGTGCTGCTCCAAATAAATTGAAGCATCTTTTATATGGCGTATTGCCATGAGCGAAAAATTATTACGGGTATGAGACTCAATAAGCCGACGACAGAACTTCATAAGCTCCAACATTTCTAACTGCTCACCGTGTTTAAAGCGCTCTACCTGAGTAGATAATAAAGAGTATCCATCCTGAAATATTTTAAGCGCGGTAGTGGTTTCATCATCAAATGAAGTTGGAATAAATTTACTTTCTATAGGAACTTTTTTGAGCGCTGCAGATTTTGACACTTGTTGTTCAATGTCGACCGCTGGCCCCAAGCCATTCGGTACACTGCCTTTATTTAGATCTCCACTCTTATCCATTCGAGCTTTATAACTCAGGATATATTCTCTGGTTTGCTCGTTTAATTCTTGTCGAAAATAACGAAAGAGACTTTGGCTTCGACCATGCTTACTGCGTAACTCTTTTGTGTTTAAATCCGGATTAAGCTTTTTAAGGCTTCTTACTGAGCGACCACTAGCAATAGACATACATAAAATAAGAAATCGCTCTTGAGCATCATATAAGCGTTCACGTCGACTGTTTAATAGCTTGTCGTCAGAAAAGTAAGGATCGTAGGGAAGGAACTCAGAATCTAAAGTGGGACGCAGCACATCAAAGGTTATTTGACGCATAGCCACACCGACAATGCGATCTTTTCGACCGTGCATTTTTATCAGGCTTTGAACCCGCTTACTGCCAACAATTGTATCTTTAATGTCCAAGATACTGAGTATTTCATCCATATCGAAATACCCAACATTGATATCAGCCCCAAAACAGGACTCCATTTTAAATACTGACATCTTTTACCTTATACCCTAAAACTTACATCTTATTAAATAGGGAAAGATTACTCATACGAGTAAACACCTTTTGTGAAGCTGTTAACGCCGACTCCTTCATTGACAATTCCGTAGCTGCTTCAGCCATATCCAAACCAGCTATACGATCTTGAGCGGTTGCGTTGGCCAGCTGATTTGCCAAACTGTAGCTCGATCGATCACGTAACACATTTAAACGCGCACCCACGGAGGATCGAGCATCCCCCACTTTTTGTTGCGCATTCTTAATACTACTGGAGGCCTCAAAGAATGCTCGCTCACGCTCAGCATGGGTTGAATAACGATCTTTCAAAACCGCTAAGGAATCGTTAATTTCATTCAACACATTATCACGAACAGGTTTGTCTAATTGAATATCAGCCACCGCACCTGGTTCGCCTCTCATCATAAAAGACATACCACCAAAGTTAATTGGCTTACCTGCAATGTATTTGCCTGATGCGAGAACCTCACCGTTATTGTTCGTGATGGCGTAAGTACCTGGTGTGCCATCAAAGCTTCGCCTTCTGTCTTGGTCTTCTTTCGTGTCAGAACCCAAGCGTAATGAATCCAAGGCTGGCGCAACTTCGCCCTCTTGCAATATAGGGGAAGTTGTCAGCTGAAATTGATTCAGCAATGGGTTTTCTGGGTCATAATTTTGCGCCATGAACTCATCAAAGTCGCGCTGCTCGGCAACTTCTGCGGTAAATTTCACGTCACCAAGTAATACCTCTGAAGAAAAACTACGACTTGTCCAGACATCTTGAAACAATGCTTTACCAGAATCGGAAACAGGGATTTTCATATCCTCAGAGATTTGAGCGAATTTCTGTCCTTCATTGCCGACCCATTCATAGCGACCTTCGCCATTTATGACAAAAGGCGGTCCCATGGTATCAGTACCAGCAAAAATATAGTTACCGTCGGCACTTTTGGAATTCATTAACTCCGCCATAGTACCTGTAATCAAGCTAATTTCTTGGGCGATTGCGTCAAGGTCTTCTTGGGTGTTGATATCATTTTGCCCTTGGATAAATAATTTACGCACATCGTCCATAGCATCATTTAAGCTGTCTAAGGCGACCTCCTGATACTCCAGATGACCATTCGCCATGGTAATAGCTTCGTCAAACTGTTTAAGGCGATTATTATTACCTTCGTACATTAAGACTTGGCTAGCACCAACAGGATTATCACTCGGCTTTACTATGTCTGTTTGCGCACCGATTTTACCTTGGATATTCAGGATCTTATCGTTAGCCTTGCTAATAGCTCTGCTTGATTGATCATAAATTAGATTATTCGTAACACGCATAAATTACCTCATAATCCCTAACAACGTTTCAAACGTGGTACGGGCAGCAGTTACCACCTGCGCAGACGCGGAATAAGACTGCTGGTATTTCATTAAGTTGACAGCCTCTTCATCGAGACTGACTGCCGATAAACGATCTCGGCGCTTAATACTGTCATTCATTATGACTTCACTCGATTCAGCATGGCCCGCCGATTCAGCTGCTTTGGTACCAATATAGGAAACATAACCTGCAAACGCCTTGGTCAAGCTCGCTTTTCCCTCCACTAAATGGGAATTTTGTAGATTCACCAAGGCCAAACCATTAAAGTTATCGGACGGACCTATATTTTCTGTAGTGATGGAAAATTCATCTCCTTTTTGAGGCACAGAAGAAATAGAAACATCAAAGCCAGCCTCTTTTGCTAAACCAGCCTGCTCTAGCAAGTTGGAGTATTGCTGCACATTATCCACTTTAGCCAGCTCGACACCGGAAACATCACGTATCACATAAGAGTTGGGGGAGGTAAAGTAAATTTGGTGCGGTGCACTTGGGTATAAACTTCCATCCATTGCAAAAGCAGAAGAGTCATGGCTCGTATTGGTGACCGCTGATAACGAAATTCTCGCATCGGATAAGTTATTTGAGCTTGTGGAAACCCCTACTGGAGCACTCAATGCCAAGGCATCGCCATTTTTGGCATTCATACTCAAACCGATCGCAGCTCCTGCGCTGGGAGAGAAACTAAACACATCATCTTCATCAAACTTACTTAAGTCAGCGACACGAAGATCTAAACCTAGTTCATCAATCTTATAATACCCTTTGCTATCTGGAGTCATTGCAGTTAGATCAAATACAACAGACTGACCCGCCGCCTTATCATTCAAGTCGTACTTAGTAATGGCAAAGCGATCATCATCCGTTCGAGTGAGCTTATAAGTATCGGTAGTAATTTTAGAGGACTCCCCACCAGAGACTTTTACTGAGATATTTGGCAACTTATCTATATTATCGCGAGTTGAAAAAATCTGAATAGGACGACGTTCAAATAAATCGATGCCAAATTCACCTTTTGCATCCAACCCTTTAGCATTTTGGGTATTCAAAGCATCAGACATCACAATAGCATGCTGCCCAAGAGTACGATCAGCTAATTCACCAAAACCAGAACGAAAATCTACTAAAGCACCAAGACTACCACCTAAGCCTTTGGTCTTTAGCGCAACATTATAATCACCAAAATTGACGACTAAATCGACTTTATTGGGACTAATCGCATTGGGTAGTGCTTTTAATTCGGTATGTTGTTGGTCCATAATCAAAGGCTGCCCACTCCCTAGTTGAACAGACATCAGTCCTTTTTCATCATACTGAACATCAATATCTATATATTTGGAGAGATCCTTGGCTAACAGTTCTTGCTGATCTCTTAGCTCATTAGCTGGCGATCTTGATAACCCTTCTTCACGCAAGACTTTGTCATTTAATTCTGAAATTTTGGAAGTGATCGCATTAATGTCTACTAATGATGTTTCCAACTGCTGATCAACCAAGTTTTCTTGATCCTCGATCATGCCCGATAGGGTCTTATATTGATTCACTAAGTTATTCAAACTGGAATGCGCCAACTCTCTTAATGAAGATGAAGTTGGATCGTTATTAGCGGCTTGAAGAGCACCAAAGGCTTTATCCAAATACCCAGTCAATGCAACACTGTCTTCCGCGAATAGACTGTCTGAAGCACTAAGTAACGAGCTATAGGTATCGTGATATGAATAATCAGACACGTCTGAACGTACTTGGGTACTAACAAACTTATCTACTAGTCGGGAGGTATCTTGAAGTACCACACCGCCCATAGGTGAAGTAACAGTATTAGTGCGCTGGCGGCTGTAACCTTCGGTATCCACATTGGCCGTATTTTGCCCAGTCGTATTAATACGGGCATTACTAGACAGTAGTCCAGACAAACCAATTGAATATAAATTTGAGCCCATAGCCCACACCCCTAGTACGTTTTTCAAAAATAACCTTGAGCTCTTCTTTAGCTCTATCGGCTATTAATGCAAGAACTTTACCAAAGCTGATAATTGAGTGATTTTATTATTACAAACCTTGAAACCACTGACTAGAAAGGATGTTGTCGATTTTTTCGGAGTACTTTGGATCTGTTGCGTAGCCGCCTTTTTGCAAAGAAGCGGCAAACATTGACGCGTCATCTCCAGCCTGCAAGGCATCTTTATACCGCTCACTAGAAGATAAGAAATCGGCATAATCATCAAAGCTTTGCGAAAAGGAATCATAAGCACGAAACGCTGCTTTTTCGCGCTTTGCCACGCCATCACGGAACTCTAAGGTATTCACAACCGCTCTATCGCCTTGCCAACGATTATCCGCTTTAATACCAAATAGATTAAAACTCGCTGCGCCATCTTCTTTGGCAATCGGATATTTCCCCCAACCAGTCTCTAATGCTGCCTGAGCCAATATTGCTTTGGGATTAACACCAAGTTTTTCAGCGACCTTCTGAGCATGTGGCCAAAGATTTTCAACAAACTCATCAGGCGAACTAAAAACAACAGAAACCGCTGAGGGGACGGAAGATACGCCAGTAGCGGAAATATTTTGGGCTTTTTGCTTAGCCTCTTGCTGGACTGATTGAATAAACTCTGTAGAAGCTCGATGAGCTAAAGCCTGAATTCGGACTAAATCTTGTTTGGCAACCTGATTTAAGAAATCAGTATCGCCTCGCTCTTTCGCCTCAGGTGAACTAATTCGACTTTGCTGTTGAGTTTGATACTGACGAATCAGGGCTTCGGATAAACCAATACCACCAGACTGCGCCATGCTCTGAGACATCTGCGAATCCATCATCTCTTGATATTGCTTAGTTTGAGCGCTAGAAAAAAGACCGCTGCCAATTGCTTCATTCGTGCTACGCATATTTTTCAGTAGCATATTAATAAAGATAGACTCAAACTGCTGCGCAACGTCTTTTAAGGCGGCATCGGGGTCTTTTTGCGCTTTGGTCTTTAAATCTGTAAGCGTAGAAAAGTCAGCAAAAAAATCTTGCTTTGGCGGCACTGAATTCATAACCAAACCTATATCACTACTAAGTCAGCGTTAATCGCACCGGCTTGCTTTAAGCCTTCCAAAATAGCCATAACATCGCCCGGCGCCGCACCAACCTGATTAACAGCACGAACAATATCATTAAGCGAAGCACCTGGATCAAACACAAACATATGACCACTATTCGGAGCGATCTCAATCCCTTCACGAGGCGATACAATCGTTTGACCACCAGTAACTATGCCATCTTTTCCTACAACTGGTGGCACATCTTTGATTGTCACCGTCAAACTACCATGAGTAATCGCGGCAGGAGACACTTTAACGTGTTGACCAATAATAATGGTTCCAGTACGAGAGTTAACCACGATGCGCGCACGCTCTTCAGCCACTTCAACATCTAGGTTTTCCAGAATCGACAAATAGGTAACACGCTGACTTGAATCTCTTGGTGCAGAAACTCGAATCGATGTCGCGTCAAGTGTCGTCGCGACACCAGGACCTAAAAGGTTATTGATTTTATCCGTCACTTGTTTCGCTGTTGTGAAATCTGGACGATTAAGGTTAAACGTCAAGGTATCCCCCGTATTAAAACTACTAGGCACGACACGCTCGACACTGGCACCATTTGGTATACGACCAACGGTAGGAACATTGCTTGTGGTTCGCGATCCATCTGCCCCATTCGCCCCCAAACCGCCAACAACCAAGTTGCCTTGAGCAATCGCATAAACCGCGCCATCGGCACCTTTTAATGTAGATAAAAGTAGCGTGCCACCACGTAGTGCACTCGCATTACCAATAGACGAAACAGTCACATCGATTTTTTGACCAGGCTTAGAAAAGGCCGGCAAGGTAGCCGTCAATGAAACTGCCGCAACGTTTTTAGACGTCGCATTGACACCTTCAGGCAAGGTCACCCCAAAACGAGACAGCATACTAGCAAAGCTCTGATTGGTAAAAGCGGTACTATCACCCGTCCCATTAAGGCCAATTACCAGACCATAACCAAACAATTGGTTTTCTCGGACGCCCTGAACACTAGCAATGTCCTTCAGACGCTCAGCCTGAACAGAAAAAGATAAAAAATATAAGACAATTAGCGCTATGTGCTTCATCGCGTCACCTATTAAGAGGTACAAACCTCTCAGCTGTTAGATCATTAAATTAATAAGGCATATCACTAGAATTAAGTAAACGACTCACCCAACCTTGCTCACTTCCTGCGGCAACATCTCCGGTTCCAGAATACGTAATTCTCGCATCGGCAACACGCTCAGATTCTACTGTATTGTTTGGCGAAATATCCTGTTTACGTACCACACCAGAGAAACGAATATATTCATCTCCTTGGTTTAAACGTAGCCACTTCTCTCCACGCACCGCCAATAGACCATTTGGATAGGCTCTGTAGACAGTCACAGAAATCGTTCCGCTTAAACTGTTATTTTGATTCGCTGATGCATTTCCAGTGAAATCCGTACCTTGCTGAGGAAGCGTGGTATCTACTTTCAATTCTTGGCCTAATACAGTCGGATTCTCAATCGTTGCCGAAGAGGATTTAGAAACAGTTGCCGCGTTAGCTTTCGTCGACGTCGTCGTTTCATTTAAATTAATGGTTAGAATATCCCCTACTTTACTAGCTTTCTGATCACCAAAAAATACATCTCCCATGCTAGTCTGATAAATACCGCCAGTTGGTGCTTGCGAAGGATTCATACCATTAGGATACACAGGTGCATAATAAGGGTCATCAGACTGAATAGATTGACTAATATTTGGTCCATTTAATGGGTCATTAGGATCTGGCACAAAACCTTTACGTGGAACATCTGGTGAAGACTCTGCCGGTGTTTCACTATCATCGCCAGCAACTGCATCAATGACCGCATCGGTTACTGCCGCTGCCGCACCAGCCGCTGCCGCATTGGCAACAGCTTGCTCATTAACATCCCAAGAGAGGCAGCCAGACAAACAAGCACTTAACAAAACCAAGAACGCAAATTTAATCTTCATCATATTCCACACGTTACTATAACTGCTGTATTGCAAAGCTCATCATGCCATCAGCGGATGCGATAACTTTTGAGTTCATTTCATAGGCACGCTGTGTCGTGATCATGTTGACAAGCTCTTCAATAGAATTGACATTGGAAGCCTCAAGCATCCCCTGAGCAATAGTACCTAATGAATCAGTGCCTGGCACTCCAACTATTGGCGGACCACTAGCATTCGTTTCAGTGAAAATATTTTGCCCTGCCGAATTCAATCCGGTTGGGTTAATAAAGCCTGCAATATTTATAGCCCCAACTTGCTGAGCATCCGCATCACCACTTTGTCGAACTGACACTATGCCGTCTTCTGCAATCATAATTTCGATAGCACCTGGGTCAATTTGGATACCAGGCTCAACCACCAAGCCGCCAGAAGTAACAAGCTGACCTTCACTATTAAGTTGAAGACTACCATCACGTGTATAAGCGATAGTACCGTCTGGCTGCAATACCTGTAAGAAGCCTTTACCTTGGATAGCAATATCAAGCTGCCTATCCGTCATATTGTAGTCGCCATTAGAAAAATCTTTTTGGGTCGCTCCTACTTTCACACCAGTACCTAACTGTAAACCTGATGGCAACTCAGCATTTTGCGCACTCAAGCCACCAGGTGCTCGTACTGTTTTGTACATTAGATCTTCAAATACCGCCCTATCTTTTTTAAATGCCGTTGTCGAAACGTTTGCCAAGTTGTTGGCAACGACGTTTAACTGCTTATCCATCGCACTCAAACCGGTTTTACTGACCCATAATGCTGAATTCATAAAAGCCTCTTAATTTATTCCGTTATTCTCTACGTTATTCTTGATGCAATTACAGGTCATGCTTAAGACGTACGCTGCAATATGCGAGCAGAAGAATCTGCATTTTCCCGAATTGAATCCATCATCTTCACGTTCATTTCGAAACGGCGTGATAAATTCATAATATGCGTCATCTCTTCAACTGCATTCACATTACTGCCTTCGATGAAACCACTTACTAGCTGGACATTTGGGTCAACATCATAGGCTTGACCATCACGGGAATGAATCAAACCATCTTCTTCTTTGCGTAAATTTTGTTTATCAGGATTGACCAATTTAATTTGATTAAGCACAGCAATTTCGTTACCAGCCCCCCCCTGCGGAACAATAGAAATAGAACCGTCGGCAGTAATGTTAATGCTATCAGCAGGCGGCAAAAAAATAGGCCCGTCCACACCAGCAACAGGCAAACCCCGTCCTGTTACTAATTGCCCTGCGGCATTAATTTGAAAGTCACCAGCTCGAGTATAAGCCTCTTGACCACCTTCATCATAAACAGCAATAAAACCATCGCCAGCAACGGCAACATCCAAATTGCGACCAGTCTGTATCATGTCACCTTGCGTATAACGTGTGGCTGGATTCTCTGTCATCGCATAAACACGACTGGGATGATAGTCACCATATACTTGCATAGAACGAGCTTGTTCAAAATCCGAACGAAAGCCAGTTGTGCTGACGTTCGCTAGATTGTTAGCGTGTATGGTTTGAGCGTTCATAGTTTGTACACCACCGCTCATTGCTAAATATAAGGCCTTATCCACTACAATTCTCCCAGAAGAATTTACATAACTAAGGTAACTACTATCAAAAAGCGTACCAACTTATAAAAACGATAAAAAAAGCAAAAAAAAGCCGAAACAGCGAAGCTGTTCCGGCATCAAATCTTCTCTCTCCAGAAAATTAGCGGAGGTTAATTATCGTCTGTGTAACAGTATTTTCTGTTTCTAATGTTTTACTGTTCGCTTGGTAATTACGCTGCGCCTCAATAAGCGCAACCAATTCAGACGTAAGATCAACGTTAGACTCTTCTAACGCGCCCCCTTGGATTTTGCCAAATGTTCCTGTGTTCGGACGGCCAATGTCAGCAGGACCGGACCCCTTACTTGCCAGCCATCCTGTGTGCCCAGACGGCACAAGACCGTCAGTACTATCAAATGTTGCCAAGGCAACCTGGCCAAGAGTTGCCGTTTGTTGGTTGGTGTAATTGGCCATTAAGAAGCCATCACTATCAAAAGAAACACCTTGCAACTCACCAGCAGAAAAACCGTTTTGCTCGAAGTTATCCGTATTATTTAACGCAAACTGCGTTGAGCCAGTTAAATCTAATGGCGTAACTTGACCTCGGTTTGTTGGATCTATCCCGTTAATCTCTAGTGTAATTGGCTGCGGAACTCCAAAAGGAGGAAGTCCCCGATAAGCCCCCATCAAATTACCAGCAGGATCAAAAGAGACAGTGGTATTTTTCTCTAAAAACCGCGTGTCTTCGCCTGTAAAAGGATCCGTATAACTTTCCTTCCCATCCATTGTGACACGAAGCTCGTAAGTATTATCTTCCCCTTGTTTAATGAAGTAATACCCTAGTGTATGAGGCTCTCCCAATGAGTCAAAAGTCGTTCTGGTATTGCCGTAGTTGTAAGTATCAGGACTTAACGGGTCAAATACCTCACGAGCAACCGAGCTAGGCTCTCTCATTTCTTCGGGCGCAAGCGCTGAAGCAATAGCAACACCACCTATTGTTCCAGCAACCGCTAAAGGTGTTTTTGTTGCGGCAGCTATATCGGCTTCACCAGGCTCAGTTGCACCGAGATACAGGAGTTCAAACGGCTGCTCTTCTGTTCCGTCGCCATTATAATCCGTACCACCTTCAGCAGAGTTAAAAGTAGCGTAAGTTTCACCTAAGAACGCAGCACCATTATCATCAGTCAGATTTCCATCAACTGTGGCATTTACTTTATAGGTATTAGGCAACTCACTTTTTGAATAATAGTAGGTAACTATATGTGTTTTACCATTACCATCTGCAACGCCTTGAGTTTGGGTGAAATTATAAGTATCTGGATTTAATGGATCAAAGTCCGCCTTAATAAAGGCTGGAATATCATCATTCTCTGAATTCAAGTTTACTTTTAGTTCCATCGCAGTGGTTGGCTCTGGCGGAATTCGATCCGTTGGCACTTTTAGATCCTCTAAATTCCCCCCCACAACACCATCAACAGCATTAAACCCCAAAACATTACTACCAGTATTTGTTACTAGAAAACCATTTTCATCAAGCTTAAAATTGCCTGCGCGGGTATAGGACTGAGCAATCCCTGAATCAAGAACAAAAAAACCACTGCCATCCACAGCAAGATCTAAGTTGTTGTCTGTGTAAGATATGTTGCCGGCAGAAAACTCTTGAGACACTTTACTCACGCTCACACCAGAACCAATATTGTTTCCACTCCCGGCACCAAGTACACTGGTATTATAGAGGTCATCAAATTCAATACGTGACTTTTTAAAGCCCGTGGTATCGGCGTTGGCAATATTATTACCTGTAACACTTAAATAATCGGCAGAGGCTTTAATGCCAGATAATGCAGTATTGAATCCCATAATGCTCTCCAATCACCCTAATATTTCTAATTCGTTCGTAAGTTTGATTTTGCCGTGGTTTTCCACGTTTAAAACCGTGCCATTTTCACCATTTATGGTGACGCCTTGAATTCGCGTAGGAACCTGAGTACTCATCGCCGATATTTCGCCTTGCTCATTGGTTGATGACGCGGCAAAACGATATTCACCAGGCGGCAAAACATTTCCGTCATCATCTAACTTATCCCACTTGTACTCACCCGTGCTAAGCGCGGCGGTACGAACAAGACGGTTATCCGCATCGTATATTTTTAATGTTGCAGCCTTAGAATTCTCAGGTATTACCGTTCTCAACTGAACAGCCTCAAGACCATCCGTCACTTTCACTTTACTACCGTCCATCAATATAGACTTACCCACCAAGGTAGAAGCACTAAGCGCCTGATTAGACGTAAGCGAAGTGGCCATGTTTTCTAATTGATCAGAGATACTAGTCAGCCGCTCTAACGAACTAAATTGAGACATCTGCGCCACCATGTCGTTAGTATCTTGCGGCGCGGTCGGATCCTGTCCTTTAAGCTGCTCTATATAAAGCTTCAAAAAGACATTTTGATCAGCAAGCGCCGCTTCGTCTTTCTGCACATCAGGCTTTTCAATACCAGCTTTTGTTTTAGCCGCTTCAGTCCCATATTGGGAAATCAACCCATTAAGACCTTTCGAGTCAGATATATTTGCCATCTGTCAGCTCCTATGACTGCCCAAGCGTGAGCATTTTCTGCATCATACTTTTGGCTGAGTTCATAATTTCTACGTTTGTCTGAAAAGAACGAGACGCTGACATCATATCTGCCATCTCTTCCATAGGATTTACGTTCGGATAAAACACGTAACCATCTTCATTTGCCATTGGGTGATCTGGTTCGTATCTAGGCTGTAAAGGTGCGTCTGACTCCACAATGCCATCTACTTTTACCCCAACACCAGCACCGGTATCATCTTTGTTTGCATTGTTCCAACCATATTCACGCATGCTGTCATTCATCATTTGCGAGAACACGGGCTTACGAGCTCGATAAGTCTGATCGGCTGAACTTGCTGCACTGTCAACGTTTGCCATGTTGCTAGCAATCGTATTCAAACGTATGGTTTGAGCACTCATTGCAGATCCAGAGATAGTAAAAATATTACTCAAAGACATCGTTATTAATTCCCAGTAAGCGCTTTTTTCATGCCGTTAATTTTTCGATCCAAGAACATAAAACTCGTATCAAACTGTAATGAGTTTTGAGCGTACTCAGCCTGCTCTCTTTGCATATCTACCGTATTACCATCCAAAGATGGCTGGTTAGCATTTCGGTACAACAACCCTTCTGGCTCACCAGAAAAACCTTCCCCAGAAATATGGCGCGAGTTCGTTCCAGCAAGCTGCAATTTTTTGCTTTCACTATTTAAAAATGAATCGAACGAGATATCTCTCGCCTTATAATTCGGCGTGTCAGCGTTGGCAATATTGTTGGCAAGGACAGCCGCTCTCGCACTGCGAAACTCCAGCGTCTTATCGTGTCCAGCAAATGCACTCGCAAAAGAAATAGCCATTCGATCCTCAAAGAAAAATATTATTCATCTGTACGAAACATATAAAGCAATTATGATGCCAAAAAATAATATTGATATTTTTCAATAACTTAATAAAAAATAGAATAGAGACGGCAAAAAGCGGCAACAGACATTAAGAAGAAAAAAAAGACAAAATTTTGATGCGTTTATTATAGAACAGGATAATAAAAACAAAAAAAGCAGCCATCAGGCTGCTTTCTTTTACACTAAAATCACCTAATCAGGCATTAGATAGCGCTGTTTACAAACTCTACCAATTGAGATTTGGACACTGCGCCAACTTTAGTCGCTACCACTTCGCCACCTTTAACGATCAACAAAGTAGGAATACCGCGAACATTGTACTTAGGCGCGGTTTCTGTGTTTTCGTCAACATTTAGCTTAACAACTTTCACTTTGCCAGCGTATTCAGCAGCCACATCTTCCAAAACAGGCGCGATCATTTTACAAGGACCACACCAAGGAGCCCAAAAATCTACAATTACAGGGATGTCTGAATTAAGCACTTCTTCTGCAAATTGAGCATCAGTGATTTGAATTGTGTTCTCACTCATAATAATTCCTCAAAATTCTATTTTTAACTAATGAATGTGGCTAGTGTATCACTAAATGATTAGGGTAAAAACGAGTTCCCGTTAATTATAGCGATAGAAAAATGCTATAATCTTAAAGATCGAATAACCGTTGGTAACTCAAGTAAAGAATGTATTTCTGCATGAGAGCGAGCCCCCCAGTCATCCCCCCAACGCTGCGCGCCATGACGGTTAAACCAAATACTTTTCGCGCCAGCATTGGACGCGCCAAACACATCATCCACAGGGTGGTCACCCACATGAATAAGCTCAGATATATCTACACCAGCCTTTTTTGCAGCCATTGAAAATACATCAACAGCAGGCTTTGCAACACCTACCTGATCAGCTCGCACTGCGAATTCGAAATACTGCCCTAAACCGACATAAGGATGAAATACATCAGCATTACCGTTGGTGATAACAGCCAAAGTATAGTTCTGACCCAAGGCTTCCAAGACATCAACAACGTGAGGATAAAGATCCACTTTTTGACGCCATTCACAAAAATGCGCCAATGCAGCTCCAGCGACAGATTCGGCTTCTTCAGTGGGCAATCCAAATTTTTTTAACGCCAACTGATATACCGCCAAACGAGTCGCAGTTAAGTTAGTGGTTAACTCGGGATTTTTGGACAAGACTTGGCTTTTTAATTCTTCTCGGGCGAGAAGCGAATATTGCACAGAGAAACCAGGGAAACGCTCTTCAAACCAAGATTCCATGGCATATTCTGCTCGCATAATAACTGGAGCGACATCCCATAATGTGTTATCAAGATCGAAGGTAATCAGCAGGCTCACGGCAATAACCTCAACAAGATAGCGCTCAATAAATCAGCAAGATACTGCAGAAACAAAGCGCCCTTTTCTTTATCAAAAGCAGACTTATTTTCTGCCCCTAATACAAGAACACCGCATTTCCTAACTTCTCCGCCTTCTCGTGACAAAAGCGGCAACACAGCAACAGAGCGAATAGAGGCAGCATCATCAGGAAAAAGAAAGCTCATTTCATTGGCAGGCAACGCACCACAAAAGCAGTCCGTAAACCCAGCAGCATGAGATAAAAACACATCATCTTCCACCAGTTTATGCGACCTGACCGCACTATCAGGGAATTCACCGTACAAAACCAATGCATGGTGAGACACTTCAAAATCGTCTCTCACCATGTCATCAATAATAACAGCAAAGTCATCCAAAGAGCTGCAAGTCAGACCCGCCAATACCAAGCGACGACTTTTTTGCATAGTAGACTCATTTTCACGAGCCACCTCTATTAGACGATCAAACTCTGCACGATAATCCGCTGTCGTTTTTCGCAGCGAATGTACTTGATATTCAAGTAACGAAATCACTTTTCCATTAATTGGATGAGGAAGCGTTAGACTCTCCAACAAATCAGTATTCCGAATAAAAAAATCCGGTGTGTTTGACAAATATTGAACAACTTCTTCTTCGCTCATAATCCCTCTATAGGTAAATTTGACCTTCGAATACTTTCTCAGCGGGCCCAGTCATAAGAATCGGCGCACCTTCGCCCTGCCATTCAATATGCAAATCGCCACCACGAAGATGAGCGGTCACTTTAGGTGACAACCATCCCTGCTTGATACCTGCCACAACGGCTGCACAAGCACCGGTTCCACAAGCTTGAGTTTCCCCCACGCCACGTTCATAAACGCGTAAGTTGATTTCATCAGGATTAATGACCTGCATAAAGCCAACGTTCACTTTTCTAGGAAAACGCTCATGACACTCAATCAGTGCACCAACGTTAGCAACCTCGTCATCTAACAGTTGATCGACTTTAATGACAGCATGAGGATTACCAACGGACACAGGCGTTATAAAATACTCAGTATCGCCAGCCATAATGCTGTAAAGACCATCACAAGGCTCTGCCGTAAATGGCAAATCCTGCGGTTCAAAACTTGGCGCCCCCATATCTACCGTAACTAAACCACCGTCCAGCACTCGCAATTGGATCGCGCCGCGTTTTGTTTCAACATTGATAATGCGTTTATTTGTTAACTCTCGGTCTAAAACAAACTTAGCAAAGCAACGAGCACCATTTCCACAATGCTCGACTTCGCTGCCATCCGAATTATAAATGCGATAACGAAAATCCATTTCAGGATCAGTGGGTGGCTCGACCACTAAAAGCTGGTCAAAACCAATCCCCCAATTACGGTCGCTCAGTCTCTCGATTTGTTGCTTATTAAAAAACACTTTACGAGACACTGCATCAACGACGACAAAATCATTTCCTAGACCATGCATTTTGGTAAATTTTAATAACACGATGAACTCCTTAGTCTGGCAAGATTTGCTCACCAGCCAGCTGATGTTCAATCGTTTCACGAGCACGAATCAAATAGGTTTTATCGCCATCGACCATGACTTCCGCTGCACGATTACGGCTATTGTAATTTGATGACATAGTGAAGCCATAGGCTCCAGCAGAACGCACAACCAAAAGATCGCCAGCTTGAATATCTAATTCACGATCCTTGCCCAAAAAATCACCCGTCTCACAAATAGGACCAACAAGGTCATAGCTGCGTTTGCCTTCTGGTGTTGGCAATAAAGACACAGGAACAATGTTCATCCAAGCGCCGTATAAAGATGGACGAATAAGATCGTTCATCGCACCATCAATGATGGCGAAGTTTTTATGCGGATTGCATTTCAAAAACTCAACTTGCGTTAATAAAACCCCAGCATTAGCTGCAATAGAACGACCTGGCTCAAACGCGAGTTCGAAGTTTTTGCCTTTGACTTTTTCAAGTAAAAGTTTGGCGTAATCTGCAGGCTCAGGTGGTACTTCATCACGATAACGAACCCCTAAACCACCACCTAGATCAAGATGCTTAATCGTAATACCAACTTCGGCAAGCTCATCAACCAAGCCGATCAAACGATCAAATGTATCCAAGAAAGGCTTTAGCTCTGTCAATTGTGAACCGATATGACAATCAACTCCCATGACATTTAAGTTAGGCAATTCATGAGCAATTTTATAGATGCGAACCGCGTCTTTGATATCAATACCAAACTTATTCTCTTTCAACCCAGTTGAAATATAAGGGTGTGTTTTAGCATCGACATCAGGATTAACACGCAAAGACACAGGTGCCACTTTACCCATTTCGCCAGCAACTTGATCTAATCGGTACAATTCCGCTTCAGACTCAACGTTGAAACAATGAATCCCCACTTCTAATGCTCGACGCATTTCCAAGGCTTGTTTACCTAAACCGGAGAACATCACTTTTGAAGGATCGCCACCCGCTTTTAAAACACGCTCAAGCTCACCAATAGAAACAATATCAAAGCCTGATCCTAAACGAGCCAATACATTTAGAATCGCTATATTAGAACAGGCTTTTACGGCGTAACAGATCAGAGTTGGGTGTGATGCGAAAGCATCAGCATACGCTTTATAGTGACGCTCAAGAGTGGCACGAGAGTATACATAACAAGGCGTACCATACTGATTAGCGACATCTGGCAAAGCAACATCCTCTGCATGCAGAGTCTGATTCGAATAATTAAAAAAGTCCAAAAGGGAATCCTCAGCTATAAAGACGATTCTTGCTGCGCTTCAGGTGCATCATCCGGCAAATAAAGCGCACCTTTATTTCCGCAAGCCGTAAGGAAAACAGCCAAAACACATACTGAAAGCAACTTAAACATCATCTTATCTCTTCTATTTTTGATTGAGACAGTATACCTTGCAGCAAGTTCGTTTCCCAACCCTAGCGAGCCAATTACATAGATATTCTTTACTTAGAATTCTTTACCTAGAATAGGCACGCGCTTTGGCTTGAATTTGCTATATTTACCTCAAGCTATAAAGATACTGACTTAAGTTGGATCCAAACATCGCTAACTTCAACAAAACGCAAAAAACAAGAAGCTTAATGAAAAACAGAATTGCCCCATGGATGGCTGCACTTGTCTGTGCCATCGCAATACACATACTAATAATTGAAATATCAGACAGCCAACATTGGTTTGATATAGACACGCAACCATCCAATTTCGAATTGTTTTTATTACCAGCACCAGCAACGCCGAATAATGAACAGACAGGCGCGGATACATTTCAGCAAAATGAAGATACTAAACCTGTGGAAAATCAATCTATAGACAATCAATCTGTAGATGCTCAGCCCGCAGACACAACGCTTATCACAGAAGAAGCTCAGACCGCAGCGTCTAAGGCAAAAAATACAAAGCCAGTAGAAAAAATAGAGCCCAAAATACCAACTGAATCCCCCACCAGCATTGTGCCTAAAAAACCCACAGGCAAAGAGCTAAGCGAAAGAAGCAATGGATTTGATCCTCAAGAAGTGATCAGCAATATGGACAATGAGCAAGCGCTTTCAGGAAGCCCTTCACAAAATGGCAAGCAGAACTCAAGCCTTGATTCAGCACGGTTAAGCTCTGATAAACCAGAGTTGCTCGACTTATCAAAAGTATCCTTGTCGCCGGATGTGGACGATGCCGCATTAACTGGCGTTTTCTCTGAAGAATTGAGGGATAAAATTGCGCAGTCGAAAAAAGCACAAAAAGACTACTTGAAAGGCCTAACAAAAGAAGTCGACTACCCAATCACTAAAGACGCGGATGGAACACGCTATGTCAATATTAAAGGCGTCTGCTGGCGACTCCCTAAAGAAGGTAGTAATGAAGGCTGGGCCATTGTATTTGACGGCTGTGGGGTAAAATCCAAGCTATTTCACTTTGAGCTAAACATTTCACCTAGCATCATCACTAATGAAATATTGGGCCCAGACTCACCATTTAACTTAGATCAACCCGTTAAATAACAGCCCGTTTAAAAATTTTTTAAACAAAAACGGCTGACCTAGGCAGCCGTTTTTAAATGATTTAATTCTTGTCTATCTAATCAAATCTTATCGCGTAGCAAGATCCGCTTTAGCGCGTTCAACCGCTTTTAACACTTGCTCTGGTGCTGTTCCACCGATGTGGTTACGAGCCGCAACAGAACCTTCAAGCGTCAAGACGTCAAACACGTCCGCCTCAATCATGCTACCAAAAGACTGAAGTTCTTCCAGCGTCATCTCAGATAAGTCCTTGCCTTCTTTCACACCGTAACCCACAGCCTTACCAACAACTTCATGAGCATCACGGAACGCAACACCATGACGAACCAAGTAATCAGCTAAATCGGTAGCCGTCGAAAAACCACGACGAGCCGCTTCATACATATGCTCTTTACGAGACTCAATAGCAGGAATCATGTCGGCAAATGCACGCAATGACCCTTTTAGCGTATCAACCGTATCAAACAATGGCTCTTTGTCTTCTTGATTATCTTTGTTGTAAGCCAAACATTGCGACTTCATCAAGGTTAACAAGCCCATCAAATGTCCATAAACACGACCAGTTTTACCACGAACTAATTCTGGCACATCAGGGTTTTTCTTCTGCGGCATTATAGAGGAACCAGTACAAAAGCGGTCAGGCAAATAAATGAAGTTAAACTGAGCAGATACCCACATCACCATTTCTTCAGCCCAACGGGACATATGCATCATGATGATAGAAGCTGTTGCTGTAAATTCGATGGCAAAATCTCGGTCACTTACAGAGTCTAATGAGTTATATGTTGGACGTTCGAAGCCTAACAACTCTGCTGTCATATGACGGTCAATTGGATAAGTGGTTCCCGCAAGGGCCGCCGCGCCAAGTGGTAAAATATTAATACGCTTACGGCAATCTGCTAGACGCTCGTAATCACGCTGCATCATTTCATACCAAGCCATCAAATGATGACCAAACGTCACAGGTTGAGCCGTTTGCAAGTGAGTAAAGCCTGGCATAATGGTATCGGCTTCTTTTTCCGCCAAACTCAAAATGCCTTGTTGCAGACGAGTCACTTCTTCCATTAAAAAGTCCACTTCATCACGCATATAAAGGCGGATGTCAGTAGCAACTTGGTCGTTACGAGAACGGCCAGTATGTAGTTTTTTACCGGTAATGCCGATTTTCTGCGTCAAACGAGCTTCAATGTTCATGTGAACATCTTCTAATTCAATCGACCACTCAAATTCGCCACGGGCAATTTCATCCTCGATTTCAGTCAGCCCCTGAATAATCTGATCTCGTTCTTCTTCGGTCAAAACACCTACACTAGCAAGCATTTTGCCATGTGCAATTGACCCTTGAATATCCTGCTTTGCCATACGTTGATCAAACTCAACAGATGCAGTGAAACGCGCTACAAACGCATCGACAGGCTCAGAAAAACGACCACCCCATTGCTGGTTCGTGGTTTTATTAGTATCAGTCATTCGGTTGGTTCCCACACAAATTCAAACAGCTGCCAAGAGTACATTAAGCGCCTCGACTTATAAAGCATTGAAAGATGACGGGCTCCTCCTTAGCGAGTATCATTAACACAGAAAATTGAAAGGTAATTATCCATCTACAAGTCATTAGGAGATGAAGTGAAAGATAAGATTGTGATCGCAACCAGAGAAAGTCAGTTAGCCCTTTGGCAAGCCAATAACGTCAAAGCGCAACTAGAAAGCCTCTACCCAGATATGAAAGTTGAATTGCTTGGCATGACAACAAAAGGCGATCAGATTTTAGATTCACCACTTTCTAAAATTGGCGGCAAAGGTCTTTTTGTTAAAGAGCTAGAGAGCGCTCTTATGGATGGTCGTGCAGATATTGCTGTTCACTCTATGAAAGACGTACCAATGGCCTTTCCTGAAGGACTTGGACTCGCTGTTATATGTGAACGCGAAGACCCGAGTGATGCTTTTGTATCCAATAAAGTTGAATCGTTGGATCAACTACAAAGCGGTGCTGTTGTTGGAACATCTAGCTTACGTCGTGCTTGTCAATTAAAAATGAATCGCCCTGACTTGATCATCAAAGACCTTCGCGGCAATGTGAACACTCGCTTAAAAAAAATGGACGACGGTGAATACGACGCCATTATCTTAGCAACCGCGGGGTTAGTTCGCCTAGAAATGTTTGACCGAATTAGGCAAAGAATTCCTGCCGAGACTAGCTTGCCAGCAGGTGGACAAGGCGCAATGGGGATAGAGTGTCGCTCTGATGACGTGCAAACTATTAATTTATTAGCGCCATTACAGCATGAAGAAACCGCTATTCGTGTGTCCGCCGAACGCGCAGTCAATGAGCGCCTTAACGGTGGTTGCCAAGCACCTATTGCCTGCTTTGCGATACTCACTGACGACTCGATTTGGTTAAGAGGCTTGGTCGGTAGCCCTGATGGTAAGACAATGATTCAAGGCGAAATTCGCGGCCATAAAGACGATGCGAAATCCCTTGGTGTGCAATTAGCTGATGATTTACTTGCCCGTGGCGCAGACGTCATTCTTGACGCTTTATACAAATAAATAAAGTAGGCTAAATATCAGTGC
The DNA here is from genome assembly GCF_019426345.1 of Marinomonas lutimaris. Lineage (GTDB taxonomy): Bacteria > Pseudomonadota > Gammaproteobacteria > Pseudomonadales > Marinomonadaceae > Marinomonas > Marinomonas lutimaris. The sequence continues at coordinate 194,587 of NZ_JAHLLW010000006.1, forward strand.
AAGACTGTCGCATCTTAATCACTCGACCCGAACCTGAAAACTCGCTTAGTCGTGAACGCGTTTGCGCCCATGGCTGGACAGCTGTTCCTTTACCTATGCTAGAAATAGCACCGATAGAAGACGCCGCTAAAAAGGCTATCATTCGGGCCCAAGTATTTGATATAGATACGTTTGATTACGTGATTTTTGTCAGCAAAAATGCCGCCAGACTTGCTTGCGATTGGCTAGATGACTGCTGGCCCATGCTACCTGCAAACGTGCATTGGATCGGCATAGGCCAAGGCACCACACAAACACTCATAGATGAAGGCATTCCAGCTCTATCAAATCCAGGGCATACAACGGAAGCCTTACTTGAATGGCTAAAACCTGCCAAAATGAAAGATCAGAAAATATTGATTGTTCGTGGCGAAGGCGGACGCCCAGAACTCGGCAACAAACTGGAAGAGCGAGGCGCAAGGGTTAGTTATCTATCTCTCTACAATAGAAAAAAACCTAACTACTCAGCTCAAACTTTCTTTATGCTGCCCGATATCGATTTAATATGGGTAACCAGTGGCGAAAGCTTAGACAATCTTTCAGAATACGTTATACAGCATAAGCCTGAATGGAAAGCCCTCCCTATACTCACACCCAGTATCAGGGTAAACCAGCAAGCAAAAGAAATGGGTTGGATTAATGCCTCGTGCGCAAATGGCGCTGACGATAATAGCTTGATCAAAGCGACAGAATTTCACACAGGAAAATAGAATGACTGAGAATAACAAGCAAGAGCAACATCCAAACAACTCTATTGAGACAACGCCTGAAGCTGAAATTAAAAGCAAAGAGAGTCAGCCAGGTTTATCTAATAAGTCTGAAGAAAAAAACACGCCACAAACAGCAACAAATCTACTTGCTTCATTTTCTCTTGGTCTCTCCGCTGTCGCTTTGGCAACAAGTGGCTGGCTTTATTTTCAAAGTACACAAAACACACTCCCCAGAGACGTTAAACAATTAGCCGTTCAGCAAACTGATTTAGACAATAGACTTAGTGCCAGTACACTCAATAAATCTCAGCTAAACCAATTGATTGAGCAAGCTAAAACAGCAGAACAAACAAGCTTGACGCAAAAAAATGAGCTTGCAGCCCAACAAACACGACAAGACGAGAAACTACTATCGCTTGAGTCAAAACTAAATAGACTAAACAACACTACGAAAGAAGACTGGAAACTGGCAGAAGCTGAATATTTAATTCGTCTTGCCAATCAGCGCTTATTACTTGAGTCTGACAGCAGTGGCGCGGCTACATTACTCATCAATGCCGATGACATCCTTAACGAGTTAGCAGACCCTATTGTTTTTGCCACTCGCAAAGCTTTAGCAAAAGATATCCAAGCCCTAAAGTCTATTAGTCAATTTGATTTGGAAGGCGCATACCTTAAGCTCAACGCTTTATATGACAGCGTGCAAACACTTCCTCAACGGGAACCATCAAAAGAGTGGCTAGCAAATACAACAAAGAAAACAACAGTAATCGACGACGCAACAACAAGCAAAATCACCTCAATTCTGGAAAGCTTTTGGAGCTCCATACGCTCATTAGTAGTCATCAACTATGACCACAAGCCTATTAGAGCTTTACTGCCGCCTGCGGAATATCAAGAACTCACTACAGGTATACAACTTCAGTTGGAAATTGCTCAAGTTGCCTTAATCAAAGGCGAACCAGCGATTTATCAACAAGCCTTATCACGTGTTGCAAAAGCAACAACCGAACATTTCGAAACCCAATCAAATATTGTTACAACATTTTTGGCTAGCCTAACGGCCTTACAACAGCTGAACCCATCACCGGACTTGCCACTACCTAGAGAGTCATTGATGGCAATGAAATCCTTGATGAAAGAATGGAATGATCGCAGCATAAGAAAGCCAAATAGCGCCGACAATGCAGAGCAGTCTCAAGTAGAAGGCGAAAACTCTGCTGCACCTCAAAAAAATCTAGGAGATAAGGTATGAGGAAACTCCTTTTCTTACTTGTCATTATGATGACAGTGGGCGGTGTATTAGGTTTGCTGATGCGCCAGGACAGTGGTTATGTGCTATTAGCTTATAATGGTGTCACAGTTGAAACCAGCTTGTGGGTCTTAGTTGTCGCCATGATTATCGCGCTATTTGTGCTAAGTTGGATAAAACGCATTTTATTTATCACTCTGAGGCCAAGCAACTCTTTGGCGAAAGTAACTGGTAATTTAGCGCAAAAAAGAGCGTCTCGAAATACCATTAGGGGCATGCTAGAACTCGTTGGAGGCAATTGGCACAAAGCAGAAAAATTGCTAACCAACAGCGCCGAAAAAGTCCCTTACCCATTAATCAACTACATCAGTGCAGCTTACGCTGCCAGCGAACAAGATGAACATGAACGTTCAAAAGCGTTATTACGTTCTGCGCATAAATCTACACCTGAAGCGGAGTTTGCTATTGGCTTTGCACAAAGCCAAATTCAAATGAAACAACAACATTATGAAGGCGCTNTTATTACGTTCTGCGCATAAATCTACACCTGAAGCGGAGTTTGCTATTGGCTTTGCACAAAGCCAAATTCAAATGAAACAACAACATTATGAAGGCGCTCTTGCCTCGCTTTTGCGACTGCAAAAGCTTAAACCAAAGCACAAGCAAGTGTTAAAAATGCTAGTCACCGTTTACACACAACTAAAAGACTGGGATGCCCTACTCCCCCTGACTCCAACGCTTAAAAAAGACGGCATTTTTGACGACGACAACATGCTCGAACTTGAACGCAATGCGTTCTTAGCGCTGCTGGATAAAATCAAATTCCGCAATAAACTAGGACAGAATCAGAAAGAACTGGTTAATGAGGTAGAAAACCTCTGGAACAAATTAGACACCTTGTCTCAAGATGACAGAATGAGACAACTTTATGCTCACACTCTTATTCGTTTTGGCGATGATGCAAAAGCAGAAAGTTTTATTCGCAATAGCCTAAATAATAGATGGTCTGAAGAGTTGGTTTATGAGTATGGCAACATCAAGCAAGACAACACCAAAAAGCTTTTAACAAATTGTGAGAACTGGCTTAAAAAAGAGCCTGCAAGCGCAAACTTATACCTCGTCTGTGGCCGCTTAAGCCAATCTATGATGTTGTGGGGTAAGGCCAGAGACTACTATGAACAAGCGTTGTCGCTTGATACGCAAAACGAAGCCCTTGCCGAGCTTAGTCGCTTACTGAAAGCCATGGGCGATACCAAAGCAAGCCAAGAACTCATGATGATTAATTTAAATTATGCAAGCAACCAACTAAAACCCTTGCCTCTACCTTAGTGATCTCACTAGCAAAATATGTAGACATAAAAAAACGCTGTTATTTTCATAACAGCGTTTTTTTTGATCTTACATAATACTCATTGAAACGTTATTTAAAGCGAACCACCAACTCATGCATATTATTCGCTACATCTTGTAACGCTCTGATACTGTCACTTGATTGGTTAGATTTCTCAGAACTCTCAACTGACAAATCAGAAATACGAACAACTTGTCGGTTAATATCTTCTGAAACATGCGCTTGCTCTTCAACCGCTGCCGACATCTGTATCGACATATCTGAGATCTTCGAAACAGCTTGAACTATATTAACGAAAGCACTTTCCATCTCAACAATTTTTTCCAAGCCTTGGGCTGCATCCTGTTTACCTTGATTGGCAATTGACACCGAATTTTTAGCACCACTACGCAAAGTTTCTATAATGTGATGAATATCCTTTGTCGAGCCTTGTGTTCTTTGAGCTAATTGACGCACCTCATCCGCAACAACCGCAAAACCGCGACCATGTTCGCCCGCTCGCGCTGCTTCTATTGCCGCATTCAGCGCCAAAAGATTCGTTTGTTCAGCAATTTGGTCAATCATCTGCGCAACTTGCGCAATTTGCTCAGAGCGCTCAGCCAATTCCTGCACCGTTGCACCAATATTATTTACGGTGTCGCTCAATTGACGAATCGAATGACGGGTATCTTCAACAATTTTTTGCCCACTCTCTGCTGACTTAGAAGATGATTTAGCACTATCAGCAGTCATTTGCACATGCTGAGCCACATCATTGATTGTGGTCGTCATTTGCTGCATTGCCGCAGCAACATCTTGAGTTTCATGTTGCTGACTCACCATACCTTTTGTCGTTTCAATAGTAAGCGCAAGGCCAATTTTAGATTGTTCGGATACTTTTAAAGATTCATCTTCAAAACGCGTCAACACTGCATCCATTCTCGATAACAAGCTTTTTACGCCTACATCAAGTGTTGCAATGTCCAAAGATGTATCTGAGTAAGTCACACCGGCCAATGGGTGAAGAAACGCTGTTGATAGCCGCTTTCTTAAAGTCGACTGCAATTTAGAGTGATTCAGCAGGAACAAACCATTCGCCAATAAACTCGTTACGGCAAGAACACCTGCTCCATAAAGAATATCAATACTACTCGCTGCAACCGCTAAGAGAACACCAATCACAGGCACTACTAGCTTCCACGACATAAATGCTCGTGGCAGAACATTTTTGCCTTTGTTTATTCGGTGGTAAATTTTCTCTGCTCGCTCCACATCTTCTCGTTTAGGAACCGTCCTCACAGATTCATAACCAATAACTTTCCCACCTTCAGTAACAGGCGTCACGTAAGCATCCACCCAATAAAAATCACCATTCTTACAGCGATTTTTTACTAAGCCCATCCAAGCTTTACCTTGTTTTAAAGTATCCCACATAATCTGAAATGCTTCTTTAGGCATATCAGGATGGCGGACAATATTATGATGACTTCCCATTAATTCGCTTTTATCAAAGCCACTAATTTTTACAAAGGCATCATTACAGTGAAGTATCTGACCTTTTAAATCTGTTGTCGTAATTAACTTATCATTTTGTGAAAAGGTTTTTTCTTGCTTTGTAACTGGCACATTTTTACGCATTAAACTAACCATCCTTAAGCTATCACCCTAACTAGTATCCCATCATAAAAAATATTAATACACAAAAAGCACTAGATGAGATGACATAAAAACACTAAAGATTACTTTAGTAAGACTCTGTTTAACCAGCGAGTGAAAATGGGTAATAAATATGTAGGAATTTGTAAAGCACCCGCTAAGGGTAAAAATGCAGGACCTAACAAAACGCCTGCAATACTGTATGTTAGTAAGACATTTCGATTACCAGAAGTAATTGCTGCAGTAAGCGCAATGGCTTTACCTTGCTTACGATAAAAAAGGTATGACAAGAAAAAAAACAAACAACACAATCCCGTGGCAATTAGAAAATAATTCAATGCCATCATTGGATCTTGATCAAATAGCATACGAAAACTACCGACCAATCCAAATGGAAAAGCAAACACCAATAAAATGGTATAAGGCGATATCTTCATCAAGAATCGACTTAATGCTTCCTCAGGAAAAAAACGATGAACTAAAAATGAGAACAACATTGGACCAAATATAAAAACAACTAAGCGAACAAAATAACTGGACCAATCCAGCTCAACGCTTTCAGCTTGAAAACATATCAGAGCAATAAAAATAGAAACAGGTAAAATTAATGTCGTTGCTATCGTCATGGCCATGGCTTGTAAACTATCAAAACCTAATGCTCGAACAATTGCTGGTGTTGCAAATAAAGATCCTGTCGCCGCCACAGCAACAACCGCTAGTAAAAGATCTGATCCAAAGGATAACCACCAGCCGATAACACCTACTACTCCCATAAGCACCGCAGAATGCAAGATTGCATACAGCCATATTTCTTTGCTGCTTAATCGTTTAATTAATTCATTCTGCTTCATACCCAATAACGTTAATGACATCAGGGTAAAAAGAACAATAGGCAAAAATGGGAAAAAAGCTAATGAAACAGAGGGAAGTAAAAAGCCAAGTATGGCAAACACAAACATAAAAGGAAGGGAGTTTCGAACAAGAAAAAGCAACATGGGTTAAACACCTTAATAGGCAGCCCATTATAAAAACAACCGAAGACTAGCTAATTATTTTTTAGAGCCGCAACAAATTTTATTATTTTCAGGTAACTCAGCGAGCTCCACCACCCAATCAGCACGAGCTTTATCAAAAGCAGCCCGAAGTTCTGCTAATTCATCGCTAGAGGCAAGAGAAACTTCTTTTTCGCCACGACTTTGACGAGAAGAAGGGAATGGTATCAGATTATTCTTCATAAATTGTCTCTATTAAAGCATTGTCTGGATATCTATCGACACTCTATGGATAATCTTTAGCAAACGCAATGATCAAGCAGATGGAATAATTATGAAGTTTTTAATATCACCAGCGAAAACGCTGGACCTAACCTCAACACCTAGCATTGATATGTTCAGCTTACCAGAGCTGTTGGATGACTCACAACAACTCATTGATACAATCAAACCCTATTCACCCGCTGATATCGCCTCTCTTATGAAGCTCAGCGACAAACTTGCTACACTCAATGTTTCTCGTTACCAAGAATGGCAAAAAGAGCATACAAAAGACAACAGCCGCCCTGCTATTTATACCTTCATGGGCGATGTGTACACAGGACTAGACGCTTATTCATTAAGTGAAAGCGATATGAGGTATGCCCAAGAGTCCCTGCGTATTTTAAGCGGCCTGTACGGATTACTAAAACCGTTGGACCTGATGCAAGCCTATCGGCTAGAAATGGGCACCAGTCTAAAGAACAATAGAGGCACTAACCTTTATCAATTCTGGGGAGACATCATAGTTAACAAAATCAATGACACGCTAGATAAAGATGAATTACTGGTTAATTTAGCCTCTAACGAGTACTTCAAAGCGGTTAACAAGAAAAAACTAACCTCACAATTAATCACCCCGAACTTCCTCGACGAAAAGAATGGCAAATTTAAAGTCATCAGTTTTTATGCAAAAAAAGCACGCGGCCTGATGGCTCGCTACCTAATTGAAAACCGTTGTGAAACGCTAGATGAACTTAAAGCATTTAATCTTGCGGGTTATCGCTATGACCCTCAGCAATCAACAAAAGACAGCCCTGTGTTTATTCGTCCAGAAAGCGCACAACCGAAAAAATAGAAAGCCCTATATAAAGTAAGCGCTAACTCTAGCGCTTACTTTTTTCTTTATACTGACCAATGGTAACCCGATCATTGCCACCCAAATCTTGAAAACTCTCGACGACAGCAAAGCCCGCTTCGATCAAACACTCTCGAACAGCTGCGGCCTGATCATAACCGTGCTCGAACATCAAATAAGCATCTGGTGTCATGAAATCAGGCGCAGTTTGAATGATATATTCGATATCCGCCATGCCATGATTATCCGCCACTAAGGCGCTTTTCGGCTCAAAGCGTACATCTCCTTGTGACAAATGTTCATCATCAGGGTCAATATAAGGCGGGTTAGACACAATAAGATCAAATGGATCGCAACCTTCCAGCGTATCAAACCAACTACTTTGCATAAACGTCACATTACTAAGCCGATTTCGCACTGCATTACGCTTAGCCAGAGCCACAGCCTCTTCAACCAAATCAACACCAATGACAGTCGATTTAGGTTGCTCTGACGCCAGCGATAAGGCAATCGCACCTGTTCCTGTACCAAGATCTAGGATACGGTTTGCTTTACTTATATCCAACACAGACAAAGCCACTTCCACCAGCCGTTCAGTGTCAGCCCGAGGAATCAAAGTACAAGGGTCAACTTCCAGGTCCAAGCTCCAAAAAGCCTGCTGCCCCAATAAATATGCAATTGGTTCACCAAGCTCCCGACGAGCCAATAAGTCATTAAAACGCTCTACGTCTGACGTACTGACCAGTTTTTCTGGCCAAGTATAAAAATAGGAAGTTGACACAGCCAAGACATGTGCAAGCAATAATTGTGCATCTAACTGAGCTGTCTCGGAGACAAAAGTAAGGCGCTCGTAAGCGCCTTTTAATAGTTCATCAATTCGCATATGCGATGATTACCTTCATTTATTCAGATTAATTGTCGCCACTTAACGCTGCCAGCTGCTCCGCTTGGAACTCGTTCACTAGCGGGTTGATCAATGAGTCTAATTCACCAGCAACAATTTCATCTAGCTTGTACAAAGTTAGGTTAATGCGGTGATCAGTCACTCGGCCTTGTGGATAATTGTAAGTACGGATACGTTCAGAACGATCACCACTGCCTACCAAGGATTTGCGTGCTTCAGATTGTTCACTTGCTGCCTTTTCTTGTTCAGCCGCTTGCAAACGAGACGCGAGCAAAGACATCGCCTTAGCACGGTTTTTATGCTGCGAGCGCTCTTCCTGACACTCTACGACAACGCCTGTTGGAATGTGCGTCAAACGAATAGCCGAGTCTGTTTTGTTTACGTGCTGACCACCCGCACCAGAGGCACGGAAAGTATCAATGCGCAAATCGGATTTGTTGATGATGATATCATCTAATTCATCCATTTCAGGCATAACCGCAACAGTACAAGCTGACGTATGAATACGACCTTGAGATTCCGTCGCTGGAACACGTTGGACTCGATGAGCACCGGATTCAAACTTCAGTTTAGAATAAGCACCGTCACCAACAATACGAGCAATCACTTCTTTGTAACCACCATGCTCACCATCGCTTGCACTGACAATTTCTACTTTCCAACGTTGTGTTTCTGCATAACGAGAATACATACGGAATAAATCGCCAGAGAAAATAGATGCTTCATCACCACCAGTACCGGCACGAACTTCTAGGAATACGTTACGAGAATCGTTCGGGTCTTTGGGCAAAAGCAATTTTTGCAATACCAGCTGAAGCTCTTCTTTTTGCGCCAGACCGGCTTTGTATTCTTCCACACCCATTTCTTTTATGTCTGGGTCCGCATCTGTCATCATCAACTCTGCTTCGGCAATGTTTTCGTCTATTTGCTGAAACTCATTAAAACACTTAACAACAGGCTCAAGCTCTGCATACTCTTTGGAATAAGCACGGAACAAATCTTGATCCATAATGACTTCAGCAACACCTAATAGTGCGGCTAACTCGTCATAACGATCAGATAAACTTTCTAATTTTAACTTTATGGATTCTTTCATTTTTTAATTATCTTTTTCTTCGTAAATGCCCAATACATTTGAGGCAATGATTAATGCATCTTGATCGGCGTCGGCACCAGCATCACGCAGATAGCGTGTTGGCGCATGAATGAGCTTATTCATTAAGCCATGAGCTAGTTTGTTAAGCACTTGCTCAGGAGACTGTCCCATTTCAAGACCTTTTAAAGCTTTTTCCAGTTCTGTATTTTTTATGGCCTCAGCGGATTGCCTAAAAGTCACTATTAGGTCAGATACTTTTCTCGACTCGACCACTCGCCGATAAGAATCAACCCCTTCTTCGATCATTTGTTCGGCCGCTTTCGCCGCATCTTGCCTTGCTCTGACATTTTCTTCAATCACTGAATGAAGATCATCGACGGTATAAAGGTAAGCGTCGTTAACTTCTTCTACTTCAGGCTCGATATCTCGAGGTACCGCGATATCAATTAACAGCATTGGCGAATGGCGACGTTGCGACGTTGCGCGCTCTACCATGCCTTTACCAATAATCGGTAATTGGCTAGCGGTAGAAGAAATAACAATATCCGCTTGAGATAAATAATCGCCAATTTCACCTAACATAATGGCTTCAGCATTAAGTTCATCCGCTAAAATCTGAGCTCGCGCCAAGGTTCGGTTGGCCACTATGATGCGCTTAATACCGTTTTCTTTAAGGTGTCTAGCTACCAGTTCAATGGTTTGCCCTGCACCAATTAACAAGGCAGTACTGTTTCTAATATCCGCAAAAATACGCTGCGCAAGACTCACTGCGGCAAACGCAATGGACACTGGATTTTCACCGATGGCCGTATCCGTACGTACACGTTTGGCAACGGAAAAAGTACGCTGAAATAAAGACTCTAACTCAGGACCAATACAAGAACCTTCTTGCGAAACCGCGTACGCAGACTTTACTTGCCCAAGAATCTGAGGCTCCCCTAGAATCAAAGAGTCTAGCCCTGAGGCCACTCGCATAACGTGACGCACACTATTGTCATCAGCGTGTGTATAGCAATATTGCTGCAATTCAGGCAAAGCAATGCCGTGATATTCGCCAAGCCAAGCAATAACCTCATCGACCTTACTGAAATCTTCAACAGAACAATAAAGTTCGGTGCGATTACAGGTCGATACTATTACTGCTTCATTCGCTTTATTCCCAGATATCAGAGAAGACAAGGCATCGATCATCTTTTCAGGCGCAAAGGCCACGCGCTCACGTATCGAGACCGGCGCAGTTTTGTGATTTACACCTACAGTAATTAGCGGCATTCAGGACTCTTCTCAAAGATCGAGATCTTAAGGTAATGACAGGAGCAAGCATTGCCCCAACATGACTCTTTACATAAAGAAGACACATTATACGAGAAATTCGCTTTTTTTCGCACCCCATATGATCAATAAAAGTAATAGGATTAGTTTATAGTTATGACTGACATAACGAGCCGCTAACGATACCATAAGGGTTGTATGAATTTAGCATCGAGAAAAAATATGCCTGCTGTTTTAGGCCCAGTTCAAAAAAAACTCTCTCAAAAGCCCGTTACAAAAGGGATTTTGTTGTTTTTCACTCTTTTAAGCTTGCCGTTCCTGAACGCATGCAGTCAAAACACGACACAACAAAATAGCTTGCCACCAAACAAAGAACCCCTTAAAGCGGATACCTTTGCCAATCAGGGTAAAATTAAGGAATTACTCAATGCCGAATTCACTTTACAACGAGAAGGTCCGAACAAAGCCTTTGAACCTTTCTACGAATTAGCCAGCCAATCAGATGATATAGAGCTGATAGAGAGACTCACACACATCGCCGTGGTATCTCAAAATCATCTTTATATAGAGAGAAGCGCAAACTTGTGGCTTTCCGCCGATCCTACTTCAGAAGCGGCCTACTCACTAAAGTTGCAGGTTCTTATCAAAGACAATCGGGCAGAAGAAGTCACCACGCTGCTCACTAACGCCATGAGACATAAGGTTTCATTGCGTTTCTTACCTATTTATCTTGAAGAAAATGTCCGTGATAGCGACCAAGTCAATACAATAGAAACGGCCATTTATGCACTGCCACCAGAATCAAAAAACAATCAGTACATACAGGTAAGCTACGCACATATTTTACTGCTTTCTGGCAAATATCAGCTTGCAATTAACACATCAGAGCAACTGTTAGCCAAACCCAATACAGACAAAAGTGAAGCGCTTTATCTCATATTGGCTTTTAGCCAAAAAAGCCTTGGCCAGCTAGACAATGCTATCAAAACACTACAAACGGCATCTCAACATTTCCCAAAAAACACCAGAGTAATCACACCTTTAATTGATTTCTTAGTGGAAAACGAGCAACCCAAAATTGCTAGCAATATCTATCAAAAAACAGATTTAGAGACGCCAGAAAAACTGCAAGTTGGCATCAATTTGATGCGTTCTTTGTTAGAACACAATCAACCAGGATTAGCGCTAGCGACGGCAAATAGCCTACCTGAGAAACAGCTAGGCTTATCAGACCAAATCCAATATTTAAGCGCGATTGCACTGGCTCAATTAAATAAGAAAGCGCAAGCCATAGAGGTAATGGAAAACGTTGACGGCGCCTTACGAACCAATGCGACCAATCAAATAGCCCTGTGGCTTTATGATGAAAACAAAGAGGATGACATCAATAACATGGTGCTGCGTAGGACGGCACGAGAAAATATGCCAGAGCAAGTCGCTGCTATCAGTCGCCTTCATGAGGAAAGAGGTCATATAAATTTATCATTCAAATTAGTCAACAATGCACTTATAGCCCTTCCTGAATCTGACGCTTTGCGCTACCACAAGGCACTACTCGCCGACACTTTAGGCAACTGGAAAATCACGGAAAAAGAGCTAAAAAACCTGCTACAAAAAGATCCAGACAACCCACAGTACCTAAATGCACTCGGCTATACATTGCTCACTCGTACTAAGCGAATAGATGAAGCGATGAACTATATAGAATCAGCTTATGAAAAAGCAGACAACGACCCCGCTATAATCGATAGCCTAGGCTGGGGATTCTTTCTGAAAGGAGAGTTTGAACAGTCTTCTTATTACTTGAAAAAAGCGTGGTCAATTTTACCAGACGCTGAAATCGCAGCTCACTATGGCGAATCACTATGGAAACAACGCCATTACAAAGAAGCGATAGCCGTATGGGAGGCCGCCTTAGAGACATCACCCGATACGCCACTTTTACTCGACACAATTAAACGACTGTCACCGTCGTTACTTGAAGAACGAAAACAGGATAAACCATCATGACTTATCGCACACTCTGTATACTAGCCTTTACTGTTCTTGTTAGCGCCTGTAGTACAAGACCAACAGGACCAACAACACCACCGCCGGAAAGCGTTGGCGCAATTTCTAAATGGGAAACCTCAGGCAGAGTCGGTATACGAACCAAGAATGATGCTGTCTCTGGCAATTTTAACTGGCAAAAAGACCCAAAAACATTTGCTCTAAGTATCGTCGGCCCTTTCGGTCAAGGTGCTACACATCTAAACCAGTCAAATAATGGCGTTGTGACACTAGCTTATGAAGATACTGTTGTCACAGGTAACGACCCAGCAACATTACTACAACAAGAATTAGGCTGGGAGTTCCCTGTCAATCAAGTCACCTATTGGATTAGAGGGCTAGCCTACCCAAATTCAGCCGCCAGAATAAGCAAAGACCCAGATAGCCAATTACCCAATAAAATAGAGCAAGATGGCTGGCTCATTACCTATAGCAATTTCACCAAGGTAGATGGCCTTTCTTTACCGCAAAAAATGCAGGTATCGAACCCACCGTTTAGAGTCAATTTAATTATTAACCAATGGACTATTCAGTAACCAAGATGCAATTACCTTCTCCAGCAAAATTAAATTTATTTTTACACATCACTGGTCGACGGGAAGACGGCTACCATGAACTGCAAACATTGTTTCAGTTTATCGATTTATGCGACACGCTTGATTTTTCACTAACTCGAAATAACCAAGTAACAATTACGCCCGTTATTGAGCATCTTCCTACCGAAGACAACCTCATTTATAAAGCGGCAAAACTGCTGACGCCATTCAAAAAAGACTCAACGTTCGGCGCTAATATTATCCTAACAAAACAATTACCTATGGGTGGTGGAATTGGCGGCGGCAGCTCAAACGCAGCAACCACCCTATTGGCTCTAAACGTATTATGGGGATGCCAGCTTTCTTTGGAAAAATTGGCTGAATTAGGCGTGCAACTAGGTGCCGACATCCCTGTTTTTGTCATGGGTTTCGCGGCCTTTGCTGAAGGTGTTGGCGAGAAGCTACAAAAAGTCGAGTTAGACACCCCGTATTTTTTACTCATCAAGCCCAATTGCCATGTCTCAACTGGTCAAATTTTTACCGATAAATATTTGACAAGAGACACCCCTCCCATCAGAATATCGCACGCCTTGAAGCTGGGTGGGCATAATGATTGCTTAGACGTGGTAAAAAAGCACAATCCTGAAGTCAATGAAGCGTATTTATGGTTGAAAAATCATGGCGACGCAAAGCTTACAGGAACTGGCGCTTGTCTATTTTTAGCATTCGATAATTTGCGCGACGCTGAACGAGTAAGATCGTCTACACCGACAAAATGGCAGAGTTGGGTTTGCCGTGGCTGTAACACTTCTCCAACACACGCTGCGCTAAACCAGTGGATTGAGCAAAATAGAGGTGTGCCACATAGACAACACCACCTCAGCCAGTCTTTTCTTGGCTAATAAATAGTCATCGCTACAAAATACAAAAGGTATACAAAGTGTCCAAGTTGATGGTTTTTACCGGTAATGCAAACCCTGAACTCGCTCGCAGGGTGGTACGCCGCCTAGGGCTACCTATCGGAAACGCAACCGTAGGTAAATTTAGCGACGGAGAGATTACGGTCGAGATCAATGAAAATGTTCGTGGTAAAGACGTTTTCATTATCCAATCTACATGCGCACCTAGTAATGACAATTTGATGGAACTTATCGTTATGGCAGACGCTTTACGCCGTGCATCTGCCACTCGCGTTACGGCTGTTATCCCATACTTTGGTTACGCTCGTCAGGATCGTCGTGTGCGTTCTGCTCGTGTGCCAATTACAGCAAAAGTAGTTGCAGATATGATTTCCGCAGTTGGGATCAATCGTGTATTAACGGTTGACCTTCATGCAGACCAAATCCAAGGATTTTTCGACATCCCTGTTGATAACGTCTATGCAACACCTTTATTGCTAGATGACTTGCAACGCCAAGGCCATGAAAACATTACGGTAGTTTCTCCAGATGTTGGTGGTGTTGTCCGTGCTCGTGCTTTTGCAAAATTACTTGATGATGCAGACTTAGCCATCATTGATAAGCGTCGCCCTCGTGCTAACGAAGCACAGATCATGCATTTGATTGGTGACGTAGAAGGAAAAACATGCGTCTTAGTAGATGACATGTGTGACACAGGCGGCACATTGTGCGCAGCGGCAAAAGCCCTAAAAGAACACGGCGCAGCAAAAGTGCTTGCTTACTGTACTCACCCTGTACTGTCTGGCAAAGCCATTGAAAACATTAAAAATTCCGTGCTTGATGAGTTGGTCGTGACTGATACCATCCCATTGACACAAGAGGCGCTTAACTGCCCTCAAATACGCCAATTGTCGATGTCTGACATTATGGCGGAGGCTGTTCGTCGCGTATGCAACGAAGAGTCTATCAGTGCCATGTTTGGGGCCTAAGCCAAACACTAACGCTCGGAACGGGTCGCATTTCTGGGCACAAACTTTATTAATTATTAGGAAAATACCATGTCATTATCTATTAATGCCGTAGCACGTACTCAAGAAGGTAAAGGTGCGAGCCGCCGCCTTCGTAACGAAGGCCTAGTGCCAGCTGTTATTTATGGCGGTGAGACTGCTCCAGTATCTATCTCTTTCAAAGACAACGAGCTACTTAAAGCTGTTGGCACTCCAGGCTTCCTAACAGGCCTAGTTGAAGTAACTGTTGAAGGCAAAACTGAACAAGTTCTTGTTAAAGCACTACAACGCCACCCATCAACTGGCGCTGTAATGCACATGGACCTTCAGCGCGCTCAAGCTGATAAAGCGATCACTACACGCGTTCCTTTAAGCTTCATCAATGCTGCACAAAGTGAAGGTGTTAGCAAGCAAGGTGGTCGTTTGACTGTTGAGTCTAAATTGGCTGAAGTTCGTTGTTTACCAGCGAATCTTCCAGAAGTATTGACAGTAGACGTGATCAAAGGCCAACTTGATCAAATCTTCCACTTGTCTGATGTTATCCTTCCTGAAGGCGTAGAGCTTGTGTCTTTGCTTAAAGGCGAAGATCACGACCAACCTATCGCTCGTATCGGTAAGTCTAAACGTTAAGATCTCATTGAAGGCAGTATTGTGGCAGGTTTCAGATTATTAGTAGGCTTGGGAAATCCAGGCAGCGAATACGAGAACACTCGCCACAATGCAGGCGCTCAGTGGATTGAGGCATTGGCTCGTCAGAGCCAATGCTCTCTTCGTTCTGAGAAAAAGTTTTTTGGTCAATTCGGCAAAGTTTATATAGCTGGTGAAGAGTGTTATCTCCTTATTCCCACCACCTATATGAATTTAAGCGGCAAAGCGGTTCAGGCCGTCTGTCAGTTTTATAAAATCCCTCCTGAAGAAATCCTTGTTATTCACGATGAACTAGACATCCCCCCAGGTACCGTCAAATTAAAACAAGGCGGTGGGCATGGTGGTCACAACGGATTAAAAGACATTATTTCAAAGCTGGCGAACAATAGAGAATTTGGTCGCCTCAGAATCGGCATCGGACACCCTGGTCATGCAAACCAAGTTGCCAATTACGTTCTGAAAAAAGCCGCTCCAGACGATTACACGAAAATAGAACAAACAATCGACGAATCATTGCGCTATGTGGATGACATCGTTCGCGGCAATCTAAATACCGTAATGAATCAGCTACACAGCTTCAAAGCATAATCACTTAATTATTAGGAATCTCACTATGGGTTTTAATTGCGGCATCGTTGGGCTACCTAACGTTGGTAAATCAACTCTATTTAATGCATTAACCAAAGCAGGCATTGGCGCAGAAAACTTTCCGTTCTGTACTATCGAACCAAATGCTGGCGTTGTTGCTATGCCAGACCCTCGCTTAGACGCACTAGCTGAGATTGTAAAACCTGAACGTGTACTAGCAACGACTATGGAATTCGTTGATATTGCAGGCCTCGTAGAAGGCGCGTCAAAAGGCGAAGGCCTTGGCAATAAATTCCTTGCTAACATCCGTGAAACAGATGCCATTGCTCATGTTGTTCGCTGCTTTGAAGACGAGAACGTTATCCACGTTTCAAACCACGTGAATCCAAAGCTAGATATTGAAGTTATTAACCTTGAGTTGATCTTTGCTGATATCGAATCCATCGACAAGCAACTGTTCCGCACTGCAAAAAATGCAAAGAGTGGTAATAAAGAAGCCATTGCTCATAAAGCATTCCTAGAGAGCATCAAAGAACACTTAGAAAACGGCTTACCAGTTCGCTCTATGGAACTGTCCGATGAGCAGAAAAAAGAAGTGCGTTCATTGCACCTTTTGACAACAAAACCAACAATGTACATAGCTAACGTTGCCGAAGATGGTTTTGAAAACAATCCATACCTTGATCAAGTACGAGAAATTGCGGAAGCGGAAGGTGCAATGGTAGTTCCTATCTGCAACCAACTTGAAGCGGAAATTTCCGAACTAGACACAGAAGAGATGCAAGAGTTCCTTGATGAAATGGGCATGGAAGAACCTGGGCTAGATCGAGTGATTCGTGCTGGCTATGAATTACTAGGCCTTCAGACGTACTTTACAGCAGGCGTAAAAGAAGTGCGTGCTTGGACTGTCAAACAAGGCGCAACAGGCCCACAAGCCGCTGGAGTGATCCACACAGACTTTGAAAAAGGCTTTATCCGCGCAGAAGTCATCAGTTATAACGATTTCATCCAATATAAGGGTGAAAGTGGCGCTAAAGAAGCCGGTAAATGGCGTCTTGAAGGAAAAGACTACATCGTGAAAGACGGCGATGTAATGCATTTCCGCTTTAATGTTTAACAGATAATAAAACATTTTAAGAAAAACACTTGACCCATTAACGGGTTATATGAATAATATCGCGCCACAGAGGCAGTAGATCGATTTGTATAAACTGTTTTTGTGTCAGTCTGTTGGGGTATAGCCAAGCGGTAAGGCAACGGGTTTTGATCCCGTCATGCGTAGGTTCGAATCCTTCTACCCCAGCCAACAGACTAAAGGCTATGTAGCTCAGTTGGTTAGAGCACATCACTCATAATGATGGGGTCACTAGTTCGAATCTAGTCATAGCCACCAACTCGATATGTTGGGGTATAGCCAAGCGGTAAGGCAACGGGTTTTGATCCCGTCCTGCGTAGGTTCGAATCCTTCTACCCCTGCCATCGATCTATTTAGTAGTAAAGTTAAGGCTATGTAGCTCAGGTGGTTAGAGCACATCACTCATAATGATGGGGTCTCTAGTTCGAATCTAGTCATAGCCACCTACTCTTTATGTTGGGGTATAGCCAAGCGGTAAGGCAACGGGTTGTGATCCCGTCATGCGTAGGTTCGAATCCTTCTACCCCAGCCATCGATATATTTAGTAGTAAAGTTAAGGCTATGTAGCTCAGTTGGTTAGAGCACATCACTCATAATGATGGGGTCACTAGTTCGAATCTAGTCATAGCCACCTACTCTTTATGTTGGGGTATAGCCAAGCGGTAAGGCAACGGGTTTTGATCCCGTCATGCGTAGGTTCGAATCCTTCTACCCCAGCCATCTATGTAAATATTCTTCACAATACGCCATCTCTTCTCCTTATTTCATTGGTTTTTACTTCTCTTCAACCTATAATTAGACAAATTTTATCCACTCGATATATGGACACTAATTATGAAATCAGCCCTTTTACTCTCGACTGCTTTATTAGCAAGTGCTGCTCACGCTGATGTACTTGGCTTAACCGCTGAAGCTGGCTCTTATATTACTAATGATGGCGAAGACTTTAACACCTACTTCGGTCTTGCTGTAGAACACCCAATCCCACTGATTCCTAATTTCCGTATTCAACACCAAGAACTAGAAGGCAAGTTCGGAAGTGCTAATACAAAAATAGACACGTCTTATAACGACTACACACTTTACTACGAATTCCTAGACGGCCTTTTATGGTTAGATCTAGATGCAGGTATTACTCTACGCAGCATTGATGGCTCTATCGGCTCAACAGATGTTAGTGACTCCTACCCACTAGGCTACCTATCTGCTTATGTCGCCCTGCCAGGAACAAGCATTTCCGTAGGTGGTGAATTTAAGGCTGGCGGCGGCAGCGATGCCAGCATTACCGACACCATGTTTAAAGTAAAATTCCAACCGCTATATTTTGGGGGCCTAGAAGCAGGCTACCGTAAAGTTCGTCACGACATAGACGATATTGACGGCTCAAGCTTTGATGCTGAATTCACTGGTGTATTCATTGGCGCCTTCGTAGACTTCTAAGCATTGTCTTTATAAACATCAATTTAGACATAGTTATTCCAAACAAAAATCCCGCTGAAATCAAAACGACTTCAGCGGGATTTTTTATACTATCAGCAACACATTAAATTTAGTGGTAATTAGCTTTTGAGAAACTAATTACACCTTCAGAAACATCCGCAACAATACGATCCCCCGTTACAAAATGGCCTGATAGCAACTCATTCGCCAAAGGGTTTTCTACCCACTTTTGTATCGCACGTTTTAGTGGTCGAGCACCATAAACAGGATCATAGCCAATTTCCGCTAACTGATCGGCCGCAGCCTCTGTTAATACCAATGTCATTCCCATTTCTTTCAATCTATCGTTCAAATGCGCTAGCTGGATGGTAGCTATACCTTTGATCTGAGATCTCATTAATGGATGAAATACAACCGTTTCATCGATGCGATTAATGAATTCAGGACGGAAATGCGTTCCGACCACTTCCATTACTTTCGCTTTGATCTCTTCATACTGATCAGCAGACTGATATTCTTGGATCAAATCAGAGCCCAAGTTAGACGTCATGACAATAACTGTATTTCTAAAATCGACTGTGCGACCTTGCCCATCAGTTAAACGACCGTCATCCAAAACCTGCAAAAGGATATTGAAAACATCAGGGTGAGCTTTTTCTACTTCGTCAAGCAGCAACACTGAATAAGGTCGGCGCCTTACCGCTTCAGTCAAATACCCACCTTCCTCATAACCCACATAACCTGGAGGCGCGCCAATCAAACGAGCGACAGAGTGCTTTTCCATGAACTCAGACATATCAATTCGCACCATCGCCTGCTCAGTATCAAACAAGAACCGAGCTAGCGACTTACATAATTCGGTCTTACCCACACCAGTAGGACCCAAGAAGAGAAAAGAGCCATTAGGTCTATTCGGATCAGCCAAGCCAGAACGAGAGCGACGAACCGCGTTAGAGACAGCTAGAACAGCTTCATCCTGCCCCATGACAGATTCATGCAATGCCTCTTCCATACGTAACAACTTATCGCGTTCGCCTTCAAGCATTTTATCCATTGGAATACCCGTCCATCGTGAAACGACCGTAGCAATCTCCTCTTCAGTCACACGTCTTTTCAGCAAGCGAGTTTCTGTACTTTCTTCGACTTTACTTGCCTTCTCTATTTCTGCTTCCAACATAGGAATCACACCATATTGGAGCTCTGACATTTTTGCTAAATTTCCGCTACGACGGGCTTCTTCCATCTCATGACGGACAGACTCAAGCTCTTCTTTAAGTTTTTGCGCACCTTGAACCGCAGCCTTTTCGGCATTCCAGATTTCTTCCAAATCGGAAAACTGCTTCTGTAAATTATCAATCTCAACACCCAACTCTTCCAAGCGAAGCTTAGACGCTTTATCTTTTTCTTTTTTAAGCGCCTCTTTTTCAATCTTCAATTGAATCAAACGACGCTCTAAACGATCCATATCTTCCGGTTTAGAATCCATTTCCATGCGAATGCGACTACCTGCCTCATCAATCAAATCAATCGCTTTATCCGGTAATTGACGATCGGTAATATAGCGCTGAGAAAGCTTAGCGGCCGCAATGATGGCAGAATCAGTGATATCAACACCATGGTGAACTTCGTAACGTTCTTTTAAACCACGCAGAATAGCGATGGAATCCAGCACACTTGGCTCTTCCACTAATACCTTTTGGAATCGTCTTTCCAAAGCCGCATCTTTTTCGATGAACTGGCGGTATTCATTCAGTGTCGTTGCGCCAACACAATGCAACTCACCACGAGCAAGAGCTGGCTTAAGCATATTACCAGCATCCATAGAGCCTTCTGATTTGCCAGCGCCCACCATGGTGTGGATTTCATCGATAAACAAAATTACTTGACCTTCTTGTTTCGCTAACTCATTAAGCAAAGCTTTTAGACGCTCTTCAAACTCACCACGATATTTAGCACCCGCAATCAAAGCAGCCATATCAAGAGACAAAACACGTTTATTTTTTAAACCTTCAGGAACTTCGCCATTAATGATACGCTGCGCCAAGCCTTCCACAATGGCGGTTTTGCCCACACCAGGCTCGCCAATCAGAACAGGGTTATTCTTGCGGCGACGCTGTAAAACTTGAATCGTACGACGAATTTCGTCATCGCGCCCAATAACTGGGTCAAGCTTCCCCTCTGCTGCTCTCGCTGTTAAATCGACAGTATACTTATCTAGCGCTTGACGACTTTCTTCTGCGTCAGGGTCATTTACAGAATCACCTCCTCGAATACTGTCAATAACAACGGCAATATCCGCCTTCGTAACACCACTTGATTTTAAACTTTTCGCAAGGTCATCCTTGCCATCGAACATCGCCATCAACACAAGTTCAGAAGAGATATACTGGTCTTTTCGCTTCTGCGCTTCTTTGTCTGCTAGGTTAAGCAAACGCCCCAATTCTGGAGACATCTGTACATTACCATCATGGTCATTCACTTTTGGAAGACGAGTTAACAACTCATTCAAACTTTCGCGAAATTTAGCGACAGGAATACCAGCTTGCTGGAGAATTGGACGAGTACTACCGCCCTGCTGATCCAACAAAGCCATCATTAAATGAAGCGGCTCTATATAAGAGTGATCTTGCCCAAGTGCAACAGATTGAGCATCGGAAAGTGCTAGCTGCAATTTACTGGTTAAACGATCTATACGCATAATCTGACATCCTTTGTAACATAAGATGGAATATTTCAATTAAAAGCTTAATAGCCCTTAAAAATGACTTTTCAAGATCTCTAGTGTCATTTTTTTGACACCCATCAATAAAACAGAGGACTATTTACTCATCAATCCAAATAACAGAGGCCATTCGCCCTGTTTTACCATCGCGTCGATACGAATAAAAACGCGCTTCATCAGTAAGCGTACAATAGTCGCCACCGTATATTTGTGAAACACCTGCGGCCACTAAACGCTGTTTCGCCAATAAATACAAATCACCTAGCCATTTGCCTTTTTTCTGGGCTGGTTTAAAAGCCGCGACAGCATCTGGAATAACAGGCATAAATGCTTCTCGCACCTCTTCTCCAACTTCGAAAGCGTCTGGTCCAATAGCCGGCCCAAGCCAGACCATAACACGCTCTTTTTCATCGAATTGCGCAAGGGTAGATTCCAAAACGCCAGCACAAAGTCCACGCCAACCTGCATGAGCCACCGCCACCTTTGTCCCTGCTTGATTGCAGAAAAATACTGGTAAACAATCCGCGGTAAGCACAGCACAAACCTGATTAATAGAACGAGAAAACGCCGCATCAGCACTGTTTGGTAATGTCTCACAAGGTAAGCTAACCACATCAGTACCATGCACCTGATTTAGCCAAATTGCGGAATCAGGCATATCAATATAAGAAGCAAACAATTGGCGATTCTGATGAACCGCAGCAAGATCATCCTGAACATGAAGCCCTAAATTCAGACTATTAAACGGTGCGCCACTCACACCACCAATCCGAGTAGAAACATAAGCACGAACAGAGGAAGGCGCAGGCCAAGTAGGACAAATATAAGAAGAGGCGTTAGAAGACATAACTATCTCCAAAAAAAATAAAAAAAGGCAGCCGAAGCTGCCCTTATAACACGACCAAATTAGAAATACTCAGAGTCATTACTACCAGACTCCACCATATCTCTCTTAAGGGCATCTAATAGTTTCTTCATATCATCTGGCAAATCAATTTCCCATTGCATCCACTCACCGGTAATCGGATGAGACAACTCCAGCTTCTTCGCATGAAGAGCCTGACGTCGGAAATGACGCAACTCATCCTGCAGCTCTGGAGAGCATGCCTTTGGCATTTTCAAACGTCCACCATACTGAGGATCACCAACCAATGGGTATTGGATAAATGCCATGTGAACACGAATCTGATGAGTACGCCCAGTCTCTAATTTTAAACGAATGTGTGTGTGGTTTTTAAAACGCTCAACTAAACGATAATGGGTTACCGCGTCTTTACCGTTTACGGGCTCTACCGCCTGTTTTTGGCGGTTATGAGGGTGACGGCCAATTGGCTCATCAACCACACCACCGCCAGTCATTACACCAATAGAAATTGCTTCATACTCACGTCCCATGCTGCGCTCTTGCAACTGAGTCACAAGATCTGTCTGTGCCGCTAATGTTTTAGCAACAACCATCAACCCCGTAGTTTCTTTATCAAGGCGATGAACGATACCTGCACGCGGAATATGTGCGGTCTCTGGTGCATGGTGAAGAATCGCATTCATCAAAGTGCCATCTCGGTTACCCACCGCAGGATGAACAACCAAACCAGCAGGTTTATTAATGATAATGATGTCGTCATCTTCATAAACAACATCCAGCTCCATTTCTTGAGCTTCATGTTCTTCTTGAGCTTCGATTACGATATCTAGTGTCACCACTTCACCGCCAAACAATTTCTCTTTTGGCTTAGTGATTTTACCATCAACCTTCAAGACACCTTCTTTAATCCAACTTTGGATACGAGAACGTGAGTAGTCGCTAAACAACTCTGTCGCGATCTGATCAAACCGGTTGCCACCCAAATCGAAAGGAACTTGGGCTTCTTTTACTATGCGCTCTGCCATACAATGTACTTTAGTCTGTTGTTTTTAACTCAATAATTTTATCATTGGGTTAAAAGTGAAAAAACGTGTAGCGCCTTGCACTTCATCATCTTTCGCAATTTAACGCTACAAAATGCCGATTGAGGCTAATCTACTACCATATCAAGGTTTTGATTATACATGGGATTTCATCACTCGTTGCTCCGATTCTCTGGAATAGTAAGTTTTTCTTTATTCATTGTCGCCTGTTCAAGCAAGCAGGTACAAGAACCAGACCTGCCTGAACGCGTCTATTACGACAAAGCTCAACAAGCTCTGGACGAAAATCTGCCATCCACTGCGATAAAACATCTGAAAGATTTAGACTCACGCTATCCATTTGGCGAATTCAGTACCCGCGCGGAACTGGACCTAATCTACGCTCAAATGGAAGCCAGTGACTTCATCGCTGCTCACGCTTCCGCTGAGCGATTTATTAAGAATCACCCAGAACACGATTCTGTCGATTACGCTTATTATATGAGAGCTTTGTCCACCTACAAAGGCGCCGAAAGCTTAATGTCACGCTACTTGAACCTCGATCCAAGTGAAAGAGATTCAAAAGAACTGGCAAAAGCCTTTAATGAGCTTGCTGATTTTACATCACGCTTCCCCAAGAGCACTTACGCTCCTGATGCTAAAGCACGTATGTACTATTTACGAGAGATGGTAGCGCGCCATGAAATACAAGTCGCACGCTATTATCTGAAAAGAAAAGCACCTCTTTCTGCATTACGTCGTAGCCAAGAAGTTATTCAAAACTACCCAAGTACGCGCTCTGTAGAAGAAGCATTAGCAATTAGTGTCCAATCTTATAATGACTTGAAGCAGACAGATTTAGCGCAAATCAATTTTAATGTGCTAAAACAAAGTTTCCCGAAATCATCATACATTGACAATCAGGGTAATTTTGTCGCCATCCAATTACCAAGCGACGCCGATCCAGGCTTTATATACTGGGTAACGTTTGGAATGATTAATTAATCGGGATACACACCGCTTAGTGAGCAGGAAAGAGTATATTCTCTTGCCCTGCTTGCCAAGCGGAATGCTTGACCATTACCACAGACTTGAACATACAGGAATTAACAAACCCTGCTAACCATCGTATTACATTATGGTATTGAGATGACTCAAACCATTCTTGATTAACACCAGCAAACTGACGCACAAATGGAAATAGTGCAATATCCGCCACACTAATGTCATTTCCAAATAGAAATTCATTTCTACTTAAACGCTTATCCAATCGACGTAAAAAAACTTCGCCTTTATTACGATAATAGTTTTCACTGAACTCAGGATGTCGATCCGCGTATTTATAACGGTCTAACCAATGTTTAAAAAAATTATCGTTATACGCTATCCATGCTTTTATCTTATTTTGTTGACTATTTTTCAACGGCCACAGTTGATTCACTAGATTGCTATCATTCGACTGCGAGAGCGCCCAGAAAATAATATCCAAACTCTCAGGGTACCTAACACCATCTACATCAACAAGTTGCGGTACACTTGATCGCCCACCCAACTTCAACAATGCGGCAGGTTTAGATTTCAAAATCACTTCACGTAAATGTACAGTTATCCCCAAGAGAGCAATGGTATATCTAGCTCTCATAGCATAAGGACAACGCCTAAACGAATACAACACAGGCAACAAAATAATCCCCTACTTTCTACAAACCATACAAATTACAAACATAAAAAAACCATGTTCATCATCAATACCTTATACAAAATAAAATATTTAAATGCATGGTTTTTTAGTAAATCAAAAGCTCAATTATACTGGGGTTACATTTTCAGCTTGAGGACCTTTTTGTCCTTGGGTAACTTCAAATGTTACTTTCTGGCCTTCCTGTAGAGTACGACGACCATTGCCATTTATAGAACGAAAATGAACAAAAACATCAGGACCGCCTTCACGCTCAATAAATCCAAATCCTTTTTCGTCATTAAACCACTTAACAATACCTGATACTAACTGACCTGACATAACAACCTCATTATTTGTGTTGCTCTTAAATAAGCAATCTTTTAACTATGCAAAAAGCAATTAAACTTTAAGCAACGCCTTAATGTTAAGTGCATTAAGTTAACACCAATCTAAAAATACACCAACCCATCGATAATATGTTGTAAAAAACAAAATAGAAAGTAAATGGAAAACAAGTATTGTTAAAAAAGGTAATAACTCTTAAATCAGATAATAAAAGCTCCTCTAGAGAATGGACAATAGCCTAAAGCCTCACCTCACAACCAAAGCAAGCAACCCGAAAAATACCAAAACAGTGCAAATGAAAAACCACCCATCCATTTAGCACCAAAAAAAAGCACAACTGGAACAATTATTGCTTTCCCAAAAATCAGTTCTAAAACCTCTCATAAAACAACTCAAAAAGCCCCAAAACAAAGCACTTATGGATAAGAGCAAACCTTTTCGGTGCAAAAAAAACATTAGGAGCCACTTGTGATATCCACAAACAGTGCAGTAGACACGCTAATATCCAGTTCAAACACCCTTTTTATACTACTCGGCGCCATTATGGTATTTGCTATGCATGCAGGATTCGCCTTTTTAGAAGTCGGAACTGTACGCCATAAAAACCAAGTAAATGCGTTAGTTAAAATAATGACAGACTTTGCTATTTCCGCTCTTGTGTATTTTTTTGTCGGCTACCAAATCGCTTACGGCATTAACTTTTTTGATAGTGCCGCCGTGCTATCGCAGGAGCATGGCTATAGCTTGGTAAAATTTTTCTTTCTCATGACCTTTGCAGCCGCAATACCCGCCATTATTTCTGGAGGCGTTGCTGAGCGAGCAAAATTTTATCCAATGCTTATTTCTGCCGCCATTATCGTTGGTGCAGCCTATCCTTTTTTTGAAGGCATCGTATGGAATGGTAATTACGGATTTCAAAATTGGTTAGAAAAACAATATGGCGCCCCTTTCCATGACTTTGCAGGCTCGGTTGTCGTCCATGCTTTTGGCGGCTGGGTTGCACTTGCAGCCATTATATTACTTGGAACGCGACGCGGTCGCTTTAAACACGGAAAATTAGTCGCATTCGCGCCGTCAAATATCCCATTTTTAGCATTGGGCGCTTGGATACTTTGCATAGGTTGGTTTGGCTTTAACGTGATGTCAGCGCAAACTCTCGATGGTGTGAGTGGATTAGTCGCAGTCAACTCTTTAATGGCTATGGTAGGCGGCATTATCGCCGCCATGCTATTTGGAAAAAATGATCCAGGTTTTATCCATAACGGCCCATTGGCAGGCTTAGTTGCCATATGTGCAGGCTCCGACATCATGCATCCTATTGGAGCCTTAGCTACCGGAGCAATTGCAGGTGCGATATTTACAACTCTATTCACTATCATCCAGCAAAAATTCAAACATACAGATGATGTACTTGGTGTTTGGCCACTGCATGGCGTTTGTGGAGCCTGGGGGGGCATTGCTGCAGGCGTTTTTGGATCAGAATCACTTGGTGGACTAGGTGGCGTTAGTTTTACCTCTCAGCTGTTAGGGAGCCTAGGAGGCATTATGATAGCAACGCTAAGTGGATTCATTGTTTACGGAATAGCAAAAGCAATCAGTGGCATAAGACTCAGTGAAGAAGATGAATTTAATGGCGCGGATTTATCAATCCACAAAATTGGTTCGATTGGTAAAGAATAAGTCCCATTTTAAAAAGTAGCCTGATGTCACTTTAATTTTCAACTAAAGTGACATCAGGCTTTTTTATTTTCTAGTTAATATTGAGATTGCTATAATCACCCATTTATTAGAGTAAAAGCGGTAATGAAAATTTGGCTAATAACGCACAGCGAAGAACTAAAAAAAAACTCAGGAACAGGAAGGCTAGTAAAAGAGACCTTAGGAAAAGAGTGCGAAATTATTGTCTGGTCCAGAATCGCGCCAAACGAAGCTATATTAAACCTATCACCATCCGATACTTTGCTGATTTATTTGTGTGAAAATGAAGAACAAAGAGCAGTTAATGATAGCCAGATACCTAAGGATAACATCATCATTATTGACGGAACTTGGCAACAAGCGAGAAAAATGTATAACCAGTCACCTTATCTGAAAAAATTCCAGCACCATGAAATTAAAGATATCAAATCCTTATACACAAAACGTCGTAATCAAAAAAATATCGGTCTTTGCACTGCTGAAGTCGCTATTCATATTTTGACTGAATATAAACATCCAGCAGTGTCAGAATTATCTGATAAATTCACTGAATTTAATCAGTAACTCTTACTCTAATTTCACCCAAATGCTCGACCCAAGCCTGCATTTCGTCCCCAACAACGACAGCCCCAACATTCTCAGGTGTACCTGTCATAATTAAATCACCTGGTCGTAACTCAAAGACCTCTGACAGTTTACAAATAACCTCTTCAATAGACCAAGTTAAGTTTGAAACATGGCTAATTTGCTTAAGATCGCCATTAACTTTTAATCCAATTTCGGCTTCTGACACCTTAGAAGCAAGTTGGTCTGTTTTTAAATAAATAGAGCTTATTGGTGCGGATTCATCAAATGATTTACCCACCTCCCAAGGACGGCCTTTCTTTTTAGCTTGAGTCTGAAGATCCCGACGAGTCATATCCAAACCGACAGCATAGCCTAAAATAGAGGCTCCAGCTTGCTCCATCGTTAAATTACGACCACCCTCACCGATAGCCACGATGAGCTCTACTTCATACTCAAACTGCGACGTAGCCATAGGATAAGAAACACAAATAACTTCAGAAAAAGCAGCGGGAACAACGCAAGATGCATCTTTGGCAAAAAAAAATGGAGGGTCTCTTTCAGGATCATCACCCATTTCCTTTGAATGCGCTGCATAATTACGACCAACACAATAAACACGGCCAACAGGAAATACTTGATCACTTTCAACAATAGGTAAATAGACCCGAGATTGTTCCGCTACAATATTTTTCACTTAAACCTCAATAGAATATAGAAAGACCTAGAAATGACCTGACTTTAACCAGATAAAACAACCTGAAGCGACACTCCAGCGATCTAATCTAAAATCAGGCTCACGAAGCCAAGCTCCTGAAGACATTTGGATATCACCATATTTAGCCAGACCAGAAATAATAAATAACTCAACAGAAGCACATAAGTCCAATTCGTCTAATATATCTTCACTATTCTGAATACGAACCAGCCAAACTCGTTCATCTCCAAATTGATAAAGAGATAGAATTTCTGATTTTTCAGACGACCAGATACTAGGAGTATCTACATAGACCTGATTTAAATCATGGGGTTGAAACTGATGCAATTTGACGAATAAAAAGCAGCCATCACGACTATGAGGAGCATGGCTACTGCCAGGAGGATTTCTAAAATAGCTACCAGCTTTGAAGTCACCCTTTTCATCGGAAAAAACACCATTTAAAACAAGTATTTCTTCTCCCAAAGGATGGGGATGAGGACGAAACACAGAATCAGCTTCATATTGAACTAAACTCGTCGCATGACCCCGCTCTGTTTCTTCCCGCGCTAGAGGTTTTCTATAAACACCAGACATAGGACTGGCTACCCAATCAATTTTATCTGTATCCATGAATACTGTCTTAGCAAAATCCATGTTAAGCATAACTGACCGCCAACCTAATATTAAAAAATAAGTTTAACGGTTTGATCAAATAACAATCAAGTTTTTATTGTTCATTGAAATAGAAACAGCAGGCATAAAAAAAGCACCAGATGCTGCCACCTGGTGCCAAAAAATGCTCCAATAAATCCGCCTACAAGAGAAGAAATATGGAACCTTGAATGATCTTACTTAACGTAAGGCTCCTAGCCTTATTAGATCAGGAGCCTTAGAGTAAATAAAATCCTCTAGGAGAAGATCTTAGAAACCGTAGTAAACACCAACAGCGGTTTGAGTGTCTGTAGTGCTAGATGTAGCATTTTCATATTCACCTAGTTCAGCAAATACATAGATATTTGATGCTAGGTTGTAAGTCACACCAGCAGCGTATTCATTGAAATCATCAGAGCCAGCAGCTTCAGGGTCTACATTTTGGTAAGAACCATATACATCACCAGCACCGTAACCGTAACGAGCAGCTAGGCCTACAATATCTTGAGTACTTTCAGTTGTTTCGTACTTAGCCGTAACAGAAAGATTCTCTACTGGAGTAACAGTAACAGCTAGACCTGTAGTTGCTTTAGCATTACCTGATGTTGTAACTGTATTCAATGAGTTACCACGAGTATCATAACCCAATGCAACAGATACCATGTCAGTAGAGTATTTTAGAACAGTCATGCTAGATAGTTTGTCATAGTTTTTATTTGTACTAGTTACGCCATCTTCGGTAATAGTTTCACCTTCACTGGCATCACCTTTAACTTGAATAGCCACTTGTATTTCAAAGCCATTCATAGACGGAGTAAAGAATGCAATAGTATCACCTTCTGAAGTTTTATCAGCATTTGTAACACCTAGGTATTCAAACTGATCTACAGCATCTTGGATAGCGTTGTTGTAAATAGTGTCAAATGAACCAATTTGAACTTTACCAAAGCTACCTTTCAAACCAACGTAAGCTTGGTCAAGATCAGCTTTATCTTCGCCTGGACCACCAGATTTCTGATCAGCATCAAATTCTATTTCATATTTGAAGAAAGCAGTCAGATCATCATTGATTTTAGTTTCACCTTGCAAACCAATAGTCGAACCATTGTCTTCAAAGTTTCCACCTTTATCTGTGTCAATGTATGCGTACTGGATGTTACCGTAAACATCTACTGTAGAGCCTTCTGCAGCTTGAACAGATACAGAAGCAAGTGCCGCACTTGATACAGCAATAGCAATAATCGATTTTTTCATTCTCGTTTCCCTTTTAAATGTTTGTACGCTTTTCTTGTAGGCGCTTGGATTTGTGCAAGCAACAGTCAAACAATCTAAACAATTCACAGAAATAGACAACCATACGCAAGCTAATTGCATAAAGTATCCACCATGCGTGACATTTACTTGAAATATGTCATATAAAAAGGATTATCAAACATTTACACAAAACAAAAAAACCATAAGAATCAAAACCCTATATTGAAATAAAATATAATGTGCATTAAATAAACAAAACAATGAAGTAGCAAAATATTCTAAAAAATACCTATTGTGCAACTGCCAGCTAAGTCCTAATAAACGCTGTCTAGCTAATGAAGAGAGAATAAGAAAAAGAGTAAAGCAAGTGAAAGGAAGGTTAAACTAGAGGGTCGAAAAAACCCTCTTAAACATAAAAAATGTACTTACCACATCAAGTCATCGGGAATCTGAAAGTCCGCATAAGGATCATCATCAACACTTTCAACACGATTATTACAAACAAGCACACAAGATGGATCACGCTCATTTATCTTTACAGCGACAGGTTCAGGAATAATTTCGTACTGCTGGTCAAGCTTAACAATAGCTAGCCGGCCTCGACTCAAGTCATCATGCATAGATTGGCTAATATATAGCTGCTTCACTTTTTTATTATCAGTAAAATGATAAGCAATATCGCCATCCTGCTTTCGAACACGGTTTTGTTCTATCATTTGTCGAATCTGACCCTGTACTGCTTTTTGCTCAACAAGCTTCTGACGCTCCATATTCAAAGCCCGATCTTTCTCTACTTTCTCTTCCCTTTGGCGCTTCAACTCTTCTTGACGCCCATCATCTCCAGCAGCTGCAACCTTGCCCTTTTTCACCTTCTGTTTAAGCTGCAAAGATTCTGCTTTTAATTTCTTAACCTTCTTTTTATCAACAAGCCCAACGCCCAATAATTGCTCTTGTAAAGACTTCGCAGCCATTAAAACCTCCTAACCACTAACAAACACGCATCAGTCCAACTTAGAAAGCTAGATCATGCTGTAAATCACAACCTATAAAAACAAAAAAAGCGACTTTAAAAGTCGCTTTTTAGCATTCGCACTGCTGAGAGTATCCTCAGCAACGTTACATTATAGAGGTGTAACGTTTTGAGCTTCAGGGCCTTTTTTGCCTTGAGCTACTTGGAATTCAACTTTTTGGCCTTCAGCCAAAGTTTTGAAACCAGAAGTGTTGATTGCAGAGAAATGAACAAAAACATCAGGACCTTGATCCTGAGTGATGAAACCGAAACCTTTAGTTTCGTTGAAAAATTTTACTGTACCAGTTACTACGTCAGACATGTCTGTTTATCCTGTAGGTTAAGTTAATTTATACGAAGATGTAAATCATCTACGTTATAGTGCTAAAAAAACTCGGTATTACTTATGACTTAACAGGACCGAACATACATGACGTAATATTCGCAACTCTGGACATAAATATTGCCAACTCTTTTAAACGAAACTGATTGTAGTCCGCTTTAAGCCACGGGGTCAATCATGTTCTACATAAATTTAACAAAATAAGCTAAATAAAAATACAAGCATATGTATGCTATTTTCCTATCTATATGTATTGTAAGACTTTTTTTCTATTTTGATCGGAAAAAAATATTAGAGAAAATATATAAAAATCTTTAACTTTTACATTTTTATTAGATAAGTTCTGTTAAATTAGTAACAACCTAGAATACTCTCACTCTTGTTTGCTCTGAACACCTATATATGCGCCCCTATATCAAAAAAGCATACAATCTAATATGGTGCATAAGGAAAATTCACAATACTTCTAATACTTCTAATACTTTAGTTTGTGCTACGCATACGCTATAGAATTAGCCGTTCATTTTAGGGTAACAAAAAATAAAATATGTATATGAAGCAATAACTTAAATATTATATAACGCCAACAATTCAAGATTGATTCCCAACTCTTAAATTGCATCAGCTAAGAAACAGCGGACACAATAGCATCCAGCCCTATCCACCTAAAATCAGCTGACAACCCTCCTAGTGAAGCAAATAACAAGCGTAACTCTGAAATAGGCATTTTTGTGAATAAAAACAACACCTATTTCCAAGATTATTTAACACATTTTGTCACCTGCCATTAACAAT
>NZ_JAHLLW010000060.1 GCF_019426345.1 Marinomonas lutimaris
CCAAGATTATTTAACACATTTTGTCACCTGCCATTAACAATGGCTTCACGTATAAAACCCAAACATGATTAACGCCAGTAGAGGGCGAATTCGCATCTGCAGCTTTGCATGCGATTATAGATTCACAAATTGAAAATACAGAAAAAAGAGAACATGAAGAGATGCAAGATAGATGCGTATGAGAGTGGAATAGATTTTCCGCTGCATCCATGCAGCTTAATTCATCCTGATAAGAGAGACAGAGCCTCCGTCCTGGAGGCGTAGGCAAATCCATTTACCCTCTGTCTAAAAATAATTTAACGAAGATCAACCGCACATGCAAGAAAAAACTGACTCTAAGCAACATGACTATCACCTT
>NZ_JAHLLW010000061.1 GCF_019426345.1 Marinomonas lutimaris
AGCAATACCAACGTGTTCAGGGCATCGTGACAAAAGCGCACCAGCAATATCGCGCCCCCCCCCTGGTATGTACCCACTTTTGTAGCCATTTCTCAGCTATACTACATATCAGCAATCGATGATATTTTAAGGTGTGAGATGATGGCGTCAATCAAGTTTTCAAGCATTTTTGAAGTAGTGGCTGCAAACGAGGAGGAAGCACTGAGCCTAAAGGCTCAAGCAGAATTAATTGGTATGATTCGTGATATGGCGGCTAAAAATGGCTGGTCACATATCGAGGCCTGCGCCGAGGGAAACAGAATTATGATTAAGCAGGCGAAAAGCCAAGTAAATGACAATCGACTAAGTGAAGCAGA
>NZ_JAHLLW010000062.1 GCF_019426345.1 Marinomonas lutimaris
TTAAGTCGCCGTGGTATTGGGTTATCTGACAAAATAGTTTCATCTTTAAAGTCTCATGTACTTAGATTGTCTAAGTTTTACTTATTTCTGTATACTTAGCAATCCTAAGTATTTAGTTTTTGAGACACAAACATGACATCCAAACCATTTTCTTTGAATAAACAGTTCAAAGAACTCTTACAACGCGTGGAAGGAACCAGCATCAGACGAAAAGAACTCATTCAATTAGCATCAAGTACAACAGACCTAGATATAGTCCAATCCACTAGACTAGTAGCAAGGAACGTTAGCAGACTGACATCTAAAGGCCTCCTAAGCGCCAGTGGAGAGCGAAACGCTCGAACCTACC
>NZ_JAHLLW010000063.1 GCF_019426345.1 Marinomonas lutimaris
TCAAAAGCGTTCCTATTCCCAACTCGATTTCCTTCGGCTGTCGCTGCGGCCAAGGAAATACTAACCAACTCGAAGATCAAAAAAGTCGGCTTCGGCATCAAAGACGACAACAAAGAACTGCGTAACAAACTCAACATCGACATCACCAACACGCAAGACTTGTCTGTCACCTTAAAGCAACTCGTCGGAGAGAAAAACAGTATCGGCGCCCGCGCCGCCGTCGCCATGGTACTGGGAAAACGCCTTGGCAAAGGCGCCCAAAAATCCAACTGGGGCGCTTATCCACTGAAAGAAAACCAGATTCTTTATGCCGCCAATGATGCGCA
>NZ_JAHLLW010000064.1 GCF_019426345.1 Marinomonas lutimaris
AGTAAAAAAAACAGTATTCCTAAGAATATGGTCATAACTACAATGACACTTATGGTTAGAAGTTTTAATGCTAAATTATACCAAATCGGCATGACTTCATGGCAATGTCGTATTTCTCGAGTTTTATCTAAAAAAGGAAAAAGTAAAACCGAGCCAAACATGGCCGTTCTCAATAAAGAAACCGGAAACCGACTCATAAAAATGAGTTCGGTTTGTGTAAAATGCGGCTCTTTAAAATAGCTATCCATCAGTTTTTTAGGGGTAAATAAGGTTAACAGAGACCAGAGAGTAGGTATCCATATTAGCCCTCCCATGGCTGTGAA
>NZ_JAHLLW010000065.1 GCF_019426345.1 Marinomonas lutimaris
TCAGCATTCTCATTAACACTGCCCGTCGCACCGGAAGTCATAATCGGTGTGTTGTCGTTCAAGTCATTGACACTGACGGTCACCGCTTGCGTGGTACTCAAGCTACCAGAGTTGAGGTTCCCAGCACCGTTATCAGTTGCAATCACATTAAAGCTGTAGCTGGATTTGGTTTCATAATCCGCTAAGGCTTTTAACGTCACCACACCAGTCACCGCATTGATATCCAGCAATGCCGCATCGTCACCAGACAAGCTGTATTGCAAGGTGTTATTGGTGGCCGTACCGTCTGCATCGGTCGCGGTGGCTGTGTAAATA
>NZ_JAHLLW010000066.1 GCF_019426345.1 Marinomonas lutimaris
CAAGCGGTGACCGTCAGCGTCAATGACTTGAACGATAACACACCGATGATGACTTCCGGTGCGATGGGCAGTGTTAATGAGAATGCTGACACCAGTACGGTTATTTACACAGCCACTGCGACCGATGCGGACGGTACGGTCACCAATAACACCTTGCGATACAGCTTGTCTGGTGACGATGCGGCATTGCTGGATATCAATGCGGTGACTGGTGTGGTGACGTTAAAAGCCTCAGCGGATTATGAAACCAAATCCAGCTACAGCTTTAATGTGATCGCGACAGATAACGGTGC
>NZ_JAHLLW010000007.1 GCF_019426345.1 Marinomonas lutimaris
GATAATCAAATGTGTCTTGAGTTATTTGCATAGTTTATCGACCCCAGATAAAGACACTAGATCTGCCTTATTACCAGACATTGTATATAGCTCTCTAGCGCCTTTCCCGGCGGCATAGCTGCCAATGGCTGCAGCGCTACCCAGTACTAATATGGTGGCCCAGCCCACAGGTGTGGTAATCAAAAATGTTGCAAGCGCATAACCTGTACCAGCGCTCACTAAACTGCCTGCAACAGTTTCCACAAAAATCTCGTTTTTCTCTTGTCGGGATTGGGCGGTTGCGATGTTATAGCACCCCATGCCAACGCCGGCAGCGGTCAATACCACCCCGCCATGAGTAGCGAGTTTAGATAATCTACCCAAACGATCTAAGTGGTTGGTGACATTGGCTGTGGCGGGGATGGCTTTAGAGCGAGAAATCTGTAGGGCTTGTCTTGCTGTTTGTCCTTTTAGCAACACTTTTTCAAATGGGCCAAGACGCTGAGCAAACGCTTTTAGGGCTTTTTGTCTGCGGTAATCATATTGCCCTTTGGTTAGGGTGCCTTTCTTGTATTGGTTATACAGTCTTTCTACTTCTTGAATCAGGGCAGTATTTTGCTGGTTAACTAAGCCCCCCATAGAATTTAGCGCCGCTCCTGAGCTGGTCGCTAAGATATCATAATTATCCTGTAGCCAAGATAAAGCCCAAAGCATTTCTTGTTCTTGAGTATCTATTGGTATGTGCATTTTATATTTGTCTAAACCGTCTCCCAATGTTGGGTGGAACTGGTTACTTCTATTACTGAATTCAGCGAGAACTTTTTTATTTTCATCTGATGCTAAGCACATGCCAACCGAGTTAGGTGTCATTGGCATAAGGCGAATAACTTGTTTAGGTTGGAGTAAGTTTGGATTAGTTATTTGCTTATTATGATATGAAACAAGCGCTAGAGCAGATTTGTAACGGTCGCTACCGTAAGTTACATCGTAAAAATTAGAGATAATCTGACTTAACGTGTCTCCTTGCTTAACTGTATATATCACAGGCTTGAAAAGCGGGCTAACAGGAGATAGTGAGGCATTGAAACTATCAAAATCCGACATACATAAGTCCTTTATATTTTTTGGGGAAATACTTTTCCAAATAATCAAAATCTGTTGATATTTGTTAGCAATTCTATCCTAGAAACCACTTACGGGGCAAATGGACTTCCTAGGCTAACTAACTACAGGTATTGTTCTTTAAGGTTGTAAAAAATGGTATTCATATCTTGATTGATGAGCGCCCAGTGGCACGTCTTCGTGCCGCTGTAGCTTGAGGTCTCTTATCCTTGTGCTTGCCATTGTTGTTGGTAAAAACGCTCAACTTTGTCACCCTCCCATTGAAACAAATACAGCCAGCCGTTATCGATCAATTGCCTGACAATGTCATGCTTTGCAGCGATTTTCTCGATCTCGGCTTTTGGGGCGGCAATGTAGACCGCAAGTCGGACCGGCGTGTGCATCCACTTCTCACCATTGCTTAGTGATTGCATAGACAAGCCTATGCGCAAGTCCCCACCGTTACCTTCAAATACACCAATGTTGCCACCCACGGCATTATGCAGCACTTTATTACCGCAGCCGAATTTGAAGTTATCGGTTACCGATAGGTTGTATTGCATGTTGATCCAGTGAGTCACCAGCATGGGCGCCGTTAAAATGCGTTCTAAGATGCTGAAATCGGGGTCATTGTGTTGATCATAGTCGTGCAGAAAACTGCGGCCTTGTAAGTCAAGGTGTCGAGTCTGCCGGCGTGGCGCGATGATAAAGGAATGGTTATTGGCGAGTCCCCATTCTGGGTTCACTTGTGACCAGTCATTGGCGCGTTTGGTAAAGGCCTTTGAACGTTGTTGGTCTGAAACATCCAGCAAGGAGGTATCTAATTTTGCAGCGCGTTCTTGCTGAGCGAGATATTGCGCTTTTTCAAACCACTCGGTCATTTTGCTGTTGGTGCTTGTGGAGCCTTCTGTGGTATCAAAGCAAGTTAATTGATCTGTGGTGGTGTTATGCAACGCAGGGACAAATTGCGTGTCACTAGGAATCTTCATCCCCATGTCGTTTAGTAAGGCGCGTACCTTGTCATCATTTAATAGTGAAGCCAACACTCTCACGTTAACTTCGCCACTTTGGCCGCCGCAAGCGCCACATTCTAGCCCTGCTGCATGAAGGTTGTTGCTAGTATGGCTACCGTGACCAACGAGCATGACGATAGGCGCGTAAGTTGTTAGCTTGATGGTGTCTAAAATCCCCTTTGCCAAATTGGCTTTATCTTGGTCGGTTAAAGCCACGCCTTGTTGAGTCAATTGCCAAGCAGTATTGGGTGCTAAACGATTGGCTGGGTGTTCTTGTCGCTTGGAGAAGAGAGTTTGTTTGAACATTTTAAAGGCGTACCACCAACCCATGGATTCCACCATGGAAAACGATGCAGGCGCAGCGTGCCCCCAACGATGCCAGCGAGCTTCTTTTTGCTGGTGGTGAACGTGATTTTTATCACTTTTACATTCGGTTGCAGTGATGGAGGCTTGCAGCAAACCAGGAAGCTGCGGACGTTCATAGTGGCTGTCTTGCGCTTTGTATTCGATAGGTAAGCCAAAGAAGCCGGCAAAGCCAAGGGTCTGAATCGTATCGGATTGTTTTTCCAGCGCGCGGCGAAACACTTCAGAACGAACGTCGATGCAGAAAATCGCTTGGAGTTCAGGTCTAGTTGAAAGTGCTGGAACAGGTTGTTCCGTTGTTAGTGTTTTATGTAGGTTTTTTTGTTCACTGTATTCCAGTGCCAAAGCCCATACTTTAGGCGTTAATAAAGCGTCTTGATGGGCTTGAATTAATAGTGGAATGGCGTTTTTTTGTGCTGACCATTTTGTTTCTATCGAGGCGTGTAATGCTATCGATGTGTGTTTTAGGTAACGCCAAACAACCAACTCCCAGGCCATTTTGATGGCAAGTAAAGACTCTACATGGTTTTCTTTTGCTAAGTTTTCGTTGTTATCTCCTTTGGACCAATTCAGGTAAGCCAAGTAGCTGCTCCAACCATTAATATCCAGCAATAACGCTTGGGCATAGAAGTGCAGCGCTTGATCGTCCAAGGCTAATTCTTCGATAGCGAGGGCAAACAAGGCTTCTTTATCGCTGGGTAAGTGATGAAAGAAATCGATTAGCTTGGATTCGGCCATGATAATACTTAGGCCTTTGTCTTCATTAGTGACTTCTAGCCAATGGCTGTAAAGATCGAGTTCGCTGTCGATGTTTTGTTGTCTCAGAGTGGGGCTTTGCTGTTGATAATGGGCCGCGCAAAACTGGCTTACTTGGTGAGTGATTTCGTCGTGCCAAGACATTTTATGGGCGGAGCGTTGTTGATCTGCAAGATCAGCAATATTGCGCCATGGAGAAGGCTGCTTATTTGGATTGGATAGATGCTCAAGTAAGTCTTTCGGCGCTAAGTTGATCTCATATTGTCTTGCCGCTCTGACAAGGCAATCTTGTGAAATCCGCCCTTCATCAAACCAGGCTCGATAAGAAGAAATGGGTAGGTAGGTTTTTATGCCCGCCAAGGCAGATAATTCATCTGAGGTTTCATCAAAGGGTTTATTTACCAATGACCAGAGCGGATTCACCGCGATCAGTTTATCCAGCGGCCAGTGGGGCGCGATGGTTCTGGCCGCATCAAGCAATAGGTCTTTTTGCAGCATGCTTAACGTATTTGTGGCCTTGATAGTCATGCGATTCTCCTAAGGTTTTAGCGACGGTTGATTATTGGTTGTTTCGTGATGCTGTTGCTTGGTTCTAGCGGGTAAAGTGACTGGCCAGAATTTCAGCACCAGACGTGTTAGCCATTCATCCAGATAAAGCCCTGCGAACAATGCGATTGATAAGCGACGAACAGCACGCCAGCGTACTTGATAATGCAATAGCGCACTCAAGAGGAAGAGCAGGCTAAATAAAACCATGGCCCAGATATCGGCTAGGGAAAAAGCCTGAACCGTATGGGTTGAATAGGTCGGCAATGCGTAGTGCGTGGCGTACTTTAATGCGGCATAAATCACACACAAAAACACGCCCATCGCGAAGGTGTAAACAACCGAAGGCGAGTGCTCGCACGTGCGCCATTGTACGATAAGGACAGTGAGCGCGAGAGCAAATAACCACCAAGTACTAAACGCGCTGTCGAAGCCAAATAAGATTCGCACAATCACCACAATCGCAGTACTTAAACCAAGGGCAAGTAGCCAAGTTTGCGCGTTAGGCACGACGGCTTTGTTCGTCGGTGAAGACTGAGTATTGTTTTTTGCCGCGCTAGAAAGGCGCAATCTAATGGCGTCATTCACCGCGTTGCCGGAGTTGAGGAATGAGTAGGCTTTGTAAAACGAATGGGCGAGCAAATGCAGCAAGACTAATTCGTACAAACCTAAGGCGAACTCTAACAGCATCAGACCCATCTGAGCACAAGTAGACCAAGCAAGGCGAACTTTTACGCTGATTCTAGTGGTCATTATCAAAGCACTGGCGAGCGTCGAAATCCCTGCCACAACCAATAACAACCAGATTGCGACAGAACTTTGCGCAACCACTGGCGTAAACAAAAGCAGTAGATAGCCACCTAAGTTAATCACGCCGGCGTGCAACAAGGCGCTAACGGTGGTTGGTGATTCTACTACTTGTATTAACCAACCATGGAACGGCAATTGAGCGCATTTGATTAATGCTGCCAGTGCGATCAAACAGGCCGCCACTTGCTCTTGCCAGTGTAATGCTAAGCCGGCGCTAGATTGGGCAACAGCGGTATCGATAATGGTGTTGATGTATAGACTGTCGTATTGCTGGTAAAGCAAGGCAAAGGCGGCAAACAAAGACAGTTCGGCAACACGTGCCAGCATGAACTTTTTGTGCGCCGCTAGAATGGCTCGGGGACGATCCGCATAAAAGGTTAATAAGTTGTTGAGTGACAAACTAATGCCTAACCAACCTAGCCAAAAAATCACCAAATGGTTGGTGGTGACTGTGATAGCTACAGAGGCTAAGGTAAACATCAACCAACGATAGTAACGATTCAGATTAGCCTGTCCTGCCATGTAGTTACGGGAAAAACTGATCAACACCCAGCCCATAACGGTCACGAGGCCAAGCATGATCTGATTGAGTGCCGTGTGGCGAATCAAGATAGAGGATTGCCAAGCATCGGTGAAAAAGTAACTGACCGGAAAGGTAGCAAGAAAGATAATCAGCAAGACAAAGCTTAATCGAGACGCTTTTTGAGCCACGTATTTGGTTTTCTCACGGCCGAGATACCAGCCGCCAAAAAACAGCGTAAAGGGAATGAAAATCGGTAAGAAACTTAACACGACTAAGGACATACACAACCTACGTTTATGGGATTTAATAAATTGGGGCGATTATGAAGGCTTTATTTAGTTAATAAAAATACATATATTGTTATAAAACGTTCACTTTATATTATGTATCTGTAGGTACTTTTTTATGGCACGACTGAATTACCACCATTTGTATTATTTTTGGCGAGTCGCTAGGAGCCCAAGCCTGACGGAAGCGGCGGAAACCTTGCATATCTCTCAGTCTGCTCTGTCGGCGCAGATCAAGCAGCTGGAGCAGAGCTTAGATGTGGCATTGTTTATTCGCCAAGGGCGTAAGCTGGTACTGACCGATGTTGGGCGTCGGGTGTTGGCTTATGCGCAAGATATTTTTAATACCGGTGAAGAGTTAGAGAAGTTTATCCAGAAAGACAGCGCCACGCAGGTTCAGCATATTACCATCGGCGTGCAGAGTAATTTGTCGAGGAATTTTATCGAGAGCTTTATTGCGCCTTTGTTAAAAAGCGAGAACGTGGATTTTTCGCTTTCATCAAGAGGCATGACGGATTTGCTCAATGGACTCGTCAATCATGAATTAGATTTGGCGCTGACCAATCGTGCTATTTTGAGCGAAGGTCATGATACGACATGGCGAAATCAGTTGGTTGCTAGACAAGCTGTGGCGATTGTTGGGCCCTATGGCAAAAAGCCCGAGACGCCTTTTCCACAAGGCTATGAAGACAAGAAATGGGTGGTGCCAGGAAAAAATACCGATATTCGTTCGTCATTCGAGTCCTTTTGTGCCACTCATCAATACCAGCCAGATATCAAGGCGGAAGTGGACGATATGGCGATGTTACGATTATTAGCAAGGGACAGTGGTTATTTATCTGTATTGCCGCCTGTGGTGGTAAAAGATGAGATTCAATCGAAAGTGCTACAGGACTATGAAAGCATTCCTCAAGCGTTTGAAAACTTCTATGCCATTACTATGCCGCGAAAATTTACTTCGCAGCCTGTTCTAGATTTGATTAAGATCGCGATTCATCAGTATTCTGTCGATCATTCACTTTAAGTGTTTTGAAGGGGCAATCTGAAAGCCCCCATACTTAAAAAGGGAATAGCAAAAAGGAAATAGCACATGACTCCTTTGCAAGTCTATCAGACTCGTCTAAAGCAGAACGAAGTGACGTTTGATGAGAACCAGCAGCCCGCGTTAAATGAGTTAGAACGTGTTTATCAATTGTTACTGTCGAACCTATCAAATGGCGACGCGTTAGAATCAATCAAAGGGGTTTATCTTTGGGGCGATGTGGGTCGTGGTAAGACGTTTTTGATGGATTTGTTTTACGACTGTTTGCCTGATGGAATGGCGTTAAGACTGCATTTTCATCATTTTATGGCGCGTTTACACCGAGAGTTGAATCTTGCCTTCGGCCAGAAAAATCCCTTAAAAAGCATTGCGAAACGCTTGGCATCAGAATGCCGCGTGCTGTGTTTTGACGAGTTTTTTGTCTCTGATATTGGCGATGCGATGTTGCTGAGGGGGGTGGTTGAAGCCTTGTTTGAAGAAGGAGTGGTGCTGGTAGCAACATCGAATATTGCGGTGGAAAACTTGTTTCAAAATCAGTTACAAAAAGAACGCTTCGCTCCAGCTATTGCCTTGTTGCAAGCGCACTTGAATAGCATTCATCTTGGTGGCGAAGAAGATCACCGACTACGTCATACAGGCTTTTCGCCGATTTATTTTGTTAAACATGAGCAAGATATGTCGGCTTTGTTTAAGCAGCTTGGGCAAGGGGAAGTGAGCCAGCAGCCGCTGCAAATCTGTCGTCGTGCGATTAAGGTGATTGAGTCGGCAGATAATATTGCTTGGTTTGATTTTTATGCTTTGTGTGATGGCCCAAGGTCGTCGTTAGATTACATTGAACTGGCGCGAACTTATCCGATGATAATGCTGACAGGCATTCCTGAACTAAGCAGTGAGCCTTTCGAACACATCAAGGCTCGTGGCACAGAAGACGGCGCTATTGGCTCAGGTCAGACCGGTGATCGTGCGGTGTCATTGGGTGTGAATGACGATGCCGTACGTCGTTTTATTAGTCTGGTGGATGAATGTTATGACCATCAGGTGGTTTTATTATTAAACGCTGATGTACCTTTGGATAACTTGTATTTAAACGGTTCATTGTTGTTTGAGTTTCGCCGCACTTATAGTCGTTTAATTGAAATGAAATCCCATTACTATCAAGCGTTGCGAATAGGCATTGCGGGCAAGCTTTATTGACCAAATAGACGGGTTAAATGGTTGATTTCATTCTGACTATTTTTGCTAAGTTTTTCGTAAAAGCTTGATAAAACCAGAATCCGCGACCACTATATTTAAAGACATTAATAAAATGACAATAAGGAGGGCGATCATGCAGTATGAAGATCGCGTTGATGCGTTAGTCGCACCGAAAGGTTCGTTAGAAATGTTGTCTCAAGATGAGATTTCTCGTTTGTCAGAAGAAACAGGTCCGCTTCATGACCTATTCCACCGTTGCGCCTTAGCTATTTTGAACTGCGGCAGCGATTCTGATGATCCGCAAGCAGCCATGGAAGAATTTAAAGATTTTGAAATCCGCATCGTACAACAAGAACGAGGCGTGAAACTGCAGCTGAAAAATGCACCAGGCAGTGCCTTTGTCGACGGCAAGATGATTAGCAGTGTGCGCGAAATGTTATTTAGCGTATTGCGCGACATTATTTTCACTCAGCACGAATACATTCTTGCTCGTGGTTTAGAAAACGCCAGTTCAGACAAATTAACCAATGTGGTGTTTGAATTATTACGTAATGCCAATGTGTTCCGCCGTATTCAAAACCCAGATATGATTGTTTGTTGGGGCGGCCATTCTATTGCGCGTCACGAGTACGATTATACCAAGCGTGTAGGTCATGAACTGGGCTTACGTGAGTTAAATATTTGTACCGGTTGTGGACCAGGGGCAATGAAAGGGCCGATGAAAGGTGCCGCTATTGCACATGCCAAACAGCGTATCAAAAATGGTGTGTATTTAGGTTTAACGGAACCGGGCATTATTGCTGCTGAATCACCAAATCCTATCGTGAATCAGCTGGTTATCATGCCAGACATAGAGAAGCGTCTTGAAGCCTTTGTTCGTGCTGGACATGGTATTGTTGTCTTCCCTGGTGGTGCCGGAACGGCAGAAGAGATTTTGTATATTTTGGGTATCTTATTACACCCGAAAAATGCTGATGTACCATTTCCTTTGGTATTTACTGGACCAAAAGAAAGTGCGGATTATTTTGAGCAAATACATGCCTTTATCGGTGATGTATTAGGGGCGCAAGCACAGAATAAATACCGCATCATCATTGAAGATGAAGTAGAAGTGGCGCGAGCCATGAAGCAGGGCATGGAAGAAGTTCGCCAATATCGTAAAGCTCATCAAGATGCGTTTTACTACAATTGGAAACTGCATATTCCAGAAGAGTTTCAGTATCCGTTTGAACCCACTCATGAAAAAGTGCGTGAGTTGAATCTGCATTTCAATCAAGAAACGCATTTGCTTGCCGCGGATTTACGTCGTGCTTTTTCCTCTATCGTTGCCGGTAATGTGAAAGCGCAGGGCGTGGCCTACATCAAAGAATTTGGGCCATTCGAGATTCATGGCGATAAAGCCTTGTTGGCCAAATTGGATGCCTTGTTACAAGCTTTTGTTCGTCAGCAACGGATGAAGTTGCCGGGCAGTGCTTATGTTCCTTGTTATAAAGTCATCACAGACTAACTGGATGGCTACTGCGCTCGCCAAATACTTCGTTAAGTGCAGTGATACTAAAAAAGGGCTTCTCGTGAAGCCCTTTTCTGTTTTTTTTGGTTAAGCCTAACCAAATACCGACCAGCCGATGCTTTCCGATAGCGCTTCAAGCGCTGCCATGCCAGCTAGTGAATTACCCGATTTATTGAGTTCGGGCGACCAAACACAAACCGAAAAACGATTTGGGACGATGGCAAGAATACCGCCGCCTACACCGCT
Source organism: Marinomonas lutimaris (assembly GCF_019426345.1). Taxonomy (GTDB): domain Bacteria; phylum Pseudomonadota; class Gammaproteobacteria; order Pseudomonadales; family Marinomonadaceae; genus Marinomonas; species Marinomonas lutimaris. Next base: position 9,371 of record NZ_JAHLLW010000007.1, read on the forward strand.
TTTTCCTGGCAGTCCAACACGATAAGCAAAGTTACCTGCTTCGTCGTATAAGCCGCTGGTGGCGAGTAGACCGTTTACCTGAGTAGTTTCTCGCGCACTAAGTACTTGCTCACCACTAAGCTGTGAGTAGCCCTTGTTGGCAAGGAAACTAAAGGCCTTGGCTAAATCTACACAGTTCATGCGCATGGCGCAGTTATCAAAGTAGCTGTGCAGCACATCTTCGACGTCGTTTTCAAAATTGCCAAAGGCTTTCATCAAATACGCCATAGACGCATTGCGTGCGCGAAATTCGTATTCTGAGCTGGCAACGACTTTATCTGAGTTAAGTAACGGGTTATCGGCTAAGCGACGAATGAACTCTCGCATGGCGTAATGGGGTGAGGCAAAACGTGACTGATTCATGTCGCTGATTACCAAAGCACCAGCATTTATGAAGGGGTTACGCGGTACGCCCGCTTCGTATTCTAACTGTACGAGTGAATTAAACGGATTGCCAGAAGGCTCACGTCCAACCCGTTGCCACATGTCCTCGCCATAATGTTTGATAGCCAAGGTTAAGCTAAAGACTTTAGAAATACTCTGGATAGAGAAGTCTGTATAGGCTTGGCCTGCATGATACAGCTCACCATCGTTGCTATAGATGGCGATGCCAAATTGATTCGGATCGACATTGGCCAATGCGGGTATGTAGTCAGCGACTTTGCCTAAACCGATTAATGGTTTTACTTTTTGTTCAATTGAATGCAGTAAATCTTCCACGTGGTTCTCAGTTTTATTTTATGGGAAGTGAATGGTTGAGCTTGATGGGTGGCTAGTATAGGTATTTACCTAAAGATTTCTAGAGATAAAGGGGGGATTTGGCGAATAAGGCTGCTTTTCAAACACACCATTTGAATTCTTGGTGTGTTTGAAAAGCAAGAGGGAAGCCGCTATGACGCTTTTGTTTCTTTTATATGTTCTACGTGTAGATTAATCAGTTGTCCTGATATGGTCGCGTTGTTGGGGATATTCGGTAAATTATCGATTGGGTACCAGTTGGCTTCTTCTATTTCACCAGGTGCGGGCGTTATTTCACCACCGGCATAATCGGCAAAAAAGCCGACCATTAGTTGGTGTGGAAAGGACCAAGGCTGGCTATCAACATAGCGTATGTTGGTAACTTCTAGGCCAACTTCTTCTCTTACTTCCCGTGCAACTGCTTGCTCTAGGGTTTCGCCAGCTTCAACAAAGCCTGCAATATTACTGTATCTATCTTTTGGCGCTAATGGGCCACGGGCCAGTAGTATCTGATTATCTTTGCGGATCGAGACAATGATGCAAGGCGAAATTCGAGGGTAGTGTCGCAAATTGCAAGATGGACAGATTTTTGTATGTTCTGCTGCGTGTTTTTCTCGCATCGCGGTACCACAGCGTCCACAAAATTGATGATCTCTATCCCACGTAGACAACTGATGAGCACGACTTAATAAAATGTAATTGTGTCGATCTTGTAGGAAGAGTAACTCTCTTAGACCAATTTCTGTAAAGCCTTTAGGAATAGATTCAAAGCGACAGACAAAGATATCTTGCCCATGCCATTGACCGCAATAAACAGCGCTCATATTTGCGTTAGGTTGGAAATGCGTAAAGGGCGTAAGAAATTGATTATCTGACTCTATTAGTACTTGATTTCGGTATAGCAATATATAGAGCGCATCTTGGTGAGGAAGCGGATGGTTTTGAATGCCAATGTCTAACATGTAATTGCTCTGTTTGCGTCTAAAAGAATTACGCTAACGCGATCATCTTCTAGACGCAATAAGCTAGACAGATTTAATTCCAATCTAGAATGACTTTTCCTGATTTACCTGATCCCATAGTGTCAAAACCTTGTTGAAAATCATCAACTTTAAAACGATGGGTAATGATTGGGCTAATGTCTAAACCAGATTGCAACATGGCGACCATTTTGTACCACGTTTCGTACATTTCTCGGCCATAAATACCTTTGATGATTAGGCCTTTAAAGATGACTTGGTTCCAATCAATGAGCGTGTCTTTGCCTGGGATGCCTAACATGGCAATTTTTCCGCCGTGGTTCATGCATTCCAGCATTGAGCGGAAGGCCATGTCATTGCCAGACATTTCCATACCAACGTCAAAGCCTTCGTGCATGCCAAGCTCACTCATGACGTCTTTTAATGATTCACGACTAACGTTGACGGTACGAGTTGCCCCCATCTTTTTTGCCAGATCAAGGCGGAAGTCGTTCACATCGGTTATTACCACATTGCGTGCGCCTACGTGTTTAGCAATGGCGGCTGCCATGGCGCCAATTGGGCCTGCACCTGTGATTAAAACGTCTTCGCCGATTAAATCGAATGACAAAGCTGTATGAGTCGCGTTACCAAACGGATCAAAAATCGCTGCCATGTCGTCGCTAATATTGTCGGGGATCTTGAAAGCGTTGCTAGCAGGAATGACTAAATATTCTGCGAATGCACCGGTTCGGTTAACACCAACCCCGAGGGTTTTTCGGCAAAGGTGACGACGTCCAGCACGACAATTTCGACAAAGGCTACAAGTAATATGACCTTCACCAGATACTCGATCACCTATCTTAAAGCCTGTCACTTCAGGGCCAACTTCGGCAATTTCACCAATAAACTCATGGCCGACAGTCATGGGTACCGGAATGGTATTTTGTGCCCAGTCATCCCATTGATAAATGTGCATGTCTGTTCCGCAGATCGCGGTTTTGCGTATTTTTATGACAACATCATTATGTCCGCATTCGGGGTGAGGGACGTCCGTCATCCAAATGCCTTTTTCAGCGTGAAGCTTCGCAAGCGTTTTCATTATTTATTTCCTTCCTTCAATGACGCCCATCTCGCGGCCTACTTTGGTAAAGGCGTCTATGGCGCGATCAAGTTGTTCCGTTGTTAGTGACGCTGACATCTGTGTGCGAATTCTGGCTTTGCCCATTGGTACAACTGGGTAAGCAAATCCCGTCACAAAAATCCCTTCCTTATATAACGCATTTGCCATCTCTTGTGCGAGCTTTGCGTCCCCTAAAATGACAGGAATAATAGGATGATCACCAGGGACTAGGTTAAAGCCTAAAGCGCTCATTTTGGTACGAAAATATTGGCTGTTTGTTTTTAGTTGCTTGCGGGCTGAATCACCTTGTTTGAGAGCCTCGATAATTTGTAAGCTGGTGGCAGTAATGACGGGCGCCAGTGAGTTTGAGAACAAGTAAGGACGAGAACGTTGGCGTAACCAGTCGACAATGCTTTTAGAAGCGCTGGTGTAGCCACCAGAAGCGCCGCCAAGGGCTTTACCCAATGTGCCAGTGATTATGTCGATACGACCGAGTACACCACAATATTCATGGCTACCGCGGCCATTTTCGCCCAAAAAACCTACCGCATGAGAATCGTCGACCATGACTAACGCATCGTATTTGTCGGCAAGGTCGCAAATTGATTTAAGGTCGGCGATGATGCCGTCCATGGAGAAGACACCGTCGGTTACAATCAGCTTGGTTTTCGCACCGTCTTTATCGGCTTGTTGCAGTTTGGTTTCTAGCTCACTCATGTCATTGTTGGCGTAGCGGTAGCGCTTGGCTTTGCATAAACGAATGCCGTCAATAATGCTGGCGTGGTTGAGCGCATCACTGATGACAGCATCTTCATCATTAAGCAGTGTTTCAAATAAGCCGCCGTTGGCATCAAAACAAGAAGAGTAGAGTATGGTGTCTTCCATTTGAAGGAAGTCGCTCAGGCTTTTTTCTAGTTGAGTATGAATGCTTTGTGTACCACAAATAAAGCGAACAGAAGCCATGCCGTAGCCGTAATCATCTAGCGCCTGATGAGCGGCTTTTGTGACTTGGCTATCATTTGCCAGTCCAAGATAGTTGTTTGCACAAAGGTTAATTAAAGGTGTTTTGTCAGCTGTAGTAATTTGGCTGGCTTGTGGCGTGATAAGTGGGCGCTCTATTTTATAGAGGCCTTCTTCTTTAAGTGTTTGAAGTTGCTTGTCCAATTTTTTGTAAAAAGCGGATTTACTCATGATTTTTCCTCTTGTGGAGATAGGTCTTCCTTTTGCTGAGAGCTCCTTGATGTATCTTGAGTGTAGGAGGGCGGCTTCAATATGAGTAGATGCAGTGACATAGTAAAATGGGCATAACAGTTTTGCCTTGGCGATGAGCTGGTCATCCCCTCTGTTCGTCCGTAGAATGCGTGTGAATATTAAGCAAAGAGGAAACGACATGTTGTCAAAGGTTCATTACGGCATTTTTTTGGGGGCATTAAGTACTAGTGCAGCGTTGCAAGCTCAAGATTACTTGCCTGTACTTCAATATCATCATGTAAGTGCTAGTTCACCGAAATCAACTTCTGTTACTCCTGAGCAGTTTACCGAGCAAATGGACTATTTGAAAAACGCTGGCTTTCAGGTTGTGGATTTGCGTTCTGCGTTGGATGATTTAAAAGCCAATAAACCATTACCTGAAAAAGCGGTCGCTATTTCGTTTGATGATGCTTACCGCAGTATTTACCAAGCAGGCTTTCCAATCCTTAAAGAGAGAAACTTTCCCTTTACAGTGTTTATTAATACAGAACCTGTTGAACGTAAAAGTCGTAGCTTCTTAACTTGGGAGCAGATGAAAGAAATGGAACAGTCTGGTGGTGTGTTTGCTAATCACACCATTAGTCATCCTTATATGTTGCGTAAAGAGAAGGGTGAGTCTGATGAGGCTTGGTTGTCTCGTATGACAAAAGAAGTAGATACAGTTGAAGGTTTACTAGAGAAAAACCTTGGCCATTCTCCAAAAATGTTGGCTTATCCCTATGGCGAGTCTAATGGACAGATCCGAGGCATGATGAAAGAGCGGGGGATTATGGCATTCGGGCAGCAGTCTGGTGTAGTGAGTGCGGATTCGGACTTCGAAAATTTGCCGCGTTTTCCTGCCTCTGGCGCTTATGCCAAGTTATCTACGTTAAAAACGAAATTAAATGCCAAGCCAATGCCTTTGTTGTCTGAAAAGACTGGTGGGGATTATGCAACAGATCAGCCTGTTTCGATTAGCTTGACCTTTAAAGAAGGTCAGTACCGTTTGAAAGACTTAACCTGTTATGTAGCAGGCCAAGGCAAAGCTAAGCTAGATTGGGTATCTGATACAGAAGTAACGGCGACTGCTGAGAAACCATTCGGCGTTGGTCGTGGCCGTATTAACTGCACGATGCCAGACAATTTAGGCAAGCATTATTACTGGTATTCCAATGTTTGGATCCGTTCTTCTCCTGATCAGGGCTATGTGAGTGAAAAAAGTTAAAGTTTTTTAAAAAAGAGGTTGCACTGAAATTTCAAATCAGTATTATACACCTCGCTCGCAACGGAGGGGTGGCAGAGCGGTTTAATGCACCAGTCTTGAAAACTGGCGTAGGTTAATAGCCTACCGAGAGTTCGAATCTCTCCTCCTCCGCCATCTTCTAAAGATGGTTGTTGTGAACAAGGTAAAATATTAGTTCCTCGATAGCTCAGTTGGTAGAGCAAATGACTGTTAATCATTGGGTCACTGGTTCGAGTCCAGTTCGAGGAGCCATCGGAGTATAGCGCAGTCTGGTAGCGCGCCTGCTTTGGGAGCAGGATGTCGGGGGTTCGAATCCCTCTACTCCGACCATTATATTTTATCATCACCATTAGTAATGGTGGGCGTAGCTCAGTTGGTAGAGCTCCGGATTGTGATTCCGGCGGTCGTGGGTTCAAGCCCCATCGTCCACCCCATTACTTGATAGTTGGGTCGTTAGCTCAGTTGGTAGAGCAGTTGACTTTTAATCAATTGGTCACTGGTTCGAATCCAGTACGACCCACCAACTATCCCTATACAGAATTCTAGTCTGATTAATTCCTCGATAGCTCAGTTGGTAGAGCAAATGACTGTTAATCATTGGGTCACTGGTTCGAGTCCAGTTCGAGGAGCCATCGGAGTATAGCGCAGTCTGGTAGCGCGCCTGCTTTGGGAGCAGGATGTCGGGAGTTCGAATCTCTCTACTCCGACCATTAGTTATTCAAGTTTAAAAAAATTATGAGCGGGTCGTTAGCTCAGTTGGTAGAGCAGTTGACTTTTAATCAATTGGTCACTGGTTCGAATCCAGTACGACCCACCATTTCTCTCATAATCTTCCTGCATTTCGCACATATTCCTTAATATTTATCTAGATAGCTTCAAAATCGTCTATCGTCTATCGTCTATCGTCTATCGTCTATCGTCTATCGTCTATCGTCTATCGTCTATCGTCTATCGTCTATCGTCTATCGTGTTTATCTCTTGGGTGTGTGTGTCGCTAGGTGTGGAGTGTGGGTGTTTTTTATGTGTATAAGTTTCCCGCTCAAGGGGTGTTGTGTTTCTGTCTTGTGCTGTATGTGAGGGCTTTTGGGGTAGTTTTTTGATAGTAGTGTTGTGGTTGATTATATTGGTAGTTTTGGATGTGTTGTGGTTAATGGAGGGTTGTTGCTCTGATTTTGGGTGATGTGTTTTGTGTGTATTGGTACGAAGCTTGTACAGGTGGAGGTGTGTTGGTTCTTAAGTGATTTTTCTTGTGGATAAAATTGTTAATAAGATGGTGTTTTGTTTTTGATAAAGCGGATGGGTGGGTTGAGTTTTGTAAGACGATTTTTATATTGCAGGATGTAAGATATTGAATCTTAGGTAGAAACTGCTAATGGTGGAGGGAGGTGGATTCGAACCACCGAAACTTTCGTGGCAGATTTACAATCTGCTCCCTTTGGCCACTCGGGAACCCCTCCACAGCAGCGCGACGTATAATATACATCGCGCCTTACTATGTAAACAGTTTTTTAAGATTTATTTAACAATAGTGCTAATTTCGCTTTCATACGCTCTTCAGGAGATAGGTTGTCATAAATATCTTCTTGTTTAGGTGCGTTTTGAGCTGGTTTAGGTTTTGAGTTTGCTTTGTTTTTGGCTTGTGCTTTTGGTTTGCTGCGAGCGGGCAGTGAAGGTCTTTCTTTCGCTGGTCTACTATTGGTTGCTGTTTTTGCTTTTTTAGGAATCATTGATTCAGGTAAAGCTGGCTCGTTATTAACAGCGACGCCTTCTAGGTCTATACGTGGCTGACCAGACAATAGGCATTTCTTGTATCTGTCTGAGCGCGTATAAGCGGCTAGGGCGCGTTTTTGCTTGCTGGCATTGAAGTCATCGTCCAGTACCATGTCTTTGTCTATACCGACCTTTAGAGGCTTAGGTTGATTCCAGTCAAACGCTTTGGGATAACGGTCTTCAAGCATTTTGATCAGACGGCGATTATTTTTCTGGTTCTTTTGACGCTTTTTTTGTTCAGGCGTCAGAGTCGCTGTCTCTGTGGTGCTGTCACTTGCTTCTGGTACGCTAATGTCGGTATCGACTAGTTTGTCGTCTTCTTGCAAGCCGTTAAGCTCAGGTTGTTGTGTGGTCATGTAATCAATCTGTTCTGTTGTCGTGGTTGTGGTGCTGCTTTCAGCATGCTCGTGTAATAAATCAAAGTTGAGTTGATATTCAACCGCGTTTGATTTTATTACTTTCTCAGAGGTAGACGCGTCATTTAAAAGGTCAAGAGAGTCTTCAATATAAAGCTGCAATTGGTCTTCAGTTGAGCGATCTGCCATATGTTGCAATAGGTCCATTGAGGCGCTGTACTCAATGGAAGGATCGTTCTTTTCCTTTAATCTTTGTATTTCCTCGTTGGCACTTTCTAACTGCTTGGTTAGCCAGTTAATCCTTGCTTCGAGTTTAGCGATAAGTTGTTCCATAAAGACACAAGGCTCAATTTTTTATTGGAGTCAGCGGAATACTTGGTGTATTGCTTGTGCCAATCATTTCTTTTCGCTGATCCTCGTTTGGTAGGGTAATGGAAATATTGCTACCTTTTTGCCACCAAACGTAAGTCATTGTTATTAAAAAACTAGCAATGAAAATGGGTAATAATTTCATCTTACTCAGAAAGTAAGTCCTGCGCCAACCATGACGTGTCTGTCGTAGGTGTCACCGCTGCTGTTTAGTACTCTTACGAATATATCTAATCGTGATACATCTGATATCCCAATACGAAAACCTGCTTCTGGATAATAGACGGTACTGTCAAGAAATGACACGCCACCTCCTATAAATGACCACATTGGGATGCCAGGCAAAATTTGAAGTGCGGGTGTTGCGCTATAATAACGAGATCCTAAAGAGATGGAATTCTCGAATTCTTCGCCTGTGACAAATGACAAACCACCATAAAAAGAAATATTTTCTGGCAGAGTGTACTCCATTGATGCATCTATAATGGAGGTGACATTTGTCTCTCCTTCAGGGGTTGTTGGTCGCGCCGCTGTTGATGAAAAACTTACCAAACTCGCAATTTGACCTTCTGCTGATGCGTTGGCACTCACTAGAACTAAAGCTGCAAGTAGAATCGATTTCATTGTTTGTCGTCCATTTGATTTAAGCGATTTAGCATTTGGGAAAGAGATGATTCCCAATTTGACTGTTGCTCTTTGGTTTGAGTTAGTGTGTTTTGGATTTCACTTTTTTCTTCGCTAAGCTCGTAGTTTTGCATTTCTAATTCGGCTATACGTTTACGTAATGAGCCCATTTCTTCTACTGCTTCGTTAATACGTTGTTCTAGGTGGTGTAGTAGTTCGTTATTCATTGTATCTGTCCTAAAAAATAAAAATCGCCGTTTGTGTATGGGCGTAGTTGTATAAAATTACCAGGCAATCACGACATCCTGTTGTTGCACGTTTAATATATGAGAGTCAACAACGAGCTCTCCAACTGAAAAGTTAGGTTGCACCTGTTTTATTGTAACACTGATGTTTGCATTATTCAGCTGAGTTTGAGCAGATTGCAGCTGATTGAAAACCTCGTAACGTCGATAAACGTTGAATTTATCTCCTTGTTTAATTCCGGCTAATGATCCTGCTGCTATATGTATTCTATTGCCTTCTGTGCGAAAAATATTTGCTATGAAGGGTTGGCAACGTAGTTGTTCACTAGTATCTAATGCGCTTTCTTTGAGTGCCTGCTGAACAACTTTACCATAATGTACTGTCCAAAATTTTGCACTACCAAAACCTATCCTTGCGTGATCTGATACATCCCAATTACCTACTTCATTGTATCTATGTTCGAACAATAAGGCGCCACTGAAGCCATCATAAATATAGATATCGACCACAAAGTTTCTTTCTTTATCAATGTTTTCATCTAATAGGTCTTTGGCTTTCTTATCATCTGGATGCCTTAGGTATAGCTCCCCGATGTCTCTAATAACGCCGCTGACAATATATTGAACGCCTAGTTGTTCACTGATTCTTGTGACATTTGTCAGGGAACCGTCATAATTGGTAGAGGATGGTGCGTTTATGAGGTCAGGATAAATTGCAATGTTAGTTGCTGTTAAGGCTCTTAAGTAGCCTTGTTTGTTTATTTCATCAGCTAAATCTTTTGGAAGCTCTCTGGAAATATTGCTGAGCTCTCCCAATCTTGCTTGTTGAGGAACTTGTAATTCAAACCCCGTTACACCAACTGTTTTCTTGTAGTAGCTTGTTGGCCCTGTGCTGCACTGTGAATCTGGCGTGACATCTACGCGAGCTACAATAGTGAGGAAGTCTCCGTTTTGCTCCTCAGAAAGAATTCTAGCTTTTTGTACATAGCCTGAACTACGTATTTCTAAATTAGATTCGAGTTCACCATTATAGAGTTCATCTTTTATATTAACTCTGGATCCAGATTCTAAAACGGCTTGTTTTATAGCTTGCTGAGTGGCTCTATAGCGAGCGTCAGCAATATCATTATTATAAATAACGGCTTCACCGACAGCGGTAATGCTTTTCGCAAAACTGGCTGTTGATAACAAAAGCGTGATGGCTATGATCGATAAGCGTTTCAAAAGTAACATCTGTTATTCAATGCTGTAAAAGTTGGTCGTTGGCGTTGTATTTTGAACATTCACGGCGCGATAACCTGGTTGAATTTTACAATTTGGATCGGATTGTATGTTGTTGGAGCCTAAACATTGACGAAAATTCTCTTGTAATGCCATTTCAACAACCGTTTCGAATGTGCCGTCTTCATGTTCACGTTGAGAAACGACTTTCGCCCCAACTAGGTAAGCATCAACATAGGTTCTTAATTCATCGTTTTGCATGACCATGTTGCTTAATGAGCTTGAGCCATCAATTTTCAAACCATAGACTCGTTCTGATAAGTTTCTATAAGCATCTAACATAGAGCTGCGCATAGTCATAATACGGGCTTGAGATTTTGTTAAGCGTCTATTAGACATCATTGCTGCGTAACCTGTGGCGGTAACAATGATTGGTTCTTGCTTGATAACTGCAATCGTGTTGTTTGCGTTTAAGGCACCATTCTGTACATAGGCAGACGAGCCGTTTCCTATTACGTTACCGTTACAGGGAGCGACAGTGGTACAAGGCGTTCCATCTGCGCTTTGTTGGTAAAGACCTTGGCAACCAGCAAGTGTCATTGCACTTATGGCGATAAAAAAAATTCGAAGTGATAGTGTCATGTTGGTGCCCTTTGTATGAAATCTTTGCCTTAATGTCCTGCGTTGAAATAAGTGTGTTTTACATAGTGCGAATTCAACTGAACGACTTAGAACTGCAGGTGTTATTGTGAATAGTTTGCTTAAAAATCCTTTTATTTTTCAACATACCTAATCTAATGGACAAAATGTAAACCATTTTGCTCTCTAGCGTCCATGTTTGGGCGCTTAAAAAAGCGCTTTTTCTTTGTTTTTGATAGTAAAACTGTTATTTCAGCGCATATTTTTGAGTTTTCTCAATTATTTTACGTTCAGTGGTGTTTTTCTAGAAGGAACTTTACATATCTAATTGAGGTGGTGAAGGTGTTTTTGAGATGGTGTAGACTGTGTTTTTGTACAGTGATTTTTGGGATGTTATATTGCAGAATCGAAAGATTATTCATATAGATGCTGATTGCTTTTATGCTGCGATAGAAATGCGCGATGATCCAAATTTGCGAAATATTCCGATTGCTATTGGCGGTCCTGCAAGTGGCCGCAGTGTGTTATCCACTGCTAACTATGTTGCTCGTGTTTATGGTGTTCGCTCTGCTATGCCAACTTCTGTAGCAAAGCGCCTTTGTCCTGCTTTACTCGTTATACCTGGAAACATGAATAAATACCGAATTGCGTCTGAGCAAATGCACGCTATTTTTCGAGAGTTTACTGATCTTATTGAGCCGCTATCGTTGGATGAGGCGTATCTTGATGTAACGCACTCACCGGATTTTCAAGGTAGTGCCACACGCATTGCAGAAGAAATACGCTCAAGAATATTTAAAGAGATAGGTATTACAGTTTCTGCAGGGGTGGCAACGAATAAGTTTATTGCTAAAGTGGCAAGTGATTGGGATAAGCCTGATGGCTTAACGGTTGTCACGCCAGAAAAGCAGTTTGAATTTGTTTCGAATGTTCCGGTGAAATTCATTTCAGGGATTGGCCGTGTTGCTCAAGAAAAGCTTGCAGCGCTTGGCGTGTTTAAGTGCTCAGATTTACAGGCGTTAGACTTTTCTGTTTTGCAAAAAAGTTTCGGAAGTATGTCATTTCGTTTATCTCAATTTGCCCTTGGTATTGATGATCGTCCAGTGACTGTTTCTCGGGAAAGAAAGAGTATTTCGGTGGAGCATACTTTTTCAAAAGATTTGCTTGATCTCAAAGAATGTCAGGCAGTTCTACCTATCTTGCTGAGCGATCTAAAAAAGCGTATGGCGGGAAGAGACTTCGAATCTCAGCTCAGCAAGTATTATCTCAAAGTAAAATTTGACGACTTTAAGCAGACAACAATAGAGCAACCAATTAAAGCCAAATTATCTGATGACGTGTTTTCACAACTACTGCAACAGGCTTATTCTCGGTCTCGACGCCCAGTTCGTTTAATTGGTGTCGGTTATCGTTTGTCTCCACCAGAGCCTCACCAATTAAATTTACCTTTTGTTTGAGTGTGTAAATTTTGATCAATTCCGTGATGCCTTACTATACTTAAGGGCGAATAATACGGAGGTGCTCATTATGTTGAAGCAACAGAGTAAGTTTGATTATACAAATCTAAGTATGCCTGATCCCTTGTCGCATCGGTTACGATTTGAAGTAGAGCAGACGTTGAGTTGTTTGTATGCAGATGCTTCTTTGGTGGATCAAATGGATGGATTGTATTTGCCTTTTTCTAATTGGTTGAGTCAAAAAGCTCATGCAGGTAAAGGTCCCTTAATTGTTGGCGTTGGAGGTGCGCAAGGGTGTGGGAAAACCACATTTTGTAGTGTTATTAGTCGAATTCTAAGTAAAGGATTCGACCTGAATTGTATTGTGATAAGTTTGGATGATTTATACAGTACTCGGCAAGATCGTATGAAGTTCGCTAGTAAAACAACCTCAATGTTTTCTGTACGAGGTGTACCTGGAACTCACGATGTAAGTTTTGCTCTTACGCTTTTTGAGCGATTGAAAAATCTTAAAGAGGGTGAGGTGATGAAGTTCCCTCGTTTTGATAAATCGATTGATGATCGAAAAGCGGTGCATCTATGGCAAGAAGTTCAGGGGCCTGTTGATGTAGTGCTATTTGAAGGTTGGTGTGTTGGTGCGCCGCCAATAGATGAAATGATGGATCAACCGCTTAATAAGCTTGAAGCAGAGATGGATGCCGATGGTCAGTGGCGTAATAAAGTGAATCAATTATTAAAAGATGACTACAGGCAGTTATTTGCACAAATTGATCTGATGGCTTGGATGCAAGCGCCAGATTATGAAGTCGTTTATCACTGGCGTAATAAGCAAGAGCGTGTTTTGGAAAATCACCTTCATGATATTCATGGCGTCTTACTGGATACAATTGACTTGAAGGTGATGTCTTCAGAAGAGTTGAAACGATTCATGCAATATTACGAAAGATTGACTCGTCACATGCTGGCGGTGATGCCAAGTAAGGCGGATGTGCTGTTTAAGTTAAATGAAAAGCAGGAAGTAACGGAGATGCGCTTTCCAGTTGAGCATTAAATTATGATATTAAAATGCCATTTAAAACGGTGGAGTGAAAGCAAGGTGTCGAGTGGGAAACGTCAATATGATAGGCTATTGCGAATTGCGATAGCCTATTTTTTTGGAGTGTTAAAAAATGACTGAATTATTGCCCTCTGTCTTAGTGGAAACAAACGAGCAGCCTGACGCCGCTATTATTTGGTTACATGGTCTTGGATCAGACGGTCATGATTTTGAGTCTTTGGTTCCTGCTTTATCTTTGTTGCCAACGTTAAAAGTACGCTTTGTTTTTCCTCATGCTCCACGCCGTCCTGTTACGGTAAATGGCGGTATGGAAATGCGAGCATGGTATGACATTTATGAAATGACGCTAGAACGAAAAGTTGATATGGAAAATATCGATGAGTCATGCCTACAAGTTGAACAGTTGATACAAGATCAAATAGATAAAGGAATTGCTCCAAATCGAATTATTTTGGCAGGATTTTCACAAGGCGGAGTTATTGCTTATCAAACCGCTTTGCGAACTAAGCATGTATTAGCAGGTATTCTTGAACTATCAACTTATTTAGTTAATGGTGATGAAGCGCCTGAAGCAGATGTCTGCCCTAACGGGAAAACGCCGATTCTTATTCATCACGGTTTGCAGGATCCTGTGGTTGCGCCAGTGCTGGCAACTCAAGCAAGGGATCTTTTAGTATCTAAGGGTTATTCTGTCGCTTATCAATCTTATGATATGCCTCATTCTGTATGTCCTGAGCAGGTGCAGGATATTTCTCATTGGTTAAACACTCGATTGGCGTAGTTGTTATCGGAGTCGGTGACATCCGTTTGTCTTTTTTAAGGAGCTTTTGTGTCGGAAAACTATGAGGAGTGGCTTGATTTCGCGAAAAATCTAGCGATTAAGGCTGGCGAGATGATCGTTGAGGCGCGAGAAAGTGCAACCTTTGTGCGTGACTACAAAATGGATCATGAGCTAGTTACCTCGACTGACATTGCGGTTGACCAGTACATTTGTAGTCACATCCTTAGGCAATATCCTTCGCATTGTATTTTGTCAGAAGAGTCTTCACCTAACCTAGATCTTGGTGATATTGGTGAGGATGTCCCAGTTTGGGTGATTGATCCGATTGACGGTACGGTGAATTTTGCACATGGTCATCATCATGTCGCGGTTTCTATTGGTCTTTATATTGGCGATCAGCGGATTTTAGGCGTGGTAAATGCCCCCTTTTTTAAAGAGTGTTTTTGGGCTGTGAAAGGTTCGGGCGCTTTTTGTAATGGGAAGCGCTTGACTGTTTCTGGAGCGCAAGAATTAAGGAATGCATTGGTTGCAACTGGGTTTCCTTATCAAAAAACAGCGCTAGCGCCGATTGTAGAAAGGGTTTCACATGTTTTGCACCATTGCCAAGATATTCGTCGTAATGGGTCTGCCGCACTGGATTTATGTTGGGTGGCTGCTGGTCGTTTGGATGCGTATTTTGAAAGCGTGAAACCTTGGGATATGGCGGCAGGGGCTTTAATAGCAGAGGAGGCTGGTGCGAAGGTCGGATATTATTTATCTAACACATCGGTTTGGCCTGATGTGGTGAACGGTGAGGGACTTTTAGTGTCGACGCCTCAATTGTACGATGATCTGCGGGCTCTTATTGATGTTGGCTTATAACGTGTTTATTTCTGGTTGATTGGGTTTTTTTATGTCTTTTACTACATTTATGATTGTTTTGCTCTGTTGTGTTGGTGTTATTGCCGTTTCTCTCTGGTTTATTCGTCAACAATTAAAGTTGAATAAAGCACGAGAAGAAAAAATTCGTGCTGGAGAAAATCGTTTTATTGAAGAGCGTCAAAAAAGAATTGATAGTATTCGAGTTCTTTTGAAAACAGTGGGAACAGAAGAACTCAATTGGATAGAAGCCAGTATTCGAATAAAGCATTTATTAGATCAGTTGAGCGAAGACTTATCCGAACATGAAGATATCTCGGCTTTTTATATTATTAATGAGAAAACTCAGCATATTCCAACTCATGAACAATGGGGGGATTTGCCTAAGCCTGCGAAAATGAAATTTCGACTCGAAATGGATAGTTATGAGGTGGAGCATGCGGAGCATTTGCAGCGCGCTAGATCCTCGTTAATGGCTTATGACTTTAAATAATGTTGCTTCAGCTGCTGGTTTCTATCAGTTTTTTGTTTTTACTGTTAGTTTTACTAGTATTGTTTTTTATTCGTCATCAATCGAAAGTACCCTATTATAGATTGACGCAAGAGCAGTGTGTAACCTTGCTAGAGAAAGCCGTTCAGGGTGTTCTACCTGAATATGAGTGGCATGCCTTTATCGGCATGACTGTTCGTGATGACGATGTACTTGATGACCTAAGAGAGCAATGTTTATTAGTTGATGAGCTTGGGGTGAAGGGAACTCAATTAATTAATGGGCGGGTTTGTATTATTTTTAATAAAAAAGGTATTTATCAGCTGGAAATATTGTTGGATGAGTGGCAGCATAAATCAAATTATATAGTCTGATTTTATTTTAAAATGGAAGAGCATAGGGTTTAAGTATATGAATGAAATAGAGGCGTTATTTGATCAAGGCTCTGAGTTGATGCCTTGGTTAGCAGACAGTGTTATTAATTTGGTGGTTGGTCTAGTTGTTTTCTTTGTTGGTAAGTTTATTGCCTCTAAAGTTTCTCACTGGTGTGAGAATCGAATGCTTAAAGCTTCCGTTGATAAGGCTGTTGCAGGTTTCGCATCGAGCATTTTATATGCTTTGATGTTTGCTGGCGTAGCTTTGATGGCACTGGGGCAAATCGGAGTAGAGACGACATCCTTTATAGCTATTCTTGGTGCGGCAGGTTTGGCTGTTGGTCTTGCCTTGCAAGGATCTTTGTCTAACTTTGCATCAGGTGTACTGATAATCTTATTGCGTCCATTTCGTTCGGGTGACTTTATCGATGCCGGCGGTCAGATGGGAACGGTTAACCGTATCGAATTATTTCATACACACCTTAAAACGCCTGATAACCGAGTCATTATCGTGCCAAACTCTTCTGTGATGAATGGTTCTATTGTGAACTTTTCTCGTGAGGCTACTCGTCGTTTAGATCTTGTTATTGGTATTAGTTACGACGCTGATATTCGCTTGGCGAAACAGATCATGGAAGAGATTGTTAATGCTGACGAACGTATTTTAAAAGATCCTAAATGTTTAATCGCGGTTTCTGAATTGGCTGATAGCTCAGTAAACTTCTTCCTGCGTCCTTGGGTTGCAGCGGGGGATTACTGGACGGTGCGAGCGGACCTTTTGGAAAAAATCAAATACACCTTTGATGAGCGTGGTGTTGGTATTCCATACCCTCAAATGGATGTTCACGTTCATAAACAAGAATCGTAAGCTTAGATAGCTTTCGCTTCTTGTCGCTGTAATATGTGAAATGCCGCCAAGCAACAGCTGGCGGCATTTTTGTTTTTACTATCTTTCGTTTTTTAATAACTAAAAAGGCTGCTAATAATGAGTCGATATCGTCCTCCTTCGCCACCAAAGTCCGCTTATATTACTTATGAAGGTGCGCAAGCTTTGTTGGCTGAGCTTAAATATTTGTGGAAAGAAAAGCGTCCAGCGGTGACTGAAACAGTTAGAGAAGCTGCGGCCCAAGGAGATCGTTCGGAGAATGCGGAATATATATATGGTAAAAAACAGCTTCGTGAGATAGATCGTCGTGTGCGTTATTTGGAAAAACGTTTGGATGTTTGTACTGTGGTGGATCGTCTTCCTGCAGATAAAACGAGAGTCTTTTTTGGGGCTTGGGTGACGTTAGAAGACGAAGAGGGCGAGCTGCGTACACATCGTATTGTTGGTCCAGATGAGCTAGATCATGACCCAGCTTACATCAGTATTGATTCACCAGTGGCGAAAGCCTTGTTGAAAAAACAAGAAGATGATGAGGTGGCTATTCGTCTGGCCGCTGGGGAAAAAGTCTACATTATCGATACGATTGAATACCGACAAGTTTAGTCATGATGATTCATTACGGCATGGCACAATGGCAGCATCCGGCTTGGGTAAACTGGCTTTATCCTGCTTCACTTCCTACTGCAGGGCGAATTGGCCGATATTCGGAAGTATTTTCGACAGTTGAAGTGGGGAGTACTTTTTATACTAAAGTGGATGATGCTCAGCTATTGCGTTGGTATGAGTCTGTAAATGAGTATTTTAAGTTCAGTTTTAAGGCACCACAAACCGTTACTCATCGATTGTTAGAGCGTCCTTGGCGCGATGTTCGGCAGGATTGGGTAGCTTTTATGCTTTCGTTGCAGCCCTTGCAAGCTAAGCTCGGTCCAACCATGTTACAGTTTCCTGCTATATGCGATGAGCGTGCTTTGGGCACTATTTTAGCTTTGTGTGACATGTGGTCGTTAGCTACGCCTTTGTCTGTTGAAGTGCGTAATCTTGCTTATTTTGATAAGTCTCAAACAGAGCGACGTTTTCTAACCGAATTGTCTGGTAGAAAAGTGAATCGTGTGGTGATGGATTCTAGACCAGTTTTTTCTACGGAAGCGTATTGCGAAAGCTTGGTTGATGCTCAGAAGAAAAAGCCGAGAGTGCCTTGTCATCCCGTAGCTACTGCGAATCATCCAGTAGTGCGTTTTATTGGTCATCCTGATTTACCGCGTAATGAGATATGGCTTGATCAGTGGTCGGCGAAACTGTCGCAATGGCTATCAGAAGGGCTCACGCCAAGTGTGTTTGTGCATTCGTCGGATAATATTGCTGCACCAACTCTAGCGGCACAATTAGATGAAAAAGTTCGCTCGCTAACGCCCAATTACCAGAGTGCTTTGGTTCTTCCGCAAAGTCAGGAGCAAGTTAGCCTTTGGTGAGTTTAAAGAGTTGATTTCTCGTTTTTTTTCAGATCGTTGGAAAATATTATGTATTCATTAGTGTTTTACGTGCCTGAATCTCATTTAGAGTCTGTTAAACAGGCTGTGTTTTCGGCTGGGGCAGGTTCAATGGGAAACTATGACTCTTGCTGTTGGCAAGTAAAGGGGCAAGGGCAGTTTAGACCAACAAAAGGAGCAACGCCCTTTCTTGGTCAGGTCGATGAATTAGAGTCGGTTGATGAGTATCGTGTTGAAATGGTAGTGGGTGATGACGTTAAAGCGAGTGTCTTAGCGGCTTTGTTGTTGGCGCACCCCTATGAAGAGGTGGCCTACCACTTTATTCCGATACAGTGTTGAAATGAATGGTGTCTTCGTGAAAACCATATTGACCTTTTTTATGATCTTCGATGAAAAGCTCTATGGTCTTAGTGACGCTACTAAAAGCCAGTTCATCCCAAGGGATTTCATCAAGATCAAATAAGGCAACTTCTGAGCTTTCTTCTGTGGCATGAAAGTCATCTTTTTCTAATTCTGCGATATAGAAAAGGTGAACTTGATTGATTCTAGGGATGCTGATCATGCTAAAAGCTTGTTTGCATATGGCTGTTGATCCGCTTTCCTCTAATGTTTCTCTTAAAGCGCCTTCGCTCGTGGTTTCTTGGTTTTCCATGAAACCAGCAGGCAAAGTCCAGAAACCTAAACGCGGCTCAATATTTCTTCGACATAGTAATATTTTGCCGTCGTAAAGAGGGATGGTTCCGGTAATCAATCTAGGATTATCATAATCGATAAACTCGCAACTTGGGCAAACCGCACGTAGCCGATTATCCCCAGCAGGGATGGTCATATTAACGGCGTGACCGCATTGCGGGCAATATCTCATGATGTTTCCTTAACGTTTCAGCTGAAGCTTGGCGTATTTAACGACTTTATCTTCGATTTCTTGGATTTCGATCATGTAATGTCCAACCCATAAGCTAATTGGGTGCTCAGGGATGAATTCCAATGTTTCGATGATAAGGCCGTTTAGTGTTTTTGGTCCGTCTGTTGGTAAGTGCCAATCAAGCGTTTTATTGATTTCTCGAATGTGTGTCGAACCTTCGATTCTAAAAGAGCCGTCATCAAGAGTTTGAATTTCTTCTTCTTCGTCTTGGGTTGGCGGAGTGAATTCGCCCACAATTTCTTCAAGCACGTCTTCTAGAGCCGCAATGCCTTGAACGTCGCCATACTCATCGACCACGATACCCATTTGCTGATGGTCTTTTTGAAAGTTCAGCAATACAGTGTTTAGGGATGTGCTCTCTGGGATGAAATAAGGTTCAACCGTTGCTTTTAAAAGTGCTGCTTTTGATGGTGTCGGGTCGCGTAAAAAGACCGCCGCATGGCGAGCATGAAGAATACCGATGACTTTATTGATCTCACCATTATAAACTGGCATACGAGTGTGTCTGCTTTGGCAAATCTGTTCGATAATTTCTTCAATAGTGTCTTCAATGTCGATACCAATGACTTCATTTCGAGGGATCATGATGTCTTCGACAGAGACTTTTTCTAAATCAAGGATTGAAATGAGCATCTCTTGGTGAGCAGCAGGAATTAAGCCGCTTGCTTCATTTACCACGGTTCTTAGCTCTTCGGAGTCAAGTGTGTCGTGGTTTTTTTGAGAAGCATGAACGCCTATTAGACGTAGCAATCCGTTGGATAAACCATTTACCACCCAAACAAGTGGGTAAAGAACTTTTAATAGAATGGCGAGAATCCAGGATGCTGGAAAGGCTATTTTTTCTGGATGTATTGCAGCCAGTGTTTTGGGTGTTACCTCTGCGAAAATCAGTACTACCATGGTCAATGCAGCAGTGGCTATGGCCACACCTGCATCGCCCCAGAGGCGCACAGCAATGATGGTTGCTATCGCTGAGGCAAGGATATTGACAAAGTTGTTTCCGATTAAGATGACGCCGATAAGTCTATCGGGGCGTTCTAAAAGAGAGTTTACCTTGATTGCTGATCGGTTCTTGCTTTTAACAAGGTGTTTGAGTCGATACTTGTTGATCGACAGCATCCCTGTTTCGGAACTCGAAAAGAAAGCAGAAAGTAAAATAAGACAAAAAAGTATTCCACCAAGAACACCTAAGGGTACTTCGTTCAAAAAGGGATCGCCTCAATTATGTAGATAAATGGATTATTGGTTCTTAAGATCGGACTGTCAAACATACTTTACGCCATTGTCGATTAATGGCGTAAAATTTGTAGTGCTATTTGGCTGCCAAAGTAGCCTAGCATGAGTAGGAAAAAACCACTCAACGTCAGCTTTACCGCTAGTTGCCCGCGCCATCCAGCTATATGTCTGCCAAGTAATAATCCTGCAAATACAAACCAAGAAGCAATTGTGAAAAATGTTTTATGGACTAGATGCTGAGCAAACATATCTTCAATGAAGTAAAAGCCAGTCGCTATTGTGACCGTTAGTAGGATGAAGGCTGCCCAGATGAATTCAAACATCAAGCGTTCTAGAACTTGTAGTGGTGGTACTCTAAGTAGTTGCTTTAGTTTGTGGTTTTTGAGCTGATATTCTTGCATAGCAAGCAAAATACCAACGCCGCAAGCTGCTGTGAATAAGCTATAAGCAACAGAAGCGATAAGAATATGAGCGCTAGTGCCCCAAGAATTGCTGTGCAGTTGGGTTAGGTTCCACGGCTCGATGGCATTTAATACGATAATAATCGCGCCAAGAGGGAATGCGGCACCGAGTAATAGTGACAAATCTTTGTCGCGGTTGCTGAACCAAAGCAGGCTATTACCAATTAAGGCAATGAGCAGTCCAATGGTTAAAAAGTTAAAGCCGTCTCTATTCAGTAATACTTGTGAGAGAGAGAAGGTGTGTATAGCAATCGTAATTGCCCCAATATACTGGGTGGAGCGATTTTCTGGACGCAGGTAATACGCTGTGCCAGCAATCAAACAAGCGATACAAGCAAGCCAAAGCGATAATTGAGTCATGAAACTAAAGGTTCCGCA
Organism: Marinomonas lutimaris; assembly: GCF_019426345.1. Classification (GTDB taxonomy): domain Bacteria; phylum Pseudomonadota; class Gammaproteobacteria; order Pseudomonadales; family Marinomonadaceae; genus Marinomonas; species Marinomonas lutimaris. Next base: position 30,317 of record NZ_JAHLLW010000007.1, read on the forward strand.
GGGTAAAGGTATAGGGTGATAATCATTTATCCGTTATAATAGAGACAATTTCACCTTGGATAAACTGAAACCGTAGGTTTTTTCCATTTAGAGCCAAAATTTGAGGGCAATATGTTCGACAATTTATCGAATCGCTTAACTTCCTCGCTTGATCGTATTCGAGGTCGAGCTAAATTAACTGAAGACAACATACAAGAAGTGTTGCGTGAAGTGCGTATGGCGCTTCTCGAGGCTGACGTTGCTTTGCCTGTTGTTAAAGACTTTATTGCTGCAGTAAAAGAGCGTGCAATAGGGACGGAGGTTTCCAAAAGTTTGAGTCCTGGTCAAGTATTCCTGAAGATCGTTAAGCAGGAACTTGAGAATGTCATGGGGCAGGCTAACGATGGCCTTAATCTTCGTGCAGCCCGCCCAGCAGTAATCTTATTAGCTGGTTTGCAAGGTGCTGGTAAAACCACATCTGCGGCTAAACTAGCAAAATACTTAAAAGAGCGAGAGAAAAAATCGGTGTCGGTTGTTAGTGCTGACGTTTATCGTCCAGCGGCTATTAAACAGCTTGAAACATTGGCGGGTGAAGTGGGAGTAGATTTCATCCCAAGTGACTTGTCACAAAAGCCGATTGATATTGTTAATAACGCTATCGATTACGCTAAAAAAGCCCATAAAGATGTGTTGATTGTCGATACGGCAGGTCGTTTGTCGATTGATGAAGACATGATGGCAGAGATTAAAGCTCTGCATGCCGCTGTCAATCCTATTGAAACTTTATTCGTTGTGGATGCCATGACGGGCCAAGATGCGGCGAATACGGCAAAAGCCTTTGGTGATGTGTTGCCGCTTACTGGCGTTATCTTAACTAAGACTGATGGTGATGCTCGAGGTGGTGCAGCGTTATCTGTTCGCCATATCACGGGTAAGCCGATTAAGTTCTTAGGTGTGGGTGAGAAAACCGATGCACTAGAACCTTTCCATCCTGATCGTTTGGCGTCTCGTATTCTTGGTATGGGCGATATGCTTTCCTTAATAGAGGAAGCAGAGCAAAAGATTGACAAAGAGAAAGCCGAAAAACTTGCGGGTAAGCTGAAAAAAGGCAAAGGCTTTGATTTAGAAGATTTCAAAGAGCAGCTTCAGCAGATGAAAAGCATGGGTGGCATGAGCTCCATGCTAGATAAGCTTCCAGGTATGGGCGGGCAGCTAGGCAATATCCAAGATAAAGTGAACGACAAAATGTTTGTTCAAATGGAAGCCTTGATTAATTCCATGACACCAGCTGAACGTCATAATCCAGATGTTATTAATGGCTCTCGTAAAAAACGTATCTCAACAGGTGCTGGCTTACAAATTCAAGATTTGAATCGTCTTCTAAAGCAGCATAAACAAATGCAGAAGATGATGAAGAAGATGACCGCTAAAGGCGGGATGAAGAAAATGATGCGTGGTTTAGGTGGAATGATGCCGGGTGGTGGTATGCCTGGCGGCGGAAATTTCCCTAAATTTTAAGCGTATCTTCTTGTTTTTACTAACGGCAGTTAAAAAACTGCCGTTTTTAATGTCTGGGTGAGTAATTCGCCCTTTTGTTTTTCTAGTTAATCGACTAGAATATGCCGCCTTCTTGTTGTATGAGTCAAAAATTCGACTCGGCAAGGGGTGTTTCGTTAAGCAATAAGGAACCAATCATATGGTAACTATTCGTCTTTCTCGTGGTGGCTCTAAAAAGCGCCCATTCTATCATTTGAACGTGGCTGATAGCCGTCGTGCACGTGATGGTCGTTATATCGAGCGTTTGGGTTTCTTTAACCCTGTTGCTCGTGGTCAAGAAGAACGTCTACGCATCGATCTAGATCGCGTAAATCATTGGGTTAGCCAAGGCGCTCAACTTTCTGACCGTGCTGCGCAGCTTGTAAAAGATGCTAGCAAAAACGCTTAATACTGAGGTAATGCTATGTCTGAGTTAAAACAAGCGGCCGCTCCTGAGCAAGCCCTTGTGGTTGGACGCATTACATCGGTATATGGTGTTAAAGGGTGGGTGAAGTTATATTCGCACACCGACCCAATGCAAGGGATCTTAGATTACAAGCATTGGTGGTTGAAAACTCCTAGTGGGTGGAAGATCGTTGAATTGAGCCAAGGCCGTCTGCAAGGGCGAGGTTTGGTAGCATCGGTAAAAGGTTATACCGACAGGGATCAAGTAAAAGATATCTGTGGTATGGACGTTTATATAGATGCAGCAGAACTGCCAGATTTGGAAGAAGGTGATTATTACTGGAGCCAACTGGAAGGACTGAGGGTTATTACCAAAGAGGGTGTCCTCTTAGGGAAGGTTTCTCAACTTATGGAAACTGGTGCGAATGATGTAATTGTTGTCCGCGCGTGTGAAGGTAGCTTTGATCGTGAAGAGCGATTGATTCCTTATGCTCCAGGAACTTATGTTTTAAACATCGATTTAGAACAGCAGGAAATGGTAGTGGACTGGGATCCAGAATTTTAAACAGATAAGCTGAGGTCACAACGTGAAGGTTAGCGTTATATCGCTCTTTCCGGAGATGTTTCAGGCCATTACTCAATATGGAGTAACAGGCAGAGCCATTAAGTCAGGGTTAATTGAGGTGGATTTTTTTAATCCCCGTGATTTTACCAATGACAAACATAAGACTGTAGATGATCGACCTTACGGTGGTGGTCCAGGGATGCTGATGAAAGTTCAGCCTCTCAAAGATGCCATTGCGAGTGCCAAGTTATCGGTGCCCAATGCAAAAGTTATTTATCTATCCCCTCAAGGGCGTACGCTAACGCAAGAAGGCGTGCAACAGCTTGCTAAACAAGCAGAATTTATTCTGGTAGCAGGCCGTTATGAAGGCGTTGATGAGCGTTTGATTCAATCTGAGATTGATGAAGAGTGGTCAATTGGCGACTTTGTCCTAAGCGGTGGTGAGTTGCCGGCAATGGTGCTCATGGATGCTGTATTTCGTATGGTTCCAGGAGTATTAGGAAAGCAGGCATCTGCGGATGAAGATTCATTCTCTGATGGTTTGTTGGACTGCCCGCATTATACTCGCCCAGAAGTACTAAATGGTGAACCTGTGCCATCGGTGCTGCTTAGTGGCAACCACGAGGAGATTAGACGCTGGCGTTTAAAGCAAAAGCTCGCAAGAACTTTTCAGCGCCGGCCAGACCTTCTGCAGAACCTTGAGTTGGACAAGGAACAGCAGTTGCTGTTAGAAGAGTTTATTCGCGAAACTGAAGATTCAACCTCGGCAGAGTAGGAATTGCGAGCTTATCAGAAAGAAGAACCTTCATGCTGATAAGAAACCATATCATTAGGAGTCACATCCATGAGTAATAAAACTAAACTGATTCAGCAGATTGAAGCTGAACAAATGACAAAAGAAGTCCCAGCCTTCGGTCCTGGTGACACTATTGTTGTTCAAGTTAAAGTTAAAGAAGGTTCACGCGAGCGTCTACAGGCCTATGAAGGTATTGTAATCTCTAAGCGTAACCGTGGTCTTAACTCAGCATTTACCGTTCGTAAAATTTCTAGCGGTATTGGTGTTGAGCGTGCTTTCCAAACGTACAGCCCTTTGGTTGAAAGCATCGAAGTTAAACGCCGCGGTGACGTGCGTCAAGCTAAGATCTACTACCTACGCGAGCGTTCTGGTAAATCTGCACGTATCAAAGAAAAATTGGCTAAACGTTAATTTTTTCTTATTAAAAAAAGGCGACGTAAGTCGCCTTTTTTTATGGAACTAACCCCCTCACGTATGGCCTAATAGAGACTATTTACATGTCTTTGAGGTTATCCATGAAGCGTTTTTTTCGATTATTATCTCGTGTTACCGCAATAAGTATTTTGTTTTCTATTGCAAGTTTAGTGTTTGCTGATCAATCTGCAGTTCTATCTGCTGTCCAAAAAGCTTTGCCTCAATACGAAGTTGAAAGTGCTGAGTTGCATCAAGGTGCAGGTCTGTATGTTGTTGTCTTGAAAAACGGCCCAACGTTACATGTTACTCAAGATGGAAAATATTTCGTCGCGGGTGATCTCTATCAGATAAACGACACAACGCTTGTTAACGAAACAGAAAAAGCAAAACTTGCCAAAATTGAAACACTGCCAGAATCGCAAATGATCGTCTACAAAGCAAAGGACGAGAAAGCGCATATCACCGTATTTACCGATGTTGATTGTGGTTACTGCCGAATGCTCCATAAAGAAGTGCCAAAACTTAATGAGGCGGGTGTTACTGTGCGCTATTTGGCTTATCCAAGAGCCGGTATTGGCTCAGAAGCTTATACTAAAATGGTCAGTATTTGGTGTTCAGCAGATCCTAAAGAGTGGCTTACGCAAGCAAAATTAGGCGCTGAAATTCCTGAAAACAAATGTGTTAACCCAGTTGCAGAACAGTATAAACTAGGCAACGAAGTGGGTGTGCGTGGTACGCCAAGTATAGTGCTAGGTAACGGTGAGTTTTTACCAGGATATTTACCAGCGGCTGAGCTGGTTAAACACCTTGGGTTATAGTCTTATCGCGAAATATTCCACTAAACATGAGTCTTCTTCAGCCTTTTCTACGTTGGGTTTGAATAATACTGGCGTTATAATGAGTCAACTTGTTACTTAGCCTGTATTTTATAAAGGGTTAAGTAACCTATAAAAATTAAATTATCTCTGTGGGGTATTGTTTTGAAACCGGTAAAAGTCGGAATTTGTGGACTGGGGACAGTGGGGTCCGGTAGTTTTAACATTCTTCGTAATAATGCGGAAGAGATTACACGACGTGTGGGTCGCAGTATTGTTATTGAGCAAGTAGGTGCCCGTCGTGATAACGACGCTTGTGATACCTCCGGTATCAATGTTACCCGTGATATTTTTGATGTGGTCAATAATCCAGAGATCGATATTGTTCTTGAGTTGATTGGCGGAACTTCTGTTGCGAAAGAGCTGGTTCTTACTGCCATAGAAAATGGCAAACATGTTGTGACCGCAAACAAAGCGCTCATTGCTGAGCACGGCAACGAAATTTTTGCTAAGGCTCAAGAGAAAGGCGTCATCGTTGCTTTTGAAGCAGCAGTTGCTGGCGGTATTCCCATTATTAAACAGCTTCGTGAAGGTTTGTCTGCCAACCGAATTGAGTGGTTAGCAGGTATTATTAACGGCACGGGTAATTTTATTTTGACCGAAATGAGTCAGAAAGGCCGTGAGTTTGAAGATGTGTTAGCGGAAGCCCAAGAACTTGGTTATGCCGAAGCTGATCCTACCTTTGATATTGAAGGTATTGATGCGGCACATAAACTAACAATTCTTGCATCCATTGCATTCGGTATTCCATTGCAATTCGAAAAAACCTATACCGAAGGTATCAGCCGAATTACTTCTGAAGATGTGGCGTTTGCTGACGATCTTGGTTACGCCATCAAGCATTTGGGTATCGCTCGCCGTTCCAAGGCGGGTATTGAATTGCGAGTTCATCCAACCTTGATTTCTCATAAGCAGCTATTGGCGAATGTAAATGGCGTGATGAACGCTATTATGGTGCAAGGCGATGTTGTTGGGCCGACTTTGACTTATGGCGCAGGTGCTGGTGCATTGCCAACAGGCTCTTCTGTTATCGCGGATGTGATTGATGTTGCTCGTACTTTGACTGCAGATCCAACCAATAGAGTGCCTCACTTGGCGTTCCAGGCTGACTCTTTATCTCATGTGAAAATTTTACCAGTAGAAGAAATTGAATGTGGTTTTTTCCTTAACATGACCATTAAAGACCGTGCTGGTGTTCTTGCGAATATCACACAAATCTTATCGACTAATGATATTAGCATAGAGTCTCTTATTCAGCGTGAGCGCGAAGGTAGCGAATTGGTGCCACTAGTTGTGATGACTCATGATGTTAAAGAACGCAATATGAATGCTGCTATTGCGGCGATTGAAGCCTTGCCGGATGTTGCTGGAACAGTGCAGCGAATCCGTGTTGAAAACTTGGCGTAAGAGAGAACAAATATGAAATACATTTCTACTCGTGGTAAAGCGCCAGCGCTTTCTTTTGGTGATGTGTTATTGGCTGGTTTGGCAAATGATGGTGGCTTGTATGTGCCAGAAACCTTACCCCATTACAGTAAAGAAGAGATCGCTTCTTGGGCGAATCTTAGCTATCAAGAGCTGGCTTTTAAAGTAATGTGGCCTTTTGTGGAAGGTGACATTCCTGCTGACGCTTTTAAAACTATGATTAATGATGCTTACGCTGGTTTTAATCATACTGCTATTGCGCCTATGGTTCAGGTTGGTAACAACGAATGGATCCTTGAATTATTTCGTGGTCCGACCTTGGCGTTTAAAGATTTTGCGTTACAGTTACTTGGTCGTTTGATGGATTATGTTCTGTCTGAACGCAAAGAGAAACTGGTTATCCTTGGTGCGACATCGGGTGATACTGGTTCGGCAGCGATTGAAGGTTGCCGCGATTCAGAGCATCTAAATATTTTTATCTTGCACCCATATCAACGAGTATCTGAAGTACAGCGTCGCCAAATGACAACTGTTATCGATGACAATGTATTTAACATCGCAGTGAAAGGGAATTTTGATGATTGCCAAGGCATGGTGAAGTCCAGCTTTGCTGATCAGTCTTTCTTAAAAGGTGCTAAGTTAGGTGCGGTTAACTCGATTAACTGGGCCCGTATTGTGGCTCAGATTGTTTACTATTTTTCTTCGGCTTTGTCTGTTGGCGCACCGCATCGTAAGGTGTCGTTCTCTGTGCCAACCGGTAACTTTGGTGATATCTTTGCCGGTTATTTAGCGAAAAAAATGGGTTTGCCAATTGATCAGCTTGTGGTTGCTACCAACCAGAACGATATTTTGCATCGTGTCATTGCAGAGAACGATATGAGTCGTCAGTCTTTGAATGTTACCTTGTCTCCGAGTATGGATATCATGGTTTCAAGTAACTTTGAGCGTTTGTTGTTTGATGCCCATGGTCGTGATGGCGCTGCAATTGATGATTTGATGGCACGTTTTAACAAGGGCGATGTGTCGTTAAATGATCAAGCTTGGTCTTTTGTAAAAGAGAACTTTGATAGCTATAAAGTCGATGACAAGAAAACCTGCGAAGTGATTGCTGATGTGTTTTCTAAGACTCAATACCTTCTTGATCCGCACACGGCGATTGGCCTTGAAGCGGCTCGTTATTGCTGGAAAGATCAGTCTGTACCAATGATTACCTTGGCAACAGCGCATCCAGTGAAGTTTCCTGAAGCTGTCGAGAAAGCTGGCTGCGAAACGCCTGTATTACCTGAACACATGAAAGATCTTTTCGAGAGAGAAGAATCTTATGAAGTGTTAGATAACAGCTTGAGCGATGTTCAGGCGTTTGTTGCTGGTAAGATTTAGCTACAAATAATTCAGTAAGACTAATAATAACGGCCAATCAAAGATTGGCCGTTTCTTTTTCCCCTCATACTTTTGCGCTCTTCATATGAATATCATATTACTCGATCCTAAAAATACACTTGGTGATGGCCTATATGGGCTGACGTTGCGCCAACAAGCACACATTTCAAAAGTAATTAAAGCCCAGCAGGGGGATGTTCTGCGAGTAGGGATTTTAAATGGAAAGATAGGAGAGGGTATTTATGAGCCTCCGAGTGATAATCAGCTTGGCTACATTCATTCGCTAAATCTTTCTGCGTTGCCGCCAGAGCCTCTGCCCATGGTATTGGTTATGGCTTTGCCAAGACCAAATATGCTGAAACGAACCTTGCAAAATATCACCGCAATGGGAGTGAAGGATTTATACCTAATTCATTCGGCCAAAGTAGAAAAAAGCTACTGGCAAAGTCCTGTTTTGCAAACCGAATCTATTCAACAATGTTTGTTAGAAGGTCTAGAGCAAGCTAAAGATACTGTGATGCCAAACTGGTCTTTAATTCCTCGGTTTCGTCCTTTTGTAGAAGATCAGTTGCCAGATGTTTTAAAAGGCAAAATGGGACTGCTTGCACACCCTTATTTGGCTAAACGCTGTCCTGTAGATATTCAACAGCCTTGTGTTTTGGCTCTTGGGCCTGAAGGTGGATGGAATGAATTTGAGGTGAGTAAATGGCATGAAGCTGGAATGGAATCGGTACATTTAGGGGATAGAATCCTAAAAGTTGAAACCGTTGTGCCTGTTTTGTTATCACGTTTGTATCCAGCCTAGATAGCTAAGTATATGAATTGTTGTATTTTGTAATCACAGGAGGTTATGAGAGGAGCTATTTTAAGCTTTGGTGTAGGATTGTGTGTATTGGGGAGTTTACTATTATATTCCCCGCCATATACGACTTAGAGATGCTGGGTCGGAGAATATGCATGACAAAATACGCACATAAATCAAAGTTTGATAATAAAAAAAATAAAGCTAAAGCTTCTTGGCTGACCTTTTTCTATGTCGGTAATACTGATGATGTATTTTCCGAAAATATCCGTCGGGTTTTCATTATTAACCTTTTCGCCTCTGTCGGTGTACTTTTCACTTTACCATTAGGTATTGTGTCGCTCATTGAAGGGAAAGCTGTCCTTGGTTCTGCTTTGATATTGATTGCATTTTTATATGCAATGAATCACATCTATTTACGTCATACACACAACCATGCTTTGTCTGGAAATTTTGTCATTTACCCTTTATATGCCTTGATGATTTACCTTGTTTATACCGGAGGAGTGAAGGGAACAGGGCATGTTTGGATATATTGTATTCCTGCCGTGTCTTTATTTTTGAATGGTATGAAGAGAGGGATGATTGAGCTTGGCTTTTTTACTCTTGCCTTAATTATTACTATGTATTTTACGAATAGCCATTTTGCCGAATTTGGTTATGACCCGGCGTTAAAGACGAGAATTCTATTTTCCTTTATTGTCGTGGTGTTTCTTTCTGGCATTTATGAATACTCGATGTCTCGGTTTAACCAAGAATTAAAGGAAACCTCGGCCAAACTTAAACTAGTCGCTTATACTGATGCCTTGACTGAGCTGCTCAATCGTAGGGGGATGCTACAACGGCTCGAAACAAGTTCTTATACAAGTTTTCATCTTTTGTTGGCAGATGTCGATTTTTTTAAGAGTATTAATGATGAGTATGGTCACGATGCTGGAGATTATGCGCTTACGCAACTTGGCAAAATTATTCAAACCTCTCTTTCGGAAGGAGATTTAGCTGCTCGCTGGGGCGGTGAAGAGTTTTTGATAGCGGTTTGTGATTGCGCTGAGCCTGAAGCTTTTGCTTTGGCAGAATCTATTCGACGGCGTGTAGAAGAGTATGAGTTTGCTTATTTAGATCATAAGTTTCGTATGACAATGAGCTTTGGTGTGGCGACGATGAATGAAACAACGTCGCTTAGGGAGGCAATTACCTTAGCGGATAATCGTTTATATAGCGCCAAGCGTGCGGGACGAAATAGAACTCGTAGAAGCTAAATAATATTACCTTTGTTGATGGTACTTCATAAATAAAAAGACCCTGCTTAATTTATTAAGCAGGGTCTTTGTTTTTCTATAATACGGTAAGTGTAATTACTTGTTGTCTTATTTTTGCTATTTGGCTTTTATTGAGAGACGGGTTTAGAGCCAAAGACCCCAAAATAAGCAATATATAGGTAACAAATCACTGGCATAACAAATGAAATTTGCAGGCCAATTGAATCCGCAATAGAGCCCTGCAATACAGGTAATATAGCGCCACCAACAATAGCTAAGCATAATAGACCGGAACCACGGCTAGTTTGCGGTCCAAGATCTTTTAAGGCAAGACTGAAAATAGTTGGGAACATAATGGAGTTGAATAGACCAACTAATAAGATAGACCACATAGCAACATGACCATCATTTAATATAGCGCTAACAATCAAAGCTATAGCAGCTAGAGCATTAAATGTGAGCAAGTTACCTGCTGAGATGCGCTGCATTAATGCTGCACCAATGAAGCGTCCAACCATAGCACCACCCCAGTAATAAGCAACGTAGTGGGCAGCATCAGCTTCTGCAAGTCCCGCGATGTTTTCAAGTCCAAAAAAGTTGACCAATAAACTACCGATAGCGACTTCTGCACCAACGTACATAAAAATAGCGACAGTCCCCAATACCAAATGACGGTGTTTTAAAATACTAACGCTTGGTGCATCGGTTGTATCTTCTTCTATATTTGATGGCGTTGGAAGGCTGATACGAGTAAAAATTGCTGCTAAAAGAATCAGCAAAATCGCTAAACCGATATACGGAATAATAACGCTTTCTGCTTCTTGCGCTTTCGTCGCGTATTGTCCTGCAACTGTGAATAATAGAGCGCCACCGACAAGAGGAGCAACGGTTGTCCCTAATGCATTAAAGGCTTGAGAAAGAGTCAAACGACTTGATGCTGTTTCAGTTGGCCCCATCACTGTTACAAGAGGGTTGGCTGCCACTTGAAGAATAGTAATCCCTGCGGCCAAAACGAAAAGAGCAGTTAAGAATATGCTGTATTGCTGTGCTTTTGCTGCTGCGACAAAAAGTAGACAGCCAGCTGCTGCAATCATTAAGCCGATGCCAATGCCGCGCTGGAACCCCACTTTTTTAACCAAGTTCCCAGCAGGGATCGAGACGATAAAGTACGCGCCGAAGAAACACATTTGAATCATCATAGCTTGCGTGTAGTTAAGATCGAAAACGCCTTTCAAGTGCGGTATTAGGATGTCATTAAGTGAGGTGATAAAGCCCCACATAAAGAACAATGATGTTAAAGCGATCAAAGCAAAACGCTGGTTTGATTGTGGCTTGTCTGCCACGGAAGTGTGATTATTCATATTTTTTTCCGATGAGTTAAAGCAAGAGTTACTCAGTTTTTATCTTTAGGATGTTTATCTAAATCAAAAAAGTGCGGCATCATAGCACCGAACATCTTAACTTTCTGGTCAGGCGTCGAGGGAATAAAGCGATAGCCTGAAATATTCCTTTTTTGCGTTACTTTTGTAAGAAAACCTCACTTATTTACGTCTAATGTAACAAAGTATAATGCTTCATGATTTTGATTTTTAAGCACTTTATACTATTTTTGCTTTGTGGGATTGCGTGAACTAGCGTTTTCTTCTAGTAATAGCGAGGCGCGCGTGAGTCGTCATTTTCGTGTTATTCTTTGACTATCTGTTTATCCTGACTTTGAGATCTCTATGCGTATTGAACGCCGAGCTGTACCTGCTGAACAAAATGACTTTCCCTCGACTATGTCTGCGACTTTACAGCGCGTTTTTTTGTCTCGTGATGTGGTGTCTGTTGCTCAGCTGGATTATCGCTTACCGCATTTATTAAGACCTGATTCTTTATTTAATCTAACCACCGCAGCAAAGATATTGGCAGATGCAATTGTTGCAGGTCAGAAGATTCTGATTGTTGGCGATTTTGATGCTGATGGCGCGACCAGTACTAGTTTGGGGATTCTAGCTTTAGAGGCAATGGGAGCGATTGCTCCAGAATATTTGGTGCCAAACCGATTTGAGTTTGGCTATGGCCTGACACCGGAGATTGTTGAGGTTGCGCAAGAGCGTTCGCCTGATGTCTTAGTGACGGTGGATAACGGCATTGCCAGTATTGATGGCGTGTTAGCGGCAAAATCCTATGGCATGAAAGTAGTTGTTACCGATCACCATTTGCCCGGCGATACTCTGCCAAACGCCGACGCCATTGTGAATCCAAACCATCCAAATTGTGGTTTCCCAAGTAAAAACTTAGCTGGTGTTGGGGTGATTTTCTACGTGATGTCGGCATTAAGGGCAGAGTTGAATAGCCGGAACTGGTTTACTAAGCAGCATATACCAGAGCCGAAAATGGCGGATTATTTGGATTTAGTCGCGCTCGGAACCGTTGCAGATGTCGTGCCTTTGGATGCTAATAATCGCATTCTCGTTCAGCAAGGCATCAAGCGTATTCAAGCAGGTTTGGCTCGTCCGGGTATTCTTGCCTTATTAGAAGTAGGGCGGCGTGATCATACTCAATTGAAAGCATCAGACCTGGGTTTTGTTGTTGGCCCACGATTAAACGCGGCAGGTCGTCTAGATGATATGTCGATCGGTATTGAATGTTTGTTGGCGGTTCATCCCCATCAAGCCCGTGATTATGCGCAACAGTTGGACCAATTTAATCGAGAGCGCAAAGCCATTGAGTCTGATATGAAAGAACAGGCTGAGCTGGTGCTTGTGTCTTTACTAGATGAAGAGCAAGACATGCCAAACGGTATGTGTTTTTACGATGCGGATTGGCATCAAGGTGTGATTGGCATTTTAGCTTCGCGAATGAAAGATAAATGCCATCGTCCAGTGATTGCTTTTGCCAGAGTTGGTGAAGACGAATTAAAAGGTTCAGCTCGTTCGATCCCCGGCGTTCATATTCGTGATGCATTGGATTTATTGGCCAAGCGCTATCCGCAGTTGCTTAGCAAGTTTGGGGGGCACGCCATGGCGGCAGGCATGTCTATTAAAGAATCGCATTATGACGCTTTTCGGCTGGCATTCGATGCCATCATTACTGAATGGGTGACGCCGGAACAGCTAGAAGCAACTTTATTGACAGACGGCCCGCTGGCGCCAGAAGACTTTAGTCTGAGCTTTGCTGAGCAAGTGCGTTTATCTGGTCCATGGGGACAGATGTTCCCAGAGCCGTGTTTTGATGGTGTATTTGATATTCTGCAGCAGCGTATTGTCGGTGAAAAACATCTTAAGCTTATGGTACGCGAGCCGAGCAGTGGGCTATTGCTGGATGCGATTAGTTTTTTTGTCGATTTAGATCAATGGCCCAATGATAAAGCGACTCAAGCACGCTTGGTTTATAAGCTGGATGTGAATGAGTTTCGAGGTCAGCGTAATCTGCAGCTATTAGTGGATTATTTGGAGCCAGCATAGTGGCAAACAAATAGTAAAAAATAGAAGATTCGCTTTTTTGCCGAACAAATTGGTTTAGGCACTGCGTATCAAGGCAAAAGTTGAGGTATAATGCCGCTCCCTCATACATCACTCTAATTTTACTGGAGCTCATTCATGACTGCACTGGTTCTTGACGGCAAACTTTGCGCCAAAGAAACTGAAAATCGCCTAAAGGCTCAAGTTACTGAGCTTAAAGCGCGTACCGGTTGCACCCCTATTCTAGCAACAATATTAGTGGGTGCTGATCCAGCATCAGCCACTTATGTGAAAATGAAAGGCAATGCTTGTCGTCGCGTTGGCATGGATTCTATGGCTATTGAACTGCCTGAAAGCACAACGACAGAGCAGCTTTTAAACAAAATTAATGAGCTAAATAATAACCCTGATGTGCATGGGATTTTGCTACAACATCCCGTTCCAGTACAAGTTGATGAGCGTCTATGTTTTGACGCGATTGCTGCCCATAAAGATGTCGATGGTGTGACTTGCCTTGGCTTTGGCCGTATGGCAATGAAAGAGCCTGCTTACGGTGCAGCGACTCCAGCGGGTATTATGCGTTTGCTTGCCGCTTACGACATAGCATTAGAAGGGAAGCATGTTGTTGTGGTTGGTCGTAGCCCAATTCTTGGCAAGCCGATGGCGATGATGATGTTGAACGCTAATGCTACGGTAACAATGTGCCACTCTCGTACTCAAAACTTGTCTGAATTTGTTAAGCAAGCCGATGTGATCGTCGGCGCTGTAGGCAAACCAGAGTTAATCAAAGCGGAATGGATTAAAGACGGCGCAATTGTTGTCGATGCTGGTTACCACCCTGGTGGTATTGGTGATATTGAATTGGGACCATTGAAAGATCGTGTTGCGGCTTACACACCCGTTCCTGGTGGCGTTGGTCCAATGACAATCAATACTTTAATTCTACAAACATTAGAATCTGGCCTGAAACAACTAGGCTAATAGACTTGAAAGGTTTGTATCACTGCCCCATATTGTTGGTATGAGATCGCAATATGTGACAGAAAGCCGCGCCACTAGGTGCGGCTTCTTTTTTATAAATTGAACAGAAATAGGTAGACAGTTTATGTCCACAGAAATGTTAAAAGACGCATTGGACTTCGATTTAATCGCCGATGTTTTTGTCACAGAATCCATTACCGCGTCACCATCAGAATTACATGGCCAACTTTGTGGTTATTTGGCGTCTGGTGTGACTCTGCCATTGGAAGATTGGCTTACCATGGTTGTAGAGTTTTGTGATATCGAAGGTTGGAAAGAAGACGCTAGCCGAGCTGTAATCGTTGAGCTTTATACAGCCACACTGACTTTGTTCCAAAATGGCGAGTTTGCGCTTGTGCCGAGCATTTCCGATGAAGATGCTGAATTATGCGAAAGAGGCGTGACTTTGGCGCAATGGGCCCATGGCTTTTTGGCTGGTTATGGCTTGTCTGGGCAAAAAAATGATTTGTCTGATGAGACTAAGCAAATTCTGCGTGATTTTGCCAATATCTCTGGCATGCAAGCGGAGATGCGCGCATTAGAAGACAACAATGATAACGAAGCTGATTTAACAGAATTGGTTGAGTACGTCAGACTGTCGGCAATGATGTTGTACACTGAACATCATGATATCAATCCCGATGTAGATCATACTAAACAGAATTCCCTGCACTAGATTTTTATACTAAATCAAACTGTTATCGCTAGTGTTAAATGGAATGACAATTAACAAGAGAGACCTTCTATGAAAATCGAGACTCAAACTTACCAAGCTCGTCGTGAACGCTTGATGCAATCGTTACCTGAAAACAGTGTGGTTGTTTTGCGAACGGGTGAGTTGGCGACTCGTAACAATGATTGTGAGTATGAGTTTCGTCCGCATAGTAGCTTTTTCTACTTAACGGGATTTCCTGAACCAAGCGCCTACGCCATTATTAGTGGCCGTGGGGAAATGACCTTAGTGACTTTGCCAAAAGATCCTGAGCGTGAGCAATGGGATGGTTTTCGTTTTGGTAGTGAGGGGGCGATAGCAAATTTTGGCGCAAGTGATGCCGCTCCGCTAGAAGAGTTAGACAAGGTCGCTTTTTCTGCTCTGGATGGCGTGCAACATGTGGTGTATTTGTTTAATGATGATGTTTTACGCGAAAAAATTGCCAGCTGGCGTGATGCTATTGCCGCACGGGTCAGAGTCGGCGCTGTTGCACCAGCAAGCTTCATTGATCTTGCCCCTCAGGTTGCTGAAATGCGTTTGCACAAAGACGCAGAAGAAATTGCCATTATGGAAGCCGCTGCGCAAATCAGTGTTGAAGCGCATAAGCAAGCTATGCGATCTGTTCGTCCTGGTATGAATGAATACCAGTTAGAAGCAGAATTGAATTATGTGTTTATGAAGTCCGGTGCGCGCCAACCTGCGTATAACAATATTGTAGCTTCAGGTAGCAATGCTTGTGTTTTGCATTACATCAAAAATGACGAAGAGATCGACGAGGGCGACCTGATCTTAATTGATGCGGGGGCGGAGTTGGGGTGTTACGCTGCGGACATTACTCGTACTTTTCCTGCAACGGGTAAATTTAGTGAGCCACAAGCCGCTTTATACCAAGTTGTATTAGACGCTTACCATGCAGGTATGAAAGAGCTTAATGTGGGGACGCCTTATGAAGCTTGCCATAATGCAGCGGTGCGGACGCTGACTCAAGGTTTAGTGGCTCATGGTTTGTTAACGGGTGATGTGGATTTACTGATCGAGAGCAAGGCATACAGAGACTTTTATATGCACAATACAGGACATTGGCTAGGTCTGGATGTGCATGACTGTGGTGCTTACAAAATCGCCGGTGAATCTCGCTTATTGGAAGAAGGTATGGTGCTCACTATTGAGCCTGGCCTTTATGTTTCAGCCGATAATGAATCCGTAGATGCAAAATGGCGAGGCATAGGTATTCGTATTGAAGACGATGTGCTTATTCGTGCCGATGGCCCTTATGTTTTAACTCATGGCTTACCAAAAGAAATCGCTGACATTGAAGCTTTCATGGCTGAAAGTCGATAAAAAACACTGAGACGAGACGGAGTAAAGAAGATGGCTAAGTCGTACGATTTGATAATAGTGGGCGCTGGTATGGTTGGTGCTTTGTCTGCGATATTGTTGGCTAAATCTTCTTTGCGAATTGCCCTTGTTGATAAACATGACGGCGAATATCGTCTGTCGACTCCGCCAGCCTACGATGCTCGAGTGAGTGCTATTTCCAGCCAATCAAAGAGCTTACTTGAAAAAGCCAATGTGTGGCAGGGCATTGCCCATGACCGTATTGCCTCCTATGACAATATGGTGGTTTGGGATGGCCTTGGAGACGGTTTTATAGATTTTAATGCTCAAGCGACGGCTATGCCTGAGCTTGGTCATTTGGTGGAAAATGCCGTTTTAAATCAACAATTAATGGTACAGGTCCAACGCTTAAAAAATATCGACCTGTATTTAGGCGATACTTTAGAGTCTCATGAATTAAGTGAGTCTGGTGTAAGAGTGGAGCTAACCTCTGGGCATATGCTGGATGCGCAAGCCATTATTGCTGCAGATGGCGCTATGTCCAAACTGCGTAGCGAGAATGCTTTTGATACGGTTGAGTGGGACTATGGTCATCATGCGATCGTAACGACTATCGAAATAGCGCAATCCCATGAAAATACTGCTTGGCAGAGTTTGGGTGAAGAAGGCATTTTGGCATTTCTTCCACTTCCTTCAGTCAATCAAAAACATTTTGTGTCCATTGTTTGGTCCGTACCGCCAAAAGAAGCTGAATCTCTGATGGCGCTTGATGAAGATGCTTTTTGTCGTCGTTTGCATTACGCAATGAACAAACGATTTGATGTTTTGGGGCTCACTCAAGTTCGTCAAGCGATCCCATTGAGACAGCGTCATGCCAAGCAATATGTAAAATCCGGATTGGCATTGGTTGGTGATGCCGCACACACGATTCACCCTTTAGCTGGACAGGGGGCAAACTTAGGTTTTGGTGATGTAAAAGCATTAGTAGAAGTGCTAGAAAAAGCCTATCGACGTGGCGAGCATCTTGGGGCTAGTAAAGTATTGCGCCGTTACCAGCGTGCTCGTATGCTAGATAACATTGCTATGGCCGCAGGTATGGAATCCTTTAAACGTCTATTTTCGACGCAACAACCTCTTGTTGTTCAGCTAAGAAATATCGGTATGAAGCAATTTAATCAAGGTGAGTCTTTGAAGAAAAAATTGGTTGCCCGAGCAGCAGGTTTGTCGTCTTTTTCTTAATATGAGCTCTTTTTTGGCTATTGCTATTTGGAGCTTTTCAAAACGCTACGTATTTCCGGTTGCAAAACGTGCTTTGTGTCTTATTCTGCATGTATAGATATGCAACCAATTAGAGTAAAAGGCGGAATGCTATGCAAGCAACAGATCTCCTAAAGAAAACGGACAAACTTCCCAATGTTCCAGATGTTGTTCGCGAGCTGATTCAGCTTCTTAGTGATCCAAATGTAAAATATTCTGACCTCACTGAGCGTGTTTCTCACGATCAGACTATTTCATTAAAAGTATTACGCGTGGTTAACTCAGCCTATTTCGGTTTATCGAGAAAAATATCTTCTATCGATGAGGCGACTGTATTACTAGGTACTGACAAGCTAAAAACCTTGGTTATTGCTTCTGGCTTTTCCAATTCTGTCGCAAAGGTAGAGGGGATTAAGCTGCCTGAGTTTTGGGCTGATTCTTTTCGTGTCGCCGAGTTGGCGCAATGGTTTGCAAAACGTACGCCTTTAGTCCAAGAAGACGAAGCGTTTACCGTTGGTATTGTCCATAACATCGGGCGATTGTTGTTGCATCTTACAGCGCCTGAAATTGCGTTAGAGATTCAATCTTTGGTGGCAAATCGTAAGGCGGGTCGTGTGAAAGCAGAGCAAGATTTACTTGGCTTTACGTCTCAAGATGCAGGTAAAGCACTAATGGATTTATGGAAGTTCCCTGCTGGGCTAGGGTATGCAGTGCAGCATCATAAGCGTCCTTTTTCGGATGATGAACCAAACCCACTTGCCTGTGTATTGAATTTAGCCTGCTATATCAATGCGTGTATCCGCAGTGAGCGAGAATACGACTTAGTGCGAGAAGGGTTTCCGGCAGCAGTAGCTAAGGCAGCAGGTCTGCCTGAGGGAATCATTTATGAATTGGATGATGCTCTGGCTATCGGCGATGGGCTTAATCAATTATTGCATTAAGTTTTGTTATTCGCTATCTCCTAAATAGGTTGACTGACTCAAGTTGAAAACGAGCGAAGCCAGCCTTCGGTTTTACTCTTATTTACAGATGCGCCAATCCCTTTGAACAAATGATAATCGCTAGTGTTTAGTATTGTGTTGTGCTAATTTCTTGTCTCATTTTTTATGGTCTTTTCTCTCGTTGTCTTTAGGCATGTTTTGTCTTTGGGAAAAGTGAATGTCTTGAATAGGTGGAAGGTTAATATGTCAGTAAAATTGTGCCAAGCGATGAAAAAGCAAGGACGAAAGTCTATGTTGAATTATGTTGGATTTGCTGCGTTGGCCTCGTCATTACTTCTTTCTACCGGTTTACAAGCCAAAGGCGAAGTAAACATCTATTCTGCCCGTAAAGAATCTCTTATTAAGCCCGCGTTGGATAAGTTTTCAGAGCAAAACGATGTGGTTGTTAACCTTATTACGGGTTCTGCTGATGCGCTATTGAGCCGTCTAAAAGCCGAGGGTGACGCGAGCCCAGCAGATATTTTTATTACGGTTGATGCTGGTCGTTTGCACCGTGCAAAGGCGGCTGGGGTATTAAAACCAATCCACAGTGACGTATTAAGCGCTAATATTCCAAGTCATTTACGCGACAGTGATGGCTACTGGTTTGGCCTGTCTCAGCGTGCTCGCGTAATTTTTTATAATCCCCAAAAAGTATCAGTAAAAGAGTTGTCTACTTACGAAGACCTGGCTGATCCAAAGTGGAAGGGACGTATTTGTGTGCGCTCTTCAGCTAATATCTATAACCAATCTCTGGTTGCTTCTATGTTGGATGCTGATGGTCGTGAGAAAACTCAAGCTTGGGTCAAAGGGCTGGTATCTAACCTAGCACGTCCGCCTTTTGGTGGTGATGTGGATCTATTAAAAGCAGTTTCTGCGGGTGTTTGTGATCTAACTCTAGCGAACACTTATTATTATGGTCGTCTTGGTCAAAGTGATAGTGCAGACGAAAGAGCAGTTTATGAAAAGGTAAAATTGTTCTGGCCTAATCAGGCAGAAGGTGAACGTGGCGCTCATGTAAACGTCAGTGGTGCAGGTATCACTGCCGCAGCAACAAATATTGAAAACGCCACATTACTGCTAGAATTTTTAACCAATCAAGCATCTCAAGAATGGTACGCTCATGTGAATAACGAATACCCTGTGGTAAAAGGCATTGGTGCTCCAGAAATGCTAGCTCCATTTGGTACTTTCCGAGCGGATACTATTTCATTAAGCCAATTAGGTGAAAACAACCGCGAAGCCGTTGAAATTATGGATATTGCTGGTTGGAAGTGATTTTTCTGACATTCGCTCTGTGCAACGAGCTTTCTGATATGGTTTTTGATGATTGATGGCTAATTTAGCTCACCCGAGTTTAGCAAGTAAGTCTAAGTGGAATTGGTTGAAAATAGCGGCAATGCTTATTGCCGCTATTTTGGCATTACCCATTTTGGTTGTTTTGGTTAATGTTTTGATCGGTGATGGTGAAGTGTGGCGACACCTTTATCAGACGGTGTTAGCAGAATACATTTCGAACTCACTGTTGTTGATGCTAGGTGTTGGCATTGGTGTGCTGGTTATTGGTGTGCCCTGTGCTTGGTTGACTAGCATGTGTGATTTCCCTGGTCGTACTTTTCTCTCTTGGGCTTTGCTGTTACCTATGGCTGTGCCTGCTTATATTATTGCTTATACCTACACTGGTGTGTTGGACTTTGCAGGCCCAGTGCAAACCTTCATTCGCGACCTTACCGGTTGGCGTTATGGTGAATATTGGTTCTTTGAAATACGTTCTCTTGGCGGCGCCATCGCTATGCTGACTTTGGTGCTTTATCCTTATGTGTATCTCATGAGTAGAGCGGCTTTTTTAGAGCAGTCTGAGAACACTTTAGAAGTCAGTCGAACACTTGGCTATTCTGGCCGCGCTGTTTTTTTTAAATTGGCACTTCCCCTTGCTCGTCCGGCAATTGTAACGGGTCTGACCTTAGCACTGATGGAAACATTAGCCGATTATGGCACAGTGCAATATTTCAGCGTCAACACATTCACAACGGGTATTTTACGAACCTTTTATGGTTTTGGTGATGTGGCTGCGGCCTCACAGCTAGCGGGCATTTTGCTGATGTTCGTAGCAGTATTGATTCTGCTTGAGCGATATTCACGGCATCGCATTCGCTACCATGCGTCAGGTCTAAAAAAGGCCAGTAATCGACGTATGATTTTGAACGGTGGTCGTGGCTTGCTGGCCTGTATCTTTTGCTGGTTGCCTATCCTTGTTGGCTTTCTTATTCCTGTGAGTGTGTTGGCGTATTGGGCGGTATTTAAAGCAGAAATGCCTGGCACAAACTTTATTCAACTGGCGTGGAATTCATTTTATCTTGCCGCTATGGCTTCTTTAATTGTAGTGAGTTTAGCCTTGGTTCTAAGTTATGCCATTCGCTTGAATAATGGTAAAGCGGTCAGAGCATCAGTTGGTATTGCAGGCTTAGGTTATGCCTTGCCGGGGACGATTATTGCGATTGGCACTATTGTTCCGTTGGCTTGGCTAGATCATCGCATTATTGATTTTGTTAAACATTATAGCGGCGAAAGAGTCGGTTTGATTTTCTCTGGTACCTTAGTGGCGTTGCTTTTTGCTTATACGGTTCGTTTTATGGCCGTTTCTTTAGGTGCGGTGCAAAATGGCCTCGGAAAGATTAAGCCAAGTATGGACATGGCGGGACGTTCGCTCGGTATGTCGCCTTTTAAAGTTTTAACGCGCATTCATATTCCGCTGTTAAAAGGCTCCGTATTGACGGCCATGCTAATCGTCTTTGTTGATGTATTGAAAGAATTACCTGCGACTTTGGTGTTGCGCCCATTTAATTTTAATACTTTAGCGGTGCGAGCTTTTGAACTTGCGTCAGATGAGCGACTGGTCGATGCGGCTCCAGCATCGTTAATGATAGTGCTGGTGGGGTTAGTGCCAGTGATTTTATTGAGCCGCTCCATTTCTTCTCGCACCGATAGTGCTAAATAGCGTTTATTAAAAATAGGATCGCATATGACATCGTTACCTCCTCATAAACTATTGAAAGAAATGACACTGACCGATGTTTCGGTTGGTTATGATGGCGGTGCGGTTGTTAAAAATGCTTCATTTAAACTGTTAGAAGGACAGATAGGTTGCCTGCTCGGTCCAAGCGGTTGCGGTAAATCTACTTTGCTCAGAGCAATTGCAGGCTTTGAGTCTTTGATGTCTGGTGAAATACGTATTGATGGCGAGGTAATTTCCAATCCAACACACAGTGTTAACCCTGAGAACCGTTTTATTGGTATGGTATTTCAAGACATCGCCTTGTTCCCACATCTTACCATTGCGCAGAATATTGCTTTTGGCTTATCTGCTTGGCCTAAAGAGTCGGCACAGGAGCGCGTTACCTATTTGTTAAGTCTGGTTGGTTTGTCGGGTTTCGAATCGCGCTATCCACATTCGCTTTCTGGTGGTCAACAGCAACGTGTCGCCTTGGCACGAGCCATTGCTCCTAAGCCTAAACTGCTATTAATGGACGAACCTTTTTCTGGGTTGGATGCCAAGTTAAGAGAAGAATTGGTGCCTGATATACGTGCCATATTGCAACATGAAAAAATGAGCGCGTTATTGGTAACTCATGATCAGATGGAAGCCTTTGCTATGGCGGATCAAGTATCAGTTATGAGTGAAGGCATGATTCATCAGACAGGTTCGCCGTATCAGATTTATCATCGACCAGAAACGCGCTTTGTGGCGAGTTTTATTGGCCATGGGGATTTTCTGACCGCTACAGTCTGTGGGACAGATTGCGTGCATTCAGATTTGGGTAATATTCGTGGCGATTTAGATCACGGCTTTGCCGATAATACCCAAGTGGACTTATTAGTTCGTCCTGATGATATTTTGCATGACGACGACAGTGAATTTGTTGGTGTGATTGTGAGTAAATGGTTTCGTGGATCACACTTTTTATATCGTGTGAAATTATCTTCTGGCAAAGTGGTATATTGCTTCGCTTCTTCTCACCATAATCATTCTGTTGGTCAGGAAATTGGGCTAAGCGTTCATTTAGATCATCTGGTGATGTTCCCGCGCTAGCGTTGTTTTCCTGCTGCTGAGGTCTGGACATAAAAACGCCCAAGTTATTTGCTTGTAAATCACTTGGGCGTTTTTATGTCTGGTTAGGCTTTTCTTAAAATAATAGAGCTAGATGGTTCCGATGCCTTGCTCATGGCAGACTTCAATCATGCCTTCGAAATCGTATTCACTCAGTTCTAAATGATCTAGGGCGTAATGCCCAATTTTTTGCCATTCATAGTCTTCATTTGCTCCACCTATGTGTCTAAAGGTCGAGGCAATGTGTTCTGCCATTTTTAAAATGGAAGCAAAGGTTAAATTAATCGAGTCGCCTGGCACCCTGTGGCGGAATAAGTACTCGACACGGTGGTGTTTGGCTATGACAGCACAGCAGCTTTTAGGTAACCCCCATGACTTTGCCAAATAATAACCGACAACGGAATGGTTAGTTTTAAAGGCTTGGTTCTCAACGTCAGTCAGGTTGAATTCTGGATCTTGATAGCCTTGCTTTAATATATCTTGGTAGCCGTCGAAGCGCTTAAGCATCAAAGGAATGCCTGCATTATGAAAAAGCCCAAGTGCATAGCATTCATCTTGATATTTAAAGTCGAGCTGATTGGCTAGACTTGAGCAAATTGCGGCAACATCACTCGCCGTATCCCAAAAGCTGTGTAGTGATTGTATTGCTTCATCAGATAATTCACTTTTTACCGCAAGGCCATTCACAATATTCGTGACGCTACTTGGACCAAGTAGCATCACCGCTTGTTGAATTGAAGCGATTTTCTTGGGTAAATCATAAGAAGCTGAGTTGACTAGCTTTAGTACAGCAGCTGAGAGGCTCACATCCTGTGAAATAATTTCTGATATGCGGTCCATGTCTGGGTCAGGCATGGCTTGTTCCATATGCAAATCCACCATAATCTGTGGTTGTGGTGGAATACTGATGCCTTGCAAGATGAGTTTGAGCTGATTTTCATTTAATGTAGATGACATGGACACACTTCTTTAAGGCAAGTAACTTTACCACTACGTAATTCGTAGCAATTGAATCTAGAGTCTTTATAATAGCGTTTTTTAAATATACTGGGTGAAAATTTTGAGTGTTATTCGACTAAAAGGTCAAGCTGATCGCCGTTTAAGGGCTGGACATCAATGGATTTACAGCAATGAGGTAGATACCTCAGCGACGCCATTAAAGCAATTTACCCCTGGGGATCAGGTTGTTGTCGAAACAGCTCAAGGTAAGCCTCTTGGTATTGCGACAATAAATCCTAACACATTGATTTGCGGACGTTTAATGAGCCGTAGTACCGATACTTTTTTAAACAAGTCGACCTTGGTTCATCGTATAAAGATTGCTTTGTCTTTGCGCGAACTTACTTATTCAGCGCCTTACTATCGTCTTGTGTTTGGTGATTCTGATGGCTTGTCAGGTTTGGTTGTTGACCGTTTTGCCGATATTTTGGTAGTGCAGATATCGACAGCTGGCATGGAACGGGTGAAAAACGAGATTATTGAAGCTTTGCAGGATGTCGTGAAACCATCTGCTATTTTGATGAAAAATGATGGCAAGATGCGTCAAATCGAAGGTCTTGAAACTTATGTTGAAGAAGCTTTCGGCACGGTTCCTGAGTTGGTTTTCTTACAAGAAAACGGTGTGTTATTCCAAGCGCCAGTGTGGGATGGGCAAAAAACAGGCTGGTTCTATGATCACCGTGAGAACCGTAAAACCATGCAAGGCTTTTGTGATGGCAAGCGCGTACTAGATATTTTTTCTTACATTGGCGGTTGGGGGGTTCAAGCTGCTTCAGCTGGTGCAACTGACGTTACTTTTATCGACGCATCTGAAAGTGCCTTAAGCCATGTGGGTGAAAATCTTAAGTTGAACCAATACGAAGGTGGTTCTAACTTGATGCACGGAGATGCATTTGAAGCGATGCAGTCTTTGATTGAAGACAAAGAGCGTTTCGACGTGGTTGTCATGGATCCACCAGCCTTTATTGCTCGCCGTAAAGACATCAAAGCCGGCGAAGGTGCTTACCATCGTGCAAACCAGTTAGCGATGCGTTTGGTTGCGAAGGGCGGTATTTTGGTTTCTGGTTCGTGTTCTATGCACTTAGAGACAGCTCGATTGCACGATATTATTCGTAGCAATAGTCGTCAATTAGAGCGTTTCTCGCAATTGATTTATCGTGGAACACAAGCACCAGATCATCCGGTGCATCCTGCGATCGAAGAAACTGAATACCTAAAAGCCCTGTTTTATCGTATTCATAACAATATGGGCTTATAAGCTCACTTTGTTTATATGATTTAACAGTAAAAAGCGCTGTCGGATTGGATCTGGCAGCGCTTTTTCATTTGGCATTCTTATTATTTTGTTAATTAATCTCTTAACGAAATATGCTGCCAGCCACGATCTTGCGCAATTTTTGTTAGAGTCTCATCAGCATCAACAGCAATAGGGTGGCTGACTAATTCTAGTAATGGCAAATCATTACGAGAATCACTGTAAAAATAGCTACCTTCCATCGTGTGACCAGTTTCAGCCAACCAGTCGTTCAAACGAGTGACCTTGCCGTCTTGGAAGCTTGGCACGCCAACAATTTTGCCTGTGTAATGATCGTCAATAATCTCTGGCACAGGCGCAATGATGTGATCCATACCCAAAGCATCGCCTATTGGTCCAGTAACGAATTGATTGGTCGCGGTGATCATCAGCAAGAAATGACCTTGGTCTTTGTGATGTTTTATTAAAGCGTTAGCTTTCTCTTGCATCATCGGATGAACTTTTTCTCGCATGAAAGTGTTGTGCAGCTTGGTTAATTCTTCCCTCGAAAACTTGGTTAATGGCTTTAAGCTAAATGCCAAGTATTCGTGAATGTCTAAAGTACCCGCCTGGTACTCCTCAAAGAACTTATCATTGGCCAGTTTGTAGTCTTGACTGTTTACAAGCTCTTTCTCAACGAGAAACTGTCCCCAAGTGTAATCACTGTCGCCGTTTAATAATGTGCCGTCTAAGTCAAATATTGCGAGTGTCACAAGCCGTCCTCAATTCTTCAAAAGTGCGTGAATTATAGCCTTGGCGATAATAAATAACAGCAGTCTTAATTGTGCGGATGGGGGAATTATGGAACAATGAATCTAATTTATTTTTATATTAAAAGGTGATAGCTCGTGATTGATGCAGACGGATACAGACCGAATGTGGGCATCATATTGATGAACGAGCGTGGCCAGCTTCTTTGGGCGAGACGAGTAGGGCAAAATGCTTGGCAGTTTCCTCAAGGAGGCATCAAATCCGACGAGACACCTGAAGACGCTTTATTTCGAGAGCTAAAAGAAGAAGTAGGCTTAGATCCTCATCAGGTGGAAGTAATAGGTAAAACTCGTGGATGGCTGCGTTATCGTCTTCCTAAGCGCATGCTAAGACACAATAGTAAGCCTTTATGTATTGGGCAAAAACAAAAATGGTTTCTTCTTTCTATTCGTTGCTCTGATGCTTCTGTTTGCGTGGATGGAACGGAAACCCCTGAATTTGATGGCTGGCGTTGGGTAAGTTATTGGTATCCACTTGGTCAGGTTGTGGCGTTCAAAAAAGACGTTTACCGCCGAGCTTTAAAAGAGCTTATTCCCAGCGCACATCGCAGACTAGAAAAGTGATAAACTTGCTGGCTTGATGCTGGAGGTTATAGATTGATGGGAGAGCTATGCTAAGTTTGTTAAGACGTATTACCCAGGAGGTGACTGCCGCGCAGTCTTTATCTGCGGCACTGGACATTATTGTTCGACGTGTCCGCAGAGCAATGCGTGCAGAGGTGTGTTCTATTTATTTGGTAGACACGAACACCAAAGAATATGTCTTGATGGCAACACGCGGTTTGAATGCAGATGTTGCAGGTAATGTTAGTTTAAAAGCCGATGAAGGCCTAGTTAGTTTGGTTGGCCGAAGGGCTGAACCTGTTAACCTTGAAGATGCTCATATTCACCCATCTTTCCACTATCTAAAAGGCTCAGGTGAAGAACGATACCGTTCTTTTCTAGGTGTGCCTATTATTCATCATCGCCAAGTCTTAGGCGTGTTGGTGGTTCAGCATGAAGATAAACGTCGTTTTGATGAAGGCGAAGAAGCCTTTCTTATCACTCTATCTGCTCAATTAGCGGGTGTTATTGCTCACGCTGAAGCGACAGGGGCGATTACTAACCTCAATCCCAACGCTATTCCTAGTGGATCAGATTTTCGTTACAAAGGCATCCCAGGAAGCTCTGGTGTTGCTATTGGCCGCGGTGTTGTGGTTTTCCCTCCAGCTGATTTGGATGTTATTCCTGACCGCCACACGACCGATTTCGATGAAGAAATTCAGGACTTTTATCAAGCACTTGATGCCGTTCGACAAGACATTCGTCGAGCCAGTAATCGAATTAGCCAACATCTTTCAGAAGATGAAAAAGCCTTGTTCGATGTTTATCTAAAAATCTTAGATGACAACTCAATAGCTGGTGAAATTGTTCGAAAGATCAAAGAAGGTAATTGGGCGCAAGGTGCATTAAGACAGGTTATTCAGGCGCATATTCAGCAGTTTAACCGCATGGATGACCCTTATTTACGCGAGCGAGCATCCGACCTTCGTGATCTTGGTCGCCGTATATTGTCACATCTTCAAGAAAAAGCGCCTAATATCGCGGAGCGCTTTAGCGAGCCTTCCATTATTGTTGGTGAAGAGCTCACAGCATCGATGCTTGGCGAAATTCCAATTGATAAGATCAAAGGCCTAGTCTCAGTAATGGGATCCGGTAACTCTCATGTGGCGATTCTAGCTCGCGCGATGGGCATTCCAACGGTTATGGGCGCATTAGATTTGCCTTATGCTCAGCTGGATAAAGTAGAGCTTATTGTTGATGGTTATTTGGGGAAGATTTTCACCTACCCATCTGAAGCGCTTATTGAAAACTATCAACAAATTGTTGATGAAGAACGTTTACTAGAAGAAGAATACGAAACACTTAAAGACCTACCTTGTGAAACGCTTGATGGTCATCGTTTATCTTTGTATGTGAATACTGGTTTATCCGCAGATATTGCTCGTTCCTTGGATCGTGGTGCGGAAGGTATCGGTCTTTATCGTACAGAAGTGCCTTTCATGGTGCGGGATCGTTTCCCTACTGAAGCGGAACAGGTGGTTATTTATCGTCAGCAATTAGAAGGCTTTGCGCCTTCTCCAGTAACGGTTCGCACCTTAGATATTGGTGGTGATAAAGCGCTGCCTTATTTCCCTATAAACGAAGCGAACCCTTTCTTAGGTTGGCGTGGTATTCGAGTTACTCTGGATCATTTGGAAATTTTTATGGCGCAAATTCGCGCCATGATAAAAGCCAGCGCAGGTTTGTATAATCTAAAAATCATGCTGCCTATGATCTCCAATGTTGCAGAAGTCGAAGAGGCGTTGGCGCTGATTCGTCGGGGTTATGCTGAAGTGAAAGAAGAAGGTTACGACGTCAAAATGCCGCAAGTTGGCGTGATGATAGAGATTCCAGCCGCGGTTTATCAAGTCAAAGAGTTAGCTGAATTGGTTGATTTCTTATCCGTAGGAAGCAACGATTTAACGCAATATTTGCTTGCTGTAGATCGAAATAACCCGCGTGTGGCAGACTTATATAATTCTTTCCATCCTTCTGTGTTACGTGCACTGCTTAGCATCGTCGATCAGGTCAGAGATGAAGGTGTTGGTTTAAGCGTATGTGGTGAAATGGCAGGTGATCCGATGGGCGCTATTTTGTTAATGGCCATGGGCTACGATGTGTTGTCTATGAGTTCGACTAGTCTTCCTAAGGTAAAAGCGGTTATTCGTAATATTTCAATGGAACAATCACAAGCTATGCTGAACGAAGTGATGAAACTATCTCATGCCGAAGCGGTCACACAAACCATGACACGACTCATGCGCGAAGCGAATATTGAGCGTTTGATTCGACCATCTAAAACCACCAACGTGGACTAATACCTACCAGAGATTTTTTCAATATTATGAGATATTTACACGACGTCATGAGCGAAGCCAAGACAAGGCAAAAACAGACGAAAAAGCGGAGTCTATGGGTTATAAATGAGCATTTTGAATCTGTTTTTAACACGGTATTGGCGAGCGCAGTAGTCGTTGAAAAGGTCTCATTATGATTTCATATCCAAACATTGATCCTATTGCCGTATCAATTGGGCCAATTTCCGTGCATTGGTACGGTATTATGTACCTGATTGGCTTTGCTGGTGCCTACCTATGTGGCATGTATCGCGCCAAACGCTCTAACGGACTTTGGACTCCAGAAATGGTTAGCGATGCTATATTTTATGGCGCTCTTGGCGTCATATTAGGTGGTCGGGTTGGCTATATCTTGTTTTATCAGTTCTCTGCGTTTATTGATAATCCGCTTATTTTAGTTCGTATTTGGGAAGGTGGTATGTCTTTCCATGGCGGATTACTAGGCGTTATTACCGCTATGTTCTTCTTCGCTCGTCGTTACAACAAGCACCTAGTTGATGTAACCGACTTCTTGGCGCCGTTTGTACCAATTGGTTTAGGTGCTGGGCGTTTAGGGAACTTTATTGGCGGTGAGCTATGGGGCAAACCCACAGACGTTTCTTGGGCAATGGTTTTTCCTAATGATCCGCTGCAACTTGCTCGCCATCCTTCGCAGTTGTATCAATTTGCATTAGAAGGTGTCGCGCTATTTTGCATTTTGTGGTTCTTCTCGCAAAGAACAAAACCTCGTTATTGTGTTTCTGGTATGTTCCTACTTTTCTACGGTATTTTCCGAATCCTAGTAGAATTTGTTCGTGAGCCAGATATACAAATTGGTTATCTTGCTTTTGGTTGGCTGACAGAGGGACAGCTCTTGTCTTTACCAATGGTGATAATTGGCGCAGGCTTAATCATGGCAGGCCTTAAGCTGAATACATTTCCAAAAGCAAGTACTTCAAAATAGCTCAACAGGTTTAGCGTTAGATTAAAACCAGCCATACGGCTGGTTTTTTTTGGACGGATAAAGCTAATTGTGATTTCTGTGTATTTTTTCCAAGATATAAAATAGCAGATTAAAATTGCATCATTGTAGCTTGATGGCTACAATTGTTTTTATGAAGTATGGAATCAAGAAAACGGATGTTTTTGATCAATGGCTGTCTAAACTAAAGGATCGACAAGCTCTTTTGGCGATAAACATGCGAATTATTAGGGCGATTAACGGCAACTTTGGTGATAGCAAAGTGATTGCGAGTAATCTCTTAGAGATGCGTGTTTTTGTAGGAAAAGGCTATCGAGTTTATTACAACGTGCGTAATAACGAAATTATCTTGCTCATTAATGGTGGCCATAAAGGCACGCAGAGCAAAGATATAGAGCAAGCGAAGATCTTGCTTAGTGAGTGGGAGCAAACATCATGACATTAAAGACAAGCGATTTTAATCCGTTTGATTATATTGAGACACAAGAAGAAGTGCAGGCTTTCTTACAGGAATGTTTGGCTGACGATGACCCAAATACTTTTATTGAAGCATTGGGATTGTTGGTTAAAAAGCATGGCGTAACCGATATTGCTTTAGCATCTGGACTGAACAGAGAAAGCTTATATAAAACCATTAGTGGTAAAACAAAGCCGCGCTTCGACACGATTTTTAAAATCATGCAGGCACTAAATTTTCGCTTCACCACACACTCAGCTTGAAATGGAACTGCGTCTATTATCTCGGTCTGACTCTAAACCTTTGCTGTTATTTGAAACAAAAAACCAAGCGTGGTTTGAATCACATATCAATCCGCGGGAAGTTGGTTTTTACAGCGATGAAGGTATAAAAAAACATATTGAAGAATTTCTTTCGCAACATCAAAGAAAAGCCATGTTGCCGATGCTTATTATTGACGACAATGGCGAGATTGCTGGCCGTATCAATTTAACCGATATCAATTTGGTATTGAGCGAGGCTTATTTAGGTTATCGGTTGGGCGAAAAATTTGCCGGACGCGGTATCGCCAAATGTGCTGTTGAGCAAATTATTCAACAGGCTAAAGAGCTTAATGTGGAAACCTTAATAGCCTTTGCTTCAGTAGACAATATTGCCTCGCAGAAAGTGCTGACATACAACGGATTTGTAGACGTAAAGCAATATGCAAATTTTGCTGAAGTGCAGGGTAAAAGCATTAATTGTATTGAATACCAGAAAACCATTTAGGAAAAAATATGACACTCCTAGTTAGAGAAGCGCAAGTAAAAGATGCACTAGGCATAGTCAATATTTTGAACCCTATTATCGAGGAAGGCATTTTTACCATACTTGATATTACTTTTTCGGTAGAAGAGGAAGAGCAATTTATTCAAGACTTCCCTGAGAGAGGTGTGTTTCATGTGGCGTTAAATAAAGAGACTTCAAACGTCGTTGGCTTTCAAAATGTCGAGCCGTTTGCTGCCTATACTCATGCTTTTGATCATGTTGGTATTATCGGCACTTTCGTTGATGCTAGCTGCAGAAGGCAAGGCGTTGCATCGAGTTTATTCGAAGCGACTTTCAACTTAGCGAGATCAAAAGGTTATGAGAAGTTATTTGCCTACGTCAGAGAGGATAATCCAAACGCTTTAGCGACGTATTTAAAACAAGGCTTTGAAGTCGTTGGAACTGCAAAAAAGCATGCTAAAGTTTGTGGTCAATACATTGATGAGATTTTGATAGAAAAGTTCTTATAGGATTAATCTATCCACAAAAAATAACGTCAATAAAAAAACGGCAAACCAATATTGGTTTGCCGTTTTGCTTTTAGGTCTCTTGAGCCAAGAGTCGCTTACACTGAGAAAGGGTAGGCGATAGGCTCGTGGAATTGGTAGCCTTCGATTTCAAAGTCACCCATGGTTACCCAAGTTTCTATGTCTTTTAAAGATTTTATCTCTGGG
Source organism: Marinomonas lutimaris (assembly GCF_019426345.1). Classification (GTDB taxonomy): domain Bacteria; phylum Pseudomonadota; class Gammaproteobacteria; order Pseudomonadales; family Marinomonadaceae; genus Marinomonas; species Marinomonas lutimaris. The sequence continues at coordinate 61,515 of NZ_JAHLLW010000007.1, forward strand.
TTGATTTTTAAAGTTGGCAGAGGGTAAGGCTCGCGCTTTAGTTGTACGTCACGCATTAGTTCTAGCTGATCTTCATAGATGTGAGCGTTTACTATCTTATGAAAGGCTTTGCCCGGCTTTTTACCAGTGATTTGCGCAACGATGGCAAGCAATACGTACACCTGAACCATGTTGAAGTTTAACCCAAGCGGCACATCACAGCTGCGCTGTGTGCTGTTTAGATAAAGCGTATCACCAAGCAATGAAAAGTGATGGCTGTACATACAAGGACGAAGACAAGCCATGTGGAACGCGCCAGGGTGATAAAAAGTGAGGATTTCCCCACGGTTATCCACACCACGGCTTAGGTCATCAATAATTTGTTTTAATAAGTCGATATGACCACCGTCTGGTTTTGGGAAGTGACGGCCAATAGCACCGTAACAAAGTCCCATGTCATCTTCGCCTTTACGGTAAGGGTTATTTAGCCAAGCTTCGTTGGCGTTGGCGTTGGCATCCCATGTTTTTGTGCCCAGCGCACGAAAGTCTGCCGCGTTATCGTAGCCTCTTAAATAACCAATAATTTCCGCAATGGCCGATTTCCAGTAGCTTTTGCGCGTGGTGACGAGAGGGAATTCGCCTTTGCTTACATCATAGGTGAGGTCGGCATTAATAACGGTCAGGCAGCGCTTGCCAGTTCGCTCGTTACTCACCCATTCACCTTCGTTGACGATGCGGTTGCAAAGATCTAAATACTGTTTCATAAAAAATGCCTTGTCTGTTTTTCCGGATGACGTTTGCTAGTGCAGGTTAAGAAATGCAATCTGGATCGTCATGGGTATAATAAATGTCATTGATTATATCAGAAGCCTTTGCTCTTGGATTGTCAGAGCAAAGAAGAGCCAAGATTTTTACGCAGGTTGTTTTATGTTGTCACTTATTGTTGCTATGTCTACGAACCGAACCATCGGTATTAATAACTCCTTGCCTTGGCATTTGCCAAATGATCTTAAATACTTTAAGCAAGCGACGATGGGAAAGCCCATTGTCATGGGACGTAAAACTTTTGAATCGATTGGCAAGCCATTGCCAGGTCGTCGCAATATTGTCATTAGTCGTGATCCAGCTTATCAAGCAGAGGGGATTGATGTGGTGACGACATTGGAAGATGCCATTTCCCTTGGTGAAGATATTTGCTTAGTCAATGGTCAAGAAGAAGTCATGGTAATAGGCGGTGCGCAAATTTATCAACTTGCGCTTGAGCGCGCAGATCGTTTGTACATTACTCATGTGGATGCTGAAGTAAAAGGCGATGCGTTTTTTCCAGAAGTAGATTGGCCATCGTTTACCCTAATAGGTGAAGAAGCGTTCGCCGCTGAAGGACCAAATCCTTACGACTACCGTTTTTCTGTTTACCAAAGAACCAGCGCAGAGTAATTCATTATGTGGCAGCAAGTAGAAGTTCAATTGCCAGCGATGCGTCGAGGTTTTCATTTGATCACTGATCAGGTGGAAGAAGCCCTAGCGAAGCTATCGCCAGTTTCCATTGGTTTGTTGCATGTTCAATTGCTTCACACTTCGGCATCTTTGACGATAAACGAAAATGCCGATCCTTCTGTTCGCCGAGATATGGAAAAACATTTTTCTCATATGGTGCCAGAAGATCAGCCCTATTATGAGCATATTTATGAAGGCAGCGACGACATGCCTGCGCACATTAAGGCTAGCATGTTGGGCTCATCCCTGACGATTCCTATTCGGGATAAGAGGCTGTGTTTAGGTATTTGGCAAGGCGTTTATTTAGGCGAACACCGTGATCATGGTGGGGCTAGGCGGATTGTTTTAACGCTGCAAGGTGAGCCTTGTTAGAGACTCCACGAGCAGGTCTCTATTTATTGTTTAAATAGACAGCAGTTCTTCGATAAAAATTAAAACGCCGCATTTGAGAATGCGGCGTTTTTGTTTTGATAGCTTGAATTTAGTTAACGACGATCTGTTTACAAGAGGCTTGCCCGTCTTCAACAGCTTGGTTTGCGCTAAGTGCTAGTTCTTCTATCGTTTCACCATCTTCTGGAAAGGCTGCGATACCAATGCAGAAATCCATAGGATCTGAATTGCCTTCAAACAAAGCTGAACTTTCACTTTCTGTCGGGTTGATGATGTGTTTTAGCAGGTTTTTCGCATCTTTTACGCTGGTATTAGGTAGCAACAACAGCAGTTTATCAGGCTCTACTCGTGCTAATACATCGGCCTCGCGTATCTTTTTATAGATATAGCGAGCGGAAGTTTGAATGGCTATATTACGTGCTTCCATTGGGAGCTTGCTTAGGCGATCATTAGCATCAAGGTTGATTTTCGCCATGGTTAAAGGCGTATATTGACGTTTCGCTAAGCCTAGTTGCTTTTTAAAATGTGTCAGCGCTGCGCCACGAGTCAATAGCCCTGTTAGTTCATCAAAGGTGGCTTGATTGCGAAGATGTTCTTCTAATGCTTTCTGGTGGCTAATATCTACCATGAAGCCAATGATCTTCTTGATGCTACCATCTGGTCCTTTTGTGTAGCTTCTGCCGCGCTCTTTTACCCACAGGTAACGTTGGTCACCAGTCAAGATTCGATATTCTACTTCATAGTAATCCTGATTTAGCGCGACATGTTCATTGACTATGGTGGCCAATTTTTTTACATCATCAGGATGAACGAGTGCGTGCCATTCAGTGGTTGAGCGTGGTGTTTTATCAAGTGGATAATTCAATAGTGTCGCAATGGATTTTGAGCAAGATACTAAATCAGACTCAGTTTCCCATATCCATAATCCCGCAGAAGATTCAGTCAGTGCGAATTTGAGTAGGGTGTTTTCGGCAGCAGAAAGATCCATATGATCAGTATTGTAAACACAGGCCAAAACCGTTTCGCCAAGATGACGCATCTCAAGCTGCATATTGATTAGCTTATCACCAACACGGATTAAGCTTTCACAGCGTTCAATGCTACCGCTTTTAACCTTGTTGTTGAGTGTCTGCCAATCTTCTGAAGAGACGGCGTCCTCGCAAAGGGATTCCCATGTGTTGGAAGGTGTCGCATTAAAATTTTCAAATAAAATTTCAAAGTTGCGATTGTATGATATTAGCTTGCCTGTGCTGCTTTCTATTATAAAAGCGGGCGTTGGCATGTACTTAAACGCGAGTTCGAAAGGCGTGTTCATGACGCGCTCCTCTATAATATAGCTATTCAGGGGTAATCCAAGTTACTTGGTAACCCGCTTCATTATCTTCTGCTAGCAACTTGCTGAGCACTGGCAAAAATTCCTTGGCTTCTTTTTCTAGAGTCCAAGGTGGATTGACGATAATCATACCGCTTCCTGCCATACCACGCTCTTCTTCTGTGTTTCTAATGCACAACTCAAGCAAAAGCACATTACGAATATTGGTTGTCTTCACCGATTTTAAGAGATCGTCAGCTTGTCTGCGGTTTAATACCGGATACCAAATGGCATAAGTGCCTTGAGGAAAGCGTTTGTAACCATCTTCTAATGCTTGAACCACATATTGGTAATCTTTTTTCACCTCATAAGGCGGATCCATTAGAACGAATCCACGCTTTTGCGGTGGTGGCAACATGGCTTTTACTGCAGCAAAACCATTGTCTTTGACGACATTGGCTTTACGCTTATTTGGAAAAAGCGCCGCTAAAATTGGGTAATCGTTTGGGTGCAGCTCACATAAGTGTAGTTTGTCTTTTTGACGAACGTAATAATCGACAATCTTAGGGCTGCCTGGGTAAAACTCTAAGGTATCTGTTGGGTTCATCTCGCGGACGATGTCTAATAGATTTTCCAATGGTTCAGGAAGGTTATCTTCGGTTAGCAGTCGTGCAATACCTGAGTGAAATTCTTTGTTCTTTTGCGCCTGCTCAGAGTTTAGCGAATATTGACCAATGCCAGCGTGTGTATCCAAATAGAAAAAGGGCGCGTCTTTTTTTATAAAATGGCGACATATTTGACTGACCGTCAAATGTTTTAAAATATCAGCGTGGTTGCCTGCATGATAAATATGGCGATAGCTGAGCATTGTTTTTCCTGTGGTAAGATATTGGGTTGTGAATGAAAAAGGCCGCAACGCCTGTATTTGGCAAAGCGGCCTTTTGCGTATTACTTTTTAGATATTAGTCGATTTGACTAATATCACGTACCGCTCCTTTGTCCGCACTAGTTGCAAAGTGAGCATACACTTTTAGTGCAGGAGAAACTTTACGTGGGCGCACTTCAACTGGTTTCCATGCGCTCGCGCCTTTAGCATTCATGACGTCGCGGCGGTTTTGTAGCTCTTCATCGCTAAGCAAAACATTTATCGTACGGTTTGGAATATCGATCAAAATACGGTCACCATTTTCAACTAGACCGATTGCGCCGCCAGCAGCCGCTTCAGGAGAAACGTGGCCGATAGACAGGCCAGATGTACCACCAGAGAAACGGCCGTCGGTTAGTAGTGCACAGGCTTTTCCTAACCCTTTAGACTTAATGTAAGACGTTGGGTAAAGCATTTCTTGCATGCCTGGGCCGCCTTTAGGGCCTTCGTAGCGAACAATGACAATGTCACCAGCTTCCACTTTATCATCGAGAATGTTCTTAACCGCTTCGTCTTGAGATTCCGTTACGTGAGTACGGCCTTCAAACACAAGAATTGATTCGTCTACACCGGCACTTTTTACAACACAACCATCAAGAGCGATGTTGCCATAAAGTACGGCTAAGCCACCTTCGAGGGAAAAAGCGTTTTCGATAGAGCGAATGCAGCCTTCTGCACGATCACCATCTAGAGAAGGCCAGCGAGTAGATTGGCTGAACGCGGTTTGCGTTGGAATGCCAGCAGGTCCTGCTTTATAAAACTCTATGACCTCAGGAGTCGGTGAACGCATAATATCCCATGTCTCTAATGCTTCGAGCATGGTTTTTGAATGCACAGTGTTACATTGGTTATGCAAAATCCCTGCGCGATCCAGCTCACCTAGCAAGGCAAAAATACCACCGGCACGGTGTACGTCTTCAACGTGGTATTTCGGTGAGTTTGGCGCTACTTTGCATAGTTGAGGCACTTTACGAGACAAGCGATCAATGTCTTGCATGGTGAAATCAACACCTGCTTCATTGGCAATTGCCAATAAGTGCAAGATAGTGTTGGTTGAGCCGCCCATGGCGATGTCTAAAGTCATGGCATTTTCAAAGGCTTCGAAGCTTGCAATAGCGCGTGGTGCCCAGTTTGCTTCATCGTTTTCGTAGAAACGTTTAGTGATGTCTACGATGCGACGACCAGCATCTAAAAACAAACGGCGACGATCTGAATGGGTCGCTAATGTTGTGCCGTTGCCCGGCAAGCTTAGACCAAGTGCTTCGGTTAAGCAGTTCATTGAGTTCGCGGTAAACATGCCAGAACAAGAACCACAGGTTGGGCACGCTGAGCGTTCGTATTCGGCAACTTTTTCATCTGTTGCCGTAGGGTCAGCAGCGATAACCATGGCATCGACTAGGTCAAGTTTGTTCTCGGAAAGTTTGGTTTTGCCCGCCTCCATTGGACCGCCAGATACAAAAATTACCGGAATGTTTAGGCGCATAGCGGCCATTAGCATCCCAGGTGTGATTTTGTCACAGTTAGAAATACAAACCATGGCATCGGCGCAATGGGCATTAACCATATATTCAACAGAATCTGCGATCAGATCACGAGATGGAAGGCTGTAAAGCATGCCGTCATGACCCATGGCGATACCGTCGTCGACAGCGATAGTGTTAAATTCTTTCGCTACACCACCTGCGGCTTCAATTTCACGAGCGACCAGTTGGCCCATGTCTTTAAGATGTACATGACCTGGTACAAATTGAGTGAAAGAGTTGACCACTGCTATGATTGGCTTTTGAAAATCATCGTCTGTCATTCCTGTTGCACGCCATAGAGCGCGAGCTCCGGCCATATTACGGCCTGAGGTGGTTGTCTTGGAACGGTATATTGGCATTATTTTCCCCACAGATTTTTGCTTTATTGTGCTTTATGTAGTTGTCCACATTTAATGAGTCCATGTTACCAAGATTATTGCCTATGCCCAATGGCAATTTTTAGGCAATATTGAGACACTGTACAAATCAATACTGATACTTTTATTGAAATGGAAACGATATGGCCGAAAATGTACTATCAGCCCACTCTAATGTCGCATTGGCAAGACAGCCAATAGTAGACAGTCGCCTTGCTGTAATGGGGTATGAACTTCTTTACCGCAAAAATATTTTTGCGGCGCAGGCTGATGTCATTGATGAGGTTGGCGCAACGGCTCAGGTTATTGCTGCTAGTCTTTTTGAGCTTGGTATGGAAAACCTTGTGGGGACAAGTAAGGCGTTTATTAATTTTCCTCGGGCTTATCTGTTAAGCCACAGTGGTATGCCTATCAATAAAGAAAATATCGTGGTTGAAGTGTTGGAAGGTTCGGGCTTTGATGCCATTTTATTGTCGTCTTTACGTCGCTGGGTAAAAGATGGTTGCTCCATCGCATTAGACGATTTTGTGTTTGATAGTAAGTTAACACCTTTTATTGAACTAGCGGACTACATTAAATTAGATGTTCAGGCTTTAGGTCGAGATAATTTCCATCAGCAAGTTGAGGCGCTAAGGGGCTTTAGTATTAAAATTATTGCTGAGAAAGTTGAGACGTGGGAAGACTATCAATTTTGCCGTTTGCTAGGCGTTGAATATTTTCAGGGCTACTTTTTTGAAAAGCCTGAGCTGGTATCTAGCAAAGCGTCTAAAGTGAACAGCATGACACTATTGCGCTTGATGTCATCGCTTTTAAATACTTCTACTTTAAGTGTCGACGATCTAGAGCGAATCGTTAGTCAAGATGCGGGGCTGGTTCATAAGTTACTGCGTTATTTGAATTCTCCAGTGACAGGGCTTGTTGCTTCTGTTGATTCTGTGCGTTTGGCTATTATGCTGATCGGTGTGGAGAAACTAAAATCGCTAACAAATTTGCTATTAATGTCTGAGATGGTAGGTGATAGACATGTTTTGCTCGAGCAAATCATGGTGCGTGCAAAACATGCTGAGTTGTTTGCCCAAAGCCGAGGTTATAACAATCAGGATAAATATTTCTTAGCGGGAATGTTATCGATGATTGATGTTTGCACAGGTATGCAATTAGACGAAGTACTTGGTGAGCTGCCTTTGCCTAGCGAGTTTATCAACGCCATTGTGCACCGATCTGGAAGAGTGGGTAATGCGCTTGATCTGGTTGAGCACTATGGTAACGGTCATACCATCAAGAATCCTCAAGACTTAGAAGATTTGAAACAGACCTATTTAGACGCGATCAAGTGGACTGACGAGTTTCTTGTTGCTATATGACTCTGTATGGTTGAATGAATAATCAAGGTTTGTAGTCCTTTTCTTACATGCCTGTAGGCGTTTCCCGTTTGTTACGTGGCTAAATGTCATATCTCTCTGTAATTTTTGTTTATCTTGTTGATTTTTAAGTAAATATTTCTGTTTTATCGTTTTTTTGAAAAGTTGATATATTTTTTCAAGCTGGTAAATTGAGTCTTATCCAAACGGAATTCATGGATGAAAAGCGCATGAAGTGCTTATTGATATACCATAGATGGTGTTGAGGATTGAGCTTGGATGTTCAAGAACAATGGATTGTTCAAAGGAATAACGTGGTTTGATGGATTGCACCATGCGATAAGGATAGTTTGGATGCTTCATGATGAAGCGAACAGTGATGTTTTAACTCATCGGAAGAGTTGCTTGACAGGATGTTAGCAAAAAGCAGGGTTGCCAATAGGCGCCCTTTTTTTTGTCTAAAATTTATCATACGTCGATTTTCATCGGTATGAAAGTTAAGCATAAAAAAAGCGACTCAAGAGTCGCTTTTTTACATTCTTGGCTTTGAAATTTGCTACACAGTTAAATTAGCGCTCTAAATGCTCTAATTTATCTTCAACACCATCCCACTGAGCGGCATCAGGGAGTGCGTCTTTTTTCTCTGCAATGTTTGGCCAGATCAAAGATAAGTCTCTGTTCAATTCTACGAACACTTCTTGGTCTTCAGGCAATTCATCTTCAGAAAAGATGGCATTGGCTGGACATTCAGGTTCACACAATGCGCAGTCGATACACTCGTCAGGATTGATGGCTAAAAAGTTAGGGCCTTCGTAGAAGCAGTCCACAGGACAAACTTCAACACAGTCAGTGTATTTGCAGCGAATGCAGTTATCGGTAACGATGAAAGCCATTCGACTTCTCCTTACAAGGTATAAAAATGATTGCGCACTATTTTAGAGGTATAGGCCATTTGGCGGCAAGCAACAATCGTAAAAAGTCTACATTTATCTGCTATTAGCTTATATCGACAGCAGCTTATATCGAGACCTTTTGTAAAGGTCTCGATAACGTATTACAGCTGAGATTTTAGTTTGTAAAGGGCGCTAATGGCTTCTAACGGCGTCATATTATCTAAATCTAGCTCTTCAAGGGCATTTTTCAAGGCATTTTGTTCTGCTTGAGCAAACATATCCACTTGTTGGGGCTGATAGCCATTCTTGCTTTCTTTGATCAAGTGCTGCTTGGCGTTAACTTTAGTTGAGCTTGAATCTGTCTTGGTTTCTATGGTCTTTGTATCGAGATCAATGCCAGTAACCACTTCTAGCTCTTTAAGCTTTTGCTTGGCGTGCCCAATAACATCACGAGGAACGCCTGCCAGTTGCGCAACTTGTAAGCCATATGATTGACTTGCTGGGCCTTCATGTACCTTATGTAAGAAGACGATTTCATCTTCGTACTCTGTTGCTGTTAAGTGAACGTTGGCCGCGTTTTCTAATTGGTCAGCTAATGTAGTAAGTTCAAAATAATGCGTTGCGAACAACACGTAGCATTTTAACTTATTGGCTAAATAGTCGACTGCAGCCCAAGCCAATGATAAACCATCAAATGTACTGGTGCCGCGTCCGACTTCATCCATCAAGACCAAGCTGTTTTTGCTGGCGTTATTGAGGATGTTTGCCGTTTCTGTCATTTCCACCATGAAGGTTGAACGACCGCCAGCAAGATCGTCAGATGAGCCCATGCGCGTAAAGATTCGATCGACCACTGAAATAGACGCCGATTCAGCTGGCACAAAACAACCTGTATGCGCTAACAATGTGATGAGAGCGATTTGGCGCATGTAAGTCGATTTACCACCCATGTTAGGGCCAGTAATCATCAGTAGTGAGCGTTTATCATTCAGATCAAGGTCGTTTGGCACGAAAGGTTCTGAAATAACTGATTCCACCACAGGATGGCGTCCACCGATGATTTGAATACCACCTCGATTGTGTAATTCAGGGCAGGTAAAGCTAAGCACGTTAGCTCTTTCTGCAAAGTTGTTTAGTACATCGAGTTGCGCCAAGGCTTGGCTGGTGGTTTGTAGCTCACCTAAAATTTCATTAAGTTGCTCTAGAAGTGCTTCGTAAAGCTCTTTTTCTCTAGCAAGAGATTTGGATTTAGCACTCAGTGCTTTGTCCTCAAAAGCTTTTAATTCTGGTGTGATAAAACGTTCGGCATTTTTTAGCGTCTGGCGACGAATGTATTCCACCGGTGCCTGATCGGAATGCAGACGACTAATTTCGATGTAATAGCCATGAACACGATTAAAACCGACTTTTAATGAGCTGATGCCTGTACGGGCCTTTTCGCTGCGCTCCATTTCTGCAAGAAAGTCTGTAGCATTGGTGGATAGCGCTAGAAGCTCATCTAACTCTTCATCGTAGCCTTTGGCAAAAATACCGCCATCACGAACAACCGATGGTGGGTTTTCGACAAGGGCTTTTGCCAACGTATCTGTGACAGTGGGTTGTGCCAGAATGCGCTGATTGAGCTCTTGTAAGCGTTCAGATGTTGCGTTTGCCAGTAAATTGTTTATTTCTGGTGCAGCTTCAAGGGCAAATCGCAGACGCAATAAATCTCTCGGACGGGCAGAGCGTAAGGCGACTCGTGACAATATGCGTTCTAAATCGCCGACTTTTTTAAGCGGCGCTTCAAAAACATCATAGGTTTGGTTTTGTTGTAACTCCGCGACGACTTGTTGGCGAGCCTGAATTTCGTTCAAATCACGAATTGGCGTGTGTAACCAGCGTTTTAACAAGCGGCTGCCCATTGGTGTAGAGCATTTATCGAGAACTTCTACGACTGTATTGCTGGTACCGCCAGTAAGGTTGATATCGATTTCTAAGTTGCGTCTAGTCGCTCCATCAATCAGAACCGAATCGTCTTTATGCTCTACCATGATGGATTGAATGTGCGGTAAAGCAGAGCGTTGAGTATCTTTAGCGTATTGAAGTAAAGCACCTGCAGACGCAATAGCGGCTGTCATGGCCTCACAACCAAAACCAGACAAATCTTTGGTGTTGAATTGCTGAATCAATTGGCGGTAACTGGATTCATAATCGAAGTGCCAAGGGCCAAGTTCAGAGATGCCTTTTTCCAGCTTCAGTGTCTTTCGTGCAGGGAAATCTTCAGAGATCAAAATTTCTCTCGGTGACAAACGCTGTAATTCACTAGAAAGCGCTTCGTGACCATCTACTTCAAATAAGCAAAAACGGCCACTGGCCATATCTAAATAAGAGAAACCAAAAATATCGAGCCCTTTGCGGGATTGATGAGCAAGTGAAAGCAGAAGGTTTTCGCGTTTCTCTTCCAGGAATGCTTCATCACTAATGGTACCTGGCGTTACGATGCGAGCGATTTGGCGTTCAACTGGACCTTTGCTGGTGGCTGGATCGCCCGTCTGCTCAGCCACAACAACGGACTCGCCCATACGAACTAAGCGCGCAATGTAGTTTTCCGCAGCGTGATAGGGAATACCAGCCATAGGAATCGGCATGCCACCAGAATGACCGCGAGCCGTGAGTGTAATATCAAGCAACTGGGAAGCGCGTTTGGCGTCATCGTAGAAAAGCTCGTAAAAATCTCCCATGCGATAAAATAGCAGTTGGTTTGGGTGCTGAGACTTAAGGCCGAAGTATTGGCGCATCATCGGTGTATGATTATCTGCTGGTGTTTTGCTCATTCGGGAAGCTCGATTGTGATCCAAAAAATAGACGGGTATTCTACGGGATATTTTCCTAGGATTTAAGGGATAATGATAATGAATCAAATGCAAAAAATGACACAAGCTGCGCAACAAGCCAGCGAACTCTTACAAGCAAGAGGGTTTTTACTCGTCACGGCGGAGTCTTGCTCTGGTGGGTTGATTGGTGCGGTATGCACGGAAATAGCTGGCAGCTCGTCGTGGTTTTTTGGTGGTGTGATCAGCTATGCCAATGAAGCTAAGATACGCGGTTTGTCGGTAAAAGAAGAAACCCTGTCATCTTTTGGCGCCGTGTCTGAGCAAACAGTGAAAGAGATGTGTGCTGGCGCCTTACAATTAGGCGGTGACATTTCTGTTGCTGTTAGTGGTGTGGCAGGTCCTGGGGGCGGCTCGCTAGAAAAGCCTGTAGGCTGTGTTTATATTGGCTGGCAATTACGCGGACAAGAAGCCAAAGTTGAGCGTTTTCAGTTTTCTGGGGATCGTCAAGCGGTAAGAGAAGCGACTGTTTTAGCTGCTCTTCATGGTGTGGAAGAGATGCTTGAAAGCGGTGAAAAATAATACTGTTTTTATATACAGTATTTCTTGAGATTACCTAAAAAAAACGATAGAGTTACCAACAACGACAATTAGTCACAACGAAAAGTAGCCACAAGGATTTCATAATGTCATCTATTGCAGACAACAAGAAAAAGGCGCTGGATGCAGCGCTGTCTCAAATCGAGCGTCAATTTGGTAAAGGCGCCATCATGAAGATGGGCGAAGGTGCCAAGCTTGATATTGATACGGTTTCTACTGGATCGTTAGGTCTGGATATTGCGCTAGGTGCGGGTGGTCTTCCTTATGGTCGTATTTGTGAAATCTACGGACCAGAGTCCTCAGGTAAAACAACATTAACACTGAGTGTTATTGCAGAAGCTCAGAAGCAAGGTAAAACGTGTGCCTTTATTGATGCTGAACACGCTCTCGACCCTTCTTATGCAGAAAAGCTTGGTGTAAACATTGCCGATCTTTTGATCTCTCAGCCAGACACGGGTGAGCAAGCGCTTGAAATCGTTGACATGTTGGTACGTTCAAACAGCGTTGACGTTATTATCGTCGACTCTGTAGCGGCTTTGGTTCCTAAGTCTGAAATTGAAGGCGAAATGGGGAGTTCTTCTGTTGGTGTTCAAGCACGTTTGCTTTCTCAAGCAATGCGTAAATTGACCGGTTCTATCAAGAACGCCAACTGCCTTGTTATCTTCATCAACCAAATTCGTATGAAAATTGGTGTGATGTTCGGCTCTCCAGAAACGACTACGGGTGGTAACGCACTTAAGTTCTACTCTTCTGTCCGTTTGGATATTCGTCGTATAGGCTCAGTGAAGCAGGGCGATGAAGTGATTGGTAATGAAACCCGCGTTAAAGTAGTGAAAAACAAAATTGCGCCGCCATTTAAACAGGCTGAATTCCAAATCATGTATGGTGCTGGTATTTACCGCATGGGCGAAGTCATCGACCTAGGGGTTAAGCAAGGCTTTGTTGATAAAGCGGGCGCTTGGTACGCTTACAATGGCAATAAAATTGGTCAGGGTAAAGCGAACGCAGCTCAATTTTTAGCTGATAACCCTGAGATGGCGAAAGAAATTGAAGCTAAGATCCGTGAAGATTTATTGCCTAAAACAGTTAAGGCAGACGCCAAACCTAACGGCAAAGAAACCGACGTTGAAGCAGACGAAGAAGCAGAACAACTAGATTTCTAAACTTTTCTAGCAAACATAATACTTTTTAAAAGCAGGTCTTGTACCTGCTTTTTTTGTTTTTGTAGAGAGTACGTTAAAAAATGTAGGTTTGATGGTTTCTTAAGACATATCCCTCTATGATTATTTCTTTAAAGACTTTGCATTAAATAGGACTGTCACACTATGTTGATTTGGCAATGGGGACTTATTGCATCAAGTGTACTTTTGCTTGTGGTGTTTATATTTGTTTTGTTGAGATACTTTTCTCTGAAGAGAAAAGTATCAGAGGCGAATGTTGCTGATGAGTCAGAATTTACGAGTCTTAATAATAGCAATAGCAAGCAAGATGCATCAAAAAGTGAAAAAAGGCAGTGGTTGGCTTTGCTTGAACAGCAGCGAAATATCTGCGCTCAATTGCTTGTTGAGTTGCCGAAGTCTGACTTTCAGGGGCGAGCAGCTTTGTCGTGCTGGGCCATTTTTTTAGATGTTGAAATACATATCATTGAGCACTCTGTACCTAACGCGAAAGTACTAGAGTTGTTAGAAGCATTTAAAAGTCTTTTGGATAAGGTGGATCGAGCACAGGAAATTGATGCGCTATTGAAGTCGTTGAAAGTGAATCAGTCTTTATTGAGAGAGTTAAATAAAGTGATTCAGAAGGCGGGTGAAAAAGTATTTGCCCAAGTGAACATTACATCTGAGTTAAATCTACAGCTCGAAAAGCTTCATAAACAATTAGATAAAGAAGCAGAGCTTGATGAATCGCTTGCCATACTTCGAGCAGAGATGGCGAGCATGTACGAGTTTGCGGAACGCTTAAAGTTGCATCTCGCGGAAGTGAAGGAAGAAGGTGATAACGCTCTTTATGTCGATGCCTTAGAGGCGTTTTTAAATGGCGCAGATCAGCCTGACTTCTTACATTCTGTTCGGTCAGAGTTGGATGATAAAGTATCTGATCTCAAACAGTTAGCGGCCTACCAGAAAACAATTATAGCCGACTTGAAAGAGCAAGTGCGCAAAGTGAAAATAGATCATGAAGGTGATGGGAAGCATATTGGTGTCTATGATATTTCAATTGCGCGACTTGAAAAGACACTATTAGAAAGCAGTCGAGTGATTAAGCGTTTAGAAGGCAAGCTTGAAAGTTTACAGGCTATTAGATACAACCTTAATATTGACGTGATTAAGCGTGATGAGGCCCTTAAACGAAAAAAAGCGTTACTTGAAGAACAAGGTGAAGGTTTTGCGCAGGGCATTGATATATATGGGGTTATGGACGAAGAGCGTAACACCATGAAAAATATGGAAGACTTGCTTCATCAGGATTCGTTTACCGAAGAATCTGATGCTTTTGCCAATGAGCAAGCTTCAAAGTTAAGCTCTTTGCGTTTAATGGTCAATGAGTCTGAGTTGTATGTAGAAATGCTTGAGCGGGATTTAGATAAAGCGAGAGATTTACGTGAAAATCTTGAGCATAAATTGCTTCATCCCGAAGCGATTAAAGCGGCGGTAATAGGTGAGGACGAAGAAGATCTTTTAGTCATTCAAGATCAAGAGGAAATTGAAAACCTTCGAGAAATTAATGAAGAGTTAGAAGAAGAGCGAAAACGTCTAGAAGCAGAATTATTTGACGGACAAGATCAATCTAAAGAGTTTGATCGATTACAGACAAAAATTGCCGAGCTAGATGAAAAAATAGAATCCGTCCAAAAAAGCTATGTTGAAATGGAAGAGCGTTATCTGACGGCGCTTATGGCAAAAGAGGAGAACTTATAAGTTCTCCTCTGAGCTGATCTCAACGAATTTAATAAAATTCGTTGAGGCGTTTTCACATTGATACTAGATACGGAAACGATCGACTAATTTACTTAGCTGTTGCACATCGTTAATTAAACGGTTTTTAATGTCGACGGCTTTTTGCGTGTATTCCACGTTTGAAGAAGCCGTATTTGTGACATCATTGACTTGTTCTGCTATCTCGCCAGCTTGCTGGTTTTGCTCCTGAATAGAGGCTGATATTTGTTGGTTGGTGTGACTCAATGTATTGATCGATGCAATAATCGCCGTGAACATTTCGATGCTTTCTTTTGCTTGTGTTGATACATCTTCGGTCAATTTCTGGGAAGAGCGCATAACCTGTGCCGCATCAGCAGAGCCTTTCTGGATGCGTTCTACAACGGTTTCGATCTCTAACGTAGATTCGTGTGTTCTATTTGCCAAACTACGCACTTCATCTGCGACGACAGCAAACCCTCGACCTGTTTCCCCCGCGCGGGCGGCCTCAATGGCAGCGTTCAGTGCCAATAGGTTAGTTTGTTCGGCAATACCTCGAATAACATTCAGAACATTACCGATGTTTTGACCGTCGGTTTCTAAGGTAGAAACAACAGACGAAGCTTTGTCCATTTCATTAACGACGTTGTGAAGGGATTTGAGTGTCTGCGATAGATTGGTTTGGCCTTGTGTTGAGCTGGTATTGGCTGCAATTGCCATGTCGCCACACTTGCTGGCATCAGCAGATACTTCGCTTAAAGAGCTTGTCATAGCGTTGACGGAATTGGATATCTCGTTGGTGCCCTGCTGCTGATGTTTGGATAAACGATCAACTTGTTGAAGTGCGTCATCAATTTGTGCGGCAAAACCTTGAGTGGTAGACACAGTACTAGCAACTTGTTTGATTACGGAATGGACAAGTTCGATAAATCCATTGAGGTGTTTTGCTACTTCGGCCATTTCGTCTTTTCCTGAGCTGTCGAGACGAGTCGTTAAATTGCCATCGGCACTGTTTAAACCTTCTAAAACGGTAATCATTTGACGAAGAGGGCGAATAATCAGACGATTTGCGGCAAAGATAATAAAGGCTGAAATAACTAAAATAATGGCCAAACTGATATAGTTTGTTATTTCAATATCATGAATCACAGTCTCTAAATTCTCTGCACTAGATTCAACTTTACTGTCGCCTTCTTCTTCTAAAACTTCAATAAATCCCAATAACGTTTCGACATGTTGGTCGAACTCGGCAACGGCATTCATTGAGGTCTCTTTGTTGTCAGAAAGAATTTTTCCCTTTAAGGTTTCTAGCTTTGCTAAATAATTGTCTAAAGTAGTTAATGCTTGGCTTCCCATTAGTCCAGATGCTTTCATCCTACCTAGAGCTTCTAAGGTGAATTTATTTGTTTCTATAATTTTATTTCTAGCATCTGCTAATGACAGTTCATTATTGATGAAAGCATCTAGGGTAATTATTTGTGATTGTATACCTATTGTTCCTTCCATTGCGCCATCTGCCGCATCCCACGCATTGCCGGTAATGTATTCGATTTCTTTGTCTAATTTTTTTATAGAGACAATGCCGATTATCGAGCTACTGATAACGATAAACATGAATAGAAATATACCCAGATAAATCTTAGTTTTTATCGCCATTAACTTTCTCCAGAAATAAGGATGCCATGATCCTTAACTCTAGTAGATAAAATTATTTATTTGATATTTTTATGCAGATTTATTTTCTGTCGTTTTGAGATTAAAAATTAAAAAACTAAAATGACAATGGCGCGTTATCTTTAACTTCTTTCATTACGAAAAAAGTACGCAGTTGTCTTACGCTTGGTAAAGCCAGTAACTGATCACTGTGCAGTTTATTGAAGTCGGCCATGTCCTTGACTCGCACCTTGAGGAAATAATCAAAATCTCCCGCTACTAAGTGGCAATCTAAAATAAAAGGTAGATTAGCAATAGCACTCTCAAAGGTCGCAAAACTTTCTTGTGTCGACCTGTCCAACACCACTCCCACCAATACTAAGGCACTGCGCTCGACTTTTTCTGGGGCAATGATGGCTCGTACTTCGCTAATATAGCCGTCTTTAAAAAGTTGATGCGTTCTGCGGTGGCAAGTGGCAGGGCTCACGTTGACCTGTTCAGCTAAATCCGCATTGGTTAGACGACCATCTTGCTGCAATAAGCGCAGGATTTTTTTATCAATCTTGTCCATGAAAGTTGCCTTACTATTTTTAAAATCATTGATTAAGTGAAAGACTCTTATGGAAAATATCAAAATAGTGCAATAAGAGGAATGATTTTTGGCTTATTTCAAAATATCTAACCAAGTAAATCTTTTGTGTTTAGTCTTGGTGCAGAGGGTGTGTATAAAAAGGGCATTATAGTAAAATTGGTAGCCGCTTTATTGTGCATTTTAAAGGCATTTGATCTTGTTAAATGGTTATGAATTTATTCTATGTGTTGATTTTAAAGGATAAAATTCTAAGCGTTTTTTGGGATTCTTTTGTTTGGCATTATCTTTGCTAAATTATATGTTCGTGTAGGTATTTCCTGCAGGAATTTTATAAGTGGCCAATGTCGGTCAACTTAGTCAATGGCATCGTCGCCCGCTACTAATCCTTTTGGTAGCACTCGGTCAGGCTCCTTTAGAAAGGAAGTTACTGATTAGGGAGGCGTGTCTCTATATTCTCTCTTTTCTTCTTCCTTCTCAAAAAGCCATTTGATTTTTTCAATGCTGATCGTGTTATTGGCAAAACGTGTTTGCTTATTTATCAGACATAGATTTACGGGGGCATTTGTTGATTTTTATCTTGGTCTAATTTTTTAGGAGTAAAAAATGAAAAAGATTGATGTAACGGAAGCTATTTTTGCCATTAAGAAAGAGAAAAACTTAACTTGGGAAGCCATTGCTGATGCAGTAGGTATGACAGACGTTTGGATAACATCCGCATGTTTGGGTATGAATAGCTGTACTGCTGAAGTCGCTGAAAAGCTGGTAGCGTTTTTGGGTTTACCTGCAGAAGCAAAATCCATCCTTATGGAATATCCAACCAAAACCTGGGATCAAGCAATTCCACAAGATCCGCTTATCTATCGATTGTACGAAGTAGTCGGCGTTTACGGCCCAACATTAAAAGAAGTGATTCAGGAAAAATTTGGTGACGGCATCATGAGCGCGATTGATTTTTCAATGAAGGTAGATAAGGAAGAAAACCCAAAAGGTGATCGCGTGATTTTGACATTGAACGGAAAGTTTTTACCTTATAAATCATGGTGATATAGATTTCTTGATTTAGGGGGTGTTGATTTAGAGCGTTTTGGTTTTTTGCAATTTAAAGATAAGAGGGCGTGAAAATGGCTTATATAGAACCAAGTGAATTTGTCACCAAAATGGTCGACGCAGGCGAGCAAAAAGTTTACATGTCGACCAAAGATACCATTATTCGTGCGTTTATGGCGGGGGCGATTTTGGGTTTAGCGGCAATCTTTGCGATCACAGTAGCGACTAAAACGGGCAGTCCATTGATCGGAGCAATCCTGTTTCCTGTTGGCTTTATCATGTTGTACTTGATGAAGTTTGATCTACTGACTGGCGTGTTTACTTTAGTGCCTTTAGCTTTACTGGATAAGCGTCCGGGTGTGACTCCAGCGCAAGTGCTGCGTAACTGGGGGTTGGTGTTTATAGGCAACTTTGGTGGAGCATTAACTACAGCGTTCATGATGTCGTTTATTCTAACTTACGGTTACTCGACGGACGGCGGCGAGTTGGCTGCAAAAGTAAGCGCTATCGGTGAATCGCGTACCTTGGGTTATCAATCTCATGGTGCGGGCGGTTGGTTTACCATCTTTATTCGCGGTATGTTGTGCAACTGGATGGTGTCTATGGGCGTTGTTGGCGCGATGATTTCTACTTCTGCGGGAGCCAAAATGGCCGCCATGTGGATGCCGGTGATGCTGTTCTTCTTCATGGGGTTTGAGCACTCTATCGTTAATATGTTCTTGTTCCCATTCTCTATGATCATGGGTGGTGATTTTACCTTCATGGATTATTTGATCTGGAACGAAATTCCAACGGTATTGGGTAACCTTGCAGGCGGTTTGTTATTGGTCGGTTTACCGCTTTACCTTACCCATGTGAAAACATCTGCATCACGTAAACTCGCATAACGCTCGTTTTGCTAAACAAAGCTCTCAACTCTGCAAGTATTGGTGCTTGCGGAGTTTTGCTTTATTTAAGGGGGGAGGATGAAGGCACTCTGCATCAGCATCGGCAGCGCGACCAACAAGGGTAAAAAAGACATCAATCAAGATCTCTTGGGTTGTCAGATACCACCAGAACCGCTGTTAACGACCAGAGGTGCCTCGCTTGCTATCGCCGATGGCATCAGTTCGAGTCAAGTGAGCCAAGCTGCCAGTGAATTTGCCATTACGCGATTTTTCGAAGATTTTTACCACACCTCTGATGCGTGGTCGGTTAAGACATCGGGTGAGAAGGTCATTAAATCCATCAATGCTGCTCTATATTCTCAAACACAAAACGGCCCAAGCCGATTCGACAAAGACAAAGGCTATGTGTGTACCTTTACCGCTATTGTACTTTGCGCCAATGCGGTTCACATCTTTCATTTAGGCGACAGTCGAGTCTATCGACTAGTCGATGGAAAACTCGAGCAATTGACGCAAGATCATCGTCGCACAGTATCCGTCAGCGAGAGCTATTTGACTCGTGCCTTAGGCATAGAGCCGATTATAGAGCTGGATTATCAAACTGTACCGATGAACAAAGGCGACATATTTGTGATGGCGACGGATGGTGTGTATGAATTCGTCACGGCTGAGCAAATGATTACCTGTATTGCCGAGTCTGAGAGTTTGGATCAGGCCGCAGAACACCTTATTGCACTGGCTTTGGAAAACGGCAGTGACGATAACCTCAGTATTCAAATCGCCCGAGTAGAGGAAGTGCCAAGTTATCAGCTGGAGGATGTTCAGCAGGGCGTCAGCCTATTGCCTTTGCCACCGCCATTAAGAGAAAGAATGTCGTTTGATGGCTACGAGATACTTCGTTCTATTTATGTGAGCAGTCGAAGTCATGTGTTCTTGGCTCGTGATATGGATAGCAATGAACGTGTGGTGATCAAAACACCGTCGGCAGAATTAAGCGACGATGGGGCGTATCTAGAAAGCTTTATGCTGGAAGACTGGATAGCGAAACGGCTGGATAATCCTCATGTGGTCAAAGCCATGGAATCGCCAAGACAACGGCATTTTCTCTATTTGGCGACGGAATACATAGAAGGCCAATCTCTTGCTCAGTGGATGATAGATAACCCTAAACCAACACTAGAACAAACCCGAGACATCATTTCGCAAATCGCCAATGGACTACAGGCTTTCCATCGTAAAAGCATGATTCATCAAGACATTCGTCCGGCGAACATCATGATCGATAAACACAATACGGTGAAAATCATCGACTTTGGTTCCACCTACATCGCTGGCGTGAGCAACACCAAAGGCGAAGAAGTCCTACGGGGCACCATGCGCTATTCCGCACCAGAATACTTTCTTGGTCACGCGGGGTCAGAACGTTCCGATATTTACGCGCTTGGTGTTATTGCTTATCAAATGTTATCCGGCAATCAATTCCCTTACAGCCCCAAAATAGCCCAAGCCAGAAGCATTGCAGCTCAACAACGTTTAACTTATCGCAGTGTTATTACCGAAGCCTCTGAACTGCCAGTTTGGATCGACGACGCATTGCACAAAGCATTAAACATAAACCCACTAAAACGTTACGAAGAAGTCTCTGAATTCGTCTACGATCTACATCATCCGAATCAAACCTTTCTAGATCGAACTCGACCGCCATTAATGCAACGTAACCCCGTTATGTTTTGGCAAGGTGTGTCTTTTGCTTTGTTTCTCGCGATCTTATTCTTGCTGGTCAAATGACGTTGTTATTTTTTTTGCTCACCTAGGTCGTCTATTTTTTTTAAATACTAAATTTCGTTTTCGATGCGATTTCATTGGCGTTATAGTATTTCCACTATTGAGACGAGTATTAAACCTATGAAGCAAGACATAGTGCATATTTTAAACACCGACGACTTCTGGCGAGATTATAAACACATGGTCGTAGCAGGCATTCACTTTGCTCGACCACCCGCCGAACAGGAATACGACACAGTTGCTGTATTCGAAGACCTATACGGTAACTTGTGGGACTTGTTGCAACTCAAAGACAATCATTCAATTTCTAGTCGATTGAAAGCTTTGGTTTGATAAATCTTTTGCGTTCGCGGATAAAACAGACTGTATTATCAGTTATGAACGCAGCTTTTTTAGACCTGTGTTTGGTTAAAGTAAAATTATAAAAATATTATTAACCCGAGGAGAAACGGATGTTTATCGCGGTTTATGAATTTGAAATCAAAGAAGGTACAGAAGTTTCTTTTCGTAACTCATGGCTTGAGGTCACAAAAGCGATTTATAAAAACTGTGGCAGTTATGGTTCAAGACTTCACACGTCAGATAAACCCAATATTTTGGTGGGTTATGCCCAATGGCCAAGTCGAGAGCAGTGGGAAAAGATCAGTGACCTTACTGATGAGGGTTACCAGCGTGCACGTAATGAAATGCGCCGTTGCTTAGTTCAATCCAAAACAGTTTACGAACTGGAAGTCTGTGATGATTACCTGCAAACCTCTGTAGCATCGGAGTGATATCCGAGGTTTTATAAATGGTTAGCTTTCAATTTTTATTTAATTTAGAAGGATCTTTAGTTGAGACGCCTATGCAGTAAACTCTTTCGTCTCACGAAAGACGACATCTCTAAATGGACACCTATTGGCCGCCATAATAAACGAGTGAAGAGCCTCATCTTTTTTGGCGGTTATGCGACACTTTTTTGTAGTGTTATCTGGGGATTATATTATTTGAGTCGAGGAAACTGGCCACATTTTGTTATCAATCTGATTTCAGTCATTACCGGAGTCACAATACTTGTGCTGGCTTATGGCAACCATCTGCGTAGTGCCGCAATTATTATGTGTCATGCTCTGTTGTTTACGGTGGTTCTCGCTTCTTTGAGTGATATTCCTATGAATGGTATTCCTCGCTCTGTTCATATGAACTTGCTACCAGTCGTCGCAGCTACCTTTCTTATTTTCCATCGAGAAGGGATTTATCTACGTTTGCTTCTACCGATTATTGGTCTGGTTTTTTTTCTTGCTTTGGCGCTTAACGTGATGCCAATTCCCTCGTCTGATTTGGCAGCTCCTATAGAGGGGCGTTTAGTTGGCGTGTGGATAAACCATATCACTGGAATAGTTGGTGTCAGCATTGTTCTCGCAATGATGCAGGCGAATATGAATGCACGTAGTGCTTTGGAAAGCGATATGCGCCAAGCGATTGCACGTGGCGAATACCATTTTCACTATCAACCACAGATTGATGAATTTGGTAGTATTTTTGGCGTAGAGGCGCTTTTGCGCTGGCGCCATCCTACTCGGGGTAGTATCTCTCCAATGGAGTTTATTCCACTCGCTGAGGAAACCGGGCTAATTATTCCCATCGGCGAATGGGGGTTGCGTATGGCTTGTACTCAGCTAGCAGAATGGGCCAAGTCACCACAGACCTCTCACCTTATTATCGCGGTCAATGTCAGTGCCACGCAATTTCGTCAGCCAGATTTCGTTCAGGAAGTGAAGAGTATTTTATTGTTGAGTGGTGCCGCGCCTTCTAAGTTGAAGTTGGAATTGACTGAAACTGCATTGGCTGATGACATCGACGTTGTGGTGAAAAAAATGCATGCTTTGAAAGACATAGGCGTCACTTGGTCACTAGATGACTTTGGGACAGGCTATTCTTCGCTAAGTTTACTCAAGCGCTTACCTTTGGATCAGCTGAAGATTGATAAGTCCTTTGTTAGCGATTTGTTGTCAGATAAACGCAGCTTGGCCATTATTACTACGCTTATTGATCTAAGCCAAAATTTGAACTTAGCGGTGATTGCCGAAGGGGTTGAAGACGAGAAACAGCTAATGGCGCTGAAATCAATAGGCTGTTTGTCCTATCAGGGATATTTGTTTAGTCGCCCTCTGCCGATATCAGAACTAAACAATTTGATTATTGGCAACAATGTAACAGGCCACATTAGTCGCCATCCCGAGTCGGTGTAAGTACTCATTTAATAGTCACTATTTAATATTCACTTCCATTTTTAGTTAAAGGAACAATCATATGCAGCATGCTCCTCTTTCCGTGCAAGTGACACGCGGCGGTATTGTTGAAAGCGAACACAGTATTAAGGCGGTTATTGTTTCAAGTAGTGGCGAAGTGGTTGAATCTTGGGGCGATGTAGATACATTGGTTTATCCTCGCAGCGCGATAAAAGCCATGCAAGTATTGGCCTTTATCGAGATGGGCGGTGCTGAACGCTTTGCTTTTAGTGATGAGGAAATTGCTATCTGCTGTGCGTCTCATAGTGGCGAGCCAGAGCATGTGGCAACAGTACAGAGCATGTTGGATAAGTTGGCATCGTCTGAGTTCGACTTTGAATGTGGCTGTCATTGGCCATCCCGCGCTGAGGCAAGTTATGCGCTAGCAGGCGAAGGAAAAAAGCCGAATCAATTACACAATAATTGCTCAGGTAAACATGCTGGAATGTTGGGGTTAGCGAAATTGCTCGGTGTTCCATCACAGGGTTACATAGGTATTGATCACCCCGTACAACAGAAAATTGCCGATACCATGGCAGAAATGTGCGAGTACGATTACAGTACAGCACCTTGGTCGCCAGATGGTTGCTCTGCGCCAACATGGGCGATGCCACTGACCAATCTTGCTTTAGCGTTTGCTAAGTTTGCGAGTCCTGAAAACTTATCGGAAGAGCGCCAAAAGGCCTGTAAAACCTTATATGATGCTGTAGTGAAACATCCTTTTATGGTGGCGGGAACCGATCGTTATTGCACCGATATGATGACGATATTGCAAAAACGTGTGTTCCTTAAAGTTGGTGCAGAAGGTGTTTATATCGCTGCGATTCCTGAGCTAAAACTCGCCATAGCGCTGAAATGTGAAGATGGCGCGGTTCGAGCGGCGGAGTCCGTAATGACGGCATTATTGGATCATGTTGGCATTACATCTTTCGTTGCGGATGACGTCATGCAGAAATATCGTTCCGTTACTTTGAAAAATTGGGAAAAGCGTGAAACAGGCCAGATTGTTTGCCGAATTTAATAATTGAATAAGGCTTGGCATCAGTATGATTGAACTTAAATCCACCAAAGATCTAGCTCGCCTTCGTCGTCTTGCTTTGGCATCCCAAGGTTTGTCTCAGGCGAGTCCGTTTGGTAGCGGTTTGGCTGGCGCGCGTAAAGCCATGAGTCATTTAGGTTACGTGCAGATTGATACTATTTCTGTGGTGGAGCGGGCGCATCACCATGTGCTGTATTCAAGAATACCTAGGTTCACGCCAGCGATGCTGAATAAGATGTTGCTGGATGGGGATGTATTTGAGTATTGGTCTCACGCGGCGGCATTTTTACCTATAGACGATTTTCGTTTTTCCTTGCCTTACAAGCACGCGATTAAAAGCGGTCAAACCCATTGGTACAAAGATCCAGATGAAAAACTGATGGCTGAGTTGTTGGCTCGTGTTGCTTCTGACGGACCGTTACGTTCACGAGATATCGAAACCAAATCTAGTAATAATGGAGCCGGCTGGTGGGATTGGAAGCCAGCAAAAAAAGCCCTTGAGCAACTTTATATGCAAGGGGATCTCATGGTTTGTAATCGTGAAGGCTTTCAGAAAACCTACGATTTAACCGAGCGAGTTTTGCCTTCCCATGTTGATACTACAATGCCTAGTTTGGAAGAATTTGCGAACCATTTAGTTGATCAGCAATTACGTTGTCACGGTCTTGTTACCTTAAAAGGGCTGACCTATTTACGTCGTAATACAGGGCTTCGCAACGCTGTGAAAAACTTAGTTGATGAGCGCTTGGTGCAAGGCTTGTTAGAGCTGGTAAAAATCCCTAATGGCGATGTGTTTGTAATAGAACCGGACGCACTGGAACGCCGCTTGCCTCGATTGAATAATCGTCTATTGATACTCTCGCCCTTTGATAACAGCGTGATTCAGAGAGACCGGCTAAAAAGCCTGTTTCAATACGATTATCAGATTGAATGTTATGTGCCAGAGCCCAAACGCCAGTATGGTTACTTCTGTCTGCCACTATTGTTTCGAGGGGAATTTATCGGTCGTATGGATTGCAAAGCCCACCGAAAAGAACGCCGTCTCGAAATCAAATCACTATACCTAGAAAAACAGAGTTTTGATGATGACATGGTGATTAGCGCCTTCGTTGAAGCCATTAAAGCTTTTAGCGAATTCCAACAATGTGATTCTGTGATGCTAACATTCGTTGAGCCTAAGCATTTAATGCAAATTCTAATTAATAGATTGGGTCAGTAGTAAAAAATCCCCCTCATTTATAATCTTCTTTCAGACGTAACTGACACCAAAGTGACACTGTGGAAAGCCTTTTTGCCTGTTTAACTGAAATGGTCTCAACTAAGACATTGACGGATTTCAGTTTCAAAACAGGAGTATCAAAATGGCGCTTTCAATTCACCCTTCGGTTGGTATTGCTCGTTTGGGCAATGCAGATGGCAATGATTTTGTTTTAAACCCTATCAAAATTGGCGGCTTGCCTTATGAGCATGATGATAATTTGCAGCCAACAACGGAAGTTATTTATTTTAAAGATGAAGCCGGACGTGTTCGTCGTCAGGGACAGGTATTTAAAGTGTTGGATGAACAGGATCATGAAATAACCTTGGATTCCGCGAACGTTAAAAGCATTGAGTGGAATGTTCATTTAGCTAATAAAAAGGCAGCATGGTATGCGTTTAGTGAGCTGAACGGAAATTTGCTGTACGGCGAAGCAAATAGCTATAAAAACCGCGGCATTGAGTGGCGAAATCCCTCTGTGACCAGTGAACCTGAGAGACAAAAGCTGATTATTGACCTAGGCCCTCGCACTGTTTCAGGTAGCTTAAAAAGCGCTGAGTTTGATAAAGACAATATCCCGAGCAACTATACGAAAGCATCTTATCCTGGTCCTGTGCTGCAAGGGGAAGATTTTAAGAGCTTAGGCACCTTGTTGACGGATGATAAGGGGCGACTCATAGTGCTGGGCGGTTATGGCCGTGCCGGAGGTAATACCGATTTAGAAGGGTATGGCGGTGGTGACGAATGGTTTGACGATATATCTGATGGTCCTGTTACTTGCGTAGTAACTTACACTGATGGCTCTCCAGCGCAAACAATGAAAGCTTGGGTTGTTGTTGGTTCGCCTGATTTTGCCCCTGAAATTGTTAATATTTCTACGCTCAATGACACGTTTTTTGATGTGGGTGTCCGTCATTTCGATTTAGTCCCAAATATGTATGCTCATGGGGAATTTAATAATGGTTTTGTTGCCAATTTTGAACGAGACATTCAACCCATCATTCATCGTATTAGCCAATACCAGTGGGTTGCCAATGTTCAGTCGATGAGTGGTTTCTTTTCTTATCAGTTTGATTACCGCGATAACAGCGATGGCAATAAGCCGAATAGGATGAAGTACTACAATTACTTTCGGCAACTAGATAATAAAGTTATTGGCGATTACGATCAGCCACAACAGACTCTTATGAGCTCTTCATCAGAAGGTGAAATGCTACCTATGATGCCTATGAATTCAGGTAGTAATTCGGTGAAAAGTGCTAATGCCTATGATTTAACTGACAATGTGGTTGAGAAGTTTCTCGCTTTAGATGCCACACAGATGTTTTTGTTGAAGCAGTGGGCTGAAGGTAAATTTACCTTAGGTGCTACAGACGTTTTACTTGTCAATGAAATGGATGCGGCAAGTATTGGCAATTGTGTTGGTCTGCCAATGTGTCCAGGTATTGAAGTGACTTGGAGCTTACAAAACTCCAAATTGTATGAATCTGCTTATCAGATAAAGCATTTTAAGGGCGATTATTCTCAACAAGGGTTATCACCGAGTCGAGATGAATGTGAAGGTGGAGGTGGAGGTTGCGAACCGGGTGATTTAACGAAACGTATGGCGTGCCCTTGGCAAGCTGACTTCTTTAATTGCACGGTACAGGTGGTTAATTTCAGTGAACCTAAAGTGAACAAAGCGACACAGGTAGAAACGTCCTTATCGCTTACGAAGTACAACTGGAAGGATTTGCCCGATGGCGTGAAAGTACCTAAAGAATACCAAGTGTTAGCGACACAAGATGTGGAAGAGAAAACGCCACTTCCGCCAGCATATTACAGCTATTGGTGGCCACCACAAAGCCCTTGGGATGTATTAACAGGGGAGTTGGATGTGACAGGCCAACTGAATAGTCACCTTCCTGCTGGTCAACAGATCAATTACGCTCGCGGAATTAATAGCTATGGGCAAATGGTTGAACACTGGTCTGCTTTAGCTTTTATTCGGGATCGTAATGCAAAAAATGAAGGCTTCCCTTATTTTACGGAATCAGAAAGAAACCATGAGTTGTTTGATTTTAAGGAAGTGGGAGTTGGGCAAATTAGTGGTAATTCAGAAGATAACGATACCACCATACCGGTGTTTTTTATCAATACTAATAAAGTGTCGTTGGATAAGTTAAAAGGTGAAACCGACAAGAAGGAAACGAAAAAAGGCAAACTAATGACACAGTACTTTGAGGAACGAGCGTTTAAACCTGTTCGTACTAAAAATACCCTTCATCGTTCAGGAACTAGGATGAG
This sequence comes from Marinomonas lutimaris, assembly GCF_019426345.1. GTDB lineage: Bacteria > Pseudomonadota > Gammaproteobacteria > Pseudomonadales > Marinomonadaceae > Marinomonas > Marinomonas lutimaris. The sequence continues at coordinate 88,914 of NZ_JAHLLW010000007.1, forward strand.
GGGATAGTTATGGATAAATACGATGTCATTGTGATCGGAGGTGGCCCCGCTGGGGCCGCTTGTGCGCTTTCGCTGATGCGGCACCACAATAAAAGCGTTTTACTGCTAGAGCGTAGTGATTTTACTCAGCAGAGAATTGGCGAGCAGGTGTCTCATAGTATTTTTGATTTTGTGGATTATCTTGGTCTTTCTCCAGAGGACTTTGGAGTGGATTGTTTTGTTCCAAACTACGGTAAAATCAGTTACTGGGGAAGTGATATTGCGAGTAGCCACCACAGTTTATTTACAGCGCAAGGACAAACCTATCAGCTTGATCGCGCTATGTTTGACGAGACTTTATTGATGGCCGTTGTGGAGCGTGGAGGCACTATTATTCCCCGCTGTAAACAAATCAAAGTGGCGCAGCAAGGTAGTGTTTGGCAGGTGCAATTATCACACCCAGCACAAGGCGATTTAGATTTTCAAAGTGATTATTTGATCGATGCTTCTGGCAGGCAAAGCAAATTAGGGGGGGAATTAGGAATTGAGCGTACTGTGACAGATCAGCTTGTTGGTGTTGGTGCATTTATTCATCATCCGCAGCGGGTGTTTGAGCAACAACAAAGAATTGAGAGCTGTGAATATGGCTGGTGGTATATGGCGGGGCTGTCTAAAGATCTTGCTGTAGTAACTTGTTTCACTGATGTGGATCTGATGAAAGAGATGAAGCTCAACCGTCAAGCAATATGGAACACCCATCTTGCCAAGACAAAAGCCATTGCACCCTATTTACAAGGCAGTCATTCAACACAAGCCAGACTTTGGGTGAAACAGGCCAATAGTCAGTATTACTCTTCCGCTTTTCCAGAAAGATTTGTGGCAGTTGGTGATGCTGTGGCGTCTTTTGATCCAGTATCTTCCATGGGAATTGGATTCGCCATGAGCAGTGCTTGTCATGGTGCCCATGCCTTAATAAGTGCCGAAGAGGGCGTGGTCCAGTATTATCAAAATGATATCCAACGGATTTTTGATGAGTATTGTGAAATTAAAGACCGTATTTATCAAAAGGAGCAACGTTGGGTGGGCCTGCCTTTTTGGCAGCGTCGCGCCCTTTTTGCCAGTCTGGAACGAAGTGTTGTGAGCGTGTAATAGAAATGTTTTATAAGTCTATTTTTGTATCTCCTTCACTCGCACTCTTTCCGATTTTTGGGGAGTGTGTGAGGATGAAGGATGGTCTGAAGGGGCATTTTTAGCATCATCGATTAAGAGGGTCTCAACTGGGATATCGTAAAATTTAGCAATGTGCGCTGCTGTTCGATAAAGTACATTCATGCCCAATTCCGCACGCTTAATCGAAGACATAGAAACCAACAGCCCTTGTTTAAGACATTGTTCTGCAAATTTTTCTTGGCTTAAGCCACAGCGTCTTCTTTGTTCTTTTAGCAAACTAACATTTAGTGGAATGCGCCCATCCTTGTTGCTCATATGTCATCCTTAATGTTGATGATAGTGTTCTAAAGCGTTCAAATAAAATGATCGCAGAAGAGCACAAAGTATAGTCACTCACTGTGAAATTAATAATATGCTCTTTAGGCTGAAAAATAACAAGTAGTCTACTCACTTCTGGTGGGATGCACAGAAAGACTAAAATGGGATCAGCAAAGTTTGCAGATCGGAAATATTCAACAAGGTACTCGGTGATTATCAAGAAAATTGGTAATATTTAGTTTTTAAGCTTGGCTGATTTACTAAAGCTAAAAAATAGCGCGGTGAATTGTCTTAGTATCAGCTCTTAGTCGGCATTTTTATTCACTTAAATGAATTTCTGTAGAGGACTTTACCGTTCGCAGCGATACTGAGGTTTGGAATTTTCGGATGTTGGCTTCGGTGTGAAGTACTCGATCAACAAAGCTTTCATAAGCCTGGATATCTGGCACAGTGACAACCATCATAAAATCGTAGCTGCCAGTTATTTGGTAGCAATGTCTAACTTCTGGGGCTTTGCTCACGACGCGCTTAAAAGCGTCATACACATCTTTTCGGTCTCGCTCCATTTCTACTGACACCAGCAAAGTCAGCTTATTCCCGCTCAATTCTGGATTTACAATAGAGACATCACCCACAATGATGTTGTCATCTCTCAGTCGTTTTACTCTTTTATGGCAAGCTGGTGGTGATAAGCCTACTTCTTCGGCCAGTTCCACGTTTGCGATACGATTATTTCGTTGCAAGATGGCTAGGATCTTTCGGTCTATTTTGTCTAGTTCCATAAATTTCTCAAAATAATAATTATACGAAATAAAATTTCTTAATAGCTTTTATATTAGAAATATTTAGGGTTATCAATTATTAAATTGATCGACATATTTCTTCTTATCTCAATAGACTTCATTTATAAATTGTTTGGAGCAAGATAAGTGAATAAACGCATATCCCGTTGGGTTGGACTTTTGTGGAATGGTCTCTGGAAAGAGATCATTGATGTCACATGGACGCTTTATAAGATCATGATCCCGATTATTATCGTGATCAAGGTTATTGAAGAGTTTGGTGGTATAGAACTGCTAAGTAACTGGTTGAGTCCTGTTATGTCTTTAGTTGGTTTGCCCAGTGAGATGGGCTTGGTGTGGGCAACAACGCTCGTTACCAATATGTACGCTGGGCTTGTGGTATTTATGAGTTTAGATGCTGACTTAACCGTCGCTCAAGTCTCTATTTTAGGAACGTTATTACTGCTAGCACACTCATTGCCAGTAGAAGTGGCGGTGGCTAAAAAAGCCGGAGTAGGTATTGTTGCAACACTGGTGATTCGTCTTGGTGGTGGTTTATTAATGGGGTGGATACTTCACCACATTTACCAAAGCGGAGATCTATTAAACACAACTGCGCACACTGTTTGGAAACATACACCAACCAGTGATCCTAGCTATATAGCGTGGGCGCTTGACCAACTTCAAAGTCTTGCGATGATTTTTGTGGTGATCGCTGCGTTAATGACTCTGTTACGTTTGCTGAAATTACTTGGCATCGAAAAACTCATGGCAATATTGCTTAAGCCGATTTTGTCTGTGCTGGGCATCAGCAGAGAAGCCACCAATTTGACGATTGTTGGTATCACGCTAGGGGTGTCATTTGGTGGCGGTTTGCTTATTAACGAAGCAAAACGAGGCCATATTTCCCCACGGGATATTTTTGTCGCCATGATGCTGCTCAATCTACTTCATAGCTTGATTGAAGATACGCTGCTGATTCTGTTAATTGGCGCGGACTTTATGACTATTTTCTGGGGACGGATAGCGTTTGCAGTGGTAGTGATTGGGATTCTAGTTTTTGCTCTCAAACGAATGGATGAAAGCACTTGTCGTAAGTACTTGTATAAAAAAATTAGCGAGTAACGCTTCTACTGTTAAAGATAAACAGCATGAAAGTTTAGCGCTTCCATGCTGTTTTTTTTTGATACCGAATTTAACTTAAATTCAAAGCTATTTATTCAAAGCCCAAACAGCGTTGGCAAGTATAAGGTGATGATTGGCACGTAGGAGATAAGTGCAAGCAAGCTAAAAAGCACCAAGTAGAAGGGCGCGAGGGCGACGATGACTTTTTCGACTTTTACCTTGGCAACAGTAGCCCCGACGAATAAGCCAGTTCCGACAGGCGGGGTGATGGTACCGATGGCTAGGTTGAACACCATGACAACGCCGAAGTGCACAGGATCGTAGCCAACTTTCATGGCAATCGGTAGCAAGATCGGCGTGAAGATCAAAATCGCCGGCCCAATATCCATAAAGCAGCCAATAACCAGTAATAAGATATTAATGATCAGCATGACCATGACTGGGTCGTTAGAAATCCCTAGGATCAAAGCGGATATCGCTGCCGGAATACCTGTGAATGCCATGGCAAAGGATAAGGTGGCAGATGCTGCTAAAAGCAACATGATGGTGCCAGTAATGTGCGATGTTTCGATTAAGAACTTAGGCAAAGCGCGAAGCGGTGTGGTTTTATGGATGAAGAACGCCAAAATCATGGTGTAAATGACTGCAATACCTGAAGCTTCTACAGGCGTCACTACACCCATAACAATCCCACCAATAATAAACACGATGAGAAACAAACTAGGAATGGCATCAAGAGTTATCTTAATGGCTTCTTTAAAGGGTACTCGATCTGACAATGGGTACTTGCGCTTTTTGGCAATAATAACGGTGACTAGCACCAAGCCCAACGCCCAAATAACACCTGCTACAGCGCCGCCTAAAAACAAGGCTGCGACAGACGTACCACCGGAAATTAATGAGTAAATGATAAAGGCTGTGGTAGGTGGCACCAACATGCCTGTTGGGGCAGAGGCAATATTCACTGCTGCTGCAAAGGATCTGTCATAGCCTTCTTTGGCTTGAATCGGCACCATGACGCTACCAATTGAAGTCGACGCCGCAATGGCAGAGCCTGAAATACAGCCAAATAATACGTTACCCGCGATGTTAGTTTGCGCTAAAGAGCCAGGAATGCGTCCCGCGAGCAGTTTGGCGAAATTAACCAAGCGAATGGCAATGCCGCCGGAGTTCATAATGACACCAGAGAGAATGAAAAATGGTACGGCTAACAGAGAAAAACTGTCTAAGCTGGCAACCATTTTTTGCGCGGAAGTAAAAAGCGCCATATCCACAGGCACCATCATGGTAACAGCGGCTAAGGAAGAAGCGACTAGGGCAATCGCAAGAGGCAAGCCCAATAACGCCAACACAGAAAAGGTAATGATAAGTACAAGACTCGCTTCACCAGCCATGTTTATTCTCCCATGCTTAGTGATTTATCAATGTCTGTCACCGGCACATCGTTTGTCGGTTCTTTTAAAACATCAATCAAGTTCAAAATGGCATACAAAATTAGCAAGACACCGCAGGCTGGTAACGCTGCGTAGTAACTTCCCATTGGAAGTTGCAGCACAGCCGTAAGCTGTTTAGAGGCAATTTGCATGCTATGTAAACCGCCTAAAATCAGTACATAAATACTAAAAATAATAAAACTGATAGGAACCAGCAGCTTAAGAAATTTGCGGAACTTATCGCGCGCAATATCGCGCAGTAAGTCAATGGCCATGTGCGAGCCACGGCCAGCAGAATAAGCGGCTCCTAGTAGAGACAACCAAACCAATCCTAGTCGCAAAATCTCTTCGGTATAGGTCGAAGGGTCGTTGAATACATAGCGACTAATGACTTGCCAGCACAACACTCCGACCATACTGATCAATAAGAGTGAGCAGGTTGTCCCTAAAAAAATATCTAGGAAACGTCTTATTTTTGGCATTACTTTGACTCCGCTTGCTGGCGAATTGCCTGATAAACCTTATATTTTTCCGGATCTGATTTTAGCTCGTCATACATCGGCTGAACGGCCGCTTGGAACTCCGCTACATCTGGGTAATAGAAGGTGACGCCAAATTGTTTTTCACTTGTTGCTTTCGCTTCATTGACCGCTTGTGCCCACGCTTGCTTTTGGAACTCTGTGGATTCTTTCGCGGCTTCTTGAACGGCTTTGCGCTGCGTTGGAGTTAGTCGATCCATTGTCGCTTTAGAGATCAAAACGATGTCAGGCACACGAGAGTGCACATCGTAGGAATAGTTTTTCGCCACTTCTGCATGACGAGCAATGGTCAAAGCGAACTCGTTGTTTTCCGCACCATCTAATACGCCTTGCTGAATGGACGAGTACACATCAGCTTGTCCCATCGCGATAGGCGAGCCACCGAGCATTTTTACCATCTTGATAGAGGTTGGGCTTTGCATGACGCGAATTTTTAGGCCCTTTAGATCACTCACATTTCGGATAACCTTTTCTGAGGTGTAGAAGCTACGAGCACCGCTGTCGTAATACGTTAGACCTAAAATACCTTGGCCTTTTGAAGATTCATAAATCGGCGTGGTGATTTTAGGGTTATCCATTACCTTATAAAAATGCGCTTGGCTATCAAACAAGTAAGGCATAGAAAATACGCCATACACAGGCGAGAAGCTTTCCATTAGGCCGCCACTGACTTTGGTCATGTCCAGTAGGCCTGCTTGTAGTAGTTCGACCATTTCCCGTTCGCCACCTAGTTGGCTATCAGGGAAAAAGGTGACGGTGACATCGCCTTTGGTTTTTTGATCGACCAATTCAGCAAATTTTTTCATCGCTTCTACGGTTGGTGTGGCATTACTGGCATAACCGAAACGCAAGTTTTCTGCGTAAGCTGACGCGGATGCCACGCCCAAGCCAATAAGTGCTAATGCTGTAGTAAGTAGTTTGATTTTCATTTTCTTATCCTTCTTATGTTTATTTTTTTCTTAAGAAATTGATAGCTGAGTTTCCTTTAACCTCAGCTAGATATAGCGACGTAAATATTCACTAAGGCATAAAATCGCCATCGCTTGCCCGTAAGGCATAGAGGTGATTTTGATGTTTTTGTAATACTCTAAATCGTCGCCCATGGCGGTACCAAATGAGGTATTTTGCAGCTCGCCTTGCGCGTCAATGTTGCCATAGACCGCTTTAATTGCTTTTTCGGCAACAGGTAAGTAGTCACTAGAGAGATAGCGTTTGCGAACGGCTTTTAAAATGCCATAGGCAAATCCCGCGGAGGCAGAGGCTTCTAGATAAGTGCTGCTATCGTCTAGTAAGGTGTGCCAGAGGCCATCGCTGTGTTGTAGCTCGCTCAGTGCTTTCACTTGACGTTCTAAAGTTGAAAGTAAGAAACGGCGAATTGGATCGTTCTCAGCTAAATCTAATAATTCGATGAATTCTGGAATGACGATAGTGATCCAGCTATTACCGCGGGCCCACAAGGCTTCGGCGAAGTTGTGGTTGCCTTCGAAGGTCCAGCCGTGGAACCACAGGCCGCTTTTGGTATCCATCAGATATTGGATATGAGTCAGAAACTGGTATTTTGCTTCTTCCACGTAATCCGGTTTGTTGAGCAATTTACCGATTTTAGCGAGCGGTAAAACACTCATCATTAAGGTGTCGTCCCACATTTGGTTGTGGTTCACGCTGTTATAAACAATGTGCTGAAGACCGCCTTCTTGTACGCGCGGCATTTCGTACATGACCCATTCTGCCCATTCTTCTAGATAAGGAACCCAAGACTCTTTTGGCGTACGTTCATGCAAACAAGCCAGTGTTAAAAAGGGTGCAACCGTGTTGATATTTTTAGTTGGCGTGCCTTCACTAAGGCGCTGATCGAACCAATCGTGAATAATTTTGAGAGTGTCTGGGTTATTGGTAATTTGCCAATATTTGAACAAGCCATACAAGCCAATACCATGGGTCCATTCCCAGCCTGCCCAGCCTTTGGTGTCGATCACTCGGCCATCTTCAAGGCGTAGCAAAAAGTCACCTGTGGTGTCTTCAATGTTGATGAGGTTTTGAGTCAAAAGATCGATTGTCTCTATGACTTGATTGCGTGAAACAACATGCTTCTTTTGACTTAGTAATTCATGCATTTTCAATCCTTTTCTTATTTTTGTACTTTGTCATCTGCTAACTCAATATAAGCGACAAAGCATTATCTTGAAACGAATGATTTTATTTTATTTCCTATTTAAAATATTTTAATAAAACATTGTTTCTAAAATATATTTGATCAAAAAAATATAGCCTCATTTGAAAGCTATATTTTTTAATCGCTCGCTCTTTTTATCTGTTTTACTACACAATCCCTGAGCCAGTTTTATTCGGATCCGATGGACGAGCTTTTGCGATTGCTGCGCGATAGCCGCTAGCACGATAACAGCCGACAGGGTCGATGGCGCCGCCAGCTTGTAAACGCGCCATTTGCAAAATTACTTCCACATCCAAGTTATAAGCCTGTTTGAGTGTGGCTTGCGCCATCATGGCGTCGTTTTCGTTTTGATAATGGGTTAACGCCTTACGATCGACGAGCAAACTCTTCACAAAAGCCCGTTGCACTTCGGCAGCGCTGTACATCAAACTTTCGACTGGATCGGTCACGTTGTGTGATTGATCCAGCATGTAAAATGGGCTGTACGCAGGATCTTGGCTGCGGATGTCTGTTAGTTCATTGAAGATCAAAAACAATTGATAAGGATTTATAGAACCGCTGTCCAAATCATCGTCGCCATATTTGCTGTCGTTGAAATGGAAGCCGCCTAGCTTGCCGAATTGCGCAAGACGACTGACGATCATCTCGATGTTGACGTTCGGCGCATGGTGGCCCAAATCCACCAGAGACAAACAACGCTCGCCGGTTTCTTTCGCGGCAAGGTAGCTGCTGCCCCAATCCTGAATCACGGTCGAGTAGAATGCAGGCTCAAAAATTTTATGTTCCAACAGCATATTCCAGTCGTCTGGCAGGCTGTTGTAGACCTCTTTGATGCTTTCTAAATAATGCGTGAAGCTGTTTTTAAAGTGTTGTTGGCCGGGGAAGTTGGAGCCATCGCCCACCCAAACGGTTAGTGCTTTAGAACCGAGCTTTTGGCCTAATTCCACCACATCGATGTTGTGAGCAATGGCTTGTTCGCGCACTGCTTTGTTGGTATGCGTCAAACTGCCGAATTTGTACGACTCTTCCTGACCAATTTGATCTTGGAAGGTATTGGAATTCATCGCGTCAAAATGCAAACCGTATTGTTCTGCGTACTGACGAAGTTCCTTTGGATCTTTTGGTCTGTCCCAAGGAATATGCAGAGACACCGCAGGTGTGGCTTGTGATAGCAATTGGATAACCGAACAGTCATCGAGCTTTTCAAATATATTGCGTGGTTCGCCTAAGCCCGGAAAACGGGCGAAACGCGTGCCACCTGTGCCTACCCCCCAAGATGGAACAGCGACGGTAAATTGCTTAGCTTGTTGCAGAATAGTATCGATTTTAACGCCGGAACGATCCAGCTTTTCTGCCAGCGCACTGTAGTCGCTAGTAACTGCGGCTTCTTGCTTCGCGTTGTGTTCTTGCAGCAAGTTTTGATCAATTAACTGTTTCATGAGTAATCCTTTTTATTGTTCTTTTTAATCAATGCTCTAGCGAGTAAACGACGGTGCGTGACCCGCATCGACATTAAGAATATTCCCCGTCGATTTCGACGACGCATCAGACGCAAAGAAGTAAATGGCTTCGGCAATATCTTCAGGAAAAACATTGAGCTTTAACATGCTGCGTTGTCGATAATGTTCTTCTAAATCATCGGTAGACAGTTTATAAGCGCTGGCTCTTTCTTCCTTCCATTTGCCTGTCCAGATTTTTGAACCACGCAAAACCGCATCTGGGTTGACCACATTGGAGCGAATACCAAGCGGTGCACCTTCTAGAGCAACACAGCGGGCAAGCTGAATCTCAGCGGCTTTGGCAACGCAATAAGCGCTGGCATTTGCACTGGCAACCAAACCATTTTTACTGGCGATAAACACCATGTTGCCGCCCATATTCTGTTGTTTTAGCAGACTAAAGGCTTCACGAGCAACTAAGAAGTAACCTGTTGATAAGATGCTTTGGTTTTTATTCCATAGAGCAAGGGTGGTTTCTTCTAATGGTGCAGAAGACGCAATACCTGCGTTGGAAACAACAATGTCCAAGCCGCCAAATGCCACAGCGCAATGTTTTACCGCACGGATAACATCGTCTTCGTTAGTCACATCCATCTTGATACTAGACGCGCAATCTTTGCTAAATTCGCTGTTCATATTCGCCTGGGCGGTCTTCAGAGCGTCTTCGTCTATGTCCATCAGTACGATATTAGCGCCTTCTTTGGCGAGACGTTTTGCTGTCGCAAGGCCAATACCGCCAGCCGCACCTGTGACCAAAGAAATATGACCAGCCAAGGACTTGGGTTTTGGCATGCGTTGCAGTTTGGCTTCTTCTAATAGCCAATATTCAATGTCGAAAGCTTCTTGTTCTGGCAAGCCAACATATTCGCTCACACTGTCTGCACCGCGCATGACATTAATGGCGTTAACGTAGAATTCCCCTGCGATTCGTGCTGTAGCTTTGTCTTTGGCGAAAGACAACATGCCAACGCCAGGAATCAAATAAATCACTGGGTTAGGATCGCGCATAGCAGGGCTGTTATCGCGTTTGCAGCGGTTGTAGTAACCCGCGTAATCTTCACGGTAGTCAGCAAGACTCTGGTCTAGTGACTCGATCACTTCATCAAGGTTGTCAGTTTCTGGATTGTAATTGACCACAAATGGACGAATTTTTGTGCGTAAGAAATGGTCTGGGCAAGAGGTGCCAAGCTTGGCAAGACGGTCTAAGTCTTTCGAATTGACGAACTGTAAAACTTCGTCGGAGGCATTAAAGTGACCGATTTGACGTTGTTTTTCGCTGGTTTTTCCACGAATCAATGGCATTAAGCTAGAAACCACTTGTTGGCGTTTTTCATCAGGCAAGGTTTTAAATAACTCGCCACTAAAGGCCGCTTTGCCTGCGCTTTGTTGTTCCAGCCATGTTTGTGCTTTGTTAATAATGTTCAGCGAGTTTAGGTAGCAATCTTTGTTGCCATTTGACCAAGTAAATAAGCCGTGACTTTCTAGTACGACACCTTTTAGGTGTGGGTTTTCGGTGGCGATTTTGTGTAAATCCATGCCCAGCTGAAAACCTGGACGGCGCCAAGGAAGCCAGCCAATCTCACCGTTAAAAATCTCTTCTGTAAGTTGTTTGCTGTTTTTACTTGCCGCAATAGCAATCACGGCATCTGGGTGAAGGTGATCCACATGGAGGTAAGGTAAATACGCATGAAGTGGTGTATCTATACTGGCGGCGCGGGAGTTTAGGTTGTAAGTACAATGCGGAAGGTAAGCGACCATCTCATCTTCAAACTCAAGCCCGCGATAAAGAGGTAAAAGTTGGTTTAGCTTATCCATATAAAGCGTTGAAAAACCATCTAACCCCATAGAACCAATATCGCCGCCAGAACCTTTTACCCATAATACGGTGGTCTTTTCTCCAGTAAGAGGGTCGTCCATTTGCAGCTTTGCTGAGGTATTACCGCCACCATAATTGGTCACGCGCATGTCAGAACCAAGCAAGTTTGATCGATATTGCAATAATTCGGGTTCAGTCAGAAGGGACGCGTCAGCATCGTTCCAAAGATTGGGTAGTAAGTTAGTAGACATCGTTTAACCTCAAGTTCCGTCTTTTTAATGGCCTAAAGCGTTGTTTTATGGCTATTAATCAAAGACTTTAAATTTATTTTTGTTATGCACAATCAGCGGGTTAGAATGATCGATAGCGTTCATACTAGAACAAAAATAATCATTTTCAAGCATTTTTTATCTTTTTACATATATTTTGATCGATAGTGCTTGATAATGATTGAAAATAAATTATATTGATTATCGAGGATTTAATCGATGCACGAAATTGAAAGGCATAGAGTGATCTTGTCTGAAGTTGAAGCTCGACCTATTGTGACGGTAGCGCACCTAGCCGACGTGCTAGGCGCTTCAGAAGCAACGGTTCGAAGAGATATCAGCTTTTTAGACAAGCAAAAGAAACTACGTCGGGTGCGAGGAGGGGCGGAAGCCATTAATCCTCCTTCTGATGTGAGTTTATTGGGAAGGCCTTACTCGGTTAGTCAAACGATTAACATGGACATAAAGCGTTGTATTGCGAAAGCGGCGGTGGATTTATTATCGGACAATATGTCAATAATGATCAGCGGCGGCACAACGACAGCGGCTATGTCTGAGTTTATGCGTGGCTTAAAGCTGCAAGTGCTGACCAATTCGTTTTCCATTGCTGATCAGTTGATTAAAAAGAGTAAGTGCAGCGTTACCGTGCCGAGCGGAAAAATCCATCGGGAACAGAATATTATTTTGAGTCCGTTTCCAGATGATATTTCCAACCACACCTACGCTGATGTTCTTTTTATCGGTGCATATGGCATTAATTCTCACGGTGTGATGGAGACAGATCCACAAATCGTACAAGCGGTAATGAAATTGATAAATCGAGCAGATCAGCGGGTGCTTTTGGTTGATAGTACAAAATTTCAAAACCGATCAAGTATGATCATTTGTCCTCTTTCACAGATAGATATCGTCATCACGGACGATGGAATAGATAACAAGAGTAAAGAAGTGATCAAAGCGGCAGGCTGTCGTTTGATCATAGTAGAAAAACAAAAACAATAAACCGCGTCTCGGATACGACAACTTCTTGTTGTGTGACGATGAGCGCGCTCTTGGAGATAATTATGAAAAACAAACTCATCACGGCATGTGTGTTGGCTTCTGCAACTTTATTTGCTTCTGGTACGTATGCAGCGGATCAGGTTCGAGTGGCGTTGTTAGTGAAGGCGTTAGGTATTGGCTTTTTCGAAGCGGCGTACCGCGGTGCAGAAGAAGCCAAGAAAGAGTTAGGCGATGTGGAGGTTATTTACACTGGGCCAACTTCGACCACAGCGGAAGGCCAGATTGAAATCATCAACTCACTGATCGCGCAGCGTGTTGATGCGATTGCCGTGTCTGCAAACGATGCGGATGCCTTGGTTCCTTCCTTGAAAAAAGCTCAACAACGTGGCATTAAAGTCATCTCTTGGGATTCAGGCGTAGGCAAAGAGGGACGCCAAATTCACTTAAATCCTTCCAGTAATAGCCTAATTGGCGAAATGAACGTACAGCTTGCGGCTGACGCCATTAAAGCCAAAGACAAAAAGTCCGGTACTTTTGCCATCCTGAGCGCAACGCCAACCTCGACCAACCAAAATATTTGGATTGGTGAGATGAAAAAATCTCTCAGTAAATTCCCTAACTTAAAACTTGTTGATACCGTTTACGGTGATGACTTAGCGGATAAGAGTTTCCGTGAAGCAACAGCCTTGATCAAAAATCACCCAGATCTAGATGTCATCGTGGCACCAACTACCGTTGGTATTTTGGCCGCAGCGCAAGCTGTTAGCGACATGGGCTTAACGGGCAAAGTCTATGTGACAGGTTTGGGCTTACCTTCTGAATTAGCAGGTCATGTGCACAGCGGTGCGATTCATAGCTTTGCAATCTGGAACCCAATCGATCTTGGTTATTCAGCAACCATGCTGGCGTACAACCTTGTGAAAGGCAAAGGTACGAAAACCGAGATTCCAATGGGTCGTATGGGTACGCTTGAAGTAGATAAAAATGGCGACGGCGCAATGGCGAAGCCCTTTATCTACGATGCTTCAAACGTTGATGAATTCTCTTCTATTTTCTAGTGGCTATTGACCCCCTCCCAACCTCCCCCTTAGCAGGGGGAGGAGCTAAGAGCTTTTGTTCTTTCTACTTATGAAGGGAGGGCTAGGATGGGGGGACTCGTTCAATAATTTCATAATGAACCAATAACAATAAGAGCTGCCGTTATGAACAATGCAATTTTCAGTCTAAAAAAGGTGAGTAAGGTTTTCCCAGGTGTGAAAGCGTTGGATGGTGTCGACCTTCATCTTTATCCTGGCCAAGTGACTGCTTTGGTCGGTGAAAACGGTGCAGGTAAATCGACGCTGGTAAAAACCATGACTGGCATTTATCAGCCGGACGGTGGGGAGATTATTTTTAACGGTAAGCCTGTGCAGTTTCATTCCCCTCACGATTCTCATGCTTTAGGCATCACTGCGATTCATCAGGAAACCGTGTTGTTTGACGATTTGACGGTGGCGGAAAACATTTTCCTAGGGAACTATCCGCTGACTAAACGCTTTTCAATAGATTGGGCTGCGATGGAGACGAGGTCACAAGAAATTCTGTCGTCAATCAATGCTCACATGAACCCTAATCAAATCTTACGCGAATTAAGTATTGGCCAAAAACACATGGTCGGTATCGCTCGCGCTTTGTCTGTTGATGCCAAAGTGGTGATTTTAGATGAGCCAACAGCGGCCTTGTCTCATCATGAAATTCACGAGCTCTATGAGCTGGTAAATACCTTAAAAAGCCAAGATAAGGCGATTCTATTTATTACCCACAAGTTCGATGAGATTTTTACTTTGGCTGATCGCTACACCGTGTTTCGTGATGGTTGTTACGTAGGTGAAGGTTTTATTAAAGACACCAACGAAGCGCAGCTGGTGGAGATGATGGTGGCGCGAAGTATCGAAGCCACTTATCCGAAAAAAGACGTAGAAATTGGCGAGACACTATTAGAAGTGAGTAACTTATGTCACACAACCGAGTTCGCCAATATTAGTTTTAGTTTGAAAAAGGGCGAGATTCTTGGCGTCTATGGCTTGGTGGGTTCTGGTCGAACCGAGGTCATGCAAGCCTTGTTTGGCACGACGGATCATGTGACTGGCACGGTCAAAATGAATGGTCAAGAAGTGATCATTCACTCACCGAAAGAAGCTATCGATAACGGCATTGTGTATGTTCCAGAAGAGCGTCAAAAACAAGGTATCGTGTTGGAATTGCCTATTTATCAAAACGTTAGCTTACCGCAAATGGAACGTTTAGCGAAACACGGACAAATCGATCAAGAAAGTGAAATGGCGCTGGCTCGTCAATATTGTGAGCGCTTGCAAGTGAAGGCGTCTTGTTGGGACGAGAAGGTGATGAACCTCTCGGGCGGCAATCAGCAAAAAGTCGTTATTGCTAAATGGCTCGCCACCAACCCGAAAGTCATCATTTTAGATGAGCCAACCAAAGGCATCGACATAGGGTCGAAAGCGGCAGTACATGAATTTATGTCTGAACTGGTGGATTCAGGTTTGGCTGTGATTATGGTGTCGTCGGAGTTACCGGAAATTCTCGGCATGTCAGATCGTATTTTGGTGATGAACGAAGGTCTAATTGTCGGTGAATTATCACGTGCTGACGCGACGCCAGAGAAGGTGGTTTCGCTTGCGACGGGAGGAAGTGTGACATGTTAAAACGTTTTGTTTACTCCCGCGAAGGTGTGCTGAGCATTATTGTATTGGTGATGTTTTTCGGGGTTGGAGTGATCAGTCCAGATTTTATCAGCTTGTCTAACAGCATCAGTATTTTTAACGATACGTCGATTTTGATCATGCTGGCGTTAGGCCAAATGTTGGTGATTTTAACTCGTTGTATTGATCTCTCGGTTGCAGCCAATGTGGCGTTTACTGGCATGTTTGTGGCTATGGTGAATCAGTATTTTCCTGAGATCAGCATGGTGTTGTTGATTTTATTATCCTTGCTGATAGGTGCCTTGTTAGGCGCTATTAATGGCTTGTTTGTTTGGTTATTAAAAGTACCTTCTATCGTCATTACGCTCGGCACCATGAGTATTTACCGTGGTGCGACTTTTTTATTATCGGATGGCGCTTGGGTAAACTCTCACCAAATGAGTGAGTCTTTTATTGCACTGCCTCGTTTTGAAATCCTCTCTATGCCCGTGTTGGGTTGGATGGCGGTCGTGGTGATTATTCTGGCGTTTTGGGCGATGAAATTCAGTGTTTGGGGACGTAATTTCTATTCTGCTGGCGGTAATCCAATGGCCGCTTTTTATTCTGGTGTGAACGTCGGTAAGGTGCAGTTTTACGCTTTTCTAGTGTCCGGCACGCTATCTGGTTTGTGCGGGTATTTGTGGGTGTCGCGCTTCGCTGTGGCGTATGTGGATGTAGCAAATGGCTTTGAACTGCAAGTGATTGCAGCCTGCGTAATCGGCGGCGTCAGTATCGTCGGTGGTTTGGGAACCGTGGTGGGTTGTGTGATTGGCGCCTTGTTTATTGGCGTGGTGAATAACGCCTTGCCTATTATTGGTGTATCGCCTTTTTGGCAAATGGCCATTTCAGGTTTGGTGATCATTATCGCGGTTATCGCTAATGCCTCGTCCGATAAAGACAAAGCGCGAATCATCCTACGTAAACCAGATAAATCTATTGATTCGGCTCAGCCACAATCACATTAAGAGAAAGAGGCTTTTATGGACACAGCAATAAAAAAATCAGCCACGCCAGATGCTTTATTAACCGGTAGATTACAAAAGTTTTTTCGCTGGGAAAGCTTTTTGATTCTGATTGTCGTTTTGGTCTGTGTGATGAATTCGTATTTATCGCCTTACTTTTTAGACCCTTGGAATTTATCTGACGCAACCTTTAATTTTACTGAAAAAGCCCTAATCGCTTTGCCCATGGCGATGCTGATTATTGCTAAAGAAATTGATATTTCCGTGGCTGCGATCATCTCGCTTTCCAGTACCTTGATGGGGTTAGTCGCACAAATGGGCGCACCCGTTTATGCGGTCGCATTTGTTGGTATTTTAGCGGGTGCGGCTTGTGGTCTGTTTAACGGCGTCCTGGTGACGCATTTCAAGATTCCGTCTATTGTGGTGACAATCGGTACCATGAGTTTATTTCGTGGTATCAGCTATATCTTGTTGGGTGACCAAGTCGTGCGAGATTACCCTGATGGCTTTGAGTTTTTTGGCCAAGGCTATGTTTACTGGGTGTTTTCGTTCGAGCTAGTGTTGTTTGCCTTCTTTGCCTTAGTGTTTTATTGGTTGTTACATCGCACCACATTTGGCCGTTACACCTACGCGATTGGCAATAATCCGACGGCGTCTTATTACTCGGGTATCAAGGTCGATAAGCATCGTTTGATCCTGTTTACCTTGGTCGGTGTGATGTCCGGAGTGGCGTCGGTGCTGTTAACGTCTCGTTTGGGCAGTACGCGTCCGAGTATCGCAATGGGGTGGGAACTCAGCATTATTACCATGGTGGTTTTAGGGGGCGTGAGCATTCTTGGCGGCAGCGGTACTATTGCTGGCGTGGTGTTGGCGGTGATTCTAATGGGCTTGGTCACCTTTGGCATGGGCCTGCTGAACATTCCTGGCATTGTGATGACGATTATCGTCGGCGTGATGTTGATTACGGTTGTGAGTTTGCCGGTACTGATTACTATGTATAAAACTTCCCTTAAACGAAAAGAGGCAAAAGCGTTATGAGATATGCCTCAGTGATGTATTTACACAAAGGCGGTGAAGAAGAATACAAGAAGCGTCATGATGAACTCTGGCCAGAGCTTGCTGAGCACCTTAAACAGCATGGCATTCGCAATTATTATATTCATTTGGATGCTAATGAGAGTGACCGAAACGCAAACCGACTTTACGCCACCTTTGATGCGGACGATCTGGACTCGGAAGCCTTGGCTGATCATCCGATTATGCAGCGCTGGTGGGAGTACATGGCTGACATTATGGAAACCAAAACACCATCGTTTGAGCCTGTTGCCGATGCTTTGGAAGAGGTGTTTCGCTTTAATGTGTTGCAGCCTGATAAAACTCGCGTGGTGGCGGTTTTAGATATCGGCAAAACCAATATTAAAATTTGCTTGATGGATGGACAAACTGGCGCCTTATTGCATATTGAAAAACGCGTTAATGGTGTGGTTGATACGCCGCCATATCCACATGTGGATGTGGATTCAATATGGCAATGGATCAAAGACACCCTTGCCGATTTAGTCCAGCGCTACTTTATTGCCAGCATTGCGATTACCACGCATGGGGCGACTATTGCCTGTATGAAAGGCGATGAACTCGCCTTGCCCATTCTGGATTATGAATACGATGGTGTGTCTGAGTTAAAAGAAGAATACGACGCTGCACGCCCAGATTTTAGTGAATCTTTTAGCCCAAGATTGCCCCAAGGTTTGAACTTAGGCGCGCAGTTATTTTGGCAACAAAAACGCTTTACAGATGAGTTTGCAACAGTCGACTCATTACTTTTGTATCCGCAATATTGGGGCTTCAAATTGAGCGGTAACAAAGCAGCCGAAGTGACTTCGTTAGGGTGTCATACCGATCTTTGGAATCCTAATAGCTGCCAGTTTTCTAGCTTTTGTGAACAGCAAAAATGGGCAGAGCGCTTTCCTGAAGTCATAGAGACAGGCGCGAAACTGGGGGCTATCTTGCCAGACTTAGCGAAAGAAATAGGCTTGCCTGCGAGCTGTGTTATTTTCAATGGTATCCATGATTCCAACGCCTCGCTGGTGCCTTATATCGGACAGCCGATGGAAAAGCTTACCGTGGTGTCTAGTGGCACTTGGACGGTCATCGCCACTATTAATGGCAAGCTGGATTCATTACAAGAAGACAAAGACATGCTCGCCAATGTGGACGCTCTCGGTCGCGCCACACCGACAATTCGCTTCATGGGTGGACGAGAATGGGAACAACTGCGCAGCGACAGCAAAGCCACCTTGAGCGATGTGAGCTTTATTTTAGAACACGGTATTTTGGCGATTCCTGCCTTTGCCAAAGGCGGCGGGCCCTTTGCCCGCTGCGAAGGGCGTATTATTAACCGTGGTTTGGAATTAACGCCCGCTCAGCAGTCAGCTTTGGCCGATGTGTATGTGGCTTTGATGACGGATTATTGTTTAGACCTGATGGACAGCAGCGACACCGTGATTGTCGAAGGCGCGTTTAGCAATAACATCAACTTCCTTACCTTATTGGCCTGCATGCGCAGCCAAAATGAAATCTACGCCTCTCGGGATGTTACCGGCACCTCCGGCGGCGCTGCATTGCTTTCTAACAAAAGCCTAAAACTAAAAGGCCGCCTCAGTCTCGCCCTGTGTGATGCAAACATAAAACCTTTGCTTAATCTTTATCGTCAGCAATGGCGGGATTTAGTGGGGGAGTTGTAGTTTTAGCTGTGTGACAAAAGGCTACAAACAATGTCTCACTTTGACACTGGCGCGAATATATATTTCCTATTTTTCAACCTATACTTCTTTGAGTAAGAACAATAAGGTGTTGTTGACAGGTGCTTTAAACTAGTGCTAATAATGCTATGTTGATTTTTAATATGTGGTGATTTAATGAAATTTTCCGAAGATGTGGTGCCTCTTTCTGATCTCAAGATAAATCCTGGGAAAGTAGTTAGCAGGACGAAAGAAACACACAGGCCTATCTTGTTAACAAGCCGAGGTCGTGGTGTTGCCGTTGTTCAGAGCTTAGAAGAGTATGAAAAAGCCGCAGAAGAACTTGGTTTTCTTCGTGCTGTTTATCAAGGTTTGGAAGAAGCTCGTGATGGTAATACGGTTTCACTTGAGGACGCGAAGAAAAGTTTAGGGATTTAATTAACATGGAAGTGAGAATCGCTAAGTCTGCACTTGCTGATTTGCAGACTATTAAGCAATATTATTTGGAACAGGATGTTCCTCAAGTTGGTATCGAATATGTCTCGTCGATTATAGAGAGATTCGAAATAGTAAAAGCACACCCATACTCTGGTCGTATTGTGCCAGAATTTAACCAGTCTACGATTCGTGAACTCGTTTATCCACCATTTAGAATTGTTTATCAATATCAGGATGAATTTATAACGCTGATTAGAGTGTGGCGAAGTGAAAGACTTTTGGTGCTTGTTGAATAAAAAGAAAGGCCGCCTCAGCCTCGCCATGTGTGACGCACAAATAAAACCTCTGCTCAACCTTTATCGTCAGCAATGGCGGGACTTGGTGGGAGAGTTGTAGGCTTATATTCAAATTAAAAAACCACTAACAAAGTCTTATTCTGATACTGACAAGAACAATTTATTAGGTGTTGTTAGTGGTTTTCTATAGTTTTGTAGATGGAAAAGTTACACCAAACGAATTTCGAGTTTCTTACCCAGAGCGGTAGCAAAACGCTCAAGAGTTGGAACAAACGCTAGATGTGCTTTCAAAGTAATAATCAGTTTCCTAGATATTGAGCATTTTTAATTTTTTAAGAGAAGGTTCTTGAATGTTATTCTGTGGAGATCCTTTAGCTTGTTGCAAAAATCACCTATATCATCTTCAAGTAGTTTAGATGCTTCGACTGCATTTTGAGAGCAAAATAATACTTTTACGCTGTCTTTAATTTTCTGATTTATGTTTATTGATGCTGCATATAAAGAATAGCATTCATTTTCAACTTCATCGTTATCTATTAGTATTGAAAATGTTTCAAGCTCAAGGTCAATCTTACTAAATTTATAAATCAGGATGTTTAAAAGTTTGAGTTTTTCAAATTCTAGTTTTTTTAGGATTTTTTGTACTTCTTGATCTTCATATTCTTTTTTTTCTTTAACTGTATAGTGGCCAAATTTTTCATAATCATCCATGAGATTGAAGAGCTGATATTTGAACTCTGTGGTTGTATATTCAATTAAATCGTGACAAAAACTAAGTAATCTATTTCCTGAATCAATTGAAAGCTCAAGTCTTTTTTGATGTTTAAGATCTATTAGCCACTCATTGCCTTTTATCCAACCAAAAGTAAGCAGACCGATAGTGCCTAGTCCGGCAAGAAGTGCTCCTATCATGCTCCAAAAATTTGTTGCATCTTCCCAAGTTAGAGCAAGTGAAATTATTGCTCCGAGTGCAGCACCTGTCATTAGAGTCAGCCCTTCACAAAGAAGGAAATCAATGATGTGTTTAGCTACTGTCTGTTTTGTAGATGATTTTTTATCCATTTCTCCGTTTTCCTTTCCACTTTTGTCGGTAGATATTAAGACAATAAGTGATTAAGGCCTAATTTCACCACGAGGTCGTGACGTTGCGGTCATTCAAAGCTTAGAAGACTACGAAAAAACTGCGGAAAAACTTGGCTTTATTCGTGATGTTTATCAAGGTTTGGAAGAAGCTCGTGATGGTAATACGGTTTCACTTGAGGAAGCGAAGAAAAGTTTAGGGATTTAGGTGTTACCAGTACAAATTAACCCCTCCCTAACCCCCCCTTGGAAGACATAAGGGGAGGAGACTGCTCTTTTTAAAACGGAAAGCTAAGACCTAAACCGCAAGTTCTCTTTTGTTAGTTGATCAATTGATGTTTTGCCCATGAGTTTCATGTCTCGTTCGAGTTCGGCTTTCATTAGACCGAGTGCGCGTTCTACGCCAGGCTGTCCTGCGGCAGCGAGTGGATACAAGTACATGCGGCCTATGCCGACGGCTTTTGCGCCGAGGGATAAGGCTTTGAGTACGTGGGTGCCGCGCTGTACGCCGCTGTCAAAGATGACATCGATTTCATCACCCACTTCATCGACTATTTCCGCTAGCTGATCGAAAGAGCTGCGGGAGCCGTCAAGTTGGCGTCCGCCATGGTTGGAAATGATCACGCCAGTGCAGCCAATTTCTACCGCTTTTCGAGCGTCTTCTCGGCTCATGATGCCTTTTAAGCAGAACTCTCCATCCCAGAATTTCACCATTTCTGCCACGTCGTCCCAGTTCATTGATGGGTCGAGCATGTTGGTAAAATAGTCACCAATCGAAGTGGCGCCTGAGCCCATGTCTATGTGTTCTTCAAGCTGCGGCAAACGAA
Source organism: Marinomonas lutimaris (assembly GCF_019426345.1). Taxonomy (GTDB): domain Bacteria; phylum Pseudomonadota; class Gammaproteobacteria; order Pseudomonadales; family Marinomonadaceae; genus Marinomonas; species Marinomonas lutimaris. The sequence continues at coordinate 110,101 of NZ_JAHLLW010000007.1, forward strand.
ATTTCTCGTGGGTGACGTAGTTAATGCCCCACATGGGTTTAAGAACAAATTGCAGCATGCCTTTTAGGTTTAATTTAAAAGGAATGGCGAATCCTGTGCGAAGGTCGCGTTCTCGGTTGCCGCCAGTAATGGAATCGACCGTTAACATCATGACTTGCACGCCTGCATCTTTGGCGCGTTGCATCATGGCGCGATTCAGTTCGCGGTCTTTATGAAAGTAAAATTGATAGACCTGAGGTGTGGTGGTTTGCTTGGCAATTTCTTCCATGCTCACCGTTCCAAGGGACGACACGCCAAACATGGTGCCGTACTTTTCGGCGGCATTGGCAACAGCTCTTTCACCGTCGTGATGAAATAATCGTTGTAAGGCAGTCGGCGAACAGTAGATTGGCAGGGCGAGTTTTTGTCCCATGACGGTAACGGACAAATCTACGTCTTTTACGCCAGTCAGGACGCTGGGCACTAGGTCACAAGTTTCAAATGCGGCCGTGTTGCGGCGGTAAGTTGTCTCGTCGTCGGCACCACCATCAATGTAATTGAAGATCGGGCTTGGTAGGCGTTTCTTGGCTAGGGTGCGAAAGTCTTGGAAGTTATGGCAGTCTTTGAGACGCATGGATTCAGCTCCTTTTATTTTTTATTAACTATAGACTGTGTTCTATTTATAATAAATACGACATAAACTAATAAACTCTTTCTTAAAACGTCTTAATAAAAAAGGGGGTGGATATTGAATGCAGCCGATTTAACGCTTTTTGTGAATGTAGCCGATGCCGGCTCGTTTAATAAAGCGGCGCAGCAAGCAGGGTTGTCGACACCAGCCTTAAGTAAGCGCATTAGTAAGCTTGAACAAGATCTTGGTGCGCAGCTAATTCATCGTACTACGAGACGACTCAGTCTGACCGAAGCGGGGGAGAGCTTATACGTTCACGCCAAAAATATTGAAGGCCAAGTGAGCGATGCCATTGCTTCTGTGTCGGCATTTAGCCAAGGCTTAACGGGCACGATAAAAATGTCTGTACCGACGATTTCTGGGGAGTTGCTATTGGCTGAAGCAGTGGCGGATTTTTGTCAAAAATATCCGAATATTACCGTGGATATGCGCCTTGAAAATGACTTTGTCGATCTGGTTGGTGAAGGATTGGATCTGGCGATTCGTACTGGCAAGCTCGAAGATTCAAGCCTGATTGCTAAGCCTTTGATTCAATCAAATTGGGTGGTTTGTTGCTCGCCAAGTTATATCGAGCGATATGGTGAAGTCAGTGACCTAGAGGCCCTGAGAGACCATAATTGCTTGGCTTATACCTACCAAGCACAAGGCTCTTTTGATTGGCGCTTTACTCGAAGTAACATCGAAGAAAGTGTGCGCATCAGCGGTAGTTTCGCCACGAATAACGCCCAAGCTTTACGCAAAGCCGCTTTGGCAGGCTTCGGCATTGTTTATGTGCCGCGCTGTTGTGTGTATGAAGATTTGCAACAAGGCAAGCTAGTCACCATTTTACCTGATTATCAACCGCGCCGACTGGGGGTTTACGCCATTTATCCTTTTACTAAATACCTGCCAGAAAAACTGAGGTTATTAATAGAGCATATAAAGCAGGCGTATCAGGATAAGAAAGAATATTTTTAAAAGGTCGTTTATAGAAGGTGCTTTTCATTTATCTGTTTTGTCCTTATTCTTAATTTTTTAGTGGTTTTATGATGGGAGCTCTTATGTCTGGTCAAGGTTCTGGCGGCAATGTAATTGCTGCACTTTGTAATGTTTTTATTCCTGGATTAGGTCAATTGGTCCAAGGCCGAATCTTTATGGCATTGTTCTTTTTTGTGGCAACTGCTGTGAGTTATGCCTTGGGCGCGACCGTTATTTTATTTTTCATGTGGTTGATTGGAGCGGTATTTCATCTCTGGTCTATCATTGATGCTGCGCGTTTTTCTCGGTTTCGTGTGGGTTTATGATACGCAGTTAAGTTGATTGCAGGCAAACAGTAATAATTGAAGGGAATCAATACGTGATTAAGAAAAGAAAGCCTATTGTGGCATTACCATTATCAATCCTATCGCCGGGCTTTGGTCATGTGTACGCAGGCGATCTTAAAAAAGGTTTATGCCTGTTTTTTCTGCAAATCAGTGGACTTTTTGTATTTGGAAAGCTTGGTTGGCTATCGACAGCTTATGGCATTTGGCTTTTGATTCTATTTTTGCTGTGCCTGTATTTGTACGCCATGTTCAGTGCTGTGCGACTCGCTTTAGCTAATAAAGCCTACGAATTGAAACCTTATAACCGTTGGTATTGGTATCTGGCTATTTGTGCTTTAGTACTAGCGCTTGGTCAAACTCTGATGTCTTATCGTGGCTCTTGGTTGGGCTTCGAACTCTATAACGTCCCCTCTCGCTCTATGATGCCGACGCTTCAGCCTGGTGATTACATTGCCGTTGACACACAAGATCAGTCTTTAAATGTTGGCGATGTGGTGGTATTGCCTTATCCCAATAATAGACAAGTGTTATTTACGAAGAGAATCGTTGCCTTAGGGAATGACAAGGTCTCGATTAAAGATGGTCAAGTTATGTTAAACGGTAAGCCTGAATTTGCTGCTTCAGTTGATGAGAGTTTCAGACGCAGTGATGTCTCTATTTCTATGCCAGAAAGAGTTGTGCCAGAAGGCCAAGTATTTGTGTTGGGTGATTGGCGAGACAATAGTAACGACAGCCGTTATTGGGGCACTGTTCCTGAATCTGATGTGATTGGTATAGTCACCTATATTTGGCTTTCAAAAGAGTTTAGTCGAATTGGTAATAAGATTAAGCAGTAATAGATTTAAATAAAAAAATTTGAATCTAAAAATAAGGAAATCAAATGAGTGGTAATATTTGGGATGTTTTTATTCAAGCAAGAGAATCAGCTAAAAGTGAAAAATACCCAGAAGCGTTGGCTCAGTATGAGTATTTTTTTGATCATGCCTTAGCTGAAGATGTTTCATTAAGTGGTGTTCGTGCATCTTATTGTTTGTCTGAATGGGCAGCTCTCGGAGAGAAACTGCCAGAGGCCAAAATACATTTAGAAGTGAGGAGAGGCAAAGCGCTAAGCTTGTTCGAAGAAACAAAGAGCCTTGATTATTTCCGCGATTATGTCTCCATTTGCCGAGCGCTAGATTGCGATGATGTTATTTCAACATTCGAGCGCTATTCTCAAGCCGACAAGCCATTGGCTGCGATGGTATTTTCTTCACTGGATGAGCTTCTCATTGATGCTGAACGTTGGGACCTTTGTAAACCGTATGTAGAACGTTGGTTGAATAAATACGACCTTTTGGTCCGCGCGCTTGATACGGATATGACATTGAGTAAATCCATAATCGAGGTATTTAAGGAGAACTTGATAACGGTGGTTAATCGTACTTTAGTGATGTTACATCAGTGCGAGGAAGGAGATAAAAAATCGGCGTTCTTTAATCATGTATCCAATAGCTTAGATGAGCTAGGCTTTTCTGAACTAAAAGCCAAAATGGTTGTACTGTAGTTTTTATTTAGAAAGATAGAATAAGAATTAATGAAAGGAAGAGATGGCGTAAATCTCTTCCTTTTTTAAATGGCATAAAACGTTAGAACTGTTTTTTAAGTAGACGATCTAGTGAAAAATGAGCCCCACCGAACGCAGCGATTAAAAATGCGCCTGCAGTCCAGAAAATAGAAGCCAGTTCTGCTTTTAGTTGTACTGAAGTAAGAAAAGCGCCACCGCCATCTGCTAAGCGTTTTATGCCATTTGGAGTAAAGAAATCACTACCAGAGTTCAGCGCATCTATGCCTGCTTGAGTTAATAAAGCATCGCCATAAGGATGAGCGAAATGGAACCATAATGTGATGGCTAACATGACAGCATTTGCCAGAGCGATTGGTCGAGTTAGTAAACCCACCGCAATGAACATACCGCCAAAAAATTGCATCCCCGCCAACATTGGTGACCAAAGCCAACCTGGATAGAAGCCTAAGTTTTCAACAAAGCCGACTTGAGCAAAGGGAGCTATGATCTTTGGCCAGCCCTCAACAACAAGCATTCCGCCGATAACAATACGAAACAGTACCCAGCCAAATGGTTGAGCAAAGGCATTGTAGAAGCTGCTCATAAATGGCAAATAAAGGTTATTTTTTTCGTTTTTAAAAACAGGTGATTTAGACATGCTATCCCTCTCGACTTTAGTGGTTTCCATAAATGAAAGAGTAGCATTAGCCATTTTTATGGCAGCTGATTTGGATCAATATATTGTTATTAAAAGAAGCGAGCAGACTAATATAGAAGTAGAGAACAGATAGCCAAAAGGCTATCTGTCTAACAAATGTAGATTGGCGCAGTTCTGCGAGATATCACCATTAAGCGCATTGATCAGGTTGTCCACAGCACAAGTAATCATAGCAAGGCGTGTTTCTGCCGTTGCTGAGCCGATGTGCGGAAACAAGACTGCATTGTCGAGTTTACAAAGCGGTGAGTCACCAGGTAGTGGCTCGACTTCAAAGACGTCTAAACCCGCCGCGCGAATAGTGCCATTGTTTAAGGCGTCGACAAGAGCCGCTTCGTCAATCACTTTGCCACGGGAACCATTAATGAAAATGGCGCTTTTCTTCATCATGGCGAATTCTTTTGCACCAATCAAACGTTCGGTTTCCGCGGTTAGCGGCGTCATTACACAGACGAAGTCGGATGTTTTCAGCAGTTCTTCCATCTCCATATAGGTGGCATTTAAGTCTTGTTCGGCGTCTAGTTTGCGGCTTCGGTTGCTGTACTGAATCTTCATATCAAAACCAAAATGCCCACGCTTAGCAATCGCATAACCAATGCGTCCCATGCCAATAATGCCAAGGGTTTTACCATGAATATCTGTACCGTATAAGTTTTCACCTATATTGCTGGTCCAGCGACCTTCTCGCACCATGTTCGATAGTTCAACAGCGCGTCTAGCTGTGCACATTATTAGAGTAAACATGGTGTCGGCGGTGGTTTCGTTTAGTACGCCTGGTGTATGCATTAAGGGAATGCCACGTTCGGTGAGATAATTTAAATCATAAAGATCTGTGCCGACGGAAATTGTTGATGCGGCTTTTAGCTTGGGTGCAAGGCTCAATAGCTCTGAGCTCATTTTGGTGCTGGTGCCAATTAAGCCTTCCGCGTCAGCAAGAGCGGCGATAAAAGCAGCTTTGTTATCTTCATTGATGCCATTAAAGAAGATGACATTAAATTGATCATCGAGTCGCTGGCGCTCTGCTGCTGGAATGTCTCGGTATAAAATGACTTTTTTCTTCATTTTATGACTCCTGTTCTAACTGTCTTAGTATGGCTCTAGTTGGCAAGCCTTCGCTGTCGCCACGAACTTGCACAGTTAAAGAGCCTAGCAGATTGCCCCGGCGAGCGGCTTGTTCCATTGTTTTTCCTTCAAGCAACGCAGATATCACGCCAACGGCAAAGCTATCTCCCGCTCCAACCGTATCGACCACTTTTGATACAGGAAAGCCAGCGACGGTGCCAGATTCACCATTACTGGTTTTAAAGTATGCGCCTTTGCTACCGAGTTTGACGATAACCGTTTTGACGCCATGCTGGAGATAAAAGTCTGCAATCACTTCAGGTTGGTCGCTACCCGCGAGGATTTTGCCTTCTTCTATGCCTGGTAGAACGATGTCACTGGCAAAGGCAAACTCATTAATAGTGGCGACCATGGTTGCTTGATCAGGCCATAGGGAAGGGCGCAAGTTGGTATCAAATGAAACGCTGCAGCCTTGTTTTTTGGCGAGTTCTAACGCGTGTTTCGCTGCGTCTCGCATCGATACTGATACGGCTGCAGAGATGCCAGTAAGATGCAAATGTGCGCCCGCTTTGAATAAGGTGTTGTCGATGTCAGTAGTGCTTAATGTTGACGCAGCAGAGTTACGACGGAAGTACTCTACTTTAGGATCGCTGCCATCGGTGACATTGGATTTCAGCATAAAGCCAGTGGCGTGATTGGTACTTTCAGAAATCCAGTCCGTACGAATGTTCTCTTTGCTGATCGCTTGGCGAATAAATTGACCAAAACTGTCTTTACCGACTTTGCTAATGTAGCTGGCTTCAAAACCTAAACGTGCCATACCAATAGCAACGTTAACTTCCGCCCCAGCTAAAGAGCGATGGAATTCTTCTATGTCAGCAAGTTGGCCAGGTGTGTTGGCCACAAACATGGCCATGGCTTCACCAAGAGTGACAAAAGAGTGTGTTTGTTTTGTTTCCATAATGGATGATTCCTTCTTGATTTTCTCTTAGATCAATAACATAAATGGCATAAATATAACGGCAACCAGTACTAGTATAATGACAGAAATATATGGCATAACCGCTTTGAATGACTTGTCTATGGACAGTTCACCGATGGCGCTTGCTATTAACAAACACAAACCATAAGGCGGTGTAATTAAACCAATGGATAAAGTGATGATAACGACTATGCCAAGCTGAACAGGGTCGACCCCTAATGTAAGTGCTACAGGGTAAACAACAGGCACAAACAGCACCATGGCAGGAATGGCATCCATGAAGGTACCGACAAATAGAAAGAAGGCCACAATAATGAATAGGAATAAGTATTCATTGCTGCCCATTCCACTGAAAAATCCCGATACCATCGCGTTGATTTGGTAATAGCCGAGAAACTCCCCGAGAGCTGAGGCCGCAGCTAAAGCGAAGAGTGATAAACAGCTTAGTTTTAATGTTTCGGTAAAAATCTTTGGCAAATCTTTTAGGCTGATGGATTTATAGTAAAACGCGCTGACGAAGTAAGCATAAACGGCGGAGAAAGCGGCCGCTTCTGTTGGAGTGAAGACACCAAAAACAATACCGCCAATAATGATAAGAGGCGTGATCATTGCTGGAATGGCATCTTTTGTTAATGCTATAAATTCCGTACGACTGATTTTTTCTGCTTTTGGTAAGTTGTCACGTTTGGCAATAATACTAATGACAAACATCATTCCAAGTCCGATCAGAATTCCGGGAACCATGCCGCCGATAAACAATTGTCCAACAGAGGTGTTGGTTAATCCGCCATAAATTACCATCGTAATACTAGGTGGAATAATGCCTCCAATGGTAGAAGAAGCCGCGGTAACCCCAACTGACATTTCGCGACTGTAGCCTTTGTTTATCATGTTAGGTATGAGGATTTTACCTACGCCAGCAGTATCGGCGGTAGACGATCCGCTTACACCAGCAAACAACATAGATACCAACACGTTTGCGTGACCAAGTCCGCCCGGTTTACGACCGACTAAGGCGATAGAAAAGTTGATAAGTCGATGAGATATCTGGCCGCTGTTCATGATGTTGGCTGTTAGTACAAAGAGTGGCACAGCGAGCAACACATAAGAGTTCAGGCCGTAGAACATCTTCATTGGGATCATGGTCGTTGGCGCGCCAGTCATGGTGCCGATACCCACTAAAGACGCGATGCCGATAGAGAAGGCAATGGGTATCCCAAGAATAATAAGACCAACAAACAGTAAGGTGATTAGCGCGAGTTCCATGAAGCCCCCTTGAAGCAAGATAATGTTTTTGCTTCGTTGTAGATGTTATCCACCAGATAAACACTGGAGCTAATAAAGGTGATTGGCATAATGAGCCATACATAGCCTTGTCGAAATTCAGGGATACTGATCCAGCGCGAGTTCCAAAATGCTTGAGTGATTTCAACGCTGTATAGCGAGCAGAATAAACAGAAAATCAACATGATAAGATTCTGAATGATCACTAAAACCGAGCGCTTATCGCCTTGGAAATAATGTGTGAGAACGTCAAAACCAAAGTGTTTGTTTTCTTTTACCATGACTGCTGTGCCAAGGAACATGGCCCAGATAAAAGAATTCACGGCGATTTCTTCCGTCCATAACACCGAAATACCTAGGTAGCGAGTAACTACTTGAATCAAGGTCGCGGCGAGGAAAATCACCAGTAGCAAAACGCCTAAACTGATTTGGAGTCGAGCAATAAAATTAGTCAGTATTTTCATACCATATATCCTTGATGCTCCGAGGCGTCCTCGGAGCTAGGCTAGCAGAGAGCGTTATTTAGTCTGACGGATGGTTTCAAGAACCTCTGTCATACCATTTTTCGCCGCCCACTGATCTTGGATAGAGCGTGCTTTTTCAATGAAAGGAGTGCGGTCTAACGTATTAACGATGGCACCATCATCAATGGCTTTTTGCTTGTAAGTCGACTCTTCACTGTATAACGCTTGGCGTTCCGCTTGAGTCGCTTCTTTCACTGCTTGGTTGAAGGCTGCGCGCTGTTCATCATTGAAGCTTTCCCAGACTGAATTTCGCACTAGCAATAGACGAGTGGTGTAGTCGTGACCGGTTTCAGAAATGTATTTGCCATTTGCTGTTTTGTGGTGCTCCATTGGAACGAAGTAGGGATAAGCGTTTTCGGCCGCATCAACCACATTGCTTGATAGTGCTTGGTAAAGTTCAGCCCAAGCTACAGAGGTTGGAACTGCGCCGATTTCTTTCCAGTATTGAGATACCACACCGGATGTTTGGGTACGGATTTTCATGCCTTTTACGTCTGCAAAGCTATTAACCGGTTGCTTGCCATACCAGTGACGCACACCGGCGGTCCAATAAGCGGCGACACGGTACTTTTCACCAGACTTGGTATAGATGATGTCGGCAATATCCTTACCTACTTTGCCATCAACCACTTTTTCCCAATGGCTGTAATCGTTAAACAAGTACAACAAAGAGAACAGGTCCACTTCTTCAATACCTGATGATGTCATAAAGCCAGGTGAAACCAGAACCATGTCCGCGCCGCCAAGTACCAGTTTTTCAACCAATTCATTTTCATTGGTACCAATGGTTCCTGCGTGTACTTCTACATTGAAAAGGCCTGATTTATCAGCGACTTCTTTCAGTTTCAGCATGCCTGTTTGGTATGGGCTAGAAAGGTTGGTTTGGTTGTGGGCAGCAACGATTTTAATCGTGTCAGATTTGGTTGAATCATCACTGCATCCAGCGAGAGAAATGGCAGCAGCGGTTAGCAGAGTAAATAGTTTTTTCATGGTAACTCCATTATGGATCGATTTTTATGATTATGGTGATCACACTTTAGGCAAAAGACGATATCATGGAATCGATTCCATGGATAGCCTTCGCCAATCGCTTTTAAAGAATTTTATGGCTATTTTTTGTTCAATTTGATTTTGTCTAAAGGCTGTTTTGTGAAAGCGTTAAGTGGAATGACGAACAATGAGCTCAGCTTTGAGTTTGATGTGTTGTGGGGCTTCGTTGTTACCTTGAACTCTAGCAAGCAATCGCTCGCAAGCGGTTTGACCTATGAGTTGCGTTGGCTGGCGCATGACTGTTATGCCGCCTTCGAATAGTTGTGCCCATTCTGGGTCGTCTATGCTGATTAAACCAATTTGCGTGCCGATGCGAATGTCTAGCTGCTTCAAGGCTTTCGCTGTACTCATCATGGCAACACCGTTGGTGGTGAAGATGGCTTTTTTGTGCTTTGGGTGAGCGGCGATGAAGTCTGTAATGACCTTGACTAATAAGCTGACGCTCATCTTTTCGATTTCAATGACATCGCAGGTTATGTTGTCGTTTTCTTTGGCGAAAGCTTGAATGGCGTCGACCCTTGCTTGGCGAGGATCAATTGCGATGGATTCGGTAACCACTAAAATAGATTCATAAGTTTGGGCTTGTAGGTGTTCGCAAGCCTCTTTTGCTGCGGCTTCGTTGTCGAGTCCGATCGTATCGAAGCCGAGGGAAGTATTGATCCTATCAACCAATACCAAAGGACAGGAAATGCGCTTTAAGTTGCTGACTTGTTTTTGTGCCATGCCAGCCGTGTTGACGATGATGCCATCGACTCGGTGGGCTTCGAGCAAGGATAAATAACTGTCTTGTAAGTCTTTTTTGTTATCTGTATTACATACCATCAGCATGTAGCCTTCACGGCGACAAACGTGCTCTATTCCTTGTAACACATCGATAGAATAAGGGTTGGTCACATCTGCGAGTAATAATCCGATCAGTTTTGAGTGTCCAGCTCTGAGCATGCGAGCCGAATGGTTAGGACGAAAATCAAGATGAGCAATGGCTTGCGCGATTTTTTCTCGCAACTCTTCTGATAATTTGTCTTGTTCCCCGTTAAGGTAACGTGAAACACTGGTCTTACCCACTTTGGCGTATTTTGCCACATCTGAAATGGTGGTGAAGCTTTTGTTATTTTTCTTCAGCAATGTGTTGTCTCAATGGCTAGATTAACGGAAAGAACATCCATACGCGCAAATAAAGAGGTAGGCGTTTTTCCGTACTGTAAACTATGATCCTAGCGGGACGCAATTATAGACAGTCTTTTAATAGCAGGAGCACTATGAAAATTTTCAGCTGCCAGCAATGTGGACAGACGGTGTTATTTGAGAACACTCATTGCGAGCAATGTTCTTCATCATTAGGTTTTTTGCCAGATCAATTGGTGATTAGCGCGTTAAAGACAGTTGATAATGCTTGGTATGCGATGGCTGATAAATCCATTCCTGCAAAGCGTTGGTATTACTGTGAGAACCATCAGCACCAAGTGTGTAACTGGTTGGTAGAAGAGGGTGGCAGTACGTTTTGTGTTGCGTGTGAATTGAATCGCCATATTCCTAATTTAGGTAAAATAGAGGAGCGTCAGGCGTGGCAGCAGTTAGAATTTGCTAAGCACCGGTTGGTGTATTCTATATTGCGTCTTGGCTTGCCTTTGATCAGCAAAAAAACGGAGCCAGAAGATGGTTTGTCGTTTGATTTTATTTCTGAAAATAACGTGGTGCCAGAAGATGTGAGCGCCATGACAGGCCATGCTTCTGGACAAGTGACTATTAACGCTGCAGAGGGCAATTCGGTTGATCGTGAGCAAATGCGCGAGGACATGAAAGAGTCTTATCGAACCGTTATAGGTCATTTTCGCCATGAAATTGGTCATTATTATTGGGATCAGCTGGTTTTTGATGATGAACAGGTTTTAGCCGATTTTAGGGCTATTTTTGGCGATGATCGTGCCAGTTACGCCGATGCGTTAGAGGCTCATTACAAAACGCCAAACCCAGATTGGCAGCAGTCTTTCGTGAGTGTGTATGCGTCTTCACATGCTTGGGAAGATTGGGCAGAAACTTGGGCGCATTACCTGCATATTGTCGATACCCTGGAAATGGCCAGTGATCTTGGTTTGAGTCTGCAGCCTGTTGGTTCAAATCGACAAAATCTCGCTGTAATGGTGAATATTGATCCTTATCGACACGATAATTTCGATGAGATTCTTGCGCAATATGTGCCGCTAACTTTTGCAGTAAACAACCTAAACCGTGGCATGGGGCAACCGGATTTGTATCCTTTTATCTTGGTTCCAGCGGTACGTGATAAGTTGGCTTTTATTCATCGTTTATTGATGGCTTATCAAACTGAATAACGGGTAATTAAAGTAAAACTGTCTGATATGTGGCTGGTGGATTGCCAGCAGCTGTGTATTTTAACGACTAATTCATGGCGACAAATAAGGCGATCCGTTATCATGCTCTGCAATGGGAGCATGATAACCTCAGCTCCTGATCTTTAATCCTTTAGGATCCCAATGAAAAAGACCTTTAAGTTATCTCACCCAACCATCAAATACCCACGCCTAATCGAAGCAACGAAAAACGAAGTTAAAAAATATTTAAAAAGAGAGCGCAATAAAAAATTGCCAGAATACGCTGACTTTTGGGGATTTGATTGCCGCTTTGGTCAAACCGAAGCCTTGGCTGAAGAGATTCATGTTGCTCAAATCAATGAAAAAATCAGCTTTGCTGAAAGCAAAGAGTGGACTGAGTTCTACCTTGAAATTCTAGCCACGCCAGCACAACGTACAAAACGGGATGATGCTGACGAGCAAGAAGATGAATATCTAGAAAGTGAAGAGCACGACGAAGATCGATAAGCAATGCGATTTGATCACAAATATTAAACGCCAGATCATATCTTGATCTGGCGTTTTTGTTTTCAGCCTAGTGCTTTGTGTATTGTTCGCAACTAAGTAAAAATCTTATCTCATTTCAAGATCTTGTTTCCTTTTTCCTGACTCTTTAATCACTTGTTCGCGTACTGCGTGGCCTTATCATTAAGAGATCGCAGGCCCCTTTTTTCATTTGCCTGCTGACTATTTTTAGAGACCTTTGTGCAAAGGTAATATTTAGGTTGGAGATAAAGTGATGAGTAACGACGCGAGCGGTTTAATTGATAGTTTGTTTGAGCGTATTAATATTGCTGAGAAAAACACAGGTGAGCGGGACAAAGAAGCAGAAGCGCAGATTAACAAACACCTTGTTGCGAATCCAGCTGCTCCTTATTACATGGCGCAAACTATCATCATGCAAGAAGCCGCGTTAAAGCAGTTAAATACTCGGGTAGAAGAGCTAGAGCGTAAAGCGTCGGCAAAGCCTAATTCTGGTGGATTCTTGTCTGGGTTATTTGGTGGCGAGCAGGGTGCTTCACAAGAGTCAGTGAAACAAGGTTCAGGTTGGGGGAGAGGTAATTTCTCTCAACCAGGCTTTCAACAGCCCAGCAATCAACAGGCAGGCAATCAAGCTTATAACCAACAGCGAGGTACTGGGCGAGGTAGTAGCTTTTTAGGTGGCGCCTTGCAGACCGCCGCTGGCGTGGCTGGTGGCATGGTCGTTGGGAATATGTTGATGAACATGTTTAGCCATCATTCCGAAGCGGACATGGCCAATGTTATTAATGAAACGCCTGCGGCCTCTGATCTTGGGCAAGAGCCAGATATTGGACCCGCATCAGATTCTGGGCAGGAGAGTTTCGCCGATAGCGGTGGCGCAGACCAAGGTGGATTCGGTCAGGCGGGTTTTGATCAATACGGTGAGAGTTTGGACCCTAATCGAGGCTTTGGGCAGGCAGGTTTCGATCAAGCTAATATGGATCAAAGTGACATTGATTCTGGCGGTGTTGATCAAGGTGGATTTGACGACATGGGCGGCTTTGATGATTTTGGTGACGATGACTTTATTTAGTCATAAGCTCTAATAAGTAAAGAGACCAGATTAATTTCGAATCTGGTCTCTCAGTGAGAATTTTATGCTTTATGTCACTTCAACAAAACTCATAAAGCCTGTTTTTAAGTGTTCGATAATATGGCAGTGATACATCCAGCGCCCAGGGTTATCGGCAACTAGCGCAGCAAACACGGTTTCGTTTTGACCAAGTAAAACCGTATCCGTATGAAATGGTGTGATGTCTTTTTTATTCGATTTTAAAACCGTGAAAGTATGACCATGTATGTGAATCGGATGGTGATATTGGGTTAAATTCGACAGCTCGAAAATGTAGGTTTTGCCGCGCTCTAATGTGGCAAGAGGATCAGGAATGTGGCCTTTTGACATGCCTTCCCACGAACGACGATTCATTGTCCAGAAGTTGTAGCTGACTTCGCCATCTTTCTCAATCGGCGTTATGTTCGCGTTCCACTCGAAAGCAAATTTAATGGTTTCTGCGTTATCTAAATCTGGTGCGGGAATTGGGTTGAGTGGCAGCTTAGGTAAGCTGCGGTCTTTAAGTTGGCTCGCCACGGCTTTGATGGTCACCATGGGTTTACCCTTGTGTTTAAAGGTGACGGTTTCTCCAACTTTGCTAGGCGCGATTACACCAAGGTCAAGGCGCATGCCAGGCGCTGTCATATGTTGGGTTAAGGCTACGGGTTCGGCGATTGGGTTACCGTCTATGGCGATGATTTGCGCTGCGGGATCGGTTGAGTTTATTTGATACATCACTGTGTTATCGACGTTCAAGAAGCGCACTCGAATCGCGCCGCCGGCAGGCACGTCATAAGTTGGATGTATTTGACTATTAACGGTCATCACTCGTCCCGGTGTGCCCATACGAAAAGCATTTTGTGGCGTCGTCAACGCGGTAAAAGAGCCATCGTCTTTGATGTGCCAGTTCTTCATACAAAGCACCAGATCTTCATCAAAGTCTGGCTTCTCGGCTTCATCCACAATCAATGCGCCAACCAATCCTTTACCAAGCTGTTCGACGCTGTTCATATGCGGGTGATACCAGAAAGAACCCGCATCGGGTGGCGTAAACTCATAGTCGAAGGTTTCGCCGGGCATGATTGGAGGTTGGCTTAAAAACGGCACGCCATCCATTGCAATCGGGATTCTCATACCATGCCAATGAATGGTCGTCGGCTCGTTTAACTTGTTGATCACACGAATACGAACTGGCTGATGTTGTTTGGCGCGAATCACAGGTGCAGGGTAACCGCCATTAAAGCAAAGCGCTGGCGTGCTGCCGCCAGAAACAATGTTTACATCGGCTGGCGCGACGATCAATTCATAGTCGAAACCAGCAGACGGCGTAGCAGCAAGAACGACTCTAGGCAGTGTACTTGTCATGGCTACTAAAAGGCTGGATTTTATAAAATTACGTCGGTTCAAAACGGTTTTTCCTGTGCATGCTGTGAATGGTTATTCACCATGATTATTTTGTTTAATCATCTGAGTGAAAGCGTCTAAAGCGGGAAATTGACCACCATCATTGCGCCAAATAAAACGGTTTTCAATCGTTTCTAATTCTGCGAACTCATATCCGACTAATCCCATGCCCGATTGATATTGTTCGTAAATGCCTTTTGGAACGAGTGATATGCCGCTTCCAGCACTGACGCAGCCAATAATGGTGCCGTAGCTGGCGATACTGGTGATGGGCGCTTTTACCTTGTTTTGATTGAGCCAAGTTGCTAATGCGGCTCGATATGGACAAGGTTCCGGCCACATGAAGATGGCTTTTTCTTCTATATTCCTCACGGACTTGATGGGGTCAGCAGAGGCGGAGGAAATGAGCACCAGATCTTCATTAAAGAAAGTAGTGCTGTCTAAAAAAGGTCGGTTAATATCAACGGCGACAATGGCGCCATCCAGTCTGTGATGCTGTATATCGTCTACAAGTTGTGACCAAGTCCCCGTTTTAAATTGCAGCTCAACGTTTGGGTGCTGCGCGTGAAACTTTGTCAACATCGGCGGTAAACGACTGGTTGCTGAGGATTCAATGGCGCCAATGCGCAGTAGGCCAGAGGGTTCAGATGTTGGATCAACGGCTCGTTTGGCTTCTTCTGTTAGCACTAAAATCTTCTCGGCATAAGTGAGAAACACTTCTCCAGCAGGCGTAATGCGTAGGCCGCGCCCTTGTCGGTAAAACAGCGATACCTTTAACTCAGCTTCAAGTGCCTTAATTCTCGCGGTTACATTTGAGGGAACGCAGTGTAATGCAACAGACGCTTGCGCAACACTGCCAAGATTGGCGACTGTTTTGAACATTCGAATTTGAGCGAGTTCCATCATTCATTCCAAGTGAATACTGACCTCAGTATTCGTTAATTGTTGTATCGAGCCTTTCTCTTAATACTAACTCCTTCTTTGATGGCAAGTGAACGCACAATAGGGGGATGTATGAAAAAAGTGAAAGGAAAGGTGGCCATTGCGGCGATGTTTGTGGTGCTGTGTTGGGCCTATTCACCGATTGGTATTCATCTCGGTCTTGCATCATATTCGCCCGGTCAGTTAGCGCTATTACGCTTTATCATCGCCTCGATTTTTATGGGAATAGTAGCGATTTATCAGGGTGTGCAAGTGCCTAAATTTAAGGATATTCCCTTGTTGTTTGTGCTTGGTTTTTTTGCCGTGGCCTTGCATCACATTGCGTTAAATTTTGGACAACGAGGTGTGAGTGCGGGGGCGGCGAGTGTGTTAGCGCAATCGACGCCGATTTTTACCGTAATTATTTCGCGCTGTGTGTTAAAGGAGCGAATTAATTTATGGCGTTGGTGCTGTGTATTCTGCGGCATGATAGGCGCGCTGATCGTAGTGATCGGTGATAAAGGCATCGGCAATATCAGCTTTAATGGTTTACTGATTCTTCTGGCTGCTTGCTCTTGGAGTGTGTATTTTATTCTGCAAAAACGCTATTCGCAGCGTTACAGTACCTTAACCATGGTGTGTTATACGGTGTGGACAGGCACAGTAGTTTTGTTGGTATTTTCTCCTAGTTTGTTGGCCTCTATGTTAGCTTCTAACTTTCAGGTAAATTTTGCCGTGTTGATGTTGGGTGTCTTTCCGAGCGCCTTAGCGTATGTGGCTTGGGCTTATGTGTTGTCGCATTCAGAAGTCAGCAAAGTATCTATTGTACTGTATTTGATTCCGCCGACCGCCATGCTGATGGCGGCGTTTATGTTGGGTGAGTTGCCTTCTGCTTTGGTGCTGCTGGGGGGCGGCATTGTTATTTTGAGTGTGTTGGCAATGAGTTTAGCAAAGCGTTAAGCACTATTTATAACCCTGCGCTTGCAAGGTAAATAAGTGCGCGTATTGGCCTTGTTGAGCCAATAGTGAATCGTGGGTGCCGCGCTCTTTAATTTGCCCATGTTCCATGACAATAATCTCGTGAGCAAGACGCACTGTGGAGAAACGATGGGAAATCAGTATCGCCATTTTGTCCTTGGTGTGTTCTTGGAAATGCTGGAATATATTGGCTTCGGCCTGAGCATCCATCGCTGCGGTCGGTTCGTCTAATACCAAAATATCCGCGTCTTCACGCATGAAAGCTCGTGCCAAGGCGATTTTTTGCCATTGCCCACCAGACAATTCTTGTCCGCCGCGGAACCAGCGCCCTAGTTGTGTTTGGTAGCCGTTTTCAAGTTCATCAATAAAGTCGGTGGCCTTGCCAAGCTCAGCGGCTTTTTTCCAGCCAGTTTGATCATTAAATCTGTCGTTGTCGCCCGCGCCGATGTTTTCACCAACAATAAATTGATAGCGCACGAAGTCTTGGAAAATCACGCCAACACGTTTTAGTAGTGCGCTTTCTTCCCATTCCAGCAAATCTAAGCCGTCTAGCAAAATGCGCCCTTGGGTTGGGTTATAAAGACGAGTCAGCAGTTTGATGAGCGTGGTTTTGCCAGAACCGTTTTCACCAACAATCGCGAGACTGTGGCCGGGGCGAATGTGTAAGTTGATGTTGGCAAGCGCGGGACGTTCGCTGCCTGGATATTGGAAAGAGACATTTTCAAAACGAATGCCATCGTTTGGAGTTGGCCCTACTAACAAACCGGATGTTGAAAGCGGCGTTTCTTGTTCTAGATACTCGTAGAGGTTGGATAAATACAAATTGTCTTCGTACATGCCACTAATGGCGGTAAGAGAAGCGGAAACCGAACTTTGACCTTGTTTGAATAACAGCAAATACATTGTCATTTGCCCCAAAGTAATCGCGCCAATAATGGTATCGCTGACGATCCAACCATAGGCGCCATAAAACACCAAGGTGCTGATAACGCCAAGGGCGAAGCCCCAGCTTTCGCGACGCAAAATCAGTCGCTTACTTTCTTTGAATAGTTTGATGAATATTTCTGTGTAACGCTGTAAAAAACGATCACCCAATTGATATAGGCGAACTTCTTTTATGTTGTCTTCTCGAGCGAGCAAGGTTTCTAAATAGTTTTGTTGGCGGACTTCTGGCGAGCGCCAACGAAACATCAAAAAGGCATCGCCAGAAAACTTGGCCTCAGCGATAAAGGAAGGCAAAGCACCGCATACCAATAACGCCAACGCCCATGGAGAAAAGTGCCATAACAAGACCGCAAAGCTGGATAACGTGATGGCATTTTGCAGTAGTGCAAAGGTTTTATTCACCAGAGCAAGCGGGCGGCTGGAGGCCTCACGACGAGCTCGAACTAATTTGTCGTAAAATTCAGAATCTTCGAAATGGGACAGGGTTAAGCTTTGGGCTTTTTCTAATATCAGTAGGTTGACCTTTTGACCTAATAAACCTTGCAAAATTGCCTGTTGCGCAGTTAAGGCGCGTTGCGCGGCGGCAATCACCAACACTAAGATTCCCTCTAACACCACATAGTTGAGTGCAGTTTGATAATGCAGAACTTGATCTTGTTTATAGCTTTCCATCGCTGCCACGACGGCATCTACGATTAGCTGTCCCACATACGCCATGGCGGCTGGCGTGACACCAGCAATTAGGGTTGCCAATGCCAAACCGATGGTTAACGCAGGCGAGGTTTTCCAAACTAAATCAATTGCGCGACGGCTATAACGAAAGACGCCAAACATATTTTTATCGACAGTATTATTAGGCGAAGCAGCAGGTTTCATTAAAGGTCCTAGAAGTCAGGAAATGAGCGCAGAGGAGTGAATAGTATAAGTCATTCAGCCGAAGTTTTATCCATTAAAAAAACCGACCCTTAGTGCTTGATAAGATGATTTCTCGCGTTTTCATCGTTTGGCTATAGTGAAAGCTAATGGAATTTATACTGGCTGTTTAGCCATAGAATGTGAGAGATGTGTAATGAGCAATAAAATGGCGAAGCCTGCCCTTGATCAAGCTGGAAGTGGAACTCGTTCGGTATGGAGTGGTGAGCAAATAACGCATCCTTACCGTGCCACACAAACGCCGATCGTCGCCAGTGCTGCGTATGGCTACCAAGATATCGACGAATGGTACGACGTTGCTTTGGGGGCCGCTCCCGGTTTTATTTATAGCCGTATGAGCAATCCTACGGTGGAAATCTTAGAGGCAAAGATCTGTGGCCTAGAAAATGCCGAGTCAGCGGTTGCATTCAGCACGGGCATGGCGGCGATCAGCAGTGTGCTATATACCTTTTTGTCGAATGGCTGCCGAGTGGTATCGACGAAAGACAGTTATGGCGGCACCAATAAAGTCTTTGAAGAATTTTTACCACGCATGGGCGTGAGCGTGACGCTTTGTGAAACGCACAGTCATGAGCAAATTGAAGAAGAAATCGCCAAAGGTTGCGATGTTTTATATTTGGAAACACCAACTAACCCGACGTTGAAAATTGTCGATGTGAAACGTCTTGTCGCTGCCGCTAAAAAAGTTGGCGCCTTGGTGATGGCGGATAACACTTTTGCGACGCCTTTGAACCAAAGCCCTTTGGCGCTAGGTGTCGACATTGTTGTGCACAGTGCGACTAAGTTCTTGAGCGGTCACGCCGATGCTATGGGCGGTTTGGTATGTGGCTCTGAAGATTTGATGGCCAAAGTCCGTCATTATCGAGAAATTAATGGCGCGTCGTTGGATCCATTTTCGGCGTATTTGATTATTCGTGGTATGAAAACCTTGGCACTACGTATTCGCCAACAACAAAGTAGTGCGCAGGCGATTGCTGAATATTTATTGACTGAACCCTTGGTGGAGGCGGTGAATTACCCAGGACTGCCAAACCACCCGAATCACGAGATTGCCTGTGAGCAGATGCTAGGCTTTGGAGCAATTGTCAGTTTTGTTTTAGTGGGTGGTATGGATACGGTTAAAGTTTTATTACCACAATTACAATACGCCCATTGCGCGGGGAACTTGGGCGCAGTAGAAACTATTTATGGGCCAGCCAGAACAACAAGTCATGTGGAAAATACCTTAGAAGAGCGTTTGGCTCTGGGCATTTCAGAAGGTTTAGTGCGGATATCTGTGGGGATTGAAGACACTGAAGATTTAATCGCTGATTTGCAGCAGGCGTTTGAACGAGTCAGGACGCTTGCTTGCTCAGCAACTGACTGGGTTTAATTTTGAGCAAAATGAAAAATACGTTGGAGTTCATTAACGTTTCAATAGGGACTGTTCGTCGCAACTCCTGTATTATGCGCCGCTAGAAAATGGCGTTCGAGTAATGCATTTAAAACAGATTAGGGTTTGTTTTTACAAAAAATTGGGGACATATAAGAATGAAAAAAATATTTATTACTGCATTGGCTCTATGTAGTGCAACGCTGGCATCAGCTTCAGACAATGATCTGTGGGAAAAATCAACGTTAAACCAAGTGCTTAAGCGTGGTGAGCTTCGTGTTTGTGCGGAAGCAGGCTACATGCCTTTTGATATGCGCGATAAAAAAGGCGACATCGTTGGTTTTGACGTGGATATTGCGAAAACCATGGCAAAAGCGATGGGCGTTAAACTGGATATTCGTAACACAGCTTGGGATGGCATCATTCCTGCGTTGTTGACAGATAAGTGCGATATCATTATTTCTGGTATGACGATTACGCCTGAGCGTAATTTGAAAGTGAACTTCACCGATCCCTACATTGTTGTTGGTCAAACAATTTTATTAAGCCCTAAGCTTAAAGGCAAAGTGACTAATTACCGTGATTTGAACGATGCTAAATACACCATAGCTACTAAATTGGGTGCGACATCCGATTACGCTGTAAAAAGATACATGAGCAAAGCCAAATTGAATCTGTTTGAAACAGAATCAGAAGGCGTGCTTGAAGTGGTGAACGGTAATGCCGATGCTTTCGTTTATGATTTGCCATATAACGCGATTTATTCAGCTCAGAATGAAGGCAAAGTAGTGCATTTAGACGAGTCTTTCACCTATGAGCCACTCGGTTTTGCGATTCGTAAAGGTGACCCAGACTTTATGAATTTCTTGAATAACTACCTTGCGCAAATTAAAGGCGATGGTACTTACGACAAGATCTATCAAAAATGGTTTGCTAGCAGCTCTTGGATCAGCAACGTTCAGTAATATAGATATCAGACAAAAGTGGCGCAGATTAGCGCCACTTTTTGTTGGCTCTTCTTTGAATAAAACACGGCTCTTTGAGTTAAAAAAACACGACGGGACTTCTCATCGATGGAAAAACAATCTCATCTACTTTTGTGGAAAGCAGTCTTCGTTCTAATCATCATAGGACTAGGCTTTGGCATTTATGCTGGCAGCAAAAGCATTGACTACACTTGGCGCTGGGAACGAATTCCGCAGTACATAATCAACACTGAAGCAACGACGGTGCGATCACCTTTTGATGGAACAGCCACTATCGAAAAAGGCAATAAGCTGGTAGTGACTTCCGACTACGGTGATGATCCGTTGGTAATCAAGAAGTTTGATAACTTGTTGGTGAGTAATGGTGATTTGGTGTTTGAGGGTGATCCTCTTGTTGAGGTAGAAAACTGGAATATTGGCCCGCTTACGTGGGGGCTGGTGATGACATTGCAGTTGTCTGTGGTGTCTTTGGTTTTTGCTGTGGTTATCGGTTTATTCGCTGGCTTGGCTCGAATATCGACTAATCCGGCACTACGTTATTTGTCCGTTACTTATATCGAACTTATTCGTGGTACGCCCTTACTAGTTCAGATTTTTATCTTCTACTTTTTTATTGGCACCGTGTTAGATCTAGATCGTTTTACTGCCGGTGTGGCGGCCTTGTCTGTGTTTACTGGCGCCTACATCGCAGAAATAGTGCGTTCTGGTATTCAGTCAATTAGCCCAGGGCAAATGGAAGCCGCACGCAGCTTAGGCATGAATTACGTTCAAGCCATGGTTAATGTGATTTTGCCTCAAGCGTTTAAGCGTACTCTACCGCCAATGGCGGGACAGTTTATTAATTTGATTAAAGATTCGTCTTTGGTGTCGGTTATTTCAATTACCGATTTAACTAAGGCTGGCCGAGAAGTGGTGAGTTCTACTTTTGCGCCATTTGAAGTGTGGTTCGCCGTGGCTCTTATGTATTTAGTGTTAACCGGCGCTTTGTCTTGGGCCATTCAGCGTCTTGAAAAGAGGTTATCTGCCAGTGACTAATATGACCGATAAGAGCATCATTCAAGCTCGTAATATTGAAAAGATTTACCCGAATGGCTGTCATGCTTTAAAAAACGTTTCTCTCGATATTAATCGTGGTGAAGTGGTGGTGATTATTGGGCCAAGCGGCTCAGGTAAGTCGACGTTTTTACGTACCTTGAATCAGTTGGAAACCATTTCTGATGGCACGATTCATATTGACGAAGTGAGCCTGACAGACAGGAAAACCAATATAAATAAAGTACGTGAAGAAGTGGGCATGGTGTTCCAGTCCTTTAATCTTTTTCCGCACAAAACCGCGCTTGGTAACGTAGCTTTATCACCGATTAAAGTGAAGAAAAAGCCTCGTACTGTCGCGGAACAAGAAGGCCGTGAGTTGCTTAAAAAAGTAGGCCTAGCTGAGCGCATGAATAACTATCCATCTCATTTGTCTGGCGGTCAGCAGCAGCGTGTGGCAATAGCAAGAGCATTGGCCATGCACCCTAAGATTATGCTGTTTGATGAACCAACCAGTGCGCTTGATCCAGAAATGGTTGGGGAAGTGTTAGACGTTATGAAAAGCCTCGCCAGCGATGGCATGACTATGGTCGTGGTAACTCATGAAATGGGCTTCGCTCGTGAAGTGGCAGATCGCGTAGTGTTCATGGAAGAGGGCGAGTTAGTGTTCGAAGAAAGCCCTGAGCGCTTCTTTAGTTCTGATAACCCACGTCTACAGCGTTTCCTTGGGCAAGTCCTCTAGTATTGATGACAAATCTTGGCCACAATTGTTGGTCAAGATTCTCTCCTTTTTTGGATATTCATCATGAATAAGAAATCCCTTCCTCCATTAAATTGGCTGCATACCTTTGAAGTATCGGCTCGATGTCTTAATTTCACTCATGCTGCTGAAGAGTTGTGCTTGACCCAAGGAGCAGTGAGTCAGCAGATTCGTTTGTTAGAAAGCCATTTGGGGGTGTCGTTATTTAAACGTTTGCCACGTGGTTTGAGTTTAACGGAAGAAGGGCGTTCTTACTTTCCCGTGGTAAAGGACGCTATTTCTCGTTTAGCTGTCGGCACGAACGAGATCTTTACCCAACATGATAAACAAACCATCAAAATTTGCGGGAGCTTGTCGTTCTTTTCTCACTGGTTAGCGCCAAAATTGGCTGATTTTAGTGTGACTTATCCTCAATACGATATTCGCTACGTGAGCAATATTTGGGTACAAGCATTAGACGATGAAGATGATATGGAAATTCGCTGGGGACATGGCGAATGGACAGGATTGATCTCGCAGCGACTGACTTGGGATCGCTTGGTGCCTGTTTGTTCACCTGAATTGATGGCGCGATCACCTTTGTTGGAGCCAGCGGATTTAGCGAATCATTCGCTTCTGCATGTTATCGGTTACGAAGAGGGGTGGGGCTATTGGCTGAATATAATGGGTGTGGACATTGTTGATTCATCAGTGGGCATGCAATTCGATACGCTTGTTTCTACATTGCGCATGGCAGAACTTGGGCAAGGTGTGGCCTTGGCGCGTTCTTCTATGGTTGAAGACATGTTGAATGAGGGAAAACTAGTCGCGCCGTTTGGACAAGGCATTGAAGCCAGTGAATCGTTTTATTTAGTGCGACGATCTGGTGCTGAATTACATGGTGCTGCGGCTGTGTTTTTCGATTGGTTGGTTAGACAGACTCATATGTTTAAATAAGTGTCTTATTGAAAATAGGTGATCTGTTGATTGAGGCCTTTCGTATAATGCATATAATGGTTATTACTTAAGGGCATATTTTGACTCCAGACTATATTTTGACTCCAGACAAGTCACGAATTATCGAAATGGCTTGGGAAGATCGCACGCCATTTGAAGCCATTCAAACTCTTTATGGTCTTTCAGAGCCTGATGTTATTTTGTTAATGCGCAGCAATCTAAAATCTAAAGCCTTTAAAAATTGGCGGGCTAGAGTATCTGGGCGTGCAAGTAAACATTTGGCGCTGCGCAATCCTGATATTTCTCGTGGTTACTGTAAAACGCAGTATAAAATCCGCGCTAACAAAGGTTACTAATTATTTGAGCCATTATTAGCTTCGGAGTAATGAAAGTGATGCTGCATTACGCGGCATCACTTTCACGAAAATCGACTAGTTCGTCATCAAACACTACGTTGCTTTCATCTTCGTTATATACCACATCTTCATCTGGTTCTATCACTAGGTCTTCAAGCGTTTTTTTAGGCGCAGTTTCTGCTAGATCAAGCTGTGCGCTGGCAGCCTTGTTTGCTTTTTTAGTTTTCTGAGGGCTTTTCTTTTTGTTACTAAAGACGTCTAAAATAGAGTCTTTGTTCTGTGCAAGATACATGGAAAGCGCTTCTTTTTGACTGTGATCTCCAGCTAGTTCGCTTTGATCCAAAATCTCATATAGCGCTTCAGCAGTATCCAACAATTTGTCGTACGCATCGGCTTCCGCTTTTGAAGTAAACGTCATTTTTTCGATTCCATCGCGTTCTACAACATATTTGATAATTACAGGCATAATCCACCTCGTGAAAAATAATACTGTATAAATATACAGTTATTTTTCGTTGTTTGTCTAGCGCTTTTATTTGTTGATCCTAACAATGATTGTTAAAGTAGCCTGCTCAATAAAGGAAACACTTTTTATGCCTGTTGATTTTTCCCAATTAGACTTTTCCATTCTGATGGATCACGTTGAGATTGTTTTAACAGTCGCTTGGATTTTATTGTCTTAC
Organism: Marinomonas lutimaris; assembly: GCF_019426345.1. GTDB lineage: Bacteria > Pseudomonadota > Gammaproteobacteria > Pseudomonadales > Marinomonadaceae > Marinomonas > Marinomonas lutimaris. The sequence goes on from NZ_JAHLLW010000007.1 coordinate 134,486, forward strand.
ATTGTTCGACGTTACACTAAGCGCGCTATTCGACTCCATCAAAAGATTGAACACGATAAGAAACGTCAAAGAATTAATACCGTCGACAATATATTTAACCTGTTTTTGGTGGTTGGTCTGGTTCTAATTTGGTCATCTGAATTGCAAAATATTGCTATCTCAATCGCCGCCTTCATGGTGGCATTGGTTATCGCAACGAAAGAATTTATCGCCTGTATCGTTGGTGCGTTTTATCGCGCTAGTACACGGCCGTATCAAGTTGGTGACTGGATACGTATCGCTAATTATGAAGGCGAAGTGACCGACAGTGACTGGCTATCGACAACCTTATTTGAAGTGGATTTGAAAGGCGGTAGTTATACTTATACAGGCCGTACAACAGTGGTTCCGAATAGCGTATTGCTGCTGAATACCGTACAAAATTTAAACTACATGCGCCGTTATGTGACGCATACGTTTTCTATTTCTCGTCATGCGGATGATGTGAACTTGTTTACGATAAAAGAACAGATTCTCGATAAAATTCGCCAATACAGCGAGCATTTTCACGATGTGGCTATTCGTTATAACAGCCTCATTGAGAAACGTTTGGACATCAAGATTTCAGGCCCCGAGCCGCGAGTTCGAATTACAACAACGGTTGAAGGCTATAACGTTTTTACTATTTCATTGTTCTGCCCAACCGATGAAGCGGTTGAAATAGAGCAAAAAGTCACCGAAGATTTTATGAGATTCTGGTATGAAAAACGCGACATGAATGCTAACGGAGTACAGGAAGAATGATGCGATTTACTCGTACTATTGCAACTCTTATGCTGATATCAACTTCAGTGCTTTTGGTCGGTTGTAATAGCTTCCGTGTCAGCGAAGATGATGTAAATAAAGAAGTTGCTAAGCAATTAGCTCAGCCACAGGAAAATCATATTCAGCTGACTTTAGACAGTAATACCCTCAATCTGGACCTTTTGGTAACATCTGCACAGATCGATTTTACCGAGCGCGATGGTGGTCTGGTACTTGTTGATCTTATGAGTAAAATGACCGGTACTTTAACTGCATTTGGTCAGACTTTTTCACTGACTACAAATGTGAACCCTTCTTTTGAATCTGGTGTGAGAATCGAAGAAGATCGCTTGTATTTGGTCGCGCCAAAAATCACCCAAATTGAGGTAGAAGGTTCAAGCTTTAACGACAAAATGCTGCGATCTACTTTAGGATCTTTACATGATGATTTTGAAAAGGCGCTGGTGCAGTATTTTGATGAACATCCAGTCTACGTACTAAACCATTCTCCATTTGAAAAAACCGCCGCGTCCTTGGTGAAAGACATCATTATTAAAGAAGATTTCTTAGAGCTTTCTATTTTTTAGGTAAGACGGGTCTAGGTAAGTTTCTACATAGTCACTATAATGCTCCAATACTACAGAACCCGATAGACTAAGCCTTAGCGCTTAATTATTGAATTAAAAATGAGGAAACAGCATGTCGATTGCAGACAATCAAGTCGTTCAATTTCACTATACTTTGCGTCATGGCGAAGAGTTGATCGAAACTTCTGCGGGTAAAGATCCAGCGGCGTATTTACATGGCCACGGTAATGTTATTCCAGGGCTTGAAAAAGCAATGGAAGGAAAAGAAGTCGGTGACGAGTTTGAAGTTACCGTTGCTTGCGCTGATGCCTATGGTGAGCGTCATGAAGATCGTCAGCAACAAGTACCAGTCAAACATCTACAAGGCGCGAAACGCTGGAAAGCTGGCATGGTTGCTATGGTGCAAACCGACAAAGGTATGCGTCAGGTAACCGTCGTGAAAGTAGGTTTGAAGCACGCCACGGTTGATTTGAATCACCCATTGTCTGGTAAAGACCTGACTTTCAACATTCAAATCGTTGACTCTCGTGAAGCGACGAATGATGAAATTGCTCATGGTCATGCGCACGGTGTTGGTGGTCATCATCACTAAGAGCAAAGCTCTTTAAGTATTGTTGTTTACAAAGAAAGCCCCTGTTATGGATGACATAGCAGGGGCTTTTGCGTTTTATCCTTTTATTTTTTGAGTTGTGAGGAAACGACTGATTTGAATCAAGTAATCGCAGCAAATAGTTAAATTTAATAAGAATCGTTATCAACTACTTGACAGCTCTCGCCTTCATGCACATTATTGATAATAGTTATCATTTATGTTGTTGGATTTTCAGAGGGCAAAGCGATGAGTCATTATTTAGTGCCATTTTCAGTACTCGAGCAGACCATTCAGGGTGGGCAGTGTGCAGATTCCCCAGAAGTGCTCTATCATTATTTGAACTTAACAGAAGAGTACGCTGAGCGATTGAACATTACCGATGCAACTTTGCTGCATCAAAGAGTGTTTAATGTGTTGCTGGATACGGTTTGTGATACCAGTGTTGCGCCTCACTGGCGCCAGACTTGTTTAGATAAGGTGTATTTGCCCTTGTCACACCTCAAACATTTAATTGTGACGTATCAAGATGCCAAGAACTATTTCAAGATGGAGCATAATTTACGAATTTTGAGCCATTACTTTATTTCTTCCTTCGAACAATAAGGACATCATTTACTAATGAAAATGCGTATTGAAAAAGATAGCATGGGCGAATTAGAAGTCCCAGAAAAAGCACTCTATGGCGCCCAAACACAACGAGCCATTAACAACTTTCCTATCAGCGACGAGCCACTTCCAGAAGCCTTTATTCGCTCTCTTATCTTAATCAAGGCCGCCGCTGCACGAGCTAATGAATCCCTTGAATGCATAACGCCTGAAATGTCTAAAGCGATTCAAAATGCCTGTGACGAACTTCTAAACACCGACGATTTGATGCAGCATTTTCCTGTGGATGTATTTCAAACAGGCTCGGGTACCAGCTCGAATATGAATGCTAACGAAGTGATCGCAACCATTGCCAGTAAAAAGTTGGGAGCACGCGTTAATCCAAATGATCATGTGAATTATGGTCAAAGCAGCAACGATGTTATTCCTAGTGCTATTCATGTCAGCGCCACATTGGAATTAACTGGTCATCTTTTGCCTGTATTGGTTCATCTAAAAGACACTATTCTAGAGAAAGGCACAGCTCTGGCGGGATACACTAAAACTGGCAGAACACATTTGATGGATGCTATGCCAGTTCGCATGGATCAAACCTTTCATGCTTGGGCGGCTCAGCTGCAAGATCATATCGATAACTTAACCTATCTGGAGAACAAAACGACTCAATTGGCGCAAGGAGGTACCGCAGTGGGAACGGGTATTAATGCCCATCCAGAATTCGCTGAACTATTTGCCAAAGAACTGTCTAACCTAACAAATGTCACTTTCAGCAAGGGTAATAACTTTTTTGCCTTGATTGGTTCTCAAGATACTGCTGTTGCCTTATCTGGTCAGTTAAAAGCGGTAGCGGTGACTTATATGAAAATTGCGAATGACCTTCGTTGGATGAATTCTGGCCCATTAGCAGGGTTAGGTGAAATTTCCCTACAAGCCTTGCAACCAGGTTCATCTATTATGCCAGGTAAAGTGAATCCAGTGATTCCAGAAGCAACGGCTATGGTCGCGGCGCAGGTGATAGGTAATGACGCGGCGATTACCATAGGTGGGCAATCCGGTAATTTCGAATTGAACGTCATGTTACCAATGATTGCCAAGAATCTATTAAACAGTATCAAGCTGCTGGCAAACAGTGGGCAGCTTTTGGCTGACAATGCTATTGCGACACTAGTGGTAAATGAAGATAAATTGAACCAAGCATTGCATCGTAATCCTATTTTAGTGACCGCACTTAATCCGATTATTGGTTATGGCAAAGCCGCAGAAATTGCCAAAAAGGCTTACAAAGAAGGTCGTCCAGTGGTGGATGTTGCCGAAGAAGAAACAGACATTAGCCGAGAAGAATTACTTACTTTATTAGATCCAGCCAAGCTAACCCACGGGGGGATTTAATAAAGTGGAGAAAAGGTTTCCTTATTTGGTTGTTCCCTTACCTAATAAGGAAAACGAGCCAGCGCCCGCGCTGGCTTTTTTTTGTCTTGGCGCTATTCTTTTCGGCATAAGCAAAATTTACTTGTTAAGCGCTTTTTTAGGTGTGATGTTGGTTAGCTTGCGATCTTATATACCACTCATGTTGCATCCCTAATTTATTAAGAATGTGCATAAAACAATCAATTTTCAAAAACACCATTAAATAGTGCAGCGCTAATATTGACGGGTTGAGGGCATAATAGCGATAATTTAATTGCCTAGGCATCTATTGCATAGGCAATTTTCTTTATGTCACTCTAACTAGGCTGAAAATGACTCAATCCCCCCAAGACTCTCATGAGTTTTTATTTACTAATATTGGATTTTTACTCGGTAAAACCAATCAGATAAAAGATCGTTTACTTGATCAATTCTTGATTGAAGAGGACATTACAGCGGGTCAAGTTAAGGTGCTGTTTAGACTTTATTTCCAAAATAATCAGCGTTCTTCTGATATTAGTAAGTCATTAAACGTTGATGGCGGTGCAATGACGAGAATGTTGGATCGGCTGGAGAAAAAACACTTAATTCAGCGAATAGCTGATCCTGATGACCGTCGTTCCGTTTTAATTAAATTAACTGACAACGGCCATATTGTGACATCCCGTGCTATTCCTCTTGCTCAAGCTGCCATTGACAATTTAACCGAATGTTTAACATTCGAAGAAAAGCAAAATTTATTACATGGCTTAAGTAAAATTGTTGCCTCGTTTCTATCAGAAGATTGCCCTTCTTCTCTTTTTAAAACTAATGGTGAAAAATAATCATGCAAGACAATGTTGAAAACACAGTGACACCAAAAAACAGCAAGCGAACTAAGAGCTTAGTGATTCTGTTTAGTATTGTTGTGCTTGGTGCATTAGGTGCTGGCTGGTACTACAAAGAGTATGTTGTTGGCAATCAAAATACAGATGATGCCTACGTTCAAGGCAATATCGTTTCTATCACGTCTGAAACGGAAGGAACGGTTACGCGTATTACCGTTGACGATGGTGATTTTGTGCAGAAGGGACAAGTGTTAGTCAGTTTTGATAACGCCGATGCAGATCTCCAATATGAAAATGCCAAATCAGAATTAGCTCAAACAGTCCGCCAAGTAAGAGTTATGTTTAACAATGAGACCCAAGCGAAAGCGGTTGTTGAGTCTAAGAAAATAACGCTAAACAAAGTACAAAGAGATTATGAACGCCGTAAAAATATGGTGAATGTCGGAGGCGTGACAAGAGAAGAATTAAGTCATGCAAAAGATACGGTGGATTCAGCTACCACGGAACTGGCTGTTGCGATAGAGCAATTGAATGCAGAATCATCCATGATCTCTGGTACAACAGTGGAAACACATCCGCTTGTTAAATCCGCGATTACCAGTTTGAAACAAGCTTATCTAGCTAAACAGCGAACAGACATTGTTGCCCCTGTGACCGGTTATGTAGCCCGTCGCCAAGTGCAGTTGGGCCAACGAGTTTCGCCAAGCTCAACACTCATGGCCGTTGTGCCACTAAACGAAGTATGGGTAGACGCAAATTTTAAAGAAACTCAATTGGATGATATGCGTATTGGTCAGCCAGTTTCTATGGTTAGTGATTTGTATGGTGACGAGGTTATTTTTCACGGCACCGTAGAAAGCTTAGGCATTGGTACAGGCAGTGCTTTTTCTGTGTTACCGGCACAAAATGCCACAGGTAACTGGATTAAGATTGTCCAACGCTTGCCTGTTCGTATCAAGCTAGACGGTGATGATATTGCACGTCACCCTTTGCGTATTGGTCTTTCTATGAGTGTTGATGTGGACACCACAGATATGTCGGGGCAATTGTTATCGACCACCAGTCCCAAAATGCCGCGTTTTGAAACGAATGCTTATAACCAACCTACAGAAAAGATTCAGCAGGTTATCAGCCAGATAATCAAAGACAACGATGCTCAGCTTAAACAGACATCTACTGATAAATCGTAAGGTCGACTTATGAGTCAACAAGAAGAGTTCCGTCCAGCGAATATGGCACTGTGTATCTTTGCCATTTCGCTGGGTGTATTTATGCAAGTGTTGGATACCACCATTGCAAACGTGGCTCTACCAACTATTGCAGGTAACATGGGGGTGAGTTTTAACCAAGGTACTTGGGTTATTACTTCCTTTACTGTTTGTCTTGCGATTGGCTTACCTATTACCTCTTGGTTAAGTCGTCGCTTTGGGGAAGTGCAGCTTTATGTTGCGGCTTTGCTCAGCTTTATTATCACATCATTTTTGTGCGGTATCTCACAAAATATGGCGGAAATGGTGTTTTTTCGCGCATTGCAAGGTTTATCCGCTGCACCTCTGTTTCCGATGAGCCAAGTGCTTTTGATGTCGATTTTTCCGCGGGCGAAACGAGGAATGGCGCTTGCTTTGATAGGCATGGTCGCGGTTGTTGGGCCTATCGTAGGTCCAATACTTGGCGGCTGGTTAACCTACAACTATAGTTGGCCATGGATTTTCTTTATCAATATTCCGGTAGGTATTTTTTCGATTGTAGTTATCTCAGCGCAGTTTAAAAACCGTCCTCAGCAGAAAACCAAACCGAAACTGGATGTCATCGGATTAGCAAGCATGGCGTTGGGCGTTGGAGCATTGCAAATCGTCTTAGATAAAGGCAATGATTTAGATTGGTTCGCAAATAACTGGATTATTGGTGGGGCAGTATTTGCCGCCATCATGCTGACATTTATGGTTATTTGGGAGTTAACAGATGATCATCCGGCAATTAATCTTCGTTTGTTTTTAAATCGAAATTTTTGTATCGGTACCATTTTGCTGACATTGGGTTATGGCGGTTTTTTTAGTCTTAACCTCATTCTTCCGCAGTGGCTTCAGACTCAAATGGGTTATACCGCATTATGGGCAGGATTAGCGGCTGCGCCAATGGGTGTTTTACCGCTATTAATGTCGCCTTTTTTGGGTAAATTCGGCAGTCGACTTGATATGCGCTGGTTGGCAGGTGGTTCATTTGTAGTGATTGGTATAAGTTGTTATTGGCGAACGCTGTTTAATTTAGAGGTCGATTTTACGACGATTGCGTTTATACAGTTGTTTATGGGTATTGGCATCGGCTTATTTTTTATGCCAATGACGACGATTTTGATGGCTGATTTGAATGGTCCTGATATTGCGGATGGAGCCTCTTTGTCTACCTTTATTCGAACGCTTGGAGCGAGCTTTTCATCTTCTTTAACCGCGTGGATATGGGCTCGTAACTCAAGCGCCCATCATTCGGTATTAAGTGAAAATATATCGCAATATAACCCGATAGTGTCACCGCAACTTCAAAACCCAAGCACGGCAAGTCTGATGAGCTTTAATGAAACAGTGACGTCACAAGGCTTAATGCTGTCAACTATCGACCTATTCATGATGCTGACAGTCTTATTTTTTGTTCTGACACCGTTTGTTTTTTTTACGAAAAAGGCTGCCAGCGGACACTAATTGATAAATCCCGACTTAATATTCATATATTGATATATCAGTTCAAGGAGTAATTAGCGTTTGATATAGTCTTCATTGATAGATGCATGTCAAACGCTTAACGCCTTATCTACAGCGGCTTTAGCGTGAATATAAGTAGTATCAAATAAAGGCACATCAACGTGTTCTTGCTTGAGTAGTAGAGTAATTTCCGTGCATCCTTCGATAACAGCTTCCGCTCCGCTTTCTTGGAGTCGATTGACGATATCGATATAAACTTGTCTCGATTCAGGAAGAATTTTGCCAAGGCATAATTCGTCGTAAATAATTCTATGTATGTTGTCCCTGTCTTGCTTGGATGGAGTGATTACCTCCAAACCATATTGTTCTTCTAATCTCTTAATATAAAAGCCTTCTTCCATCGAATAACGCGTACCGATAAAGCCTACTTTTTGATGCTTTTGTTTAACAAGCTCTTTGGCAGTGGCATCGGCAATATGTAGTAAAGGAATTTTTACCGCACTTTGAACAACATCAGCTACCTTGTGCATGGTGTTGGTTGCGATAAGGATAAAATCAGCTTTAGCTTGTTCTAAACGTTTGGCTTCTGCAGCGAGGATTTCCCCTAATTGAGTCCAATCGCCTTGATGTTGCAACCGCTCAATCTCGGCAAAATCAACACTGGATAAAATAATCTTGGCTGAATGCAGCCCGCCTAACTTTTGTTTAGTCATCTTATTGATATTTTGGTAGTACAAAGCGGAAGACTCCCAGCTCATGCCACCAATAATGCCGATTGTTTTCATGCTCGAATCCTTTGTTTCCCATTCTGAATACATAAAGTCTAACGAGCTTATTCAATGGCTGTAATGTACAGATAATGAAATAAGTGAAGCGGACTGTAATGCGACAATAACCTTTTTACAGGCTACGAGTCATAAATACGCTATAAGGATCTAGCTTATAGTCGGCAAAAGGACCGCACTCAATAAAGTCGTGTTTTGCGTAAAGTTTTCTTGCTGGCGCAAAGAAATCTTGCGATCCGGTTTCTAGACTTATTTTGTTAAGACCTTTCTTTTTTGCGGCTTCAAGAATATGGCGGAGCAGCGTCGAAGCAACGCCTTTGTTACGGGCAGCGCTGGTGGTGCGCATGGACTTAATTTCAGCGTGTGTTTCGTCTAACGTTTTAAGCGCTCCACAGCCGAGTAATTGCTTATCTTCCCAAACCGTCCAGAAGGTAATGTTCGGCTTTTTTAACCCATCGAAATCTAATGCAAAAACGCATTCAGGCGGCGATGCAGCAAACATATCTTCAAGGTGTTCTGTGAGTATTTTTTTGACTTCTGTGCCAGATAAATCGTCCACTTTTATTTCCACTTCCTTCCCCTATACGATAAAACTTTGTTTGAACTTTATCGTATAGGGTGTCTTTTGTCTGCTAGTTTTGCTCTATCCATCACCTCTAAATAGGAGGGCGTTCTAGCAAGCTTGAGTAGGCCTTTACAAAGTCTTCTTTGCTCATGGCCATGGCTTCCAGATCAGGTAATATACCATCTTTAAATGGTGGCATTTCTATGCCTAATGCTTCGCTCATGGCTCTGGCACAATATTCGGCTTTGGCGGCGCTGCCGCGAAAATCTGGGCAGGAGTTGGTGACCCACCAATGCATTTCTGCGATTTTGTCCATGCTTTCTGACGGTGACAATTCTCCCGACATGGCTTCTTGAAAGCTCGATTCAATATGATTCATGATTTCATTTATTTGGAAGCCTGCGGTGTGATGAATAGTGCCTAGACGTATCGGTTCATTGATTTTTGAGTCGGGCGGAGTGCTAAGATAGATATGATTAAGGTCAACTTCATTGTTACCTAATTGGGAGAAATCCGTATAGTTAAGGTTTTCTCCACCGTCTTCGGAGTGCCATTTTTCGACTGGAATACCATAGTGTTCGGCTTTCTCGATAAATCTATCTTTCATATAAGCGTATGGGCCGTCGCTATGCAGTGGCGTAATATAAAGACCATTACTGAACTTTTCTAATGAACGGGGAAGTATAAAATTTTGCAGATCGGGCGCTTGCTTATTTTTAATGGTGCTTAAACGCCAGTCCGTCGCATCGCGCCAAAGCTGTCGATAGCTGGTTATTTGACCTTCTTTGATGTGTTTTCCTGAGCCCCTTGCATGGCGCCACATACTGCTACTGTAGGCTTGGTTGTCAGGTGAACTGGAGTTATCCAAGCTTTTATTTGGCCACCGTGCTGCGCCAGTCAGTCTTATTTCATCAATAGAGGCTGTAGGTCGGGGGACAGGTCCTGGGAGTTTCAAACCTGGGATGCCTGGCTGGTTTAATGAAACGGACACACGGCCTTTACCCATTCCGATGTTATTATCGGCTTGTTGGATGAGTTCTTTTGTGGTGTTTGACTCCTTCATGAAATAGCGCACATAACCGAGGTTTTCATGGATTTTGTCAGCTAATTTATCCATTTTTGATGCTTTCGAAGAGGCATGGCCTAAGTTGATTTTGTGGCTGCCTTCTATGTCAGTAAAACTTAAGTTGAGATTACCTTTTTTATCTCTCTCTAAGAGTACAACTTTATCTGGTGTGTTTTGTGGCGTGTCAGACTGCTTGTTTAGCATAAGCCATATAGGAGGGTGTTTTTTATCAGACATGCGACTAAGAACTGATTTTAAATCCGCGGCTTCATAAATAGTGCCTGACTTCAGTTGTACGTCTTTGGAAATAGGGAGACTGTCTTTAGGTGCTGTTAAAAGGTTTAATTTTGGCAATTCTGTTGAGGGCTTATTGCCTTTTGCTGCAGCAGTATGATGGCTCTGCATATTTAAGTTTGCCATGATCTTATTTAACATCTTCGTTTTCTCCTATGACGACACGCGAGATAATAAGTGGACGAAGTGTTGCTATCGTTCCCTTGGTAAAGGTAATAAGTTTGTGTGAATATGGACGGCAGATAGTAAGGAGTTATGAATAATGGCGAACATCCTGTTACGACCAGCTAATGAGCAAGATGCGGATTGTCTATTTAAATGGCGCAATGATCCAGAAACCCGTCATGCATCCCATAACACCGATGAAGTCGTGTTGGAATCACATTTTACATGGTTAAAAGCATCCTTGAGTAATCCTGAGAAAAGGCTTTTGTGGATAGCGGAAGTAGATGGCATCGCGGTTGGGTCTTGTCGAGCGGATAGGGTGGGAGACGCGTGGGAATTATCGTGGACAATTGCCCCAGAAGCTCGCGGAAAAGGCTTTGCTCATGACATGTTGTCTAAATTGGTGAGTTACTTTGATGAGCCACTGTTAGCTGAAGTCAAAGCGGATAATATAGCCTCTATTAAAGTGGCAGAGCGTTCTGGCTTTGTTTTAAAAAAGAGCGTCAAAAAAGGCGGCAATACGTTAATTTATAGCCGTCAACCACCCCAGAAATCTTAGCAAATTTAGGTTAGAGATTAATCATCAAAGCGAATGCGGACTTTCGGTTCGTCTGGCTTTTTCTCGGTCGGTTTACGCAAAGGATCGACCAACTTTTCAAGGCCATTGATTTTTATTTCCAGCGCGAGCTGCAACCATTGCCCTAAATTGCCATTCGGCCAACCTTCGTGGGCAAACCAAAGTAAATAGGCTTCCGGTAGATCAATCAAAACACGACCTTGGTATTTACCAAATGGCATGGTTTGACGAGCAACTTGGACGAGATCTTCTTGTGAAAACATGGGCTTCGCTTAATGATGCTTAAGAATGAGTATGTGGAGCGTATTTAACCATACGTGAGTTATTTGGCAAATGGCGGATCTTGTTTAAAGCGTTGAATCAAATAGTCACAAATACTCTGTAGCTTCGGCGATGGCTGACGTACCTTGGGGTAAACCAGCCAAACACCGCTGTAGGGATACTGATATTGCGTTAACAAGGGGATGAGCTTGCCACTGGCAAGGTCGTCGCCGACGTAATAGTCTGGTAGCTGAGCAATTCCCAAGCCTTTTCTAACCGCATCTAGTAAAGCTGGGCCTGAATTACTGCGCCAGTTACTGCTCACTTTTACTTCTTTACGTTGCCCATCTTGCTGAAACAACCAGTGGGTTTTTGAACCAATTAGACAGCTGTGTTTGCTTAATTCCGCCAGCGTGTGCGGCATGCCGTGTTGGTCTATGTATTCCCGCGATGCACAAAGGTATTCCTCACGGTCACATAAACGCCGCGATAAATGGCTGGAGTCCTTCATGGCGCCCATGCGAATAGCAAGATCGTAACCTTCCTCTATCAAATCTACCGAGCGGTTCGTTAGATGAAAATCTAGCTCTATCTTTGGGTGGCTTAGTAAAAAATCATTCATTAATGGTGCAATGTAACGTTCGCCAAAGGTCGTGGCGCAGGTCATTTTAAATGAGCCTATTGGCGCTTGATTGAGCGTGGAAATGACTTCTTCGGCGCTACTTAACGCTTCTGGCAAACCGCGACAATGCTGATAGTAAAGCTCACCCGCTTCGCTTAAACGAATACGGCGCGTGGTACGAAACAGCAGGGTGGTTTCAAGCTCCGCCTCTAGTTGGGTGATCAATCGACTAATGTGCGAAGCGGATACGCTCAGTTTGACTGCGGCGGCTGAAAAGCTGCCTTGTCTGACAACTTCGACGAACGCTTCCATGGCTTCCCAGTTTTTCATAGTCTTTTTGTACCGATAGATAAAGGTTTAGCTTGATGCTTGAGTTGTTACATTATAACCAAATAAAAGATTTTTAAAATGATTGTTGCTGTATAGCAATAATCATTTTCCAAATTGGGGATTATCCTTGTAATTATTTACGTCTACACTGGTTGCATCAAGACTGAATTTAAAACACACATTGGAGTGCGCTATGAAATGTAAAGCAGCTGTTGCTTGGGGACCAGGCCAACCACTTAAAATCGAAGAAGTAGATGTTCAAGATCCACAAAAAGGTGAAGTACTTGTTCGTATGGTTGCAACAGGCGTTTGTCACACAGATGCGTTTACCTTGTCTGGTGAAGATCCAGAAGGTATTTTTCCTGCGATCCTAGGTCATGAAGGTGCAGGTGTTGTTGAAGCGGTAGGCGAAGGCGTTACGACCCTAAAAGTGGGTGACCACGTTATTCCTCTATACACCGCAGAATGTGGCGAGTGTAAGTTCTGTAAGTCTGGCAAAACCAACCTTTGCCAAGCGGTCCGTGTTACCCAAGGTAAAGGCCTAATGCCAGATGGCACTAGCCGTTTTAGCATCAATGGCGAGCCAATTTTCCATTACATGGGTACGTCTACCTTCTCTGAATACAGCGTTGTTCCTGAAATTTCTTTGGCGAAAATCCACGTTGATGCACCGCTAGAAAAAGTCTGTTTGTTAGGTTGTGGTATCACAACAGGTATCGGTGCAGTACTAAACACAGCGAAAGTTGAAGAAGGCGCAACGGTTGCTGTCTTTGGTTTGGGTGGCATTGGTTTATCGGTTATCCAAGGCGCTCGCATGGCAGGCGCTTCTCGCATTATCGCTATCGATATCAACGAATCTAAATTCGAAATGGCGAAACAGTTTGGTGCGACTGATTGCATCAATCCAAAGAAATTCGACGCACCAATTCAGCAAGTTATCGTTGATATGACAGACGGTGGCGTAGATTACTCATTCGAATGTATCGGTAACGTACAAGTTATGCGTCAAGCACTTGAGTGCTGTCATAAAGGCTGGGGCGAATCCATCATCATCGGTGTTGCTGGTGCTGGCCAAGAAATCTCCACGCGTCCATTCCAATTGGTAACCGGTCGAGTCTGGAAAGGCTCTGCTTTTGGTGGTGTAAAAGGTCGCAGCCAATTGCCAGGTTACGTAGAAGACTATATGAACGGCAAGATCGAAATCGACCCATTCGTGACACATACTATGCCACTTGAGCGCATCAATGAAGCGTTTGATTTGATGCACAAAGGCGAGAGTATTCGTACTGTCATTCTTTTCGATAAATAATCGAAATCACACCGTTTTGATAAGCCCGCTAAGCGGGCTTTTTTAACACAGCTAAGGAGACAGCTATGGAATTGTTATCCAGCACCAAAAGCTTCGGCGGTTGGTTGAAGCGTTACAAGCATGAAAGCTTGTCAGTGAAAAGCGAAATGACCTTTGCTATTTACCTACCTCCACAAGCAGAAACGCAAAAAGTGCCAGTCTTGTATTGGCTGTCAGGTTTGACTTGTAATGACGAAAACTTCACACAGAAAGCGGGCGCTTTTCGCAAAGCAGCAGAATTAGGTTTAGCCATTGTTTGTCCAGATACCAGCCCACGCGGCACGGATTATCCAAACGAGCATGAAAGCTACGACTTTGGTTCTGCGGCAGGGTTTTATATCAATGCGACGGTTGAACCTTATTCGAATACTTACCACATGTATGATTACGTGGTTCAAGAATTGCCGCATTTGGTAGAAGCCAACTTCCCTGTGACCGACAAGCGTTCTATCTTTGGTCACTCAATGGGTGGTCACGGCGCTTTGATTTGCGCGTTGAAGAACCCAGGCAAGTATCAATCTGTTTCAGCGTTCGCACCGATCGTTAATCCAACTAACTGTCCTTGGGGCGAAAAAGCCTTTACTGGATACTTGGGTGAAGACAAAGCCACTTGGAACGAATGGGATGCGACTTTGCTAATCGAGAAGGCAAGTGAGCGTTTGCCTTTGTTCATTGACCAAGGCGAAGCGGATAACTTCTTGGTAGAACAACTTAAGCCAGAAGCCCTAGAAGCGGCCTGTGAAAAAGCCGGACATCCGATTACGCTACGCCGTCAACCTGGCTATGACCACAGCTACTTCTTCATCGCCAGCTTTATCGACGATCACCTAGAGCATCACTCCAGAGCCTTGAGTTAGCACTTAGTTTTCTCTATTGGAACTGACAAAAGCGAGCCGCGGCTCGCTTTTTTATTGTTGGAAGTTTTGACACTGTTCAATTAGTGCATCGATGTTCATATTTTGTTCTGTACTGTCGGCAAGTCGGTCAATTTCTTTGTCGCGGAATTGGTCGTAGTCAAATGCTGCAGCTTGGTCGACACCCGCCCAGTTGAGTAGGGCTTGTAGGGCGTCTGGGTGATCGAAGACACCATGTAGATAAGTGCCGATGATTTGACCATCTGGTGATATGTAGCCTTCTTTCTCGCTGTTTTCTTTGTTCTTTCCATCATCTAAGAGAGCGAAATGCGCAATCTGTGTTTCATCGGTAAAGCGTGAAACCCCTGAATGAATTTCATAGCCTGTCACTTGAGCATTTGCTGCGAAAGCGAGTTGCCCTTGGCGTTGCTTAAGCTGTTTCTCTTCTTTTAGGACGGTTTCCATGGGAATAAAGCCAAAACCTGTAGATCGCGTGTTAGCGTGTTGGTTTTCTAGTCCTAGTGGATCCAGCAGTTGTTCGCCGAGCATTTGATACCCGCCGCAAATCCCGATGACTTTGCCGCCATATCGTAAGTGTTTGTTGAGGTAGTCTTCCCAGCCTTCTTGACGTAAATAGGCGAGGTCGCTTTGTACGCTTTTGCTGCCAGGTAAAATAACCAAGTCAGCAGGTGGAATGGTTTCGTTGGCGCCTACTAGGGTGACTTGAACTTCTGGATGAAGGCGCAGAGCGTCCCAGTCTGTGTGGTTGCTGGTGCGCGGCATGATCGGTATGACGATGTTTAGTTTGGCCTTGCTGTCTGCTTTAATGGGGCTTTTGGCAACGGCGTCTTCGGATTCTAAATGGAAACCTTTTAAGAAGGGCAGCACCCCTAAGACAGGTTTGCCTGTGCGTTCTTCAAGCCAATCTAGGCCAGACTGCAATAAGCTGATGTCGCCACGGAAACGGTTTATCACAAAGCCAATGACTCTATCTTGCTCACTTGGGCTAAGCAAATCCAGCGTTCCAACGAGGTGAGCGAACACGCCACCTTTGTCTATGTCGGCAATGATGATAACAGGGCAATCAATGCTTTCAGCAAAGCCCATATTGGCGATATCACGAGCGCGTAAGTTTATTTCCGCTGGGCTGCCAGCGCCTTCAATTAAGACAGCTTGGTATTGTTCGGCTAAGCGATGATAAGAATCCAATGCGGCGACTTTGGCGATGCTTTTGTATTCGTGATAGCCAACCGCGTTCATGTTGCCCACGGCTTTGCCTTGGATGATGACTTGCGCCCCGGTGTCTGTATTGGGTTTGAGTAGAATGGGGTTCATATCTACTTGCGGTTCTAACCCGGCTGCATAGGCCTGTACCGCTTGTGCTCGACCAATTTCATTACCGTCTTTGGTGACCGCGCTGTTTAATGCCATGTTTTGCGGTTTGAAGGGCGCAACGGAAATGCCTCGACGATAAAATAAACGACATAATGCCGTGACTAGGGTGCTTTTTCCGGCATCCGAGGTGGTTCCTTGGATCATTAAACTAAAGGCTGGCATTCAGTATCATCACGCTTTGAATCAATAAGGTGATAGAATTCTACCTGACCTATTCACCTTGTTAAGTGAAAAAACGACTTATATTTATGATCCTTTCTAATCTAGACTCTGCTATTCATGCTTTTTGCGATCATTTCTTAGCCTTTTCTTCTGTCACCAGTTTGATTTTAGTTGCCGCTTTGGTGTTGGATCGTTTGTTGGGAGAGCCCAAAAGCTGGCATCCACTTATTTGGTTTGGCCGTTGGGTGGATCTTTGTCGTCAGTATATTCAATTGCCATTAGATGCTTCTGCTTCTCGCCAACGTTTGGTGGGTGTTTTGGCTTGGCTGGTGGCGGTTCTACCTTGGTTGATGGTTTTATTGGCTCTGCTGTGGTTGCTCCCTGATTGGCTGGATATTTTGTTGTCCGTTTTGGTGTTGTATTTTGCCATTGGTTGGCAAAGCTTGCGGGAGCATGCGTTGGCCATATATCAGCCGTTATCTGCATCGCCATTATCAGACGATAAGCTCGATGAAGCACGCCGTGCCGTGAGCTATATTGTCAGTCGCGATACGCAAAACTTGGATGAGTCTGCCGTGGCGAAAGCAGGTATTGAGTCAGTATTAGAAAATGGCAGTGATGCGATTTTTGCGCCTATTTTTTGGTTTTTGATATTCGGGGCGCCGGGTGTGCTTTTGTATCGTTTGGCAAATACGCTGGATGCCATGTGGGGCTACAAAACAGAATCTTTATTGCACTTCGGCTGGTTTGCCGCACGTTTTGATGATGTGTTGAATTATATTCCGGCTCGTCTTGTGGTTTATACCTATGGGGCTTGTGGTAAATGGCATTCAGCCATTCGCAGTGCTCGTCGACCTTCTGCGCGCTGGAAAAGCCCTAATGCTGGTCCGGTGATGGCGGCGGGTGCTGGTGCGTTAGGTATTCAGTTAGGTGGCGAAGCACCGTATTTTGGCAAAATAGAAACCAGACCGATTCTTGGGGAAGGCGACTTGCCGACGCCTCGACATTTAAAAGAAGCCATTTGGCTGGTGGATAAAAGCGTGATTTTGTGGGGATTGGTTATATGTCTGTTAGTCTAAAATCTTCTAAGTTAGGCAGCACTTCAAGTTTAGGAAATGTTCCTAATCTAGAAAGCACTCCGCCGAAACATGGCGGCGATTTGGCTTATTGGCAACGTAAGGTTGGCAGCAAGGCGTTAAATTGGTTGGATTTATCTTCAGCCTGTAATCGTGAACCTTGGCCTATTCCTGAGGTAGCAGCTTCCTTGTGGATGGATTTACCCGATCAAGCGGATTTATTAGACGAAGCCGAGCGCTATTTCGGTCGTCGTCCCAATGCGATTGGTGCGGGTTCTCAGCATATTATCGAATCTTTGCCGCCCATGTTGCTGGCGAGTCAGTCTTCGGCTTTGCTTACTGCAACGAAAACGGTTTTTGTGCCGCGCATTGGTTATCAGGAACATGCTTTTGCTTGGGAAAAATGGGGCTTTGATATTGCTTATTACGATGCATTGGAAGAGTTATTAGGACAGAAATGGGCGGTTGCCGTGGTGATTCAGCCGAACAACCCAACGGGGGAGGTCGCTTCAGCTGAGGTTTTAACTCAATTGATTGCTTACGCGGAACAGCAGAAAGCCTATCTTGTCGTGGATGAAGCCTTTATTGATGCCAGTCCTGAATTAAGTTTGTTAAATCATCAAACGGCTGAAGATCTGAGTGAAGCACTTTTTCTGATGCGCTCGGTTGGGAAATTCTTTGGTTTGGCTGGGGCTCGTGTCGGATTCGTTTTTTGTGCCAGTAAATGGCAAGCGGCGATAAAGAATTTACTTGGTCCTTGGCCAGTGGCTACGCCAAGTTTGCATTTGGTGCGATTGGCCTTTGCTGATACGGCTTGGCAGTCTCAGGCTAGACAGAACTTAGCAGTACGGCAAGCGGCGTTTGTTGAACGTGTTGTGCCTAAATTTAATACTATCTTTGATTCTCAAGAGTATGTATTGAGTCCGCTGTTTGTGACCTGGACTCTCGAAAGTGGTGACTATGCGGCGCAAGTATTTGAGATGTTGCATCAAGTTGGCGTTCATACTCGCTTAGGCGAAGGTTGGATTCGTGTGGCATTACCGGCTTTGCATGAAATGGATGCTTTAAATAGCGCATTGATTCGTTTATTAAAAACGGCAGGAGGCCAAACGCAGGGCTTTTCAAGGGGGCAGCTAGCATGAAGCATCTCGTTTTAGGTGGCGTTCGTAGTGGTAAAAGTGCTTTTGCTCAAGAACAAATAGCCGCTTCTGGAAAACCGGTGTGTTATGTGGCGACGTCTCACGTGTGGGACGACGATATGGCGGATCGTGTTCGTCAGCACAAAGATAACCGACCGAGTGAATGGCAATTGATAGAAGAGCCATTAGCATTGGCAAGTGTCTTACATTCTCTTAATTCACCTGATCAAGCAGTCATTGTTGAGTGTTTTACCTTATGGATGACAAATTTATTGTGCCTAGAAGATGAAACTCGTTTGGAAGAGGAAAAACAAGCACTATTAAATGCGGTTGAAGTGTTTGAAGGAGATTTAGTTCTAGTATCGAGTGAGGTAGGTCTAGGTATTATGCCGATGAATGCGCTGGCTAGGCGTTTTGGTGATGAGGCTGGCACAATGAATCAGGCGCTAGCTAAATTGACCGATCGGGTAACTTTTGTTGCGGCCGGCCTACCATTACCGCTAAAATCTTAATCTTTTATTTCCACTCAATCTTTTCTTGTATTATGTTATTCCTTTAGCGGTACATAATTGAGAAATCAAAACCAATAGCGAAAGGCGTAGGAGCTTTGATGACCCCTTATTCAAAAGATTTTCCGGTATCTTGGGAAGAGTTACATAGGAATGCTCGCGCTTTGTCTTGGCGTTTGCTTGAGCAAGGTCCTTGGAAGGGTATTATCGCTATCACTCGTGGTGGTTTAGTGCCTGCGGCTATTTTATGTCGCGAAATGGATATTCGTTTAATTGATACGATTTGTATTGTTAGTTACGGCGCTGGCGAAAAAGCCGACGGAGTAATGAAACAAGGTGAGCTGAACGTTTTGAAAGGTGTAGAAGGCGACGGTGAAGGTTTTATTTTGATCGATGATTTAGTTGATACGGGACGTACTGCGGCAAAAGTACGTGAAATGTTGCCTAAAGCACATTTTGCAACCATTTACGCAAAACCTGCCGGTAAGCCATTAGTTGATACTTTTATTACCGAAGTAAGCCAAGATACGTGGATACGTTTTCCTTGGGATATGGAATATACGTTTTCAACCCCTTTGGCAGATCGTCACGCAAAGTAAGTATTCACTTCAGCCACATACTCCCTAAAAAAGTCTAAAGAGAAAACCTCAACAGAAAGTTAGTTATCGTTTGACACAAAAGGAGCGAGAGAGTTTGCAAAATTACACAAAACTCTCGCTTCCTTTACACAGTTTTCAGCTAACTTTATGGTTATATTCATTTCTAAATTAGAGTCAAAGAGCGGCGAAATAAATAGCGTGTTCCACGCATTTTTAATGCAAATGTTTTATGTGATTACAATAGGGTTTTAATATGTGGCAAACGTTAACTAGAGTTGCTTTGGCTGGTATTTTATCGTTTGCGATGATTTTACCTGCTTGGGCTGAAGGTACTGTGGCTCGTGCTCAATTTTCAACAGATGTTGTTGATCGCGAACCAATTGATGATATTGGTCCCACTGTAAAAGTAGAATACGGTGAAATTCAAAGAATATACTTCTTTACTGATTTGCGTGATATGTCTGGCAGCCAAGTGATTCATCGTTGGAAGCTAGACGGCGAAGATCAAGCGGATGTAGGTTTTGATATAGGTGGTGACCGTTGGCGTGTATGGTCAAGTAAGCGATTAATGCCAGGCTTTGATGGCAAATGGAGTGTGGATGTTGTTCAGGATGGCCAAGTGATAGAAACTCGTACGTTTGATTATGTAGATGAAGGCTAGTAAATCAGGCATTATTTACGGCTAATTTTTAATATCGACTAGGGATTAATATGCCTCATTTACGTGTTCGTGGACTCGCTTTTGACGAATTAGAATCTATCGCAGATATTTTGATAGAAAATTTAGCTGAAATTACCGATACGCCTAATTCGCATTTTACACTTGAATACCAAGCAACAACCTACCTTGCTGTCGGCGGTGCTTCACCTGCTTATCCGTTTTTTGATGTTTTGTGGTTTGACCGAGGCGATGAAGTAAAACGCAAAGTGGCGTTAATCATTGAAGAGTTGGTTAGACCATTGGTAGATAGTGGCCAAGACATTACCGTTTTGTTTCATGATCTACAGGGCAAAGATTATTACGAGAATGGCGAGCATTTTTGAGCAACCTTTTCTCGATTACTACGCTTGCTAACACTTTGTTAAAAATAGACTCGGAATGCTCATTTATAAATATAAACTCCGCTTCCTCGTCTATTTTTGCCTTGTTTTAGCTTTGCTCGCTACATCGAGCAAAGGCCTCTATGTTTAACTTCTTTATTGATTTCGAACCTTACCTTTGAAATTCGTAAACACTTCCCAAGTTCATTATCTGAGTTAACTCATCTAATGCGTTGCGGCTTTCGATTAGCAATTGCGGATCGGCAAGGTCTTTTTCATGCAGTTCATCTCGGTAATGCTTATCTACCCAAGTATTTAAAAGCTCAAACAAGGTATTATTCATTAGAGTAGATGGATTAATCGCCGCTTGCTCAGCTTGCGTTAAAGCAACGCGAAGTCGCAGGCAAGCTGGGCCGCCGCCGTTGCTCATGCTTTGTTTAAGATCGAAGACTTTGATTTCATTTATGGGTGATTGACCAGCAACTAGGCTATTTAAATACGTCCAAACTGCAGTATTATTCTCACATTCTCCTGGTACAACCAGTACCATGTCATCGTCGCCACGGCTTAATAATTGGCTATTAAACAGGTATGACTGAATGCAGTCTTGTACCGATACCGCGTCGCTTGGTACTTCAATCAGGTGGAACTTAGATGCCCTATCTCCCCACGCTGTGAGTAAGTCTTGCTTCATTTTAGCCGTATCCAAGAAGGCTTCTTGATGATAAAAATGCGCATTGCGATTGCCAACGGCGATCACGTCATTATGGAAAACACCAGCGTCAATGACACTTGGGTTTTGCTGTGCGTAAACCACTTGATCCGCGGATAAACCGTGACGACGAGCAACCGCTTGTGAAGCTTCCAGAGTGTGACGAGCTGGAAATTTAGCAGGATGCGGTGCGTTATAATTAAAAGCTTCCATTCCATACACAAAGAATTCGATACCTTGTTCGCCATAACCATGACAAAAACGTGTGTGGTTTGCTGCGCCTTCATCACCAAAATGATCGACGCTAGGCAAGGCGGGGTGATGAGCGAAGTGCTTATCGTCGCTGAAAGTCGCTTGTAAAATCGCGCCAGTGGTTTCATGTTCTATTGAACGATGGAACTTGTTTACCAAGTTGGCTGGCGTGAAATGTACTCGTTTGTCGCTGGTGTCACCACTTGGTGATACGGTTGCGGCATTGGCTGTCCACATACAAGACGCAGAGCTAACCGCAGCAAGCAGTTTTGGTGCTTGTTTAGCGGCTTGTTCCAATATATAGGCATCAGTACCAGAAAAACCTAAACGACGCAGCGTAGGGATGTGCGGACGTTCGTGTGGCGCGAGTACGCCTTGTACAAACCCCATGTCAGCCAAGGCTTTCATTTTTACCAAGCCTTGTTTTGCCGCCGCTTTCGGATTGGATGGGCGTGCAGAGTTATTCAATGAAGCGACGTTACCAAAAGATAGGCCGCTGTAGTTGTGGGTTGGGCCCACTAAGCCGTCAAAATTGGCTTCTGTCGCTATGTTCATAATTGCCTCTTGTAAATTGCGTATTCTATTTCGTTAAAGGGTAATGCCGTGACCGAGTTTTTCTGGCATGGTTAAGCTGTCCGCCTCAATACTGGCCACTGGGTAAGCGCAGTAATCAGCTGCATAGTAGGCACTGGCTCTATGATTACCACTAGCTCCTGTGCCACCAAATGGCGCATTACTGGAAGCTCCCGTTGTTTGACGGTTCCAGTTGATAATCCCTGCTCGGCTATGCTGTAAGAACCATTCATACTCGGCTGCCTCATCGGATAATAGACCCGCAGACAAGCCAAATTTTGTATTGTTGGCAATGGTCATGGCTTGATCCAAAGAATCATAGCGAATCAAAGTAAGCAACGGACCGAAATATTCCTGATCTGGAAGTTCGTCTAGCATGTCTGTTGCGTCGATAATACCCGGTGTAACAAAGCCGGTTTGGCTGTCGCCGCGAGTCATTTCTAGGATCGGTGATGCGCCTAATTTGATCAGTTTTTGGTAGGCTTGCAGTAAACCGTCGGCGGCTTGAGCTGATACGACAGGTCCCATAAAGGGTTGTTCGATTGCATCAAAACGATCAATTTTTAGGGCTTTGGTTGCGGTAACAAGGGATTGCAAAATCGCATCACCTAGCGCGCCTTTGGGCAATAATAAACGGCGTGCACAAGTACAACGTTGTCCTGCTGATATAAACGCTGATTGGATGATTTCATGCACAGCAGCACGCTGATCCGTCACTTTTTCAGAAACCAATAATGGGTTGTTACCGCCCATTTCTAGTGCCAAAATTTTCCCTGGATGGCTGGCAAAATCTTTATGTAAAATATGACCAACCTGTGGGCTGCCAGTGAAGAAAAGCCCATCTATGCCTTGGTGGTTTGCTAGGGCAACACCTGTTTCACGCTCGCCTTGAATCAAGTTAAGTACGCCAGCTGGCAAGCCTGCTTTTTCCCATAATTGGATGATTAGGTCAGACGTGGCCGGTGCTTGTTCGCTTGGTTTGAAAACCACTGTATTACCCGCAATCAGCGCTGGCACAATGTGTCCGTTAGGCAAGTGACCTGGAAAGTTGTATGGGCCGAATACAGCAACCACGCCATGTGGACGATGACGCAGTCGAGCTGTTGCGCCCGGCATAGGCGTGTTTTTTTCGCCTGTTCTTTCGTGATACGCCTGTTTGGAAATCGCGACCTTGCCCACCATAGCAGCGGCTTCGGTACGAGTTTCCCAAATCGGTTTGCCAGTTTCTCGGCTGATGGTCGTAGCGATGTCTTCGCTGTGTTCTTTTACCAATTCTGCGAAGGCTTCAATAATCGTTAAGCGTTCTTCTAAAGGACGATTGGCCCAAGCAGGAAAGGCAGCGCGAGCGGCTTTGATAGCTAAATCTACTTGGCCTGAAGTTGCGGTGTTAGCTTGCCATACTAAACTGGCGTCCGCTGGGTCGATAGAGCGTAGTAACTGGCCTTCGCCTGCTAACCATTGACCATTAATATAATGTGCTTGCTTCATGATAGCTCCTGTTAATTCGTGCGTATTTATCTTGAATAGGGGGATAATTCCACGATTCGAACGGGTTCTTTATTTGTTATGCATAGACTGTCAGCTTCTTCTTGAGTCAAGGTCATGGCACTGCCGGGCGGTATTGAGCGTTGAATCAGAATGCAACGAAAGTCTTTTACCTTTGCATTCGAGACTAGGTAGTAATTACCTTCGTTTTTACCTTCACGGATGCCTTTAGGCTGGCCTATGTTTGCAAGGCAAAGTCGGCTGTCACGGACTGCGCGTATGTCTTGAACGCGAGCTTCTAAGCTTGGGCCGCCATCAAAAATGTCGACGTAGTTTTCGTAACGAAAGCCTTCTTGTTCTAATAGACGACGGGCTGGCACTGTATTTTTGTGAACTTGTCCCAGGACGTCTCGAGCTTCTTGTGGCAGCAAGTTCACGTAAACTGGATTGTTCGGCATTAGCTCGGCAATAAACTGTTTGTTGCCTTGCGCGGTAAGCTCGTCGGCTTCTTTGAAATCTATCGAGAAAAAGTGACGACCAAGACTTTCCCATAGAGGAGATACTCCTTCTTCGTTACTGACACCACGCATTTCAGCGAAGACTTTCTCTGTAAAGCGTTCAGGAAATTGTGCCATGAACATAAAACGTGCTTTAGAAAGCAGTTGGCCATTTTTTGAATGACGGTAATCTTCTTCTAAAAACAGCGTACAGATTTCACTAAATCCAGTGAAGTCGTTGTTGAGTATTAGCGTTGGAATGGCATTATGCACGCCAAGTTCACGAGAAGCGTGAGTAATGGTTCCTAGGTGATAGCTGTAAAATGGCTCATCTAAACCAACGGTGGCTAATATCCCACAGGTACCTACGATGTCACCTGTTGTGGTGTCTTCAAGCACCATTAAGTAATCTTCATTGTGAGGTTTGGTGACGTTTTCTTTGCTAAAAGAACGTACGGCGCCGTCGATTTTCTTTTGTAAAATGGTCTCGTCAGATACCAAAGAGGTAAAACCTATGCCGGTTTTTTCGGCAAGTCGGTAAAGTGACTTTAGGTCATTCTGACAAATGGGGCGTATGACCATCATGATGGTGTTCCTCGTGTTTAATTAAGCTGCTTTTGACGGTTATTAAGGTCACGCAGGTGGTTATTATTGTTTATAGAGCAACCCATTGGATGCGTTTTCCTGAAGAAATACCCAATCGTTCTTGGGTGGTTTTTTCTAATGCTAATCCTGCTGCTTGTGGTTCAGCAGGTGCAGCAGTCACTCTAAAATGTTCTAAATGGCCTGTTGATATAAGGTGCATAGCGCCTTTTGAGGTTTCTGTTAGCGTTAGTGCCTTGTCAGTTTTCTGGTTGGTAATGGTGTGCAGGCTTTCTGTTCTTGCTTCGATACTTGGTCCAGCATCAAATATGTCTACATAGCCCCGGAACTCAAAACCTTCCTCTAATAAAATGTCGGCACTTTGACCTGAGTTTTCATGCACAACACCAATGGCTTCTTGTGCTGCTTCTGGAAGCGTTGGTACATAAATAGGGTAGCGCGGCATTAATTCTGCGATGAAGTTTTTGTTACTGACACCTGAAAGATAGTCGGCTTTCTTGAAGTCCATGGTAAAAAAGTGTTTTCCCAAGGCATCCCAAAAAGCAGAGTAACCGTGTTTGTCGCTTTCACCACGTAGCTCTGCGAATAATCGTTTGGTAAAACGCTCTGGGTAACGAGCGATAAAGAGTAAGCGAGCTCGTGATAGCAAAGACATGGCAACGGGATTCTGGTGGGCCTTGTCGACAACTAAGGCGATAAGCCGACTTGTTCCGCTATAGTCGTGACATAAGAAAAGAGCAGGGATACGATTGTGAATTTGTAACTGTGGCGACGCGTGTACCACTTCATCAATTCGGTAGCTGTAAAACGGTGTATCGACTCCGACCATAGCATCAATACCACAGCAGCCAACAATCTGTTCATTGCTGGTATCTACCAACACAAACAAGTAGGATTCGTCGCCTGGCTGCACTACGTCGGTTTGAAAAGAACGGCGTGAAGAAGCAATTTTGTCGTTCAGGCGCTCTCTATTGGCTGGGAAATTTGTAATACCAATACCTGCCTGTTGAGCAAGGCGTTCCAGCGCAGGAAGATCTGCAAAATCTACTGGACGTACTAGATACATAGAAAATTCCTGAAAATGAGTTAGGGCGATAGTATGTAAGTATTATTGCTGAGTTCTATTAGGCGTGTAAGAGAGCAACTTTCGAATTGGCGACAAGTTTTTCTAGATATTGGCTAATTATGGTCGATTTTTAAAAAGTATAGAGGGTTTAGATATGAAGGCTGGCGTTTATCAACATTATAAAGGGGCGCTGTACTGGGTTGAGCGAGTGGTAAAGCACAGTGAAACAGAAGAAGAACTGGTGATTTATCAGGCCTTATATGGTGAGTTCGGTTGGTGGGCAAGGCCATTAAGTATGTTTCAAGAGTCTGTTGAGATAAATGGAGAAAGAATCCCGCGTTTTGATTGGGTCAGAGCAGAGCTCGACGCGGGATAATAATATTATATTGGACATGTATTAGGCTGGCGAATGCATCCAGGGTGATTCGCGCATGAAGTAAATGATTTGCTCTCTCAGCCAGCGATGGGCAAGGTCATTGTTAAAACGCTCATGCCAAAAAATATGTATAGGATGTCGACCATGATATTCATCGATCTCCAATACTTCTTTTGGAATTGGCAGTATTCTTACGGGGTAAAAATGTGCTTTTTCACACATCACTTGCAAGAATAAGTCTCCAATTGAGCGCGAAGTGACAAGTGCCATTCCTCGTTTCACCGCCTGCATAGCGACCATTAAGCTATCTGTCTCTAAGCTAGGTTGAATGATGTGGCCTTGTTGTTTGAGCTTTTGTTCTGTTTTTGAAAAAGAGCTATTGCGATGACTGCGCAAGTGATGAGTAACCACTTTATGTGCAAGTAGATCTGTCACCGATAATTCATCTTGATGGAATAATGGATGCGCTTCACTTAATACAATGCAGGCTTCCATATAACCTATGAGTTTGCTGCGAATATTTCCAGGCGTATCATTAATACGCATAATCCCAAGATCTATATTGCCAGAAACAAGTTCATCAAGCTGTGAGTCACCCCATGAGCTTATTGATAATCTCATGCCTGGTGCTTGGTATTGTAATGATGCTAGTAATGGCTCAATAAAGTTTTCAAGATCGCCTTCATCTGCACGTAATTTAAAGCGACGATCTAAATTTTTTAGATCTAATGAATTTGGACTCATTAATTCAGATAGAGAGCTTAAAATTGGCTGTATCAGGTCGTGTAACTCTGAAGCGCGAGCCGTTGGGCTTAAGCCATAAGCTTGGCGGGTGAATAGAGAATCTTTAAACAAGTCCCTTAATCGCTGCAAACTTTTGCTAAGTGCTGGTTGGGTCACTCCAAGTCTTTCTGCTGCTCGTGAAACACTGCCTTCTTCCATAATAGTGACGAAGGCGACGAGTAGCTTAATGTCCAGTTTTAAGATTTCGTCTAAATGCATAAATTTCTCAAATAAGATAGATTACTGGGTAATCAAGAGCCTTACCTTCTATCCACGATAAGGCTCTCTCTTTTTAATATCACATTTAGGTATTATTCAAAGTCATTGTGATTACGATATTTGACTCGGAATAATATAGTGTAAAACACAGGTACTGCGACTAGTGTCAGTAAGGTTGCAAAGCCTAACCCAAAGGAAATAACTACCGCCATTCCTTCAAAGAACGCGTCGTAAAGTAAGGGTACCATACCCAGAATAGTGGTAACGGCGGCCATACATACTGGGCGAACTCGGCTCACTGCGGAGACGAAAATGGCTTCGTACTTCTCTGTACCTTGTTCAAGCTCGTAGTTTATTTGGTCTGCTAATACGATACCGTTTTTCACAGTCATGCCAGATAAACTCAAGAACCCAAGCAATGCCATAAAACTAAACGCAGAGTTCATTACTAACAATCCGGTTGATACACCAATCAATGCTAATGGTACACAGAACCAAATAGTCAGCGGAACACGAACTGAGTTGAATAGTAGTATGGTAATAATGAACATAAACAAGTAGCCCATAGGCAATGCTTTGAATATATTCGCTTGGGCGTCGGTACTGCTTTCGTATTCACCGCCCCAATCTAAGACATAACCTGGCGGCAATGGAATAGCTTCGATTGCACCACGAGTACGAGAGAAGATTGCCATGGCAGTTTCATCCCCTAGAATCTTCGGATCTGCCATTACAGTAATGGTTCGTTTACGATCACGACGCTCAATGATGGGATCTTCCCAGACGGTTTCAAATCCAGATACCAGGGTAGAAAGCGTTACGTACGATCCTGTCGCTGGGCTATAGATTTGTAGATCTCTGATTTGATCAATAGAAACTCGCTCATTCTCTGGTGCTGTTCGTACGATAGGCAATAAATCTGTGCCTTCACGATACAAGCCAATTTGTGATCCAGTGAAGTTCGTTAGCAGAACATCGTCTAGCTCTGTTTTGCTAATACCTAAACGTCGAGCTTGAGCATCATTAAAGAGAGGCCGAAGTACCTTAACAGGCTGACGCCAATCATCTTTAATATTTTCAAGTCCACCATCATTACGGTAGATTTCTTGAACTTGAGCACTGAATTGACGTAAAAGCTTAGGATCAGGGCCACTAATACGAGCTTCTAATTTTGCACCTGTTGAGGGGCCTAACTGAAGGCGCTGTAGTTTAACTTCAAGCTCTGGGTACTCTTCCTGCATTTTGTAATACAAGTCTTTGAGCAAGCCAGGAATAACGTCAGTGTCTTTAGTTCGAACAATAAACTGCGCGTAGCTTGAGTTAGTTTGCTCTGCCTCGTAAGTCAGCATGAAGCGCAAAGCGCCTTGTCCTGTGGTTGAGGTGACGTATTCAATTCGGTCGTCTTTCAATAGTTCTTTTTCGATCTCCTGCACAGTAAGGTAAGTATTATCAATGTGCGTTCCTTCAGGCATTTGAATGTCCATATAGAACATAGGTGTTGTTGAAGGTGGGAAGAAAGATTGTTTTACAAATTGAAACGCCCAACCTGCAGTAAACAAGCTACCTACCAAAAGAATGACAGTTACCCAGCGGTAATGCATGGCTTTATCTAACAACCATTTATAACCAGTAAAGATAAATCCTTTGTAAGGGTCGACTAGTTCCTCAGCAGAACTGTCTTCACTGTTGGCTTTTGCAATCGTTTCTTTGAAAAATAAATCGCAGAAGAAAGGTGTTAGCGTAATAGCTGTGATCCAACTGAGCAGCAGTGAAATCAACAATACATAGAAAAGTGAACCGACGAATTCCCCTACAGCATCTGGAGATAAGCCAATGGGTGCAAACGCAGTAACAGCAATTACGGTTGCGCCTAAAAGAGGCCATTTAGTTTGTTTCACAACGGCGCTAGCCGCTTGCAATTTGGTCATGCCTCTTTGCATTCCAATAAGCACACCTTCGGTTACCACTATGGCGTTATCGACCAGCATCCCGAGCGCTATAATTAATCCACCAAGGGAAATCCGCTGCAGGTTGATATGGAAGTAATCCATCACGATAAAGGTGCCAAGAATGGTAAGTAGTAAAATGATACCAATCAAAATACCAGAGCGAATGCCCATAAAAACCAACAGCACAAGGATAACGATACCCACAGCTTCAGCTAGGTTTAGTAGGAAATTCGATACGGAGCGTTCTACTTCTTTAGATTGGAAGTAGATTGGTTCCATGTTTAAACCAACCGGTTGCTGATATTGCAGCTCCTCAATTCGGTTTTCTAATGCTTCACCAATTTTGACGACGTTTACACCCGATGAAAACGAGACGCCAAGTAATAGGGATTTGGCACCGTTAAAATCGACAATGTGAGTTCTTGGCTCTACGTATTCACGTTTGATGGTGGCTATGTCACTCAAACGAATTAAATTCCCATCCGTTGGTGTACCAACAATGAGGTTTTCAAGTTCAGAAATATCTTTGAATTCACCTGTAGGGCTGATGCGAATGTATTCACTACCTACTTTGACGCTACCAGCATTAGATACGCTGTTTTGGTTTGATAACAAGGTTTCTAACTGACTAGGAGCAATGCCCATGTTAGTTAGCTTAGAGCGAGAGATCTCAATGGTGACTTGCTCATCTTGCTCGCCAGCCACAGTCACTTTAGCAACGCCGTCCACAAGAACTAGCTCGCGTTTGACATAATCTACGTAGTTTTTCAGGTCTTTATATGGATAGCCTTGGCCATTGATTGCCAGCATGACACCGTATACATCGCCAAAATCATCTAAAACGATAGGTGTTGCAACGCCACTAGGAAAAGTACCAGTAATATCACGAATTTTCTTACGTACTTCATCCCATATCTGTTTAAGTTCTTTTGCTCGATAGGTATCTTTTATCGTCAATTGAACTTTTGAATAGCCTGCCTTTGAGGTCGATGTGATTTTATCAACGTAAGGCAAGTTTTGTAGTTCTCGCTCAATAGGGTAAGTAACTTCTTCTTCTACCTGTTCTGGTGAGGCGCCAGGGTAGTAAGTAATAATAAGAGAGTCCTTGATAGTAAACTCAGGATCTTCTAATTGACCAAGGCTTGTGAATGCAATAATACCGCCAACCAATAAGATCAGCGTGACCATCCAGCTCGTAACTTTACGTTTAATAAAATAAGCAGCAATATCCATTATAGGCCTCGCTCACGTGTCCATGGGCGAACGTGCATGGCTTCAGTCAGGCTATGTACACCAGCTGCAACTACTTGGTCTCCGGCTTTAAGTCCTGAAACGATTTCAATTTGATTACCTTGTAATGCCCCTAACTTCACTTGGCGAGCATTAACTTGGTTAGTGTCTTTATTAAATACCCAAACAGTGCTATTTGATTCTCCAGTTGTCGTGTCTTCGTGGCGAAGAACTGCTTCAACGGGAACAACATAATGTTTCTTCTGACCTAATAGGCGGCTAAGATCTATGTCTACGTTGGCCGTCATACCAGGTAGTAGCGTATGGTGTGGGCCATCATAACGCTGGAGTCGTAATGTTACATCGTAGGCTTTTGTTGTTTGATCTGGTGTGGTTTTGTGTTCTTTATAGCTGCCAGTTAAAACTTCGTCTGGTGCAACGTCCACAACAACCGTCGGTTTGTAATCTGAATTAGTGGATTTAATACTGACGACTAAACTTTCAGGTACTTGAAATTCCACATCTAAATCTTCGATGTTTTGTATGTGCATGAGTGTTTGTGTCGCACTTACGTATTGGAAATTTTCTGTGGGTACAGAGGCAATGACGCCTTTGAATGGCGCGTATACTTTAGTGTATTTAAGCTGGTTTTTTGCCGTTTCTAGAGCATTATTCATTTGATCTAATGTTGCTTTACTTGAATCGTACTCGGATTTTGTTGTAGCGTTTTGCTTATATATTGCTTGAATACGTTTGAATTGTGCTTCGGCAAGGCTTTGGTTTGCTTGAGCAAGTTCTACTTGAAGTTTGAAATCCGTTGGATCAAGAACTGCAAGTAGTTCGCCTTTGTTCACGCGTTGCCCTGCAACAACATTTAACTCCATTAACTGTCCACCAACACGAAATGCTATATCAGCTTCTTCACTGGCTTTTAATTCAGCAGGGAAACGACGGACATTTACAGCATCGGTTGCGGCAATTGAAATCAGCTTAACTGGGCGAATAATTTCTTTTTCTACGACGGCTTCATCTTCGTTCGATGAGCAACCGACTAGAAGCAGAGAGGCAGCCAGCGTCATACCAATAATCGTATTTAAACGTTTTTTGGGGTTCATTCATTGCTCCGTAAATATTTAGGAAATTAATAGTTAGATGAATCTATATTATATCTCTTGCTTAAGGATATGAACTTTTAAATATATATGAAAGATATTCCTCTAAAGGGATATCTAATGAGAATAGCTGCTATTTTGCCTTATTGTGTTTTTTCTAACTCATCTAAAAAAGTTTCTAAAATAAGATTGGCGCGGGCACCTTTTCTGGTGATAGCTGAGAATTGTGTTATGTAGTGGCATTCTTCTGGGAGAATAGGGCGCATGCGTCCGTCACGAATCCAGTGGGCAGCCACATGATCTGGTAAAAAACCGATATAACGGCCAGTTAAAATAAGGAAGGCAATTCCTTCTCTGTCTGTGGCTGTGGCACTTGCGGTAAGAGGTTGATGCTGGGCTTTTATTTCGGGTGTTTGGGCATAGGCAGGAAGTACAGCATCAAACTCTTTAAGTTTGGCTTTTGATATTTTATTATCAGCGACACTAAACAATGGATGAGTGTCACTACAATAGAGTTTGGACTCTTCTTCGTAAAGGTGGTGATAATCCAAACCGCTGAGTATTTTTAAATCTGGCACGATACCAACATGTAAACGCCCATCTAGCACGCCTCGCTCTACATCCGTAGGCGGAATCATTCTAATGTTAATGGCAACCTGTGGGCCTTTGTCTTTTAGTCCTGCTAAAGCTCTTGTGATACGAGTATGCGGCAAGGTAACGAGATTATCAGTGATGCCAATATTTAACTCACCTTTTAGATGTTGGTGAAGAGCGTTGATATTGGTTCTGAAATCTTCGATGGAAGACAGTAGCTGTAAGGTAAAGTCATAGACTTGACTGCCTTCGTTTGTCAGCGAAAACCCTGAGCGTCCTCGTTGACATAAACGGAAGCCTAAACGTGTTTCTAAATCAGATATGGCAATACTGATCGCGGCTCGACTGATATTTAACTCAACCTCTGCGGCTGAAAAGCCACCGCATTCCACCACGGTTCGATAAATCCGCAATACGCGTAGATCTGCATCGCTTACCTGACTTTGAAATTGGTTCATTGTTGGCCTATATGTTCGTTAAGTTAGTTAAGTAAATGATTAACTAAGCGTTAATAGATTCGACTTTTTATAATCTATTCCCATAGGCATAGTAGAGTCAATGTTTGTTACTAATGTGACTTTTTTATGTCGTTATGATGCGACTAACCCTTTTAGAATGACTATATGGAGTACTCATGGAAATCATCGGGCATTTGATCGACGGCAAGTATTCAGAGCAAGCCGAACGTACTCAGGATGTGTTTAATCCAGCAACTGGTAAGGTATCAAAAAAAGTCGCTATTGCTTCTCGTGCAACGGTTGAAGAAGCGATTGCCGCTGCTCAAGCTGCTTATCCAGAATGGCGTAATACTCCGCCATTAAAGCGCGCCCGCATTATGTTTAATTACAAAGTCTTATTAGAAAAACACTCGGATAAAATTTGCGAACTGATTGGCGCTGAGCATGGCAAGATTTGCCATGACGCCGCCGGAGAGTTGCAGCGCGGCATTGAAAATGTTGAATACGCCTGTGGTGCGCCAGAGTTATTAAAAGGCGAGTTCAGTAAAAACGTCGGTCCAAATATCGATTCTTGGAGCGAGTTTCAGCCGTTAGGAGTAGTTGCTGGTATTACACCATTTAACTTCCCAGCCATGGTGCCGCTATGGATGTTCCCGATGGCGATTGTGTGCGGCAATACTTTTGTTTTGAAACCATCGGAACGTGATCCGAGCACTGCATTATTTATCGCTGAGTTACTGCATGATGCGGGCTTGCCTGCCGGCGTCTTTAACGTGGTAAATGGTGATAAAGTGGCAGTTGATACCTTGTTGGAAGACAAACGAGTAAAAGCTGTGAGTTTTGTGGGTTCCACACCAATTGCTGAATATATTTATAGCAAAGCCAGTGCAAATGGCAAACGCTGCCAAGCTCTAGGCGGAGCAAAAAATCACGCGATTGTCATGCCAGATGCAGATATGGATAACGTCGTCAGCCAGTTACTTGGTGCGGCCTTCGGTTCGTCTGGGGAGCGTTGCATGGCTTTGTCGGTTGCTGTTGCGGTTGGTAAAGCGGCTGGAGATGCTTTGGTGAGTAAAATGGCCGACGCCATGAAACCGCTTAAGGTGGGGGAATGCTCAGATAAGAGTAATGACTTTGGTCCAGTTATCACCAAAGAGCATAAAGACAAAGTAGTTGGCTTTATTGATAGTGCAGAATCACAAGGTGCCACTATTGTTGTTGATGGTCGCCATCCAAATGTTTCAGGTTATGAGAATGGCTTCTTTGTTGGGGCGACATTGATAGATGGCGTGACCAAAGACATGGAAAGCTATCAGCAAGAGATTTTTGGCCCTGTGCTGCAAGTGGTGCGAGTCGATACTATGGAAGAGGCTATGACGCTGATTAACGACCATGAATACGGTAACGGCACCTGTATCTTCACTCGTGATGGCGAAGCGGCGCGTTATTTCTCTGATCATATTGAAGTGGGCATGGTAGGTATTAATGTACCTTTACCTGTGCCTGTGGCGTATCACAGCTTTGGTGGTTGGAAACGTTCTCTGTTTGGTGATTTACACGCTTACGGTCCAGATGCCGTGCGCTTTTACACTAAACGCAAAACCATTACTCAGCGTTGGCCTTCGGCTGGTGTTCGTGAGGGAAAGAGTTTTTCTTTCCCTTCATAAGTTGAATAAGTTAAATCTCAGACGTTTCTTTCGATTCTTTTATGCAATGTGAGAAATGTTTTAATGGTCGCTTACTACTTGGTAGCGGCCATTTTTTTTAGCTTGATAAAGCGAATCATCGACTCGTTTTAAAGCGTCTTCAGCGGTTTCATTTTCTTCTACTTGAATCAGACCAAAGCTACAACTGATAGTCTTATCCCAGTTTTCTAAAAATACATGATTAGGCATCTCTTTACAGATTGTCTCTATACGTTGTTGAATTTTAGCGAGTTCCACATTAGGGAAGATGAACAGAAACTCTTCGCCACCCCAACGGCTTGAAATATCGGTTTCACGCATGGATTTCGACAGATAACTTGAGATCTTGACGAGAATCTCATCACCCTTGCTATGCCCCAGTTGGTCATTTACTCTTTTGAAATGGTCAACGTCAACTAAACTAATACAGAAAGGGGCTTTATCCTCACCCTTTTGATTAGCGTAATAATTTAACGCTTCAAGACCAAAGCGACGGTTAAATAGCTGTGTTAGTTCATCTTTCTCGGCTAACTCAGCCATTAAAAAGTATTGTTTATCATACGCCGAGCGAGAAATAGCTGCAGTGATGATGAAGGGAAGGCTTGCTCCCATGACATTGAATATAAAAAACAGCGGATAGTAAGAGGTTAAGCTATCTGCTTTATCTTGGGAGAATACGTTAAGTAGAGTGAATGCTGTTATATGGATTAAAGCAATCACTGTTGACCAAGCAACACTAAAGCAGGGAATGGCCATCAAGAGTAGAGCCATCGGCCAAAGGTAATACTGAAAGCCTGCCTCAACTCCCAATAAGCTGGTGGCTAAAACAGCATGGCTGAGTACTTCGATGCTCATGATTAAAATAGAAATATCGTGTCGTCCAATACGATTAAACCAAAATGTCAGTAGCCAAGCGGATACACTTAAAATATTGATCCAAGCAAGCAGGGGGTGATCGAGGTAGATAAATAATAAAATGAAAATAAAATGAGCAACACACCCAATAGAGGATGCTGTATTTAAAATTTTAGAGGTTTGCTGGAGGCTATTGAATATGTGGTTTGAAGTGAAAGAATGCTGGTGCTTAAATTTGCTAGTATTTACCACGAGTGCTGCAATCCTTGACTTGTTTAGTTGAGTATACAAAAGTGCTTTTTCATCAATTAATTGCACTTTTATAATTACGAAATAGAATCTACTTTGGTTCATTTCTATTAAAATTTTTCTTTACACTACCGGATGTCATATGAAGAAAAAGCGTAGCGTTGCTTCATTATCAAGATTCTTATGCTTAATCATAGCGTTATTTTTAACCGCTTGTTCAGGAATGGAGGCAAATAAAAAAGCAGATGTCGACGTATCTGACAGTTTAGTAATTGATGTAGAAGGAAATTCGGCTTATTTGTCCGGTGTCTTAGGTAGTGATCTAGTTAAACAGCTCAGTGATATGGTGCGTAAAAATCCGAATGTAACGGACTTAGTCTTAGTTGACGTGCCTGGTTCTGTTGATCAAGAAGCGACAATGGAAGGTGCGCGATTGATTCGTCGCCTTGGCTTGAATACTAGTATCGCTCAGACTGGTTATGTGCTTTCTGGCGGAGTTGATTTATTCTTAGGAGGCGTAACACGAAGTATCGGTGCAGGTGCTGGCGTAGGTGTTCATGCTTGGTCGGATGGTACAAGAATTAAAGCAACAAATTTAAATGTATCTGATCCTGTTCACGCCGCCTATGTTAATTTTTATTTGGAAATGGGTGTGCCAGAACGTTTTTATTGGTTTTCCTTGGATGCCGCTCCAGCGGACCGAGTGTATTTTTTGTCGCCTGAAGAAGTGTACGATTTTCAGCTAGCGACAGAATAAAGCAGACTCACATAAACCTTTAGAGGGAGGCGTTATGGAACAAATAGAACTGTTTGCCATAGAAAGCCCTTGCCGAGGTGTGTGTGAAAACAGTGCCAAAGGATTCTGTAAAGGTTGTTTGCGCAGTAGGGAAGAGCGCTTTCATTGGTTTTCTTTGTCCAATGAAGCGCGACATCATGTATTGGATCTTTGTCAGCAACGTCGTGCGCGTCTGCTAAAAGCTCGCCAAGAAAGATTGGAAGCCGATTCTGCCAAGGCGCTTCCATATGGTATGGAAGATGAACAGATGACAGACCTGTTTGAACTAACAAATGATTACTGACCTATTCGGGTTGTTAATCGGTCAATTAATTCTCAAAAATTGCGTCTAGCGCTTCAGATAAACGTTCAACTCCGATGACTTTCATGCCTTCGATAGGCTTTTTCGGGCAGTTAGCTTTTGGTACCACAGCTCTGGTAAAGCCATGTTTCGCCGCTTCACTGATACGTTCTTGTCCTGATGGTACAGGACGAATTTCACCCGATAAACCAACTTCCCCAAGCACCACTAAATCATGCGGTAATACTCTATCGCGGAAACTAGAAACGACTGCAGCGATGGCCGCGAGATCTGCGCTGGTTTCCAATACTTTTACACCGCCAACCACGTTCAGATACACATCTTGATCTGATGTTAGTAAGCCGCCGTGCTTATGCAAAACGGCCAAAAGCATGGCTAAACGATTATGGTCAAAGCCCACTGTGACCCGTCTTGGATTACCTAAAGCTGAATCATCGACCAGCGCTTGCAGCTCCACCAAAAGAGGGCGAGTGCCTTCCCAAACGACCATCACAAGACTGCCAGCTGCTGGATGATTGCTACGGTTTAAGAAAATGGAACTTGGGTTCTTGACTTCTTTTAGGCCATTTTCTAGCATGGCGAAAACGCCTAACTCATTCACGGCACCAAAGCGGTTTTTCATGCCGCGAAGGGTGCGAAAGCGTGAGTCTTCTGAGCCTTCGAGCAACACAGAGCAATCCACCATGTGTTCTAGTACTTTTGGTCCAGCCAAAGAGCCGTCTTTAGTCACATGACCAACGAGCAATACCGCAGTTTGTGTTTGCTTGGCAAAACGTGTCAAGACAGCCGCACTTTCTCGAACCTGCGATACGCTGCCTGGGGCGGATTCAACACCATCCAAATGCATTACTTGGATCGAGTCGATAACCATGACTTTCGGTTTAACTTGTTGGGCGATGGTTAAAATCGCTTCCACATTGGTTTCTGACAGCATCTTGAGGTTTTGAGTCGGTAAACCAAGGCGTTGTGCTCGCATGGCAACTTGTTGAAGAGATTCTTCGCCAGTTACATACAACGCGGTTTGTTGTTGCGCAAGCCAGCACATGGTTTGCAGCAATAAGGTACTTTTCCCTGCGCCGGGATGTCCACCGATCAGTACTACACCACCAGGAACCAATCCGCCGCCTAATACTCGGTCGAATTCGTTTGCACCTGAGCTAAAGCGAGGAACATCGCCTAAATCCACATCGGATAAATTCTGTATACCAGTAACAGCGCCAGCGTAACCTTGATAACGTGGATCTTGGCTAGCGGAAACACGAGCAGAAGTTTTGCTAGAAGTAAGGCGTATTTCGGATAGTGAATTCCACGCACTGCAGGCTTGGCACTGTCCTTGCCATTTTGCGTAGTCGGCTCCGCATTCATTGCATACAAAGGCGGTTTTTGCTTTGGCCATGAGAGGTCTCTTTAAGATGTTGCGATAACGTCCATGTTATCACAGGAAAAAGCTGTATCGCTTATTTCGATTTTTTCCAATTGACTGAGTAAAGATCGGTACGACGGTCTTTTAGGTTGTTCACTGAGCCTTCGCTGCGAGTCAATTTTAGCTTATCTAAATCTAGATCCGAGAACATGATCATTTCTGTGTTTGGTGTAGTTTCCGCCATAACCGCATCGTGCGGATAAGAGAAATCAGATGGTGAAAACACGGAACTCTGTGCATATTGAATGTCAAGGTTTTCCACTTGTGGAAGGTTGCCACAGCTACCACAAATAACCACGTAACATTCGTTTTCAATGGCACGTGCTTGGGCACAGCGACGTACACGCAAGTAGCCATTTTTCGTATCTGTCCAGAATGGTACAAACAAAATGTCCATGTCTTGCTCGGCCAGTAATCGACCTAGCTCAGGGAATTCCACATCGTAACAAATCAAGATGCCTACTCGGCCCGCATCAGTATTGAAGACGCGTAAATCATTGCCACCTTCAATAACCCAGTCACGGCGTTCGTGGGGAGTGATGTGTATTTTCTTTTGCTCTTCCACGGTACCGTCACGACGACATAGGTAACTGACGTTATAAACAGTCTCGTCTTCAATTACTGGCATGGAGCCGGTAATGACGTTGATGTTATAGCTGACCGCGAACTGGGACATTTCATTGATAAAGCGTTCAGTAAAGCTTGCTAAAAAGCGAATGGCTTCAGTCTGGTTACTTTGATCTGGGCTTAGTCCAATCAATGGTGCATTGAAAAATTCAGGGAATAATACAAAGTCACTTTTATAATCAGATACTGCATCGATAAAGTATTCGACTTGCTTTAGTAGCTCGTCAACGCTTTCTACTTCACGCATTTGCCACTGAATCGCACCGATACGAACTTGGGTTTTACGTGAACGAATCACGTTAGTATCTGGTTCGAAGAAGATGTTTTTCCATTCCAACAAGGTTGCGTAGCCTTGAGATTTTTCATCTTCAGGCATGTAGCGTTTTAGTAAACGAGTAACTTGGAAATCGTTAGACAATTGGAAAGTCAGAATAGGGTCGTAAATTTTGCGTTCGCGAACGGATTCTAAGTATTCCGCAGCGCTCATTTCATGGGCGTGTTCGTGGTAACTTGGAATACGACCACCCGCCAAAATAGCTCGTAAGTTATGCTGACGACAAAGGTCTTTTCTCGCTTCATATAAACGACGGCCAAGACGGTAGCCGCGGTATTCTGGCGCGATCAAAACATCTAGACCGTACATAGCGTCGCCACGATCGTCGTTTAAAATATTTTCTTTTTGATCGATAAGATCATCATAAGTATGCGGGTTACTAAAACGCTGATAGCTGACTTGAACAGACAAGGCTAAGCCAACGATTTTACCGTGGTCTTCTAGGCAGATTTGTCCTTCAGGAAAGTCTTTGATCAGCTTGTGGATTGTGTGTTCCGGCCATGAGCCACCAATGTCGTGATAGACCTTATCCATCAGTACTTTTATTTCGTCGTAGTCGTCGTTGGTAAGGTTACGAATGGTTAAATGTAAATCGTCGTGCATGTTGGCCTCTATAAATCGGTCTTATGTATTGCTCATGATAACGCGTATCGGTGTGAGTAAGTAAGAGATCAGTATGTCATAAGGGTGTATAACGCTAACTCAATAAGGGATATAAAAAGAAAACCCCCGCCGAGGCGAGGGTTTTGATATTAAAATGTCTAAGTTTTATGAAGAGATATTACTTCTTGCTGAATTCTGGGTACGCTTCCATACCACATTCAGAAAGGTCAACACCCTCATACTCTTCTTCTTCAGTAACTCGAACACCCATGATGGCTTTGATGATTAACCAAACCACTAGGCTAGAAACGAATACCCAAACGAAGATAGTAAGAGCGCCCGCGATTTGTCCGCCGAACGTAGTGCCATCGTTAGTTAGTGGCACAGCTAGCAAGCCCCAAAGACCAACCACACCGTGAACAGAGATCGCGCCCACTGGATCATCGATTTTAAGCTTGTCTAGAGTCAGGATGGACACAACAACAATCAAACCACCAACAAGACCGATAAGCGTCGCACCTAGAGCAGATGGCGTATCAGGACCCGCGGTGATTGCTACCAAGCCAGCAAGTACACCGTTTAGAAGCATAGTTAGATCGGCTTTGCCGAATAAGATTCGAGCGAGAATAAGTGCACCGATTGCGCCGCCAGCTGCGGCTGCATTTGTGTTCAAGAACACCATGGCAACTGAGTTAGCACTAGCGATATCGCCAAGTTTTAGTACAGAGCCGCCGTTGAATCCGAACCAACCCAACCAAAGGATCAAAGTACCTAATGTTGCTAGTGGTAGGTTAGCGCCAGGAATAGCGCGAACTTCACCGTTTGGACCGTACTTGCCTTTACGAGCGCCAAGTACCAATACACCAGCTAGAGCAGCCGAAGCACCTGCCATGTGAACGATACCGGAGCCTGCAAAGTCAGTGAAACCTAGGTCGCCAAGGCTAAACATACCGAATACAGAACCGCCACCCCAAGTCCAGTTACCTTCCATTGGGTAAATGAAACCTGTCATTACGACTGCAAATACTAGGAAAGCCCAAAGCTTCATACGTTCAGCAACTGCGCCAGATACGATAGACATTGCTGTTGCAACGAACACAACTTGGAAGAAGAAATCTGAAGCACCAGAGTAGATTGCACCGCCTTCAAATCCACCTTCACGTCCTGCAAAGTCCGTTAAAGTAGAAGCAACATCTACGTCTTGAATACCAGTAAGGAACCACTCGCCACCGTACATGATAGCGTAACCACAAACTAGATACATGATGCAAGAAATGGCAAACAAAGCCACGTTCTTGGTTAGAATTTCAGTGGTGTTTTTAGCACGTACTAGACCTGCTTCCAACATGGCAAATCCAGCTGCCATCCACATGACCAGCGCGCCACACACCAAGAAATAAAAGGTGTCCATCGCATATTGTAAGTGAAAAATTTGATCTTGCATGTCTCGCCCCCCTAAAGGCTTGTATAATTAGAGCAGTGATTAAACTGCTTCTACACCAGTCTCGCCGGTACGAATACGAACCGCTTGTTCAAGGTTAACGATAAAGATCTTACCGTCGCCGATTTTGCCAGTGTTTGCTGCGCCAGTGATGGCTTCAACCACTTGGTCGGTCATTTCATCTGCAATGGCAAGTTCGATTTTTACCTTAGGTAAAAAATCCACTACATATTCAGCGCCGCGGTATAGTTCTGTGTGGCCTTTTTGACGTCCGAAACCTTTTACTTCTGTTACGGTGATACCTTGAACGCCGATTTCAGAAAGTGCTTCTCGAACATCATCGAGTTTAAATGGCTTGATGATGGCAGTTATAAGCTTCATACCCACTGTCTCCTTTAAAAGTCAGTTTTATTGTCGTATCGCAGGTACTTAGCTTTATTCAATATGCGTGCCATATATAGATATGCCCTTATAACAATGGCTTTGTAAGGATTTTGTCGACTTTTCGAAATTAAAAAGAGCATCAGATGGCTTTATTTAGTGCGGCATATTGGGGTGTCTTGGTTGGTTATTGCATTAACTTGGTGCGAATGGGTGACTTATGTGAGTGGCATTACTGGACGAGATCCCTATCTTATTGCTTCTGATCAGAAAATAAACATTTAGCTAAGAGTGTAATGCGTGCCTTATTTAGAGGATTTGTTTGGATTAAAGTACGCAATATTTTATTTCTCGCACAAAAAAGAGGCAATTTAATAGTATTGCGTGTTTATAAAGGAGCAGGGATATAAAGATGTGCAGCTGAGAGCTTGTTTGCACCTTACTTAGGCTTCTATACTATTAAGTATTGTAAATGCAAAAATGAGAATGACATGATTGATCAATTTATAAAGCAGCTTGGAACCGGATTAGGACAAGCAGCAGAAACATTGGGTAAGCTGCCAAAAGAAGAGATTCAGGCGCAACTGCACGAAGTGGCACGTAATACATTAAGCAAAATGGATTTAGTCACACGTGAAGAGTTTGAAGTGCAAGCTGCAATGTTGGCCAAGTACCGTGAAAAATTGGCTGTATTGGAAGCTCGTTTAAATGAGTTAGAGAAAAAAGACTAACTCATTTCCAACCTTGGAGCCATTTTTCAGGCGATGTCAGGGCTTGCCAAGGTAGAGAGTACTGATTTTTGTTGATTACGGCTTCAAGCACGCATTCTATGACGATGTCGTTATCATCTTTAATGAGTTTGGTGACGATAAAATGCTTTTC
Source organism: Marinomonas lutimaris (assembly GCF_019426345.1). Taxonomy (GTDB): domain Bacteria; phylum Pseudomonadota; class Gammaproteobacteria; order Pseudomonadales; family Marinomonadaceae; genus Marinomonas; species Marinomonas lutimaris. Next base: position 176,258 of record NZ_JAHLLW010000007.1, read on the forward strand.
TTTTTGCTGTGGTGAGGTGGACGTCCATTTTGATAACAGCAGTTTGTTGGGGTTTATTTGGTGCATGGGAAGTCGGTAACCTTAATAAGCGAATGAAATAGAGATACGAAAGAAATGACAAGCTGGATTGCTTGTCGTTGAAAATTGCCAATTAAATTGATCAAGGAGTGATCATGAGTTTAGCTACTATTTATAGTCGTGCCCGTGTGGGCGTGTCTTCTCCTCTCGTTACCGTTGAAACTCATATTTCAAATGGATTGCCTTCCCTTAATATAGTGGGTTTACCTGAAGCTGCCGTTCGAGAAGCAAAAGATCGTGTGCGTAGCGCGATTATCAACAGTCATTTTGAATTTCCTACCCGACGAGTCACCATCAACCTAGCGCCAGCGGATTTACCCAAAGAGGGCGGTCGATATGATTTGGCGATTGCTATCAGTGTGTTAGTCGCGTCTGGGCAACTTGGAGAGTTGAATTTACGTGATACCGAGTTTATTGGCGAATTGGCTTTGTCGGGTGATATTCGTGGCGTGCCAGGATTACTACCATCGGCCATTGCTTGTCATCAGTCTAACCGTCAGCTTATTCTTCCCGAAGACAATCAACAAGAAGCCGCTTTAGTGGAAGGCGACGCGGTATTTGCTAAACACCTTACCCAAGTGACAGCCCATCTACTAAAATTAAGTAAGTTACCTGTTTGCGAATCTAAACCCACAGAGCCGTTGCCTTTGGATCATAAAGACATGCGCGATGTAAAAGGCCAATATCAGGCGCGGCGAGCGTTAGAAGTCGCAGCAGCAGGCGGGCATAATCTATTATTTATAGGTCCAGCTGGAACAGGCAAAACCATGTTAGCGTCACGTTTACCAAGCATAATGCCCGCTATGACTGAAGTTGAAGCACTGGCTGTGGCGTCAGTTCAATCGGTAGCTGGACGAAAAATGGGACTCGATTGGTATTGGTCTGAACGCCCCTTTAGGTCTCCGCATCATTCTTGTTCGGCTGCTGCATTGGTAGGAGGCGGTTCAATTCCTAAACCAGGCGAAGCCTCTTTAGCGCATTGTGGCGTGTTATTTTTGGACGAGCTACCAGAATTTGATCGCAAAGTGTTAGAGGTACTGCGCGAACCATTGGAAAACGGCGAAGTGCATATTTCCCGAGCTCGCGGTCAAGTGACTTTTCCGGCTCGATTCCAATTGGTTGCCGCTATGAACGCCAGTAACGAAGCTTACAATGGTGGACAGGATTATTATCAATCCAGCGCTAGCCAAAAATACCTTAAAAAACTTTCTGCGCCATTTTTGGATCGTATCGATTTACATGTAGAGGTTCCACCTTTGCCTTCTAATGTTTTAGTGAACGCGCAAGAAGAAGGGGAGTGCAGTGCCAATGTTCGCGAACGAGTTGAACACGCGGTTGCAAGGCAAAGAGCGCGCCAAGGCGTACAAAATGCATTGCTAAGTGGCCGCCAATTAGAAGCTATTTGTGCGCTAAGTGATGATGACAAGCAGTTCATGCAACAGGCATTGGAAAAACTAAAACTCTCGGCGCGTGCTTATCATCGAGTCTTAAAAGTGGCGCTTACTCTAGCAGATTTAAACGACTCTCCAGTAACAAGAGCGCATTTAATGGAATCGTTAAGTTATCGAAAAATGGAAAAAACCTTATCTATGGCGGTCTCTTCTTAAACGAAGGCTACTTTTAAAAACGGCTTAACCATAGACTTTACTCCGAAACATTGGAGGCGAATCATGCCTTCAATGAGGTTTAATTAAAGATTTTCAGCTCTTTTAAATGCAGGATAAAAGCTGTTTTAACCTTGCTCATTTCGTTACAATCCTCTTCCCATTTTTGGGACTAATAATAATTAAATAGTCGTTGCGTGCTCGCAGTTGTTGATTTATTAGCGGCAAGGGTGAGTGGCCTATGTGGAGTGTTGTCTTATGGTTATCCAGCTGTTCCCTTTTTGGGCGTTATTGCTTTCAGCAATTGCCTTTTTTCAACCGGATTTATTTGTCGGCTTGAAAACTCAAATCGTTCCATTATTGACCATCATTATGTTGGCAATGGGATTGACCTTAAGCCCTGCAGACTTCAAACAAGTATTGAAGAATGGTAAAGCCGTTGGCGTGGGTGTGTTATTGCAATTTTTAGTCATGCCTATTGCGGCGTTTGGTGTGGCCTTTGCATTTGGTTTTGATACGGAATTAACCGTTGGCATGTTGCTTGTGGGCAGTGTGGCAGGCGGTACCTCATCGAATGTTATGTGTTACTTAGCAAAAGGCGATACGGCGCTGTCTATTTCCATGACGGCTATTTCGACCTTGCTTGGCGTAATACTGACACCATTCTTAGTATCTCTAATGATTGGTCAGAGCGTCGATGTACCAGTCGCTGGTATGTTAATGAGCTTGTTTAAAATCGTATTATTGCCTGTTGCGGCGGGTGTGTTGATTAATACCTTCTTCTCAAAGTTTGTACGCAAAGCTGAGCCGATTTTTCCGTACATCTCAATGTTTGCCATCGTGCTGATTATTGCCATTGTAGTGGCATTGAGTGCATCCAAGATCGTTCAAGTAGGTCTAATTGTTGCGGCAGCGGTTATTCTGCATAATGCGATTGGTTTGACCTTGGGTTACTGGGTCACTTACCTACTTGGTTTTGACGCGCGTGTTTGTCGTACTATTGCCTTTGAAGTAGGCTTGCAGAACTCTGGTCTAGCAGCAGCGCTAGCGGTGAAATTCTTCACGCCAATGGCAGCTTTACCTGGAACGATTTTCAGTGTGTGGCACAATATTTCAGGATCTTTGTTGGCGAGCTATTGGAGCCGTCGACCAGTTGCTGAAAACAACGCTCAAGAAACAGGTAAATAATCTATTTGCTTAGCGTCAAAAAAGGGATGCCATTTGTGCATCCCTTTTTTGTGCTTGTTAGTTTTTGCTTTTATGATTTTTCTCTCAGTGCGAGATTCTTTATTGTCGGGTACACTTACGGCTGATTTTTAATAGCCATACGAGCCAGAGTTTTTCCATGAGTCAATCCATGCCATCCATATCCCATCGTCTTCGCAATCTGAATGAGCGTCAGCTAGATGCCGTCAAACAGATCGATGGACCTTTGCTAGTATTGGCGGGTGCTGGCTCGGGAAAAACCAGTGTTATCACCACAAAGATTGCCTATCTGATTCAAACATGTGGCTTCAAAGCTAATAGTATTATCGCGGTGACTTTTACCAATAAAGCGGCGCGAGAAATGAAAGAGCGTGTTGTCGGCATGTTGTCTAAACAAGAAAGTCGAGGCTTGAGTATCTCGACTTTCCACAATTTAGGCTTACGCATTCTTCGTAAAGAATATCGCCGCGCGGGTTTAAAAGAAGGCTTCACCCTTTTTGATTCTCAAGACTCCCTTAGTCTGATCAAAGAAATCCTCGATAAAGAATTTAACGGTCAAACTGACTCTGCCGCTTACTGTCAAAATACGGTTTCCAACTGGAAAAACGATCTAACTACGCCACAAGAAGCCATGACCAATGCGGACACCGAAGAGTTTCTGCTAGCGGCGCAAGTGTATGTGCAATATCAGCGTTATTTGCGCGCTTACAACGCAGTAGATTTCGACGATTTGATCTTATTGCCGGTTAGTTTGTTAATGGCCGATGCAGAGCTGCGCGATCGTTGGCAAAACAAAGTTCGCTACTTGCTGGTGGATGAGTGCCAAGACACCAACGCCAGTCAGTATGAATTGATTCGTTTGTTAGCTGGATTTCGTCGTTGTTTCACTCTAGTAGGCGATGATGATCAATCTATTTATGCGTGGCGTGGTGCACGCCCTGAAAACCTTGAGCGTTTGTCTGTCGATTACCCGAGTTTGAAATTGGTCAAGTTGGAGCAAAACTACCGTTCGACTAAAACCATCCTGAAAGCGGCCAATACGCTGATAGCGAACAATCCGCATATTTACGATAAAGCCTTATGGAGTGATCACGAAGAGGGCGACCCGATTCGCGTTATGGTGACGCGTAACGAAGATGCGGAATCGGAGCGTGTGGCAGCCGAAATACAATCACGTCATTTACGTCATGAAATTCCCTATCGAGATTTTGCCATCTTGTATCGTGGCAACCACCAAGCGCGCTTGTTAGAGATCAAGTTACAAGCGTACCGTATTCCTTACAAGATGAACGGCGGTACTTCGTTTTTCTCTCGGGCGGAAATCAAAGATTTAATGAGCTATTTGCGTCTTTTGGTAAACCCTTCCGACGACAACGCTTTCCTACGCATCGTTAACTTGCCGCGTCGAGAGATTGGACCAGCCACGCTTGAAAAAGTGGGTAACCTTGCCACCGAACGTGGTGTTAGCTTGTTTGAAGCATCGGGTTACAAAGAGCTAGAAGACACCATTACAGGTCGTTCGTTAAAAAGCTTGCAGGATTTTGAACGTTGGATGTCTACCTTGCGCCAGCGTTTAGAAGGCGCTTCGCCTGTCCCCGTGATCGAGCAAATGATTCACGACATGGATTATTACGGCTGGATTCAAGAGCAAACCTCTTCTAATAAAGCGGGTGATCGACGCATAGAAAACGTGCGTTTCTTGCTGGATTCCATTCAACGCATGATGGAATCCGCTTGGGAAGAAGACGAAACAGCAGGCTTGGATCAAGCCATTAGTAAGCTGTTATTAATCGATATGCTGGAACGCCAAGAAGAAGAGGAAGACGAAGACAAGGTGCAGTTACTGACGCTTCATGCCTCCAAAGGTTTGGAATATCCACATGTGTTCTTGATTGGTTGTGAAGAAGAGCTTTTGCCTCATAGAAACAGCATAGAGAACGACGACATTGAAGAAGAACGTCGACTGGCTTATGTGGGCATCACTCGGGCGAAAAAGACTTTGTGCATCACCTTAGCGGCGAAACGTCGTCAATACGGTGAAGAGATCGACTGCTTGCCAAGTCGATTCTTGGACGAATTACCAGAAGAAGACTTGGTGTGGGAAGGCCGCAGCGACGAAGGAGAAAGCACTAAAAAAGAACGCGGCCAAGCTTCATTATCTGCCTTAAAAGCCATGCTAAATGGCTAAGTAGTTAAACAGCTAGTTGCTTGAGCTATTGTCGATCATGTATTGAATCGCACCACGCAACTCGTCTTCGCTGCAATCAAAGCACAACCCCTTTGGCGGCATGGCTTTATAGCCACTTGTCGCATCTTTTAATAAAGTGTCTATGCCTTTTTCAATGCGTGGTTGCCAATCAGCCTTATTACCAAATTTCGGTGCGCCTGCGACGCCATTCATGTGACAGGCAATGCAATAGCTGTTGTAAAGTGTTTCACCAGAACGTGCGGCATATGCCGAATTGCTCAGCAGCAGGCTCATAGCGAAACCACTAAATAAAAGGGCTGTAAAACTGAGCGGGAAACGCTTGCATTGCATCGGTAGAGACGCTCCTGATAACATGAATAAGTGAACAGCGAGTGAATTATCCTCGACTTCAACCACTAGGTAAATGAGAGAAAAGCAGATAAAAACATGAATCTGCGGCTTTCCGTCATTAAGCACTGGAATCCTGAGGAATTTCCTTTAGAATACGCACTCCAATTTGTTCTGGCTCACTTTGCATCGCGCAAAGTATTACTGCCACGCAACAAGTCATGCGCCCGTAGCTCAGCTGGATAGAGCGTCGCCCTCCGGAGGCGAAGGTCGGAGGTTCAAATCCTCTCGGGCGTACCATTTTTAATTCCCTCGCATTTAAAAAATTAATTGATTTTGACAATTTCCAAATTATTGTTTTCTGGTAATTTTTAGCCTTTATTACCCTTGAAAACGCTATACCAAAAAAAAGCCAGTATGGGTATCCATACTGGCTAAATAAAAGGGATGGTGTTCGATTTATTGTCTTACGGCTGTTTACCAGCTGTGGTTCAAGGTGAGAGTGATGTCTCTGCCTGGGTTGTAGTAATTTGCAGTACCCGAACCGACTACATATTGCTTATCCAGTAGGTTTTTAATATTTAAGCCTAGCTTGGTGTCTGCGGTGATTTGGTAATCAAAAGCCGCATCAAATAGTGTTGCCGCTTCACTTTTAGATGTGTTCACAGCGTCAAAGTAATAAGACCCAACATAACGTGCCCCAAGACCAATACTCATTGTTTGATTAGGTAGTGTGTAGTGGCTCCACAAAGAAGCGGTACTTCGTGGTGCTGTGACAAATTCATTGCCTTTAATTGAGCTCCCATTTCGTAGTGTTCCTTTCACTACTTCCGATTTCATATAAGAGTAGCCTGCACTAATGTTCAGGTTTTCCGTTAAGTCGGCTCTTGCCTCTAGGTCCAATCCTTGTGTTTTCGATTTACCAATAGATTCTGGATCAGTACTAATGACACCATTGCGAATGATTCTAATAGGAACGTTATTTCTAGTTAGGTCATATACAGAAGCTGAAAATATTGCGTTCATTTCGTAAGGTGCGTATTTGATACCGACTTCGAGTTGTTCGCCTCGTTCGGGTTTATTAGCACTACCATTACTATCAATTGATGGTGGAGCAACAGATTCAACTTGGCTTAAGTAAGCAGACAACTCATCATTTATTTTATAAGTAAGGGCGCCACGGAGAGTTGTTTCTGAAAAACTTTCATTCGCTTTGACTCCAGTTAGATTATTTTTATTTGACAGATTTAAAGCGTCGTTTCGAACACCGAGCGTGACAATGTATTTATCATCAAATGATAGGTTTTGTTGCAGAAAAATGGATTTTGTCGTGTAGTCTTTTTTGTTATCACTGCTAAGGGGAAAGTTTGGCTTACCTGTATAAATAGGGTTGGCTATATCAATTGAAGTTACAGAGCCGTCAGCTGTTGTTATATCACTTGATGCATCACGATATTCAATACCTACCGTCGTACTACTGTCTACACTGTCAAAGCTAGCATCGTATTGCAGCATTGTATTACCAATAAACTCTTGAGCGTTGGTATCCGATCCATAGCGGTATCTATTTACAGTGCTGCCGACACGACCAGCTGTGTCGGAGAGATAAATGTAGCCAAAATCATCGGTTAAATCGCTGTAGCGTAAGTTGCCTAGTACTTTTAATTGGCGATTAATACGATGGGTAATTTGTGCTGTGATATTGGTTCGCTCAACGCTATGATTGTTGTAGTCTGGTTCGCCAAAGAAGTTACTGCGATCGTACTCTTTATCAAGCGGATAGCCGCCGCTGTTTGGTGTTGAATCTGTATTCAAGTAGTCAATTAAAAGTGTCGCGCTGGTGCTGCTGTTTGGTTCCCATGTTAATCCACCCATGATGAACTCAGAATCATCTTTGGAATAATCGTATTCTCGGTCGCTGTCTTTTACCTTGCCTGTTAGTCGGTAGGCTAGGGTTTCGTTTTCATTTAATGTGTCACCGACATCGATACCCACTTCTTTATGGTCGTTAGAACCATAGGTAACATAAGTATTTCTGATACTTTCAAATTTTGGGCGCTTGCTAACGAAATTTACTGATCCGCCTGGGTCTGCGGGGCCAAATAGAGTGGAGTTAGCACCGCGTAAGACTTCCACACGTTCAAAAGCATAAGGGTCTTCACGTACGCCACGCATAGAACCCAACGTCATACCGTCGCGATAGGTGGTTGCTTGAAATCCTCGAATCATAAAATAATCGTTGCGGTCATCGGTTCCATAATAGTCAGTAACTAATCCTGGAGAGTACTGCAAAACCTCTTCTGTGGTGCTGGCGCCACGTTGCTTGATTTCTTTTTCAGTGATGACAGAGACAGACGCCGGTGTGTCTTGGATGCTGGTAGCGACTTTACCACCGACCCAAAGCTCTTTGGCCACAACAGATTCTGAATCATCGTCGGCTATAGCTTGATCATTGACGATGATAGGGGAAAGTCGAAAGGTGCCTGCTTCACTTTCTGTTTCTGCATACCCAGCAATTGGTGTGAGTACGGAGCAGCAGAAAAGTGTCGCGGCAGCGCAGTGGTTTTGCTTTAACTTCAAGGGAAGAGCGCTTTTCTTGTTCATTTTTGGTTCCTCTATAATTTCATAATATGAAAATAGTATTGCTAATGATTATTGATAAATTATTGTAATAATTAACGGTTTCAATTTGCTGTTTTTAAGTGTGTTTTATTCTCTTGTGTCGTCCAATTGGCAACACCATTGGGCTGCCGGAAATAGGGTCTGTGATGACTTGGCTCTGCAGGCCAAAAACAGCGTGGATCATGTCTTCTGTTACCACTTCATTTGGCGCTCCATTGGCACATACTTGACCTTGTCGTATGGCGATGAGCTGGTCTGAATAACGCGCTGCCAGATTCAGGTCATGCAATACCAATACAATGGTGGTGCCACGGGTTTGGTTTAGATCGACCAGCAGGTCCAATACTTCAATTTGGTGAGCGACGTCCAAGAAGGTGGTCGGCTCGTCTAACAGCAATATGCCGGTTTCTTGTGCTAATGCCATGGCGATCCAGACTCGCTGGCGTTGCCCACCGGATAATTCGTCTATTTCTCGGTCCAAAAGCTCTGTGGTTTTGGTGGTTTCTAGCGCCTTGGCAATGGCTTCATCGTCTTCTTTGCGCCACCTTGATAGGAATCCATGATGGGGATGTCTGCCTCGGCTGACTAGGTCGCTGACCGTAATGCCTTCCGGTGCAATGGGTGATTGGGGCAATAAGCCAAGCGTTTGCGCTAGTTGTCGTGTTGGCGTGTTGTGTATCGATCTGCCATCCAGTAAGACATGGCCACTTGAAGGCGATAATAAGCGTGACATAGTGCGCAATAAGGTGGATTTTCCGCAGGCATTAGCGCCAATGATAGACGTAATTTGACCGGGTTTAATGTCAATGTTGATATCGTTCAGGATGGTTTTTTCACCATAACCAGCGGCAAGATGATCGACAACGAGTTGGTGTTTTAGTGTCATAGTGAGCCACCTTTACGATTGACACGAATAATAAGATAAATAAGGTAGGGCGCGCCTAGAGCGCCAGTAATCACACCGACAGGATAGCGACTAGGCAGCAAGAATTGTCCGATGTAATCACCGCCCATGACTAAGCAAGCGCCCACTAAACCGGAAGGAATCAGCAAAGAACCATTGTTCTTCACAAGGCGAACCGCAATGGGGCCTGATAAGAAAGCCACAAACGCAATAGGCCCTGTGATTGCGACTCCCACAGCAATCAGCCCAACAGCCGACACAATGACGGTAATGCGTGTCATGCCGACTCGAACACCCAGTGCGTGAGCGGTATCATCACCCATTCGTAATGCTTCTAAATCTTTGCTTCTGCTTAGTAAAAATCCACCGAACACCAATAAAGAGAGAATGAGTGGCAAGGCTTGATGAATTTGTGCGGAGTTCACACTTCCACTGAGCCAGCGCATGGCTTCTTGGCGGTCCCATGCTTGGGCTTGGGATAACAAATACACAATAAAGCTTTCAATCATCGCAGAGACGCCAATGCCAACCAGAATAAGTCGAGCACCTGACGCTCCATTTCGATAGGACAATCCATAGACTGCTAAAGCGACCAATAAGCCTACGGCGATAGAGAAGAAAGCCACGCTAGAGCCATCCATGTGCAGCACAATAATGGCAAATACCGCGGCGGCGGTCGCACCTGAACTTACTCCGATAATATCGGGGCTGGCCAAAGGGTTTCTCAACATGACTTGGAATGCCACGCCAGCCATACCAAAACTCATGCCGACGAGAAGGGAGATAATCGCTCGTGGTAGGCGTAACTGACCCACAACAAAAGACGCGCCTGGGACATGTTCACCCAGTAAAACGTTTATCACGTCTTGTGGTGGTGTAAAGGATTGCCCCAAGGTTAAGGTGATTGAAAACGCAGCCACAGCCAATAAGCAAAGTAAGCTAGCCACGCATTTCCAGCGCTTAGATCGGTTTTTACGTCCATTGGTAACGCGTGCGAGCGTCGAGCTTGTGTTGATCATAACTCTTTCACCCGTTGTCGACGGACAATCCAGATGAAGAAAGGTGCGCCAACAAAGGCGGTCACGACGCCGACCGACAGTTCGCTTGGTCTTGATATAATGCGTCCTAACACATCCGCACTTAATAATAAGCAAGCACCGACGAGCGCTGAAAAAATGAGCAGCCAGCGGTTATCCACTCCAACAAGTAGTCTACATAAATGGGGCACCACGAGGCCGACAAAGCCAATAGGACCGCAAATGGCGGTAGTAGCACCACAGAGTAAAACCGCAGACAGCCAAGCGAGGGCACGAATCCAAGCGACATTTTCTCCTAGCCCTGCGGCGATATCGTCCCCAAGCGCCAGTGTATTGAGCTTTCTAGCCACAAATACACTGAGTAAAAAACCAACGATTAAGAAGGGCAGTACGAGCTGTAGGCTGTCAAAGGTGGCACCACCGACGCCACCTATTTGCCAAGAGTTAGCGCTGCCGGCAATGTCATTTCTTGGCAAGACGACAGCCACAATAAAAGAAGACAGTGCAGCAGACGTGGCGGCACCCGCCAAAGCGAATTTGAGCGGGGTGGATTTGCCGTAACCTAACGAACTAATGAAATAGACAAAGATGGCCGTTATGCCAGCCCCTAATATGGCGAGCCAAACATAGGTTTGCAGCTGGTTAATACCAAACCACGCTAGCCCAATAACAACAAAGAAAGCGGCACCCACATTAACGCCAAGAATCCCAGGGTCGGCTAGTGGGTTGCGGGTCACACTTTGCATAATGGCACCGGATAACCCCAAGGCGCAGCCAGCAAGGATGGCAAGTACTGTGCGTGGTATGCGCATGGTCACAGAGGCTTCCCCCATGGTGTTCATCTGGCCTTGTAATGCACCTATTATTTCTTGCCAAGTAACCTCCCTCGTGCCAATGGCAATAGAGGAAAAGCACAACAGCAGTAAGACCACCGTGACAAACAACAGAGCAATGGGCTTTTGTTTTAGAAAGCCTTTATGTTTGGCGTTGCTTTGGCTCATTTTGCTTTACGAGCCGCTTCAGCAAGAGCTTGAAGGTATTCATCTAACACCCAAGTAATAGACAGTGGCGTCGGATTAGCAGCAGTCGCCATTTTGCTATTGCCCAGCATGACAATAGAGTCATTTTTAACCGCACGCATTTTTGACATAAGTGGGTTTGATTCTAAAGGCGCCAGCAACTCTTCATTGCCATAGGTAACGAAAATGTCTACGTCGTTAAACATGTCTATTTGCTCAATGCTGCTTTCGCCAGAGAAGAGCCCATCTTTACTGATGTCTTTGATGCTTTGCGGAGAGTGCATGCCGAGGTCATCAAAAAATTTCACACGGGTATCATTGGCGCTGTAAAAGCGAATAACACTTAAATCGGTCGGATCAAGATGGGTGATAAACATGGCCGATTTGCCTTTTAACTCTGGGTATTGATCAACACGCTCGGCGATGTCTTTTTCAATGCTGGCAATGAGCTCTTCGCCTTCTTCTGCCATTCCCAGCCCTGCACTATTAATACGAATCATGCTGCGCCAGTTGGTAGACCAAGGTTTGTCTGGGAAAGCGACGACCGGCGCGATCATGCTTAACGTATCGTAATCGGATTGACTTAAGCCGGAGTATGCCGCGAGGATAACGTCGGGTTGTGTTGCTGCGACCGCTTCGAAATCGATTCCATCGCCTTCATCGAATAACACTGGCGTCTTGGCATTAAGTTTTTTGAGTCGTGCAGCCACCCAAGGCAACAAACCGTCGTTATCGTCGTCTCCAAAGGTTGCAGCAGCAAAACCAACGGGAACGATACCTAGAGCAAGGGGTACTTCATGGTTTGCCCATGCCACAGTTGCCACGCGTTTTGGTTTTTGGGTAATGGTTGTTGAGCCAAAAGCGTGTTGAATCGTAATCGGGAAGCGTGAGTTGTCCGTCGCCCATGCATTGCTAAAAAATGCAGAAACAATGGTAATAACGATAATCATCTTCATATTATTTATGTGCCATGCCAATCAAATAGAGTGCGAAATAAAGGAGCGAGGTCGTTAGGAATTACAAAGCAATGAGTGGGTTTTTATGGGAATGAATCTCATCATCAATTGCAAAACGAGTCGGATGATAGAGTTAATCTTCAGAATATAATTGTATAAATCGGTCGTTTTCATCTTGAGCCAGTTGCTTAGGTGTCAGGCTAGAGTACTTTTTGATCAACTTTATATAGTGAGATTGGTCGTTAAAACCTTCTTTGGGAAAGAGTTCACCCACTTTGAGTGAGTCGAAGCTGTGGCGAAACCGCAAAATGTCACAGTAGCTTTTTAGCGGTAAACCAAGCCACTTATTAAAGTATCGATTGATTTGGCGACTGCTCCAATTGGCTGCTTGAGATATTTCAGTCACTGTTATTGAACCATGTGTCTTATAAATCAGTTCTGACATGACTTTTTTTCGAGGGTCTATTGGCGCTGTCAGCTGGGACGCAAAATACAAACTGAGCTTATTAGCAAAAGTATCCAGGCTTTTTAGGTCGTTTAGTTCTATGCCCGCGAAGCCAATGTCGAGTGTAATGCGATCATTTAGAATGTTGGCGACAGATTTGTTTAATAAATACTCTGCGGCCAGTATTTTTAAGCGAACACCCAGTAACACAGAGTGTTTGGGCATGGCGCCTACTTTGGCGTCTGTTTCCAGTCCAACCAAGGAAATATGCAGCGGATATTCGGCATTGTGGAAAAAATATAAATCAATGCCGCCATCAGGGAAGGTGGAAAGTTCTTCATCTTCATCGCTTGGATTTTCGATCATCCAAAAGCTTTCAACGAATGGAGCTAAATCGTCGCTTGGTTCTAATGACGTTAGTTGAATGGTCTCTTTCATCACGTAATCGCAAAAGTGGGAGGTGAGTGTTGCGCGTTCGTTCCTTCGATGGCTACTTTAAATGTAAGTAGATAGTATAACGATTAAAAGGCGATGTTCTAGCTACAATTGAGATAGATTCGTATTAACACCTAGTTGTCATTATGATGAACTGGGGATCAAAGGGGTGATACATGGTCTTGCAACTAGGAAAACTGAACGGTTATTACATCGCTATCTTGCTGGCGATTATTTTTTCTTGGTGGGGCTTGCTAGACACCAAGGCGTCTGATTATGTTTCCTCTTCCTTGGTGCAGGCGTTAAGTGCCTTTGGTTTAGCCAAATTATTTAATGCAACAGTTTCTGTGCTGCAAAGTATTCAGATAAGTGTGTTTGTCAGCTCCGTTACCATTGGCGAATTATTAGATCCATTTAACGATATGGTGGAAGATTTTTCTGGCGTAATGAAGGTGGCAGTGTCGTCGCTTATTTTTCAGAGTATTTTGTTAAAAATTATTTCTACTGTGTACTTCAAAGTCTTTGTTACCTTGTCGGGTTTGCTGTTTGGTTACTTATACTGGGCAAAAAGTCGTTTCAGCCAAGTGGCTTATAAAGTATTTGTGACAGCCGTTGGTGCGAAGTTCTTATTGGTGCTGGTGGTATTGTTATCTGCTTTGGTCGATGCCTCTTTTTTGAATGAAGAAAAGACGCAAACCATGGATAAAATCCAAATACATTCTGACGAGATGAACGAGGTTACGACAGGGCTAGGTGTCGCAGCGGATCTTAAACAATCCCTTGATAAAGACAAACAGGCGCTACAAATCAGGCTGAATGTGCAGCAACAAAGCCTGTCAGAGCATGATGAGCGTTTAGTAGATTTGACCGCCCAGAATGAGTCTCTTAATCGCTTAATTTCGGCGCGCAAAGAGACATTATCGACCATGGATATTTTGTTTAATAACGATGACATGCTGGCTGGGTTGCGAACGCAACAAGGCCTTTTAATGGATGAACGGCAACGTGCAGAGCAAGACATCAAAACGTCGAAAAGCAAGATAGAGGCTTTGCAACAATCCATTGATGGTCTAGACAATGTTACCTTAGAAGATCAAGGCTTTTTCGCGTCCATTAAACAAAGTACCTTTGGGTTGAGCCATTTTAAAGACAAGATCAGCGAGTATGTTGAAACGCTGAATGGCTTGGTAAACGACTTTCTTACCTTGCTGGCGTTGTTTGCCTTCAATACCGTGTTGATCCCAGTTTTGTTTCTCTATCTAGGGGCTAAAGGCTTCAAATTGATTTGGCAAATCAGACCGTCTGACCTGATAGAGCGGGCTAAAAACGGTGTAAAAGAAAGCCTATAAAGCCCTGCTATTTATGTTTTAACCAGCCTTTCGCTGCATCAGTAATGGCTACAATGGCAGGGTTGGATAAGCGTTGCTCGGTAGCAATGACGAAGAATTGCTCGCGTATTTCTTCTGTGCTGCCGATGATCTCGACTTTAAACTGCTTCGCCACTTCGTTGGCAATGGCGGAAGGGACAATGAACACGCCCGCGCCTGCTTGACCGAAGGTTTTCATTAAGGCTCGGTCATCAAATTCACCCATGATTTTCGGATGGGTATGGTGTTTTTCTAGCCATTGTAAGAGTTGAATTTGTATTAAAGATTGATCACTCGGAATCAAAAAAGGCGAGCCTATTAAGTTCTTTGGAAAATCCGTTTTCCCTTGTTCAACAAGGTTTGGTGCAGCCATAAAAGACGTACCACATTCGCCCAAAAAGTGATTAAAGCCGCGCACACCCAAATGTGGTGGAATCGGTCCATCGGCGATAATTAGATCCAATTTATGCAACGCCAACTCGCCCAATAAATCCTCCAAGCTGTTTTCTTTGCAGACAAGTCTTACCGGATCTTCTAACGCCATGGCAGGAGCCAATAATCGGTAAGCAATGGATTTTGGTATCGAATCCGCAATGCCGACGCGCAGTAATTGAGTTCTATCGGTCGATGCGATGCGCACAGATTGTTCCAGTTCGCTGCCTAAGGAAAATATCTCATCTGCATAGCTCAGCACCATATGACCTGTATCGGTCAGCGCGAGGTTGCGACCCACTTTGCTAAATAGATCTTTACCCAGTTGCTCTTCTAGCAAACTAATCTGCCCGCTGATGGTTTGCGGTGTTATGTGCAAATGTTCGCTGGCTTTTGTAATGCTGCCTTGCTTTGCCACCATCCAAAAATAATGCAAATGTTTGAAATTGATCATATTTCACCAATACTTCGAGAAAAACTGATTATTTACATAAATAATTCGATTATATCTTAAGAGTATTTGTTAGTAATTTGAAATTTCCAACATAACTTACTCATTCATGAGTAAAGGAGAGCAAGATGAGAATCAAAGTACAAGCACGTCGCCTAGCCCTTACTAAAAGTTTAAAAGCTTATGTTAAGCGTCGCCTAAATTTTGCATTGAATTCCCGTTATGACAATATTCAACGAGTGATCGTCACGCTTACCGATGTGAACGGTCCTAAAGGTGGTGAAGACAAACACTGCCAAGTTTTGGTTAAAATCAACGGCCAAAAAGAAGTGGTAATCAGCGAGCAACAAGCCGATATGTATTCTGCGATAGATAGCGCTGCTAACCGTACTAGCAGAACCGTAACACGACGTATCGAACGATTACAGCACAAGGCCACGCGACTAAAAGCCGCTTTCCATAAGATGAGACCGCAGAAAAAAATGCCTCGCGACATATATGAAGAATATGAAAACGAATACGGCTACTACCAACATGCCTAGGTGGTATTGATAGCAATAGCTTTTTTAGATAGATAATCTCAACACCCGCTTTAGGCGAACCACTCCACTTGGTTCGCTTTTTTTTGTTCGTTAGAAAGAGATACTTTGGTAAGGAGGAATATGAGCGCTAGAAGGTCTGGCTTTGTGAGTGATGTTAGTCTTGGGGAGATATGGCATATTTGATTTGTTCGAAGTCAAATCCTCGGTATTGGAGGTAGCGTGACTGTTTAGCCTTTTCTTTGAAGTCGGTACTGATTTCTTCTCCAAACCTTCTTTCTTTGAGTTGTTTCGCTAACTCAAACCAATCTGCATTGGCATCAGTGATGGCTGTTTTTGCTAGCTCGCTATTGATACCTTTTTGTATGAGTTCTTGCTGAATCCGGCTTGCTCCAAGAGGTTTGCTTAGTCGGCTCCTTACAAATATTTCAGCGAAGCGCTCATCATTGAGATAGTTCATTTCTTCAAGACGCTCAATTATCGCGCTGATCTCTTCTTCCTCGTGACCTCTTGTTTTTAATTTGGTGACTAGCTCCTTTTTGCTGTGCTCCCTGTGGCTTAGCAGTGACAAGGCTTGGTCGAATATTGATGTCTGGTGTTCTTTCATATCTATATCTCTGCTTGTCTTGGTTGAGAGGTTATTTTATCAGCTGAATGAGGTTTTTACATTTCGTTTCTAATAAACTGCTTTGTTTTTATTTTATAGTTTTTTATTCTTCAATATAACAATAAATAAGATGATAAAACTACATATCTTATGTGATTATGGGTGATATGACTTTGTCTTTATTTGAGGTTTTTCTATGCGTGTTTGTGTGCTGGGTGCAGGTGTTGTTGGTTTAACGTCAGCCTATTATTTGGCGAAGAAAGGTTTTGAAGTGACGGTGATTGACCGTCAAGAAGGGGTGGCTCTTGAGACGAGTTTTGCTAACGCAGGGCAAATTTCTCCTGGCTATTCTGCACCTTGGGCTGCACCAGGCATTCCTCTTAAAGCTATTAAATGGTTGATGCAAAAACACGCGCCATTAAAGGTCAGTGCTGATCCAGAGCTTAAAAAATTGGCATGGATGGGCAAGATGCTGGCGAACTGCACTGAAAAAGCCTACGACGTGAATAAGTCTCGCATGGTGGCATTGGCCGAGTATAGCCGTGACCAGTTCATTGCTATGCGCAAAGACATCGGTATTAAGTACGATGATGGTCAGGGCGGTTTGACTCAGCTATTCCGTAAAGATGAGCAAGTTGAGGCGTCTGAAAAAGATATCAAGGTGCTAAAAGCTTTAAATGTTCCTCATCAAGTATTGACGCCAGCACAAATTTTAGAAGTTGAGCCAGGTTTGGCTCCAGTGATTGATAAGTTTAAAGGCGGACTTCGTTTGGTTGGCGATGAAACTGGTGATTGTTTTGTTTTTTGCCAAGAACTGAAAAAACACTGTGATGAATTGGGTGTGACATTTAAATTTGGTGTCGCGATTGAGCGCTTGGTTGTAGAAGGTGGTAAAATACGCGCCGTTAAAACCGATCAGGGTGACTTTGAGTTTGATAACGTTCTGGTATCTATGGGCAGTTATTCAAAAGAGTTACTTAAAGCGATTGATATATCTATTCCCGTTTATCCAGTGAAAGGTTATTCCTTAACGGTGCCAATTACGGATGTGCAGTTTGCACCTGTTTCAACTGTGATGGATGAAACCTACAAAGTTGCAGTGACTCGACTAGGTGGTCGTATTCGTGCGGCGGGTACCGCAGAGTTAAATGGTTATAATCTAGATTTACCAAAAGTGCGCACGGAAACCATTACTCATGTGGTGCATGATTTATTTAATCAGGGTTGTGAGTTATCTCAAGCAGACTACTGGACTGGACTTCGTCCAATGACCCCAGATGGCACGCCGGTTGTTGGGCGTACAGGTATTGACGGTTTGTATTTGAATACGGGGCACGGAACATTGGGTTGGACGATGAGCTGCGGTTCTGCGGCAGTGATTGCAGACATTATGTCTGGCGATAAAACTGAGATCGATTCACAAGATCTTTCCGTACAACGTTATAAGTAATAAAACGCTTTAAAAGTTTAAGGGGTAAAAATGGCAAGGCCACTCACGGCGACGGTAGATTTGGAGGCGATCCTGCAAAACTACCGTTATGCAAAAAAGTTACAGCCAACTTGTAAGGCGTTTGCTGTTGTTAAAAGTAATGCGTACGGACATGGTGCGGTTGAAGTTTCACGTTACTTGGATGAAGAAGTGGATGCTTTTGCTGTGGCTGCTATTGAAGAGGCTGTCGCATTGCGAGAAGCAGGCATTGTTTCGCCTATCTTATTGTTGGAAGGTGTATTTGAAGGTGAGGAGTGGGCGCTGTGCGAGAAGCATGGTTTTTGGTCTGCTCTAGAAAATGCTCAACAGCTTGATGAATTGCAAGCTAGTCATGCAAAAATTGAAAAGATTTTCCTGAAACTAGATTCTGGTATGCATCGCCTTGGTGTTGATAAAGAAACAGCACCAGTGTTTGTCGCGGCGTTGAAAGACAGTGGCCAAGTGGGAGAGGTGGTTTTAATGACACATTTTTCTTGTGCGGATGACTTGTCAGATCTAGCAACTATGCAGCAGTTAGCTTATTTTGAGCAAGCTCGTCAATCGATTGGTGATATCGAGGCCAGTGTAGCGAACTCAGCGGCGATTATGAAATGGAGTGTGCCTGAAGGTGGTTGGATTCGTCCAGGTATCATGTTGTATGGAATTTCGCCGTTTGCAGAAGTGAGCGGTCGAGCCGTGGGCTTGCGTCCAGCGATGACTTTGTCTTCAAAAGTGATTTCGACCCGCAAACTTAAGCAAGGTGACAGAGTGGGTTATGGTCTTGGCTATGTTGCTGAAGAAGATCATGTATTGGCAACGGTCGCTGTGGGTTATGGTGACGGTTATCCTCGTCACGCAGAAAATGGCACACCGTTGCAAATTGATGGAAAACCCGCTTGCCTCGCAGGCCGTGTATCTATGGATATGATTACGGTGCGTATGCAAGATTTCGCTGCTGAGCCTGCCATGGGGCAAGAAGTAGTGCTTTGGGGTGGCGATGTGCCCGTCGAAGAAGTCGCAGATTATGCCGGTACCATTGGTTATGAGTTGGTGACTAGGATGACCGCACGACCTCATTATCGTTATGTTCGCGGTGAAGATTCTCAGTAATGCCTTTCTAAAAACATACTGTAAAAGTAGGTTTACATCCGTAAATCCTACTTTTGCTTAAGTTATGCACAAAATAAGCTTTAAATTACTACGGTTTCTTTTGAAAACACCTATCCTTTGCGTGTACTATTTTGTGCTTTTCGTTGCATCGAGTCGGCATATATTAATCTGCCATTCACGCAATCCAATTCGTCCAGAAAAATAGAGATAGAGACTCATCCCATTATGAAGAGTTCTGAGTTACGCCAGTCATTTTTATCGTACTTTGAAAGTAAGCAGCATCAGATCGTAGAATCCAGTTCATTGGTTCCTGGAAATGATCCTACATTGCTGTTCACCAACGCTGGTATGGTCCAGTTTAAAGATGTGTTTTTGGGAGAAGATCTTCGCCCATACTCACGAGCAACGACGTCTCAACGTTGTGTTCGAGCGGGTGGTAAACACAATGACTTAGAGAACGTCGGTTATACCGCACGTCACCACACTTTCTTTGAAATGTTGGGTAACTTCAGTTTTGGCGATTACTTCAAAAAAGACGCTATTCATTATGCGTGGGAGTTTCTAACGGTTGTGCTGAAGTTGCCAACTGAAAAGTTGTTGGTAACCGTTTACGCAGACGACGATGAAGCGTTTGATATCTGGAACAAAGACATCGGTCTTCCTGCAGAAAAAATCATCCGTATTGGTGATAACAAGGGGGGGCGTTATCAGTCCGATAATTTCTGGGCGATGGGCGATACAGGTCCTTGTGGTCCTTGTTCTGAAGTGTTTTATGATCACGGTGAGCATATTTGGGGTGGGCCTCCAGGTTCTCCTGAAGAAGACGGCGACCGTTTCATCGAAATCTGGAACGTGGTTTTCATGCAGTTTAACCGTTCTGCAGATGGCACTATGGCTCCTTTGCCAAAACCTTCTGTTGATACGGGGATGGGCTTGGAGCGTATTGCAGCGATTTTGCAGGGCGTCCATAGCAACTACGAAATCGATTTGTTCCAAAATCTTATTAAAGCGGCAGCACAAGTGGTTGGTACTCAAGACCTAAGTGCCCAGTCACTACGCGTTATTGCTGACCATATCCGTTCTTGTTCCTTCATGATTGTTGATGGTGTGATCCCATCAAATGAAGGTCGTGGTTATGTTTTGCGTCGTATTATTCGTCGCGCAATTCGTCACGGTAATAAGCTGGGTCAAAAAGGTGTCTTTTTCCATAAGTTGGTAGAGGCGCTTGATGTTGAAATGGGTGAAGCTTACCCAGAACTTACTAAGTTAAAAGAGCGTGTGGCTTCTATTCTATTAAAAGAAGAAGAGCAGTTTGCCAAAACCCTTGATCAAGGGATGAAGATTTTAGAAGAAGCCATTTCTGAACTAGGCGATGAAAAGATTATTCCTGGTGAGACAGTTTTCAAACTATACGACACGTATGGTTTCCCTGCTGATTTAACCAACGATGTTGCGCGTGAAAATGATCTAGAAATAGATGAGGCTGGATTTGAAGTGGCGATGGATGCACAGCGTGCACGTGCTCGTTCAGCAAGTAACTTCTCTATGGATATGTCGAGCGGCGTTAAGTTGGATTCTGTTACTGAATTTACTGGCTACGAGAATCTAAACGCTACCTGTGAAGTTGAGATGATTCTTGTTGATGGAGAGTCTGTTGAAACTATCGAAGCTGGTCAAGTTGCGGCAGTGATTTTGAAATCGACTCCTTTTTACGCTGAATCAGGTGGTCAAGTTGGCGATCAAGGTTGGTTGCGTGGTCCAGGCGCTTTCAAAGTATCTAGCACCACTAAGCAAGCTAAAGCACATTTGCATTACGGTGAGCTAAAAGAAGGTCGTTTGGCGGTTGGTGATCAAGTGACTGGCGAAGTCGATCGTACTTTGCGTATGGCGACTACATTGAACCATTCGGCGACTCACTTAATGCACGAAGCACTGCGTCGTATTTTAGGTGATCATGTTTTACAAAAAGGTTCTTTGGTAAATCCTGAGCGTTTGCGTTTTGACTTTTCGCATTTTGAAGGTGTTACGGCGACAGAGATCGAGCAAATCGAAGACATGGTTAACGAACAGATCCGCTTAAACCGTCCAGTAGAAACCGACATCATGGATGTTGAGTCTGCTAAAGCGAAAGGCGCTATGGCCTTGTTTGGTGAGAAATACGACAGTGAAGTGCGTGTATTGACTATGGGGGCTGACTACTCGATTGAGTTGTGTGGTGGTACTCATGTTAGTCGTACGGGAGATATTGGTTTCTTTAAAATTATTACAGAAAGCGGTATTGCTGCTGGCGTTCGTCGTATTGAAGCGGTTACAGGCAAAGTTGCAATAGATACGACTCGCCAGACTGAGTCGGTTCTTGATGGTATTGCTAGCCTTGTCAAAGGTAATAAAGACAGCGTGTTAGACAAGGTTGTTGCCTTGAATGATCAAGCGCGCAGTTTGCAGAAAGAATTGGATGTATTGAAAGGTAAAATGGCAGCTTTAGCTGGCGCTGATTTGGCTTCTCAGGCGGTAGATATCAATGGCGGTAAGTTGTTGGTTGCTCAGGTTGAAGTAGAAGATCCAAAAGCGTTACGTGATTTACTAGATGAGCTGAAAAGCAAGCTAGAGTCTGCCGTTATTTTATTGGCTGCGGTGAATGATGGCAAAGTAAGTTTAATTGCTGGCGTAACCAAAGAATTGACTAAAAACGTGAAGGCTGGGGATCTGATTAAAATGATTGCGCCTTATGTTGATGGTAAAGGTGGTGGTCGTCCAGATATGGCTCAAGCTGGTGGTAACAATCCAGATGGCTTGTCTGCAGCTCTTGAATTGGTGCCTGGTTGGGTTGCTGAAAGAGTTTAAGTTGAATCGTTCCTTAAGAGCTTTGATTTCGGCTTTTTTGATTTAAATAGTGGAAAAATTATGGCGTTGTTAGTTCAAAAATACGGCGGCACCTCGGTAGGTACAATAGAGCGTATCGAGGCTGTTTCAGATCGAGTGTTAAAGCATAAGCAACAAGGCGATGACATAGTGGTTGTGGTTTCTGCTATGAGTGGTGAAACCAATAGGCTGATTGCTCTTGCGAAAAGCATTAATGCTTCACCAAGTGCGCGAGAAATGGATGTGCTTTTGTCGACAGGGGAGCAGGTTACTATCGCACTTTTGTCTATGGCATTAATGAAGCGTGGTCTTGATGCTCGTTCTTATACAGGCTCTCAGATTCGTATTACAACTGACAGCGCTCATGGCAAGGCTCGAATTCAAAAGATTGATACCGAAGCAATGCGCGCAGATTTAGACGCTGGACGAGTGATTGTTGCGGCGGGGTTTCAGGGGGCTGATGAATTTGGCAACATTACGACATTAGGTCGCGGTGGCTCTGATACCACTGGTGTTGCGCTTGCTGCCGCTTTGAAGGCGGATGAGTGTCAAATTTATACTGACGTGGATGGGGTTTATACGACGGATCCTCGTGTTGTAGATAGTGCGCGACGTTTGGATAAAATCACCTTTGAGGAAATGCTAGAAATGGCTAGCCTTGGCTCCAAGGTGCTACAAATTCGTTCTGTAGAGTTTGCTGGTAAATATCAAGTGCCGCTTAGGGTGCTGTCTAGTTTTGTTGAGGGTGAAGGTACGTTGATTACAACTGAGGGGAGTAAAGGTATGGAACAGCCAGCGGTTTCTGGAATTGCATTCAATAGAGATGAAGCGAAATTAACCTTGAAAGGTGTTCCTGATATTCCAGGTATTGCTTCTCGTATTCTTGGTCCTATTAGTGATGCCAACATCGAAGTGGATATGATTGTCCAAAACGTATCTGTGGATGGCACTACAGACTTTACCTTTACGGTGCATCGCAACGAATATGATCAAGCTTTATCTACCTTGAATATCATCGCTAAAGAACTTGGGGCGAGTGCTGTGCTTTCTGACGCTAAAATTGCCAAGGTGTCTATTGTTGGTGTGGGGATGCGCTCTCATGCGGGCGTAGCAAGTACCATGTTTAAAGCATTGGCTGCAGAGTCTATCAACATTCAGTTGATCTCTACTTCGGAAATTAAAGTGTCTGTCATTATCGATGAAAAATACATGGAGTTGGCGGTTCGTGCATTGCATTCCGCGTTCAAATTAAATGAAGTGGCATCAGGGGTTCGAGAAGCTTAACAATTGGATACATAAAATCCTGTAGTTATGGATGGTTTAATTTTTATTGAGAGGCTACAATTGGCTTTGTAGGAATTGCCCTACAAGATTTGTCGGGCAATTCATCTCAATAAATGATTGAAAGCAATTACAGGGAGATATTCTTATGCTTATTCTTACTCGTCGTGTTGGTGAAACTTTGATGGTTGGTGATGAAGTTTCTGTCACTGTATTAGGTGTAAAGGGAAATCAAGTGCGTATTGGCATCAATGCGCCTAAAGATGTATCTGTTCACCGTGAAGAAATTTATCTTCGCATTCAGAAAGAGCAAGATGAACAAATTTCTGAAGATTAATTTTTAAAAAAGCCTTTACAAGACAAATGTGTCGTATATAATGCGCCCCACTTGTTACGGAGAGTTGGCCGAGTGGCCGAAGGCGCGCCCCTGCTAAGGGTGTATGGGTTAACACTCATCGAGGGTTCGAATCCCTCACTCTCCGCCATTTCAAGTTTGTCTTTTGAGGGTTTACTCTCTGAGCAAAAAAGGCAGGGATTTTGTTTTGCACCAGTAGCTCAGCTGGATAGAGTACTCGGCTACGAACCGAGCGGTCAGAGGTTCGAATCCTCTCTGGTGCACCATTCCAAAAAAGTATTTTAAGATATATTCTTTAAATACTATGAGTAAAGATTGTTCTGCACCAGTAGCTCAGCTGGATAGAGTACTCGGCTACGAACCGAGCGGTCAGAGGTTCGAATCCTCTCTGGTGCACCATTCCAAAAAAGTATTTTAAGATATATTCTTTAAATACTATGAGTAAAGATTGTTCTGCACCAGTAGCTCAGCTGGATAGAGTACTCGGCTACGAACCGAGCGGTCAGAGGTTCGAATCCTCTCTGGTGCACCATTCTTAAATCTCACAAAAAATATTACTTCACTTATTTAAAAGAAATACGAAATGAAACAGAAGATCAGCTGGATAGAGTACTCGGCTACGATCCGAGCGGTCAGAGGTTCGAATCCTCTCTGGTGCACCATTCTTAAATCTCACAAAAAATATTTCTTCTCTTTTTTAAAAGAAATACGATATGCACCAGTAGCTCAGCTGGATAGAGTACTCGGCTACGAACCGAGCGGTCAGAGGTTCGAATCCTCTCTGGTGCACCATTCCAAAAAAGTATTTTAAGATATATTCTTTAAATACTATGAGTAAAGATTGTTCTGCACCAGTAGCTCAGCTGGATAGAGTACTCGGCTACGAACCGAGCGGTCAGAGGTTCGAATCCTCTCTGGTGCACCATTCTTAATTTCCCCCATCAGTACTTTAAAATTCCCAATCTAATTTATAATTTTATAATTTTATTATTTTCTCTCTTATTACGTTTCTGTCATTATACTCTCGAATGTTTGTGTTAGTTCATTGACGCTCTTGCTGCGTCGTAATGTCTGAAGGTGTTCTTTAACTTCCGCAAAACCAAACCGTAAATGTCCGCACCATTGTTTCAGCCTGCCAAGCGTAGCGACTTCATCATAATATTTTTGTAATTCAGTACTATAATAGGCGAAGAGTGCGTTCAGGGTTGTTGTATCTACTGTGCTTTTTTGCCCGTTTAGCTCATCTCTTATTTGTTGGAAAATAAATGGGTTGTTGAGTGAGCCTCGTCCAATCATGAAATGTTGGCATCCTGTAATGGATCTGCAGCGTAAGAGCGACTCAGTGTCTGTGATGTCTCCATTGGCGACGACAATCATGTTTGTCTTATCTTGAATTTCGCCTATTTTTTCCCATCTTGCTGGTGGTTTGTAACCATCTTTTTTAGTACGTCCGTGTATTGTGAGTGTGCCAACGCCTGCTGCCTCAATGGCGGCTACGTTATCAAATAACAATGCTTCATCTTCGAATCCTAAACGAATTTTCGCTGATACAGGGATTTCGCTTGGTAGTGTATTTCGAATTGCACTCATGATGTCGTAAAGTGCATCAGGGGTTTGTAATAAAACAGAGCCGCCACCATGGCCATTTACACGTTTTGCTGGGCAGCCAAAATTGACATCAATGTGAGTTGCGCCAGCTTCAATTGCATTTAAAGCGCTTTCCGCCATAAGTTCTGCGTTGCTGCCTAGTAGTTGGGTGTGAACGGGGTGGTTGTGTATTGTTCTTGCTTTGTTGGTGTTTTCTGGTGCAAGGCGTTTGAATGTTGTTGTTGGAATAGAGTATTGAGTGACTCGGATGAATTCTGTTACTAAGTAGTCCATGCCGCCAATTTTTGATAGCAATGCTCTCATTGTGTGATCCATGACACCTTCCATCGGTGCAACGGCCAGTACAATGCTGTTGTTATTGGTTAAGGTCTTTAAGGTGGTTGTTGTTTCTAAGGAATTGTTCACGAAATAAGTCTAACTGTTATGCAATAAAAATATGAAACTGTTCTGGTTTGTGGTAAAAAACTAACTATCAAAAATAAACAGCGCTCTTGGGTGTGCATCTGATCACATTAGATCTGTACAAACAAGACGAGAAAAAAGGTATCGATGCTATGAATGGCTTGCTAGAAGATGGTGTGGGATTGATGGTCCTAGGGATGGGTTTTGTATTCCTGTTTTTAGTGGTGTTAATTTTTGCGACAGGTTACATGTCGCGACTACTAAATTATTTGTTTCCTGAAACACCTATTGTTGTAGCGTCAAAGCCTGTTTCTAAAAATCTCTCTTCTTCTGGTGTTGATGCGCAAATGACAGCTGTCATTACTGCTGCCGTTCATCAGCACAGAAACAGTAAAAAATCTTAATTTTCTAATACTAACTCTTCTGATTTCTTTGAGGCTGAAATATGACAACAACAAAGCAACCTCTTGGCATTACTGATGTCGTTTTGCGTGATGCTCACCAATCCTTGTTGGCAACGCGTATGCGAATTGACGATATGCTTCCTATCGCAGAAAAACTGGATCAAGTCGGCTTTTGGTCGCTTGAATCTTGGGGTGGTGCGACGTTCGATTCCTGTATTCGCTATATTGGAGAGGATCCTTGGGAGCGCATTCGTGAATTAAAAAAAGCCATGCCAAAAACGCCACAGCAGATGTTATTGCGTGGGCAGAATTTGCTTGGTTATCGCCACTATGCCGATGATGTTGTAAATAAGTTTGTTGAGCGTGCAGCCTTTAATGGCGTCGATGTGTTTCGAATCTTTGATGCAATGAATGATCCCCGCAATCTGGAAACAGCAATTAAAGCGGTTAAACAGCAAGGTAAACATGCTCAAGGGACGATTTCATATACTAAGAGTCGCGTTCATACCACTAAGAACTGGGTGGATTATGCTAAGGCGCTTGAAGATATGGGGGCAGACTCCATCGCTATTAAGGATATGTCTGGCATTTTGACGCCATACGATGCCTTCGAATTGGTTAGTTTATTGAAAGCTCAGACTCAGTTGGAGGTGCAATTGCATGCGCACGCTACGTCTGGTTTGTCAGATATGACGATTTTGAAAGCTGTTGAGGCTGGGATAGATCGAGTCGATACAGCTATTTCTTCTATGTCGATGACGTATGGTCATAGCGCGACAGAGTCTGTGGTTGCTGCGTTGCAGGGTACAGATAGAGATACTGGCTTAGATTTAGCGTTATTAGAAGAGATTGCTGCTTATTTTCGTGAAGTTAGAAAGAAGTATGCGAAATTCGAGGGCTCTCTTCGTGGTACGGATTCTCGTATTTTGATAGCTCAAGTGCCTGGTGGCATGTTGACCAATATGGAAAGTCAGCTTAAAGAGCAGGGTGCGGCGGATAAGTTTGACGAAGTGCTAAAAGAAATCCCTAAAGTCCGCGAAGACTTGGGTTTGATTCCGCTTGTTACGCCTACTTCTCAAATTGTTGGTACTCAGGCAGTTTTGAACGTCCTGACTGGCGAACGATATAAGTCTATTTCAAAAGAAACGGCGGGTATCTTGAAAGGTGAGTATGGTGCGGCTCCTGCTGAATTCAATAAAGAGTTGCAGGCCCGTGTTCTAGATGGGGCGGAGGCGATTACTTGTCGACCAGCAGACTTATTGTCACCTGAAATGGATAAGTTGACTGAAGAGTTGGTTGGCCTTTCAAAAGAAAAAAATATCCAGTTGTCTGATGATCGGATTGACGATGTTTTAACTTATGCCTTATTCCCTCAGATAGGTCTTAAATTTTTACAGAATCGTGGCGACGCAAGTGCGTTTGAGCCTGTGCCGACAGTTAATGATGCTGTTCAGAGTAAGTCCTCGCCAACAAATGTTTCATCTGGTGAAGCGAGTGTTTACACGGTTTCTGTATCTGGGCAGAGTTTTGTTGTCCAAGTATCGGAAGGGGGTGATGTTAGTAACATTCAGCCTGTTGCTAATGTTCAAAACTCTCCAGCTCAGGCTGCGCCATCTGCTGCTGCGCCATCTGGCGAAGATGTTCCTTCTCCGTTAGCGGGCAATATCTTCAAAGTGCTTGTGTCTCCAGGTCAGCAAGTTGAAGAGGGTGATACTGTGATTATTCTCGAGGCTATGAAGATGGAGACAGAAATATCTGCGCCTAAGTCCGGTGTCGTTGGTTCCATTAGTGTAAAAGAAGGTGACTCTGTGCAAGTTGGCCAGTCACTTCTTACTTTGTAGTTGAAGGAATCGATCGAAAATGGAAAACAAATTATTAAATCTTTATCACGACACGGGCATTTACCAGCTGGAACTTGGTCAGTTTGTGATGATCTGTGTTGGTTTGTTGTTGGTTTACCTGGCAATCAAAAAAGGTTTTGAGCCGCTGCTACTTTTGCCTATTGGTATTGGTGCGGTTCTAGTTAATATTCCTGGGGCAGGTTTTATGGCTGCGCCAGTTTATGATGCGACGGGTCACATGGTTTCTCCGGGTGGTCTTCAATACTATATTTATCATGGTGGTATTGAGACAGGTTTGTTCCCATTGATAATCTTCATGGGAGTTGGGGCGATGACGGACTTTGGCCCTATGCTTGCTAACCCAAAAACATTGCTCCTTGGTGCTGCTGCGCAGTTTGGTATCTTTGCCACGGTTATTGGGGCGGTTTTATTAAGTGCGTCCGGCATTATGGATTTCTCATTAGCGGATGCGGCGGCAATTGGTATTATCGGTGGCGCGGACGGTCCGACTGCTATTTTTGTTGCTAGTCGCTTGGCGCCTGATTTGCTTGGTGCGATTGCTGTGGCAGCTTATTCCTATATGGCATTAGTGCCACTTATTCAACCGCCAATTATGCGAGCGCTAACAACAAAAGAGGAACGCTCTATTAAGATGGAACAGCTCAGGCCTGTTACCAAGAAAGAGAAGATTGTCTTTCCAATTGTAGTGACTATTTTGGTTGCGATGTTCTTGCCGTCTGCGGCGCCTCTGCTTGGGATGTTCTGCTTTGGCAATCTGATGCGTGAATGTGGTGTTGTGGACCGTTTAAGTGATACCGCTCAAAATGCATTGATTAATATCGTAACTATCTTCTTGGGTTTGGGGGTTGGTTCAAAGTTGAGTTCCGAGGCTTTTTTGAATTTGGAAACACTAGGAATTTTGAGCTTAGGCTTGATTGCTTTTTCTATCGGCACAGCTGCAGGTGTTTTAATGGCAAAGTTGATGAATAGATTCTCTAAAGATGCTATTAATCCATTGATTGGTGCTGCTGGTGTATCTGCTGTCCCTATGGCTGCGCGCGTGGCCAATAAGGTCGGGCTTGAGGCGAATAAGCAAAATTTCTTATTAATGCATGCGATGGGGCCTAACGTGGCGGGCGTTATAGGTTCTGCTGTGGCGGCTGGCGTAATGCTGAGTTATGTTGGTGGTTAGTCACCTAGCTAAAGCTATTTTTACAAAAAGACACTTCGGTGTCTTTTTGTTTATCTAAGCTTTCTGCATGAAATTCAAATTAATTAAAAGAATTTCAAA
>NZ_JAHLLW010000008.1 GCF_019426345.1 Marinomonas lutimaris
GGCATCAAAACCCAACGCGAATTTAACGCCTTCAACCAGCTCACAAGTTTCTCAAAAGAGGGCGTACTTACCCAATATGACTACGACCCACTCGGCCGTCGTATTGCTAAACACACAGAACAAGGTCAAATTGATTTCATTTGGGATGGAAACCAACTGTTAGGCGAATGCCTAAACGGGCAGTACACTTGGTACATCAACCGCCCAAATGAATTTCATCCGGTTGCCTTGATCAAACAAGGTGAAGTGTATTACTACCACCTAGATCAACTCAATACACCGAGATTCGTCACCAATCAAGCAGCAGAAGTGGTGTGGGAAAACACCGCGAACGCCTATGGCTACGAAGACGGTACACAACAAACAAGAGCGATAGAAAGTACAAGCTTCTATCAGCCCATACGCTTTCAAGGGCAATGCTTCGACCAAGAAAGCGGCTTTCACTACAACCGATACCGCTACTACTGCCCAAAACAACAACGCTTTATCCACCAAGACCCAATTGGTATAGTGGGTGGCATTAACCATTATCAATACGCCCCCAATCCGGTTAACTGGGTGGATCCGATGGGATTGTTGTGTAAGGAAGGGCAAGCTAAGGTTGCCGCAGCATTGGAGGCAAACTCGGTTATCCCAGCAGAACTAAAAGAAAAAATAATTGCACTTACTAAGTTAAATGATTCAGGTTATACCGCTGATGAAATGGTTAGGCATATTGACTCAGGAAAAGCGATTGAAATACTGAATCAGAATAATGACCTAGATCTTACAAAAGAATCCGTCAGAAAGGCATTATATGAAAAGCATGGTGTGGTTGTTGGCCCTTATAAAAAATTACAAGGAATAACAAAGAAGGGCTACCAGCGCGAGCACTTTATTCCCCACTCTTGTTTTATGGAAAGATCTAAGTATGCAAATGAAAAACGGTCTAATGTACCAATAGGCAAAGACTTTGGTAATTACAATGAAGCCGATGCGATAACATATTTTGTATTCGATGATCAAAGTAAAGGTACTGAGCACCGGTACCTTACAGATGTTGAAAAAGACTATGCTAAATCGCTTGATCAAAAAGGCGAGTACGCCACAGTAAATGAGTGGCTAGATCATATGGAGAGTGAGACGGCAAAGTCGCTTAGTATGGAGACAATTGAAAGGGCGCCAGGCGTATACGAGGCGAGGATTCCAGAAGAGGAAGCTGCTTTAGTGGCCAAGGCGATTCGAATAGATGCTGAAAACTACTTAGATGAGGCTGGGGTTGATAAAGATGCCAAAATGTCTAATTTAGTTGGTGGCGGTGATGTACCTGATATTGAAGATACGGTTATAGAAGAGTTCTAAGGAATATAATGACAAATAATTACGATATTTCACATGTTATTGATTTATGTTACTCCAGTATGGGAGAACATGGACTGTATACGTTTTACGATGAAGCTAACCCAATGGCAGCAGTTGGAGCAGTAACATTAAGTCAAGGTTTAAAAAATCAAACTCTATTAGGCTCAAATTTCCAGCTTAACGCTATGTGGGCATCACAAAACGGTCATTTATGGGTTGTAGATGACCAAGGTGACGTATTTACTAATGCCAACATTAGTTTTAAGCAGCCGCCTTTTGAACGATTAAAATTTAATTCAGGTAGTTTTGATATTAAGTGGAATGTTACTGAAGTATTTAAAGGTCAGCTAAATGCTATTTGGGGAACAACAGACGAAGATGTTTGGGTTACCTCCTTTGCAGGTCCTGCGTTTCATTGGGATGGGAAGTTGTGGGCCGAATATAAACTCCCGAAAGCACCCAATGCCATCGATGGCTCAGCCTCTGATGACGTATATGTTGTTGGTTATGATGGAAACATACATCATTTCAATGGGAATGAGTGGACTAAAATAACCTTGCCCTCAGGCATCCCGCAGCAAGATGCGTTTACCGATGTAAAAGTGCTTTCACGAGACAAAGTTTTTATTACTGGCCGAAGTGGCTGTTTATTAGTAGGTAATGCAAAAGATGGTTTCACGGACATAGGGTCTGCTAAATATTCATGGTATGGAATTGGGGCACTAGCGGAAAGAATTTTCTTGGCAGGCGGAGAAGCGGGTATATTTGAATTAGTCGATGATCAATTTGTCTGCTTAAAAGATAAAGGTCAGCCAGTGGGCGTGTTTGAAACACCTGACTCCATTAATTTTATCCCAGCAGAGCAACAACCTAACCCATGGTTTGTAAGATATGAACCGGGAGCTAGCAGAGAATGGACAAAGGTTAATACTTAGGTGGTTAGCAAAACTTAATTCTCATAGAAATCTAATTTATAAGATCTATTTCACAAAGTTGGCTAGTATTTATGAAAATAAAAAGAGTGTTTAACAGAGAAGGTGGCTCACCTAACACCACGTTATCGTGGGTTTATGAAGACAGACTTATAGAAAAAAACTTCACATTTGATGCTAGCGCAGTATTTTCAGAGGTATTGAGTTTAGTTTTTGTAGAAGCATACAGGGATAGCGAAGTTCATCTTTTTAGATTAAATGGTGATTTTTTAAGAAAGTATAAAATAGCTACTTTAGAAAACTATGATTTTCGAGGGCTTAATAAAAACATACATTCAAAAACAGGTGTTTCTTTGTTGTATCATCCAAAGAGTAATGATGTTGGTAATGAATGGGGAGATACAGAGCAATATGAGTTTAGAATGGAAGAAGATACTCTTGGGGAGTTCCTTGATATATACCGTTAATCTAATTGATCTTTGTTTTCTATAGTGGAAGTTAGCTTCTCCAATTAAATTGTCAAATTAACTATGCCACTACACCTTGCTACGGCATTAAGTTTTTGGTCTGATTTTAGAAAAGATTATAATGAAGGTTAGTCTCATACTCTTTCACTAAATGAATTGCTTTATTATGATTTTTCTATTGGTGGGCACGCTAAAGATAATGGAAACCCTTTGGCCTTCTATAAGTGGTCTTTTGAGCAGATTAAACTTGCTGATGAGGCTGAAAACTCATAGGGTATGTGGTTTAGATAATCTTAAGGATAGCAAATTATGGAAGAGGTTAACTTTTCAGCTCTGATTGATTTGGTGCATGATGTGTATGAAGACCCATCTCTGATTGAAGAAAAGCAAGAGTCACTGGCTCCTATGCTGGATCGTTTGATCGCATCAGCGCCAGAGGGTTTTGAAGGTATGGCGGCGATGATCAATACGCATATTTCTAATGCACTCAAGTTTAAAAGTCCTAACGTTCAAAAGTTTGAGCTTGAGTCTGGCTTAATAAAACTCAATACCTATTGTCGTAAGCTTGGTGTTTGACTTTTGTTTGATGAGCCTTGTTCACTTGATGTTTATGTGAGAATGGTCATCTTTGTAGATGGCCATTTTTATATGTGTCGCATTTGAGTTTTTAGTGTTGGGAGGCAACGAGTAGAGTAGGCTGCTTCTTAATAATGTAGGCTATCTAGGTGGTAGGTTACTTGTGTTAATCTCTTGCTTTGTACTGTTTCTGTAGTTAACTTTACACAAAATATGCAAATACAGAGGAATACGTTGAATCAGGCTTGTTGCTTCTGTTCGTTGTCATCAAGTCGCGATATGGTGTGAGATATTATTTTTTCGTTATGAGTTGTCTATGAGTCGTTATATCTCTCCGGTTTTATACATTCTTCTCATGTTGGTTGGCTGTATTGCATTCATATCTATTGCTGGTGTTCGAGTTGGGGTTTTTGAGCCAATAACAGGTTTTTCTATGCTTCGTAAGAGCGTATTTGCCGCGTTGGTTTTGTCTTTGCTTGCTGCAGTTTCGCTAGGTGTTTGCCGGAAAGAAAAAAATATAGCGTGTCAGCGTTTCTTCTTTTTAGTGTTAATCGTTTCATTTGTTTATAGCGTTATGTGGATAGGGTTTTATTTACAGCGTTCTGGTTTGCCTGACATTAATGATATTACTACCGATACCGATGCTCCCCCTGCTTTTTTAAATGTTAACTTTATTCGTAAGTCTCAAGAAAATGACTTACGTTATAATAGTGAATGGGCACCTATTCAGCATGAGTTCTATCCTGATGTTCAGCCTCTATTTTCATCAAAAAATAAAACAGCTGTTTATTCTGCGGTAGTAAGGCTTGTTGAGGAACGTGGCTGGGATGTAGTTGCTACGTATTCTGGTGCAGGAATCGTTGAGGCGACTGCACGCACGCCAATTTTTGGTTTTAGAGATGATGTGATCATTCGTATTACTCAGATAGAGTCAGGTAAAGTTCGGGTGGATATGCGTTCCTGTTCAAGGGTTGGTTCTGGTGATTTTGGTGTCAATGCAGAACGCATCGTATCATTTATGTCCGATCTTTCAGAGTTGCTAGCTCGATCTGCGATGCCTAGTTTAAGTTCTTTGCGTTAATCTTCCATGTATTAAATTACTCTCGTCTTTGAAAATTAGACACGCTAGACTCTCCTAATATCTTACTTAGGGGAATGTTAAGGTGAGTCTTCGTCAGCAACAAAAAGCCAATACTCGATCTAAAATTAAAACCATCGCCAAGCAAGCCTTTTTAACACAAGGGATCGAAGCCACCAGTACTCGCTATTTAAGTGATAAAGCTGGTATTGCTGTGGGAACTTTGTTTGTTCACTTTCCCGATAAATTAGCGCTCGTAAAAGACATTTTCTTTGACGAAATGGATGTAGCACTTCGTGCTGCTGTCGCGTCTCAAAAAGCCAGCTCCTCTCCAATTGATTACCTTTTGCAAATGGCACAAGTGCTGTTTGAATTTTATGATGCGTACGCAGAGTTTACTCGCCAAGTGTTATTGGATAGCTTGGCAAAAGGTGGTTTTCACACTAACCAAATGGCCGTAATTTCAGAAGGTATTATCAAGCGCTTTAAGCAAGTCGGCGTAGACGATAAAACGGCCGGTATTTTTGCGGAAAATATGATTTCTAACTATTGGTTCGTTTTGCTAACGGGAGTGCCAAAAGGTGTTCTTGGGCAAGTTGCGATTGATCATTTGAAGCGTATGAATCTTCCGTTTGAGGTTTCTTATCGTAATGCGCTAAAAAATAAAGGTTGATGAGATTAACCAAGTTCGTTGGCTTTTCTATACGGACCTTGGTAATCGAACAAACGTTCTGTGACTTGCCAGTGTTGTTTTTGCTTTTTAGCGATGACGAAATCTGGTGTCGGAAGATAGGGTAAAAAGCGCTCGACTTCTTCGATTTTATCAAACTGAATTGATTGGCTGCCATTGGCTATTCTGCGAGCGAATAAGTCGTTAAAGGCTTGCCGTGATTTCTTGAAGTTAAAGCGGAATGTTTCTGCTAGCGTCAGCCCATCTTCATCGTGATACGTAATCTTGATGCTTTTCTCTTTGATGTTTAGCTCAGGTGTAATATCCGAGCAGCGCAATACCTTGTTGTTTTTTAGATTGAGTGCGCTTCTGAGTAAGTCGTCTGGATCGATAAGCTTTTCTGCGCAATGCTGGCATTGTCGCGCGGCGATATCATTTTCTTCATTGCAATAAGGGCAGCGTTTGAAGCGAAAGCGATAGCTGCATTGTTGTTCTTCACCTTGTTCGTTTTCGACTAGGCCGTGACAACGGCGCCCAAAATGCTCAAGAATATTGCCTTCAGCGTCTTTTCTTCCCCAAAAAGTATTAGCAAAATCGCAAGTTGGACAGTGAATCTGTACAGCGACAGAATCCTGTGTTGGGCGTTTTTCGCCAATTTCTGGCTGAAAGATATTGTAGCCGTTGTTGGTGTAATCCAAGACTAAGCAGTCTTTTTTGCCGGGGCTTAAACGCAAGCCACGACCGACGATTTGTTGAAATAAACTGATCGATTGAGTTGGGCGTAATATAGCGATCACATCCACGTGTGGGGCGTCAAACCCTGTGGTTAATACGGAGACATTAACGAGGTATTTAATCTCTTTGGATTTAAATGCTGCGATCAATGAATCTCGTTGTTTGAGTTTGGTTTTTCCAGTTATTAAGGCGGTTTTATCAACCGGCAGGTAGCTGGCAATTTCTTTTGCGTGATCGATGGTTGCTGCAAAGATCATCACGCCTTGGCGATCTTGGCTAAGTTGCAATATTTGCTCGGTAACGGCTTTAGTTACCCGAGGGTGTTTATGGATTAGTTCGTTTAGTGCGATGTCGTCTGTATTTTGCTCGCCATCTAAACTTTCGGTTAGTAAGCTGAAATCATAGTGAGCAATGGCTGCATCGTAATGAATTGGCGGCGTTAAATAGCCTTTTTTGACCATGTGTTGTAGAGGTAGCTCAAAAATACATTTCTTGAATAACGAATTTGTACATGACCGCGTGTAGCCATGATAATGGTTTTGATAGATCCAACCGCTGCCTAAGCGATAGGGCGTGGCGGTTAAGCCGAGAATTTTGACTTTTGGATTTAGGGCTCGAAAATGCTCGATGGTTTTGTTGTACTGGCCGCTTTCTTCCATGCCAACGCGATGGCATTCATCGATGATGATTAAGCTTGCGGGTTCGTTAAAATCAGCAAGGCTTGCGGAAAGCGATTGAATGCTGGCAAAGGTGGTTTTCTCTGTACTGTTTTTTTGGCTTAAGCCAGCAGAAAAAATCCCTGCAGAGGATCCTGTGGCTAGAAATTTAGCATGGTTTTGCTCGACCAATTCTTTCACGTGCGCCAGACAAACAACTCTACCTTTGGCAAGTCGACTGAGCTCTGCAATCACCAAGCTCTTTCCTGCTCCAGTGGGAAGTACTATGACAGCAGGGTCATCGCTATTACGAAAGTGTCCCAAAGACGCCTCAACGGCTTGAATTTGATAGTCTCGTAATTGAAAGGTTTGGGTCATCTTATTAAATCTATCTGGTGAAATCTTGATGTGTTGTCTGTTGGGCTACAGTATCATAGCTGCTGTAGTTATTTTGCCTTTTTACAAGTGATCTTTTTTATAAGTGACGAACCTATCTATGTCTACTGAAGTCCAGCCAGCTAAACGCCTGTATGTTGAAAATTCTATGCCTGCTTTCAGCCGAGAAGAACCGTTCTCTAATCTGTTAACGGATCTACAGACAAAAGGCTGGAGTGTTCAGGATAACTTTTTTTCAACAGATTTCACTCAAGCCTTGATGGATGAAGCAGAAAGCATACAAAACGCTTTTATGTTGCAGGCTGGTATCGGTCGAAAACAAGATCATCAAATCGTGCTAGACGCTCGTCGTGATTACATTCAGTGGATAGATCCGGATAAGCCAATTCGCATAGATTTCTTAAAAATGATGGCTGATTTACGCGTTGCTTTGAATCGTCGTTTGTTCCTTGGATTATTTGATTATGAGGCGCACTTTGCTCGTTACGAAGAAGGCGCGTTTTATGAAAAGCACATTGATGCTTTTAAAGGTGAGAGCAATCGTATTTTGTCCACTGTCTTGTATTTGAACGAAGACTGGCAAGATGGTGATGGTGGCGAACTGGTTATTTACGATGAAAATGATCCTTCTGTTGAAGTCGGACGTTTTTTTCCGAAAAAAGGGCGGTTGGCCGTGTTTTTGAGTGAATGTTTTTATCATGAAGTTATGGTGGCAAAACGTACGCGGCACAGTATTGCTGGCTGGTTCCGTGTAAATAACACCACAGGCTCTACACTTGATCCAGACCAATAAACTTACTCCCTTTTGTTTGTGTGGTTTTTTTAGGGTTTGGCCTCGAAAAATGGAATATAAATCTTTATAATACGCGCCTTATTTAATTGCTCTGGTTTTACGTTCCAGATCGCATAGGAGAATGTTATGTCTAAAGTCGTCGTGTGTGCCCTTTATAAATTTGTCGAACTGCCTCATTTTGAATCCCTTCGTGAACCGCTTCAGAAAACACTAGAAGATAACGGTATTCGTGGCACTTTGTTGCTTGCCAGTGAAGGTATTAACGGCACCGTTGCCGGTACTCGTGAAGGTATTGATGCCATGTTGGCTTGGTTAGATCAGCAACCAGGTTTGGATAAGATTGTATCCAAAGAGTCTTATGACGAAGACATGCCTTTCTATCGCACTAAAGTGAAGCTTAAAAAAGAAATTGTAACCATGGGTGTTGAAGGTATCGATCCTAAGCGTGTGGTTGGCACTTATGTTAAACCAAGCGAATGGAATGCGCTGATCTCTGATCCTGATGTGGTTTTGGTTGATACCCGTAACGATTACGAAGTGCAAATTGGTACGTTCAAAAACGCAGTAAACCCAAAAACGGATACCTTCCGTGAGTTTCCTGCTTATGTAAAAGAAAACATGGATCCTGCGAAACACAAAAAAGTTGCCATGTTCTGTACGGGCGGAATTCGCTGTGAAAAATCTACAGCTTACATGCTAGAACAAGGTTTCGAAGAGGTTTATCACCTTGAAGGTGGCATCTTGAAATACTTGGAAGAAGTACCAAAAGAAGAAACCCTGTGGGAAGGTGAGTGTTTTGTTTTTGATAATCGTGTTTCTGTAAATCACGATCTACAAAAAGGTGAATACGACCAATGCCATGCGTGTCGTATGCCAATTACCGAAGAAGAGAAACAAAGCGAGCATTACATTCAAGGCGTGAGTTGCGTGCATTGCGTTGATAAATTCACTGATGAGCAGCGTCAACGTTTTATTGAGCGTGAGCGCCAAGTTCAGCTGGCTCGCTCTCGTGGTGAAGAGCACATAGGTGCAGAAGTGTTAGATGCGGTTGAAAAGCATCGTTTGGAAAAAGCGCTAGAAAAAGAGCGTCAGCGCAAGGTGCGTGAACAAGCCTGATAATGTTGTTTTGATTGAGTATTTTATAAGGCCAGCATTGATGTTGGCCTTTTTTGTTGGTGTTGAAATTAGAAGGTGATAGATCTAGTATTCTTACTCGTTCAGGCTAAATGCAGTATTTCGGGTCTGTGGTTTATTGGATTATTAATAGAAGGATTTTTTCGTGAAATACTCGAAACCTTTATTTGCCCTTTCGGGCGTTGCGCTATTTTTAAGTGGTTGTGCTAGTCAAGTTGTTGATAATACTCCTATTGTTGATACAAGTGTTTTGCAATATAACACACGCATTGGTGGTTATATGATGCCAGATGCGAATGTGAAGGAGGTTCGTTACACCGTTGCAGATAAAAGTACAACGGAAGTGCAAACTGAATATGACTCTTGGGTAGTCGATGCCATTGCCATTGAAAAACATGTCGCTGATATTGCTCGTTTTGACAAGAATTTACTCTGGAGCGTTAATTATGAAACGGAAGAGTTTGCGGAATGTGGCTTGTCTGGCTGCACTGGCTCATTGAGTCCTTTGGAGAAACTTCGAGAGGAGCAGAAGGAAGGTAAAACGCAAGACGATGGAGGGGAAGAAGGTTACAACCCAAATGGAACCGAGAGCTGTGAGGTTAAGGTTAAAAAATACGATTTTCATGTAACGCCTGAGGCTCGTCAGCGAGAAATTAATGGCTTTGTTGCCGATCAATATGTAGCTAAATGGGAATTGGTGTCAGAAGATGATCAAGGCAATCTGGACCAGCATGTTGTGACGATGGATTTTTGGATGGCGAATGTGTCCTCAAATCAAGCTTTACAAGTGGCTCATAATTTTGATCGCAAATATTATAATGAAGTGATTGCTTCCGCTCCTTTGGATGCTTTCCTCGATCACAATGCAGCGACCGCGATGGAATTTCTGAGCGCTGGTAAGCCTGAAGAGATGAAAAAACTGACGTCAGTGGATGGCGAGCCAATTTCTGTGAAGATAGAATGGTATGTTGACGCAAATACTTGCCCAACGCCGAAGTCAGAAGAAGAAAGTACTAAATTTGATGTGAAAGATCCTGTGAATTCTTTGAAAAGCATGGCGGGAGATTTTTTATCCAATACAGCAGAAAAAGGTGCAAAAACTTGGATGGGAATGGAAGATGGCAAGCCTGCCCTTACTATTATCCGAGAAGTAAAAGCAGCCAAAATGTCTGGTGAGCACACGAGTCGTTTTGAAGTGCCGAAAGGTTTCAAATTAATAGATCGTAAATAAATTCGATATCCCGTTGAGTGGATTTGCTCAGCGGGATCTTCGTGCCTTATAGAATTCCCGCCAGCTCATTTCTTTTTAAGCTGAAAAAGCTTAAAATTCAGCAAATTATATAACCATATGCATTGATTGTAGTATGGTCACAAAATCAAACGCTGTGCTACGCAGCCTTAATAATCATTAGATTGGATTGCATGAGCTACCAAGTACTCGCACGAAAATGGCGCCCACAGACTTTCCTTGAAATGGCTGGGCAAGACCATGTACTTCAAGCGTTGGTGAATGCTTTACGCCAACAGCGTTTACATCACGCCTATTTATTTACCGGAACACGCGGTGTCGGTAAAACCACGATCGCGCGTATTTTTGCTAAATGCTTGAACTGTGAAACCAATGGCATTTCGCCTGAGCCTTGTGGAACTTGTGATAGTTGCCGAGAAATCGCTGAAGGTCGTTTTGTTGACTTGATCGAAGTGGATGCGGCATCTCGTACCAAAGTAGAAGATACCCGCGAATTACTAGAAAACGTGCAATATGCGCCAACTCGTGGACGTTTTAAAGTCTACCTCATAGACGAAGTACACATGCTGTCGACTCATTCCTTCAATGCGTTATTAAAAACCCTTGAAGAGCCGCCAGCGCACGTCAAATTTTTGTTAGCAACGACAGATCCACAGAAACTTCCTGTGACCATTTTGTCTCGTTGTTTGCAGTTCAATCTCAAAAATATGTCGCCACAGCGCGTGGTGGACTATTTGCAAACCGTGCTTACCACCGAAGAAGTCAACTTTGATCAGCCAGCTCTGTGGCAAATAGGCCAAGCGGCTAATGGCAGTATGCGTGATGCATTGAGTTTGACGGATCAGGCTATTGCCTTTGGTAACGGTACAATTTCGGAGTCCGGCGTGACCGCGATGCTGGGCTTAGTGAACCAAGCACAAGTATTGGATTTATTAGAAAGCGTTGCGTCTAAGAACGCAGCGCAAGTCTTGACTCGAATAGAGCAACTTGCTGATTATCAGCCAGATTTTTCCGCGATTTGTGGCAGCTTGTTGGATGTGTTGCACCGTGTGGCGATAGAGCAGCAAGTGCCGGGCGCATTAATGGATCAGCTGGGTGATTTGGCTCGGATTCAGGGTATTGCCACTAGTGTTAGCTCTGAAGAAATACAAATGATGTATCAGAGCTTATTAATTGGTCGCCGTGATTTGCATTTAGCACATTCTGCTCGTGCGGGTTTTGAAATGTTGATGTTAAGGTTGATTGCCTTCCGTCCAGCACCGCCAATGATGGTTAGTCATAATGCGCCGCCTGTGATGAATGCTCAAACAGAAACAGCGTCAGTAGCATTATCTGAAACACCACCTGAAGCAATGAATCAAACGGCAGAGTCTGACTATCCGTCGTCGCCGATGACAGAAAAAAAAACACCAGTCGTTGAACCAGAAGAGCCAGTAGTCATTAAGTCAGCTGAGCAAATAGTTGACTCAGAGCCTGATCAAGAGTCGGTTCAGTCAATGGTAACTGCCGAACATCCGCCTTGGGAAGATGCGCCGGAATCAGCTGCTATAGCAGATGTTCTTGTTCAAAATGATATTGTTGAAGATGTCGCTGTTGAAAGCAAAAGTGTTCAGAGTGAGGCTGTTCAGGATCATATTGAAGAAGATGTTGAGTCCATCACGTTAGATGATGTTGAGATCGTAACAGTAGAAAGTAGTGAACCAGTAGAATCTGTTGATGTAGTGCAGCAAGCAAACCGCACTGAGTTAGAGCCTGCAGCTCAGCAAGGGTCAGACATACAGCAAGAGTCAGACATACAGCAAGAGTCAGACATGCAGCAAGAGTCAGACATGCAGCAAGAGTCAGACATACAGCAAAAGGCAGGGACTGCTAGCAAGCCGGAGCATGAGTCTAAACCTTTTGTTGTTGCGGAAGATAGATTCACAGAAGTCTCGTTAGATGAAAGTGACGATGATGAAGACGAAGAA
Organism: Marinomonas lutimaris; assembly: GCF_019426345.1. Lineage (GTDB taxonomy): Bacteria > Pseudomonadota > Gammaproteobacteria > Pseudomonadales > Marinomonadaceae > Marinomonas > Marinomonas lutimaris. The sequence continues at coordinate 11,995 of NZ_JAHLLW010000008.1, forward strand.
GAAGCGGAAGAGCGTGCTATTGCTGATATCGTCGATCCATTTAATCCTGCTGCAGATTTAGTTGATGCCTTAGCAGCGGAACCTATTGAATCGCCAATCGTCGAAGAAGAAAGCAAAGAGCCAGACACGCGTCTGTCCAAAGTGCCGAATACTATTGCTCAACCCGCATTAGGTATGCCATTGCCAGAGATGAGTCATTATAATGAGCTGACTATGAAGCTTTGGTGGCTGGTGGCGCCGCGTTTGCCTTTGACAGGCTTGGTGCAAAATATTTTAATGAATTCCAGCTTGGTGGATGCAAGTGATCAAGGTATTCGCCTCGAAGTGCCTTTAGAATACGGGCACATGCTAAACCAAGTACGTTACGAACAAATACAAGGTGCACTGAGCGATTTTTTTGCGATGGCGGTGCCTTTGATTATAGATACAGTGGAAGACACTACAGGTGTGACCGCAGAGGAATTTGCCGCAAGTAAGCGAGCAGAAGCCTTGCAAGTGGCAATCACACATTTGAATTCACACCCAGTTGTGCAAGCCTTGTCGGCAACGATGGGTGCGCAGCTGGTTTACGATACGGTTAAAGTTAAAGCCTAAATTGGAGAGCAAAAGTTATGTTTAAAGGTGGTATGGGTAACATGATGCGCCAAGCGCAGCAGATGCAAGAAAACATGCAGAAAGCGCAAGAAGAAATCGCCAACATGGAAGTCGAAGGTCAAGCGGGTGCAGGTCTTGTTAAAATCCTAATGACAGGTCGTCATGATGTGAAACGTGTTTCTATCGATGATTCTTTGTTTGGTGATGATAAAGAGATGCTAGAAGACCTGATTGCGGCTGCCGTGAATGATGCAGTGCGTAATATCGAAGTGACTCAAAAAGAAAAAATGGCCTCTGCAACAGCGGGTATGTCTTTGCCACCTGGCTTCAAGATGCCTTTCTAGGAGCGAGCTTTGTTTAGTCCCTTAATTAAAGAACTGATTGAATCATTACGTTGTTTGCCGGGTGTTGGGCCAAGATCGGCTCAAAAAATGGCCTTGTATTTATTGGAACGTGATCATCAAGGGGCAGATAGACTGGCAAATGCATTGCGCGAGGCGCTCGACAAAGTCGGGCGTTGTTCAAGTTGCCGTACTTTGACTGAAGAGTCAGAGTGCGGAATTTGTACAGACCCTGAGCGGGATGCAAAGCATTTGTGTATTGTAGAAACACCAGCGGATGTTATAGCAATCGAATCTGCAGGTAGTTTTTCTGGGCGTTATTTTGTTTTGCTGGGACATTTGTCACCGATTGATGGCATTGGTCCTGAAGAATTGGGCTTGGATCGTTTAGAAGCTTTGGTTCAGCATAATGAAGTGGAAGAAGCGATTATTGCCACTAACTCAACAGTAGAAGGCGAGGCGACTTGTCACTATATTGCTGAAAAATTAAAAACATTGAACATCAATGTCAGTCGTATTGCCCATGGAGTGCCTATGGGTGGTGAACTGGAATACGTTGATGGAAACACTCTGGCTTTAGCGCTAGAGGGACGGAAGAAGCTCTAGTATGAATGATCAAGATGATGCTCTAAATATTGTGTGGGTTGCGGACAATGAATCTCTGGCAAGTTGGTGTGATTACTGGGCAGATTTACCGGTAATCGCGGTCGACACAGAATTCATTCGTCGCACAACTTATTTTCCAATTACGGGGCTCATTCAAATTAGTGAAGGCGAGAAAGCCGTACTGATTGATCCGTTGAGCATCGATGAATGGGAGCCTCTGCGTAACCTGATGGTAAACCCTTCAGTAATGAAAGTGTTCCATGCATGTTCTGAAGATTTGGATGTCTTTGATCGTTTGTTAGGTGTTTTACCTGCGCCTTTTTACGATACTCAAATTGGTGAAGCCTATGCTAGTGCGCAATGGTCACTTAGCTATGTGAAGTTGATTCATGAGTATTTGCAAATTGAAGTAGCGAAAGACGAAACTCGTTCAGACTGGGTTCAGCGTCCTTTAACGGATGCTCAAAAGCGTTATGCAGCACTTGATGTGGTGTATTTGGCAAAAGTCTATCCAATGCAAATTGCCCGTTTAGAAGCGAAAAATATGCTTGAATGGGTGATGGAGGATTGTGATTCCTTGAAATGGCAATACCAGATGAACTCTGATCCAGAGCAAAACTGGGATGGCATTAAAACTGCGTGGCGTTTGACGCCAGCGGGTTTAACACTATTGCGTTTGCTATTCATTTGGCGCGATGAACAAGCTCGTAAAGAAGACGTTCCAAAAGGGCAGATTCTAAAAGATCGTACTCTTTGGTCGTTGGCGAAAACCTTGCCGACACATCATAAAGCGGTTTCTGAGGCGGAAGAGTTAACCGGTCGTCAGCATCGTTTGTATGGTGAAGTTATTTTGCAAAACGTCGCCATGGTGAATGAATTGTCACCGGATGAATATCAGTTGCCATTGGAAATACCTTTACCATCTCAGGCGGGTGATTTAACGAAAGCAATCAAAGCGTTTATTCGTGAAAAAGCCGAGGCGTTAAACATTGCACCAGAAGCTATGATGAAGCGTAAGCTGCTAGATCCACTAGTGCGTCATTTGTTCGATGGTACTGAGATCGATTTGCAGAACCCTGCAATGACAGGTTGGCGTCGTGATGTGATTGTTGATCCCATATTGAATACGTTTAAAAAATAGAAAAATTTAAAAAAGTCTTAATACGGTGCAGCGCGCCAAGAGAAAATTATGAAACAGCATTTAATCGTAGAAGTATTTCGTTCCAGCAAGCATGATGGAATGTACTTGTATGTAGAAAAAAGCAAAGGGCTGAAGGAAATTCCTGAAGAGCTTATGGTTCGTTTTGGCAAAGGCATCAGTGCGATGACTATGCTACTGACTAATGAAAGTAAGCTAGCTCGAGCGACACCAGAAAACGTCACTAAAGGCATTCGTGAAAAAGGCTTTTATTTGCAATTACCGCCAGTGAAGGAAGAGTATTTGTTGGATTTATACAAAACGCCGACGCAAGCGGTTTATTAATTACTTGGATTCATAGAATGATTGCAAAGCGTTACGAGCCTTTTTGGAAAACCACGCCACTGGAAAAAATGTCTCCAGTCGAATGGGAATCTATTTGTGATGGATGTGGCAAATGTTGCCTGCAAAAACTACAAGATGATGAAACCGAAGAAGTTTTTTATACCAATTTATCTTGTCATCAGCTCAATGTTGCTTCGTGCCAATGTAAAGTGTACGAAACTCGACAAGATAAAGTATCTACTTGCATTACGCTAACACCGGATCAGATTGATGAGTTTCACTGGTTGCCTGATACCTGTAGTTATCGTGTATTGTACGAAACCAAAGATTTGCCGAATTGGCATCCTTTGGTAGTTGGAAGCGATAAAGAAATGCTTCGTCAAGGACTTACCGTTCGCCATTACGCGGTGAACGAGAATACGGTAGACGAAGACGAATGGGAAACCCATGTCATAAAATGGGTACATGGTATGCCGGAACCGTATGATGTAACTTGAGACCTCTGTTTGATTACGACAAATGGTCGCTAAATTCAGCAAAGTAAAGCAGTTCAAGGAGTTCGCAAACGTGAAGTGGTTGAAAATAAATACTGTGTTGTTAGTGGCTGTTTTATCCTTTTGGATGCCGTTGAGTAAAGCGGATACTCAGTTTCGAGTCATTGTTGATGCCTCTGGTAGTATGTTGATCAGTGATCCTGATAAGCTAACATCTGAGGCGTTGCGTCTGATTTCTAATCTCGCGCCTGAAGAGAAAGCCACACTAGGGATTTGGTTATTTGGCGAAGAGCCTAGAGTGCTCCTACCAGAAGCCATCGTTAACAAAGCCAACAAAACGAAACTTGCCAGCTATGTCGATAGCTATGTGACACAAGATGTCAAAACCGATTTAGAAGCTATTATAAAGCTGTTGCTAGAAACACCCGATTCGGGAAACCTAAAGTCGGGATTTAATCGTCACTGGATTTTAGTCACTGATGGCATGGTGGATATCAGTTTAGATGAGGCGGTAAACAAAGCTTCCCGTGATCGTATTCTCAATGAATTAACCGCTAAATTAGAAGAACGTGGTATTCATCTTCACACTATTTCTATGACGGGTTATACCGACAAAGCCTTACTTGAATCCTTGTCATTGCGCACTGACGCAACACACACCGAAGTTGCTATTCCTGAAGATTTACTTGATACCTTTGACCGTATTTTTACCCAAGCTTCGCCTTCGGACGAGTTACCATTTGATGGCAATCGTTTTTCTGTAGACGACGCCATTAAAGAGCTTACATTGGTTGTGTTCCATGAAACGGGTATGCAGCCTCATATCGTCAAGCCTGATGGTAAGTCGCTCTCGCTAGTGAGTAGCGCCGAGGTGTCTGTTTCTAGTTCGGATCATTACACCCTAATAACAGTTCGCGATCCTGCATCTGGTACATGGCAGGTCAATAATGTGGATCTTGAACGAAGCAGCATTCGCGTCATCACAGATTTAAGTGCGCAAGCAACGCCTGTCGCGCCAGTGATATTTCAGAATGAGCCTATCTACTCAACCGTTGGCTTGTTTCAAAAAAATGAGCTAATTAAAGACGATAAAGTATTAGATTTATTGGACGTCAAACAAACATTAGTGCGTTTAAGTGGCGAACAAAAAGAGACGGTTTTTTCTCAGGATACGCTGAGAACGAATGAGCAATTTAAGCAACGTCTAGAAGGTATTACTGAACCAGGGAATTATGAACTTATCAGTTTAGTAGATGGTAAAACCTTCTCTCGTCAGATTAGCCAGTTTTTTGCTGTTCATCCTGCTATCGATTTTGAAGGAACGAGTCCTGGTGGTAATTTAGTCCAGTTCTCGGCTAAGCCGGTGAATTTGAGACTGAACATGTTGCGCTCTAATGTGAAGCTTGAATTTACCTACAATAGCGGTACAACTGAAACGGAAGATATGCCGCTGGCTGGGCAAGGTTATTGGGAAAAACTCATTCCAGTGTCTCCGGGCGATAATGTAAACGTCCGAGCTAAGTTGATTGGCATGACTCAAACTGGACAGCGTTTCGATTATTGGACACCAATGTGGCACTTTGATCGACAAGGAAATAGTGCGCCAACCGTTACCTTGCTGGATGGCGATGTGAATAATTCGTCTAATATGTCAGAAGCTTCATCTAACAATGATGTGGCTCCTGTATTTGTTCCACCATCTGTGTCTGTTGTCGATGATGTTGCCGAAACTTCTGATCCGGTGCCAGAAGAGAATACCAAAACGGATGAATCGGTAACCGATCAGATGTTAGATAAAGCGAACAATCTATCAACATCAGAATGGATTTTATATGTCGCGTTGAACCTAGGCGGTATTATCGTAATCGCTGGCGGTGTATTTTTGTATCGTCGTATAAAGAAAAATCAATCCCTTAGAAGAGAAGATCTAGACGATGTGTGAGTTATTGGGTATGAGCGCTAATGTGCCAACCGATATATGTTTTAGTTTTTCTGGTTTACGTGCTCGTGGCGGGCGCACAGGTCCTCATAAAGATGGTTGGGGAATGGCTATGTATCGTGATGGCTATGTTTGGGCGATCCATGATCCAAGACCAAGTGCAGATTCGGACATGGCAGAAGTCATCAGCAATACATCTTTAAAGTGTGACATTGTCATCAGTCATATCCGCCAAGCCAATGTTGGCGCGGTAAGTCTATTAAACACCCATCCGTTTAACCGTCTACTTTGGGGGAAGACTTGGACTTACGCTCATAATGGTCAGTTGGAGTCATCTGAATCCTTACCAATAAAATATTACCACCCATTAGGCAGTACCGATTCTGAACGTGCTTTTTGTTGGATCGTTGAGCAACTACAAACACGTTTTGGTGATCAAGAGCCAGCCTTGGCAGAAGTATCTGCAGCGCTATCAGCATTAGCTTTGCAGCTAAAAATGCGTGGCGTCTTCAATATGATGCTGTCCGATGGTGTGCGTTTATATTGCTTTTGCACTACTAAATTACACTGGATCACCCGCCGAGCGCCATTTAAAAAAGCTACCTTGTCGGACGAAGATGTCATTGTCGATTTCAAGGAAGTCACCACAGACAAAGACGTTGTTACCGTCATCGCCACACAACCATTAACCCACGATGAAACGTGGCAACAAATGGAAGAAGGCGAGTTATGCGTGTTTGAAGGCGGCGAAGTGGTTTGTCAAATCAAAGCGAACTAAAGTCTATTACCCTTGAAGAAAGGGGAATGCGCAAGATGGGTGTGTTTTCTAATCCGCAAAAGCCAAAGCAATTTCATTTGTTTAGAGTGAATATTCCCCATTTTTCTCTCGCTGCGATAACTGTTATTCTAGCGCCATTATTGGTGTAACAGAGTAGAACGAATGATTAATGATAATGATGTAATTGAAACCTTGGATGAGCTTGAGACGTTTTTGCGATTAGTTGAGGTGGGTGGTTTAGGCCTAAACAATGTATCTGGCGTGGCGTTGGCGACGAACAATTCCAATGGTCGTCCATTTGTGGCAGTGCTGGATGATAATCAGCAGTTGGTGTTAGGGCGTTATGTGACCACCGAAGTATTTGAAAATGGTAAAGACATGGTTCGCTACGGTACGAAAAAAACGCATTAATTAGATATTCTTTCTGAGACTATTTAATACGAAAAAAATCCCCGCTTGGATCAAAATCTAAGCGGGGATTTTGTTTTTTAGTAGGAGTGTTTAGTTCTTATTGAACCAATTCGTTGTCGGTAAATTCACCTTCAAACAAAGCGGTAGACAAGTAACGCTCGCCCGAATCTGGTAATACGACAACGATTTTCTTGTCTTTAAATTCATCTAGTTTGCTTAAGCGTTCTGTGGCAACAACAGCAGCGCCGCAAGAAATACCGCACAGAATGCCTTCTTCACGCATTAGGCGTTTTGCCATGGCAATGGCGTCTTCGTTAGACACTTGTTCAACGCGATCGACAATAGAAAGGTCTAGGTTTTTCGGAATGAAACCCGCACCAATGCCTTGAATTTTATGTGGTGATGGCGTTGGCTCTTCGCCATTGATTGTTTGAGTGATAACTGGCGAGCTGGTTGGCTCAACCGCGACACTGATAATGGCTTTGCCTTGCGTGTTTTTAATGTAGCGACTCACACCTGTGATGGTGCCGCCAGTACCAACGCCTGCAACGAAAACATCGATTTCACCATTGGTATCTTGCCAGATTTCAGGGCCAGTAGTTTTTTCGTGAATTTCTGGGTTAGCTGGGTTTTCGAATTGTTGAAGCAAAACGAAATTTTCGTCTTGGGCAATTTCTTCGGCTTTGGCAATGGCGCCTTTCATGCCCTTTGCAGGTTCAGTTAGAACGATGGTCGCCCCAAGGGCTTTCATGACTTGGCGACGTTCCACACTCATGCTGGATGGCATAGTGATGGTAATCGGGTAACCACGAGACGCAGCAACGAAACACAAGGCGATACCTGTGTTACCGCTGGAAGCTTCAACAATGGATTTACCTTTACTCAGAATACCTTTCTTTTCTGCATCCCACACCATGTTGGCGCCGATGCGGCATTTTACTGAGAAAGCAGGATTACGAGATTCAAGCTTTGCCCAAATATTTCCATTTCCTATGCGGTTTAAGCGTACAAGTGGCGTGTTGCCAATGGTAAGAGAGTTATCTTCAAATACTTGATGAGACATACCATTTCCTTTTTGTTGTTGATCTTTAGTTAGTTGGTCTTTAAAGAGTAATGGCAACATCGTATTAGATGTGCCGCGAATGTTGTTCACTATAACCCTTAGGTTGGGATTGATGTTAGAATTTACAACTATATAGATAGAGGTTTTCGTACAGCAACTTAGCTTCACTTGAAGCACTGTGCCAAGGCTTCTAATACAAACGGCGCGTTATTTATTGCCACTATTTTTCCAGCGCCAAGTAAAAAGGATACAAGTTTACCTATCATGCCGACAAATGCCGTAATGACGCGCGATCGTCATCTAATTGATCAAAAACAAGCGCAACTTAGTAAACGTCAAAAGGATGGTTTGCCTTTTGATCGTATGCAATCTGAAGTGAATGCGCTTATCGAAAAGTCAGAGACTCTGTACCAAGCTCGTTTGTCACGTATGCCAAAGATTACCTACGATGAAAGCTTGCCGGTTGCAGCCCGTGCCGATGAAATCATCAAGGCGATCCAAGAAAACCAAGTGGTGATTATTGCGGGTGAAACAGGCTCTGGTAAAACCACGCAATTGCCTAAAATGTGCTTGCAAGCAGGTCGCGGAATCGCGGGTCTGATTGGTCATACACAACCAAGACGAATTGCCGCGCGCAGCGTGGCAGAGCGTATTAGTGATGAGTTGCAAGTTAACCTTGGCGAACAAGTGGGTTTTCAGGTTCGTTTCAGTGACGAAAGCAACGAAGAAACCCTCATTAAGTTAATGACCGACGGTATTTTATTGGCCGAAATTCAGCAAGATAAGCGCCTGTATAAATACGACACCATTATCATTGACGAAGCCCATGAGCGCAGTTTGAATATCGATTTCTTGCTTGGGTATTTAAAGCAAGTCTTGGCGGTTCGACCGGATCTAAAAGTCATTGTCACCTCGGCGACCATCGACGTTGAACGTTTTTCTGAGCATTTTGAAAACGCGCCTATCATCGAAGTATCAGGTCGAACTTATCCTGTTGAAGTGCGTTATCAGCCATTGCTCAGTAAGTCTGACTCAGAAGAGCTAGACGAAGACCAAAGTATGGAGCAAGGCGTTTTAGACGCAGTAGAACTGCTGATCGCCGAAGAGCGACAATCCGGCTATCGCGGTGCGGGTGACATTCTAGTATTTTTGCCGGGTGAACGAGAAATTCGTGAAACCGCTGAGATTCTTCGTCGTGCCGAATTACGCAGCACGGAAGTCCTGCCCTTATATGCTCGATTGAGCGCTAGCGAGCAACAACGTATTTTTAAATCCCATTCTGGTCGTCGTATTGTGTTGTCGACCAACGTTGCTGAAACCTCGTTGACGGTACCGGGTATTCGTTACGTGATTGATCCGGGTTTGGCGCGAATTAGTCGCTACAGCGTGCGTTCCAAAGTCCAACAGTTGCCGATTGAAAAAATCAGCCAAGCCAGCGCCAACCAAAGGGCGGGGCGATGTGGTCGTGTAGCGGATGGTATTTGTATTCGCTTGTATGACGAGGAAGATTTTAACAATCGTGCAGAGTTTACCGATCCAGAAATTTTCCGTACCAACTTGGCATCGGTTATTTTGCAGATGGCCAATTTAAAACTTGGTGCGGTTGAGAAATTTCCTTTCGTTGAAATGCCAGAAAAACGCATGATCAACGATGGCTACCGAGCGTTAACCGAGCTTGGTGCCTTGGACAAAGAGCGACTGACGCCGATTGGACGTCAGCTTGCTAAGTTGCCAATCGATCCTAAATTAGGGCGAATTCTAATCGCAGCCGAGCAGCACAGTGTGCTCAAAGAAGTGGCGATTATTGTCAGTGCCTTGTCTATCCCTGATCCTCGTGAACGCCCTCAAGACAAAAAAGCTCAGTCCGACCAAGCTCATGCAGTCGATAAAGACGAAGACTCAGATTTCGCTGTGTTCTTGAATTTGTGGGAACGTTTTGAAGAGCAACGCCAAGCCTTATCACAAAATCAATTGCGCCAATATTGCCGTAAGCAATTTTTGAATTTCATGCGCATGCGTGAATGGCGAGATATTCATCGACAAATCATGATTGCTTGTAAGCAGCTTGGCTTTAAAGAAGTCCAGCATGAAGAACGTCATTACGAAGCGATTCACCGTTCTTTGTTGGCCGGTATGTTTACGCAAGTTGCTAATAAAATGGAAGACAGCAAAGAAATGCTTGGCTGTCGCTCGCGTAAATTGGCGATATTCCCTGGGTCCATGTTATTCAAAAAACCGCCACAATGGATTATGGCGGCTGAGTTAATTGAGACCAGTAAATTGTATGCGCGAGTCACGGCGCGAATTGATCCTGTTTGGATCGAAGAGTACGCGGCGCCGTTTGTGAAGCGTCAATACTTTGACCCACACTTTGAGCGTAACCAAGGTCGCATCATGGCCCATGAGCAAGTGTCGCTTTATGGTTTGGTGATTGTGGCGAAACGCAGTATTGATTATGGTCATGTGAATCCTGAAGAAGCACGCGAGATTTTTATTCGCTCTGGGCTAGTGGAAGGTGAACTTCGTACTAAACAGGCGTTTTATCGTAAGAACAAAGCGCTGATGGAATCGTTAGAGGCCCAAGAAGCTAAACTGCGCAAACGTGACATTCTGGTTGACGATGAAACGGTGTTTGCCTTCTACAATTCTCGATTACCTGATCATGTTCGCAATCTAAAAAGCTTAGAGCATTTCGTTAAAACTTCGCCTGATGCTTTGTTAATGACTCGTGAGGACTTGATTAATCAAGATGTCAGTGTCGACGATCTTGCCTTTCCTGATTCCTTTGGTTTGAACGGTGTCGCTTTACCGATTGATTATAAATTCGATCCGGGTCAAGCAGCCGATGGCGCGACCTTAAAAGTCCCAGTTGGTTTGTTACGTCAGCTGAGTTTAGAGGATTTAGGTTGGGCTGTGCCCGGCTTTATCAAAGAGCGCTGTGAAGCGTTATTGCGGGCTTTGCCTAAGGCTTTGCGTCGTCGCTTTGTGCCGATTCCGCAGTTTGTTGATCGTGTTTATCCCAACTTGTCGAAAGACAAAGGTGATTTGCTTGAACAGCTTAGTTTGCAGATTAAGCGCGAAACGCTGATTGATATTCCGCTTAATGAATGGAATGCCGATAAGCTAGATTCTCACTTAACGCTTAACTTAGAAGTAGTGGACGAGCGCGGTAAGGTGCTTGGTGTAGGTAAAAATCTTGCTCAGCTTCAAACTCAGTTTAGTGACCTAGTTGAAGAAAGTTTTGCAAAATTTGGTACCAAACAACATGAGCAAGAAGGTTTAACTTCTTGGCCTGAGCAGGGCATTCCTGAGCGTCAGGAGATTAAACAAGCTGGAATTAAGGTCACGGCGTTCCCCGCTTTGGTGGCACAAGGCGATCATGTGTCACTTAAAATGTTTGATGATCAGAACACCGCGTTGGAAACCCATCGAAAAGGGGTGGTCACTTTGCTTAAACTTACATTGAGCAAAGAAATGCGTTATCTGCAAAAGAACCTACCGCATCTTAAAGAATCTATGCTAATTTTTTCGCCATTAGGTCAAAAAGAAACCTTATTGGATGATTTGCTTAATGCGGTTTTAGACAAGGTTTTCTTGGATGGGCGTGCTTTGCCCCGCACAAAAGCAGAATTTGAAAGTTGCCTAGTGAAAAATAAACCGCAATTGGTGAGCGTGGCGAACGATATGGCGGGACAGCTTTATCGTGTGTTGTCATCTTATCAAGGTGTGGCAAAGAGGATGAAAGGCAGTATTCCTCTGCCTTGGACACGAATTTACGGTGATATTAAAGTCCAACTAGAGCAGCTTATTTACCCCGGTTTCATTGGTAATACACCCTTGTTTTGGTTAGGGCAATTGCCGCGTTATTTTAAAGGTATTGAAGTGCGTTTGGAGCGCTTTCAAAATCATCTGAACAAAGAAAACCAATATGTGTCTGAATTAGAAAGCTTTTGGCAAACTTATTCCAGACAGAAAAAAGCCCATGACGAAAAAGCTTTATATGATCCAGAGTTGATCAAATATCGTTGGATGTTAGAGGAATATCGTATTTCTTTGTTTGCTCAGTCGGTTGGCACGTTAGAGCCCATTTCAGAGAAGCGCTTAGATAAGCAATGGCAAGAAGTTAAAAAATTGGTTTGATTTTATAAATAAGGTTTTTTAGTCAGACTCTGTGCGTGAAGTCTTACAAGTTAAGGATAGTGAAAATGTTTAAAGCAATCGGCACTTTACTTTTTGGCTCTTTGTTGTTGCTTGTGCAATCCTGTGCACAGGTGCCAGTAGAAACCAAAGAAGATCCATGGGAAGGTTTCAACCGCTCTATGTTTACTTTCAATGATGCAATTGATGGTGCTGTTTTAAAGCCTGTTGCTGAGGGATATAAGGCTATTACGCCTAATCCCGTACAGAGAGGTGTGAGCAATTTTTTCTCTAACCTTGGAGAAATCGGCAATATAACCAACAATCTATTGCAAGGGAAATGGGATGCAACAGCGTCGTCAACATTCCGCTTTTTGATCAATAGTACCGCTGGCTGGTTGGGTCTTTTTGATGTGGCTAGCGAAATGGGGCTAAAAAAATACGATGAAGACTTTGGCCAAACGCTTGGGTATTGGGGCGTGTCATCTGGCCCTTATTTGGTATTGCCATTCTTTGGTCCTTCTACTGTGCGTGATGGTTCAGGTTTGGCCATTAAATATACGTACCTTGATGAAACAAGCATTCTCGACTTAAATGATGATGAGGAGCTTGGTTTATTAGCCTTAGACGTTGTTGAAACAAGAGCACGTTACCTCAATGCGGAAGGCATGATTGTTGGGGACAGGTACAGCTTTATCCGAGATGTGTATTTACAAAATAGAGCATATGAAGTTTACGATGGAAATCCACCAAAGAAACAAGCTATCAAAAATACTGATTCAGCAGACGATAGTTGGGGTGATGAAACTGAAAACGATAGCTGGGGTGATGATTCTGCGAGTGATAGCTGGGGGGATGAAGCTGAAGTCGATAGTTGGGGCGATGACTCTGCCGCAACGACGGATGGCAATATTTCGTCAGAGAGTGATGTCACCGCGGACAGTAGTTGGTCCGAATAACAGAATCTATTTTAATGAATAAGCGGCTGTCGACATCCCATTGGTTTAATGAAAGCCTTTTTAATGAAGCGCTAGTAAAAGGTTTTTTGCTCGTGATAGGCAGTTCTTGCCTTGTACTGATAGTGCTTAATGTAATGGCGGCAAAGTATCAAGTCGCATTGGCAGAAGCTATTCTGCTAATGCTGACCATTTGTGTATGGTTTTGCCCTATACAGTGGCGTCATTACAAGTGGTTTGTTTCGCTTTATGTAGCGTTTATCTTTGCCTGTATTTTAATCGGAATCAGCTTTTCTCCTCTGTATTCTGGTCGACAGGTTTGGGTGCTTATTTTCCCTATGACCTCCTATCTTATGTTGGGTAAACGCACAGGTTTTTGGTTGAGCGCTGTTTGCCTTTGTTTGGTTAGTACTATTCTATTTCTGCGCTTTTATGATGATTTTAAAGACGGTCTAATTAGTATTGTCGTGAACTTGTTTCTAGCCTATGTCTTCTTATGGGGGCTAACTCACGGTGCCGAGCGAGTTCACAAGAAAATGTTATATGCTTTAAAGAAAATAGCATCTACCGACCCTCTTACAGGTCTTGCCAATCGCCGTAATGTTAGTCAAAACTCGCTATATCAGCTTCAACAAGTTACTGGGATGGGCGATGAATTAGCACTTGTTTTGATAGATCTAGATAATTTCAAAAAAATAAATGATATACATGGGCATGAAGTTGGTGACGCGGTGCTGGTGGACTTTGCTGAGCGATTAAGGGCGCATGTTGATGATAACGAGCAGCTATTTCGCTTAGGTGGAGAAGAGTTTTGTGTTTTTATGCCAGCTGCGCAAAGCAAGGACTGGTCAGTCGCATTTTGCCAGTATGTAGATGACTCTCTATTTTATTTTGATGAGCTGGAAATTCATTATACTGTGAGTATTGGCGTGTCTTGTAGTCAGAAAGGGCGTGGTGATTTTAAGCATTTATATAGAATTGCCGACCAGCGGTTATACAAAGCAAAAAGCCTTGGTCGGAATTGTGTTGTTTTAATGGATTAAGAGTTTAGGTGTTTTTGATGAGTTCATTTAATGAATCATTAGACGCTAGTAATAGATTGAGCCCAAAATGAAGGAGCATTGTTAATGCTCCTTAGCTTGCTTTCTTGAGACCACTATCTATTGCAAGTGTAATCTTTAATACCTTTCCAGAGTCTGTACCAATGTACAGCACACCAGCTGAATCCTGAGCAATTGAACGAAGACGTTCATCCAAATGTTCTAGGTAACGAGTTTCTGTTGTCTTGCCATTCTTATCAATTTTGATCTTGTTTAAATGTCTCAAAGCGAGCGCGGTAGATAGAAAATCACCGTTCCAGTTCGAAAACAACATACCTTTATAACGTATCAAACTGCTTGGTGCGATAGAAGGAATAAACACCTTAGCAGGGTTGTCTATGCCATCTTTTGTGTTCCCTTCACCGACGCTGATTGGTCCCCAGTATTCTTTGCCATAAGACACAATTGGCCAGCCGTAATTCGCACCTGGGCGTATTAGATTTATTTCATCTCCGCCTCTTGGACCATGTTCATTTGACCATAGCGTATGGGTATCTGTGTCGTAAAAAAGGCCTTGAGGATTGCGATGTCCGTAACTCCATATCTCATTACGAATGTTGGCATGAGTCACAAAAGGGTTGTCCCTTGGTACACTTCCATCTAAATTTAAACGAATAACGCTGCCCGCATGGTTTGTTAAATCCTGAGCATTCTCACGAACACCACGATCACCAACCGAGAAAAAGACATGCTGTTGGCCATCAAAGGCAATACGTCCACCATAGTGCTTAGTTTCGCTTGCCGCTGAGTCTGTGACCAATAAATCATGCCATTCAGTTAGTTTGTTGCCTGCTAATTTAGCTCTGGCTAACGTAGTTTTTGAGCCATCATCGGTTGGTTTTGAATAGGTGAAATATAACCAACCTTGTTCTTTAAACTGCGGGGATTTTGCCACGTCTAGCAGGCCGCCTTGGCCTCGGTTATCCACTTCTGGAAGTCCTGTAAGGGCCTGCTTTTTACCCGTAGTTAAATCGACTTTATATGCGGAACCTTTTTTGATTGTGACAATAGCTTCTTGATCATTGATTATGGCAATACCCCAAGGTATGCCATCAAATTGAGTGATCTGATCAATGTTTAGTGAATCGTCAACGATAGCATCCGAGGCGCTAACATTTAGCGCCATCAGGCCTGCTAAAAATAGAATCCAAGTTTTCATAAAGGCGACCTCTTACCGCGAATTTCAGTGAAGTATATAGAAAATAGTCGCAAGATGAGGGTTTTGGAAGGCATTTCCTTAACAATTGCCGATTGCTTGCCTAGTTGGATAAAGTATTCAGCGAAGCGTTAATTAAGGTCTTAAAGCATGTTTTTTGATGGGATCATGCAAATAGTAGCTACTTAAACTCGCTTTCTAAATTGAAAATTTAAAGTGATGGCCCGAAGTAGCGTTCGTTTTCAGCAACATGTCGAGTCACCACTGCATTAGCGGCAATAATGGCGTTATTGCCAATTTCAATACCGGGTAGGATTTTGGCACCGCCGCCAATCCAGACTTTATTGCCAATAGTAATAGGACGAGCAAAGCATTCGCCAGAGGCCCGTAAGTCAGCATCCCTAGGATGATCAACCGTATAAAAGTGAACGCCGGGACCGATTAATACATCGTCACCGATATGAATTTTAGCGCTGTCTAAAAAAATACATTGGAAATTAATGAATACTCGTTCACCAAGATGAATTTGCGAACCATAATCACATTGAAAGCCCGATTCAATCACCACACTACCAAATTCTGCAAACAAACGCGTAACATGACGAAGATTGCCCTTACTTGGGTGCGCATTGAATTTAGCACAGGCAAGACGAGCCGTTTCTCTGCGTAGTCGAAGATCTAGGTCGATAGCATTAAACGCTTCGCTATTAACCATTTTTTCAAATTCTGTTGTTTCGGTCATCTTTCGTTCTTCTTGTGAAAAATAAAAAACGCGACCTAGGCCGCGTTTTTAACTTACTTGTTTCTATTTTATAGCATAGACGCTAGAGTAATTTCTAATTTACGTTGATCTGCAGCGAAGTTACGAATGCCTTCAGACAATTTCTCAGTCGCCATCGCATCTTCGTTCATAGCCCAACGGAATGCTGCTTCTGTGATAGAGGCTGGAGCAGGTTTCACGTCAGTGGTTGGAACCAATTTACGCTCAAGTTTGCCCTCGTCTTTTTTCAACTCTTCAAGCAGGTTAGGGCTGATAGTCAAACGGTCACAACCAGCAAGTTGCTCGATTTCACCGATGTTACGGAAGCTCGCACCCATTACTACAGTTTGGTAGCCGTGCTGCTTGTAGTAGTTGTAGATTTCAGTCACAGATACAACACCTGGATCAGTCTCAGCTGTGTACTCTTGGCCAGTCGATTTTTTGTACCAATCAAGGATACGACCAACGAATGGAGAAATCAGGTAAACGCCAGCTTCAGCACAGGCTTGCGCTTGAGCAAAAGAGAAAAGCAAAGTCAGGTTACAGTTGATGCCTTCTTTTTCTAGCTCTTCTGCGGCTTTGATGCCTTCCCAAGTAGACGCTGCTTTAATCAGAACGCGGTCACGAGACACGCCAGCTTCTTCATAAAGCGCAATCAATTTGCGTGCTTTCGCTAGTGTCGCTTCTTTGTCAAAAGACAAACGTGCATCTACTTCTGTAGAAATACGGCCAGGAACGTATTTTAGAATTTCAGTACCAACAATAACCGCAAGTTTGTCACCTGCGTCTAGAACTTGTTGATCTTTATCGTTGCTTTGTGTTTTTGCCCAAGCAACCGCTTGATCTAGGAAAGGGGCATACTCTGGAATTTGTGCAGCTTTAAGCATCAAAGACGGATTTGTTGTCGCATCTTGTGGTAAAAAATCTTTGATTGCCGTGATATCACCGGTGTCGGCCACAATGGTCGTGAACTCTTTTAACTGAGATAACTTATTGCTCATTGCTCTTATCCTTTGCGTTGATGATTTTTGACCAATTCAATGGCCTCTAATAATACATTTACCTGTGCGTCAGCTTTATGACCATTTTCAGATAAGTAGCGACGGAACTGTTTGCCGCCGGCTTCACCCTGAAAAATACCCAAAATGTGTCGGGTTAGGTGCATCAAGCGTTCGCCTTCTTGCAGCTTGCGTTCAACATAAGGAACGAAAGCCTCTAGTGCCTTGTAGCGATCATTAACCAAAGCTTGACCGCCAAATAATACTTCGTCGACCTGACTTAAAATCCATGGATTATGGTATGCCTCACGGCCAACCATAACGCCATCTACGTGCGCTAACTGTTCTTTGCATTCATCTAATGTTTTTATGCCACCGTTTATAATGATTTCAAGGTCAGGGAAATCTTTCTTTAACTGATGCACATAATGATATTTGAGCGGCGGTACTTCGCGGTTTTCTTTTGGGCTCAAGCCTTCCAGAATCGCATTACGGGCATGGACAATAAAGGTCGTCACGCCAGTCGTTGCCACATCACCGACAAAATCTCGTACTACGCTGTAATCTTCTTGGTCATCTAAACCAATGCGGTGTTTGATCGTCACCGGAATATCGCAGTTATCCTGCATCGCACGCATGGCATCTTTCACCTTATCAGGGTAAGCCATTAAACACGCACCGATTAAACTGTTTTGTACTCTGTCACTTGGGCAACCGACATTAAGATTAACCTCATCAAAGCCAGCTTGCTGCGCCATTTTTGCGCATTTACCCAACGCAACAGCGTCAGATCCACCTAACTGCAACGCAATAGGGTGCTCACACTCATCATAACGTAAGAATCTTTCAGGATGATTGCCTTGAAGCAGCGCGCCAGTGGTCACCATCTCGGTATAAAGCAGCGTATTCTTTGTCAATTTTCTAGCGAATACTCGGTAATCGCTGGTCGTCCAATCCATCATCGGGGCAATTGAAAATCGACGATCAAGCTTAGCGCTTGAATTTACTGGGGCAGCCCCATTATCTAGTGACATTTTTCTACTATCGAATAAGTTCAAAAAAGCGTCGCGACATAAGGAAATGACTCCCTGCGACATAGTACAGACATTATGTCATAAAATTACAAGATATCTAAGAGACAAGGCCATCTAGTTTTGAGCTTATAGAAAAAG
This sequence comes from Marinomonas lutimaris, assembly GCF_019426345.1. GTDB lineage: Bacteria > Pseudomonadota > Gammaproteobacteria > Pseudomonadales > Marinomonadaceae > Marinomonas > Marinomonas lutimaris. The sequence goes on from NZ_JAHLLW010000008.1 coordinate 29,983, forward strand.
AACAGAAAAAATTTCGTAATGCGAAATTACCGCCGTCATGGTGCGCCAAGGTTCCACCGCCATCGGCGCAGGGCTTAGCTACAACCAAACCGCCGCACTGTCTGCGAGCCTAATAGCAGGCGGTGCCACGGAAGAGGTGGCTTCTACCGCGCTGAAAAACATCACAGGCCGACTCACCGCAGGCTTTGCCGCCACAAAAAGCCAACAAAGCGCCATGGGGCGACTAGGCTTCGATGCAGAAGAACTCGCGGCCATGATGCAGCAAGACGCCCAAGGCACCCTTGTGGAAGTCATGCGCGGCCTACAAAACGTCAACGCCACAGACCGAGGCGCGGTGATTTCCCAACTCTTTGGGGAAGAAGTAAAAGGCGCCGTCGCCAAACTCGTCACCACACTGGACGACGACAAAAACGGTCTTGTTTCTGCCTTTGGCAAAGTCGCCAACCAAGCCGACCGAGCCAACAGCGTCAACAACGAATACGCCAACCGCGCCGCCACCCGTGGACACATGCTTGGTCAACTCGGGGCCAAATTCGACCGCATGACCATCATCCTTGGTGATAGGCTCTTGCCCGTGCTCGATGCCGTCTTGCCGCCGCTCATGTCCGTGGTCGATGGTGTGGCCGACTTTGCCGAAGCCAACCCAGAACTGGCCACAGGCTTAATGGGCGTCGCCGCGGCCATTGCTGCCGTAAAAGCCGGAGCCATCGACTTCAAACTCGCCAAGCTCACCCTTGGCAACGGACGCGACCGCTTCAACCTTGGCAAAACCAAACTCACCAACTCCACTGACCAAACCACCCAAAGCGCCAACCGAGCATCCCGCTCCCTAGACCGACTCAACCGCAAGCTAAACAACCTAGGCGTAGGCGGTGGCTATGGAAGAGACAGAAGTGGAAGAGGGGGAAGAACAAGGGGAAGAACAAGGGGAAGCAGTAGAGGCCGTAACCGATTAGCAGGACTAAGAGACTACGAAGACAATCTATCAAGCCGAGCTAGACCCACAAGACCATCCCGACTAAGCGGGCGCTTTCGTCTTGGTAAATACGGTCGCCTTGCTGGCTTACTTGGCAGTGGCGCCGCCTTGGGCATGTTCTCAGGCGCAGCCAATGCGGGTGTTTCCAATATTGGAGAGTTGGCCATGACAGGGGCAGACCTAGCGGGAGCCGCTGGCGGATTATCTTCTATGTTGCCAATGGGTGGCATGGCTGGCGGCGTACTAAAAGGCGCGGGCAAACTGTTCAGACCATTAGACATCGCCCTACAAGGCGCAGGCCTTGCCTCCGCCATATCCCAAGGCAACAGCACCCAAATAGGCGCGACCGCAGGCGACATGGCAGGGGGCTTGGGAGGCGCGGCGGCAGGCGGCTTAGCTGGCGCGGCCATAGGTTCCGTCGTGCCCATTATCGGCACTGCCATTGGGGGCATCGTCGGTTCCATCGCAGGCGGCATGGGCGGTGGCTCTTTGGGTGAATGGATAGGCGGCGCTCTCTAGCTTGAATGAATGGGCGGTTGGTTTGAAGATGACAAAACCGACCAACCCGCACCAGACGCCATCGCCAAGCAAAGCCAACAGCTACAAAACAACAAAAGCATGACCTTTGCCCCAACCATCCACCTAACACCGACAGGCAACCCAAGTTACGACCAACAAGTCAGCGACCAAGTGATAGAAAGACTCAAAGCCGAATTTGCACAGGGAATGATGGGCAACATGGACGTGGCCGCAAGGGCGGATGGGAGCTTGACGGATAAGAGGGGGAGTTAGGCATAAAAATGTCAGGGATTTGTAAGGTTTTTCTGGTGCATAAAGAAAAAGGCGACTAGGATCAATCAGTAAGAATTCATGGCATCGAAAACGCGTATGCTTGTTTTTTCAGTTTTTTGATTTGTTAATATCTTTATTTAAGTTTTTAAAGTCAACAACTTACGGGAATATTAAGACGGTTTTAAAATTGTTTAAACGCACATGCGCACTTTTAAGTCGTTAGCTTGAAGTTTTCCGTCCCCGATAGTTAGGAATAAAAGTAAGGGCTAAATATAAATGAGTGCATGGAACGATTTTTTAGAGGAAGTTCGGCAAGCAGAGAACGACCTAGGGCATCCCAGAGAAGTTTGGTACCGAGGTCATTCGGATGAATCTTGGAGCCTCACGCCTAGCTTGCTGAGATATGATGATTGGGGTAACAAGGAGAAAAACCTTTTCCTTGAATTCACAAAAACTGCATCAGTACTGTTTGACAAAAGGGGAACTGATTGGGAGACCTTGTTTGATATGCAACACTACTGGGTTCCAACAAGATTGCTTGATTGGACATCCGTGATGGGAGTTGCAATTGCATTTATCCTCCACAATGACTATAGCGACTCCGAAAACAGTGCACTATTCGTGCTCGATCCAACTGCACTAAATAGACTAAGTGGTAGAGAAGAAGTAATAAACATACCGGAAGATAAGACCTTTGATTATAAAACAATCTACTGGGATAACAGACCAATTAAATTAGAAAAACCAATAGCCATACGTCCTCCTCATCAAAGTGATCGCTTGCGAGCACAGAAAGGTGTTTTCACGGTTCATGGTGCAATTGAAGGAAGCTTTGAGGAGCTGGCGCAAGATTGCTTTCGCAAGATAATACTTTCTTCAGATGCAAAGGAAGAAGCTAAAGATTTTCTAAAATGGGCTAATTTGGATGAATATACTATTTATCCAGATATTGTCGGAATGGCGCAGCACATCAAAAGAAAGATTTTATAAGGAGTTATATTGTGGAAATTAGTAAAAAAGACAGAGTTATGCTTATCAATCAATATCGAATTCTTGCTTTATTAGATGAGAATGAAGCGAGTCATTATAACGAGCTTATACAAATATTGGAGAATGGATATTCAAAATTCTATTCATTAATTGATCAATGGGTAAGTGATGACATGCCAGAGGAGGAAGGTGAGCTTGTTTTAAATATTCTCACTTTATATCGAGCTATTGATAGTGTGAAGAGCAAATTTAAAAGCGAAGAGGTCACACAAAATCCTTACTCAATATTCCCTGGTTTTGATGGAAATAATGAAACTGAATATATGTCCTTTGCAAGGTTTCTGGTTAAAGAACAAGGGAAGTTTCGAGAGCAAGAAAGATACTTAAAAGATAATGATGACATGAATAGTCATAGTCCAATGGTTAATAAGTATAAAAGAATGATTGAAAAGTCTAAAAATATAGATATATGGGAAATGGGTGTTAAAGAGGCCTTATCAATATTGAATGCATAAGCTAACAATGGACAGTAACAGACAAAAAATAGGCCCCGTTCCGCCGTTCGAGAATTTGGGGTTATGAGAGTTTAGAGCCAGATAAAACATATATGAGTTTTGAAGATTCGGGGGCGAAAATTCGGGGTCAGATGAAAAATAGATTACGGACGTGTACTATTAAATTGTTAAGTTTATATGGAAACTAATTTCTATGGGTGAGATTGAAGTTAAAACAAAAGACAAGGAACTGGCTAAGGAATTACAGTCATTGAAGATAGATGATCTTAAAATTGGACGCAGGATTAAGAATTTTGATTGTGCCGACCCAACAGTTATGGCAACAGCTAATCAAGTTGCAACCTTTATAGTTACTGCAGGTAGCTCTGTTGCACTAAGCTTATTTTCTAATTGGTTATATGATCGACTGAAGAGCAAAAAGAAGGACGAAGGTACCAAAATTAACGGTATAGATATATCGGGCGACAGCAATAACTTAAAAGTAGAAATTCATAACCATATCCATTTGTCAGATTCAAAGAGTAAATGAACTTAGCAATCAGCGACAGGCATCCATTTTTCACACCTTCACCCATCCAACAGTATGTTTAAAGTTTGGTGGCGGACAGAAATCTGATTGGTTTTCTATATGACCCAAAATGTCGCATCAGATGGTGACAGTTAGCTGTTATAGAGTACAGAGGTAAATATGGCAATATTTGAATTGTTTTCAAAAAGACAGAAAAAGCTGAGGGGGGAAGTCCCTGATGTATATCAATATGAAAATATTGACCAAAATTTCCGTGTACGGGTTATTCATATTATACGAGATACTATAGGTTGTGAGGGGCTTTACTCCAACAAAGTCTACGAAGAAATTCATAAGATACTTTGTAAAGAGTACGGAGTCTTTACTTTGAAAGAATATGCAGAATCCGATTTCTCAGCAGTATTTGACTACTTCTTAAACGAGAAAAATTATGAGATATGCCTAGACATCATTGAACTTGCCTTCAGCGTGATTGATGGCCATGTAAGGGAGAATGAGTGGGATTTTGATAATGCAACCGGTACTATTCAAAAACCAGATGACGCGATTTCTGAGTTAAATTTAAGGTTTAAAGAATCAGGAATTGGCTACCAGTTTGAATCAGGAGAACTAATCAGAGTTGACTCTCAATATGTTCATTCAGAAGTTGTTAAACCTGTTCTTCATCTTCTTGGTAAAAACAAGGAATATGCTGGTGCCAATGACGAGTTCTTATCAGCCCATGAGCACTATCGTCATAAACGTTATAAAGAATGCCTAAATGATTGTCTCAAATCCTTTGAAAGTCTGATGAAAGCAATCCATGAAAAACACGCATGGGCTTATAATCAAAATGACACAGCAAAAAAATTGATTAATAGCTGTCTTACTAACGGGTTAGTACCAGAATACCTACAGAATCAATTTTCATCTGTTCGAATTTTGCTTGAAAGTGGTATTCCTACAGTAAGAAATAAAGAAGGTGGCCATGGGCAAGGTACAGAAATCACAGTAGTTCCAGAGCACTTGGCAAGTTACACCTTGCATCTTACAGCAACTAATCTTCTGTTTTTGGTTAACTGTGAAGAAAAATATAGCTAACAAGACGCTGCTGTAAGATGAAAACCTGTAATGTTTCATCTGATTCTTTGATACTGAATTTGATTTGTGAACATTGACCCCACCCGAATCTTGATCTAACTCTTCTTGCACTGGCAAAATCCAGTGCTGGGAATCTCACCCTGCTTTACCAAAATGGCCTAAAAACACGCTCCGCGTGTTTTTTTGTGGCCGGAGTCCACCTGTTATGGTGAGTCTTTGTTGGGCTATCTTCGGCTAGGCCGTTCCTGTGGCGGTTGTACTAACCTGATTTTGATCCACTACCTTATCGAGATTCGAACCTTATTTGGTGGTTAATGACAGAATCAAAGGAATCCAGAAATTGCTATGGACATTATCTCAAGCATTGACGCACCCGTTGTACAAATCACTAACGATCAAATCACCACCACTTCAGCAAATTCTTTGGTAAACATCACAGAAACGTTTTACGCAAAATAGAAATCCTTGAATGCAGTGCTGAATTTAGAGCGCTCAATTTTGAGCTGGCTGAATACAAAGATGAACAAGACAAGACTCGCCCTATGTATCGCATCACCCGCGACGGCTTCGTCTTCTTGGGCATGGGCTTCACTGGCACCAAAGCCGCCCAGTTCAAAGAAGCCTACATCAGCGCCTTCAACCAAATGGAAAAACAGCTCCACGAGCAAAAACAGCTTCCCGCCACCACAGACAACCTAGCCATAGCGGAAACCGACAAGTACCAACTGCTCAACAACATCGTCAAATCCATGCAGATACAAAGCGACCCCGTTGTCCTACCATCTAAAGAAGTCGTCGAAATGGTACAAGCCATCCGCATGTACCAACAGCAAATCGCCCAACTGCAAACGCCAGACTGGGTAAACGACAACATCACCCGCGTCAAAGACTACGCCCAACGCAACTTTGTAGACTTTTAAGTGGCAAGCAACTAAAGCCTGCGAAAGTGGGCTTTAGTTGTTGTTTTTATTGGAGTAAAGGGATAGTTTTAACAATAAGTTAGATGGAGTTAGTGATTTTATGGGCATTTTTAGGGAGTAAAATGTGTCTCGTATATTTACCTTTATGCCAGCTTTGATCATTTATGCTTTCTTTGCTCACAAGATTTTTTCTGATGGATTTTATTTCGAATTTTGGATGTTGTTGCTCATCCCATTTTTTTACATTCTAAATATTTTTTTGATCATGACTTTTTTAAGAATGATATTAATAGCTCGTATTGTGTATGGAGAAGTAAGAAGTCGAAGGTATTTTTCTCTCTTCTGTTATCTTATATGTATTTGGGGGCCAATTTTTTATTTGTTTTTTTTATTAGGGATAAATACACCTTAATCTTCATCGCCTCGTCGTTGTTCCATCAAAAGAACTCATCTACCTAATCCAAGCCGTGCCATGTACCATACCAAATCGTAGAACTAGTTTTTTAATTCAGGTAAGCAGACTGGGTAAACGACAACATCACCCGCGTCAAAGACTACACACAACGCAACTTTGTAGACTTCTAAGCGACAAGCAACTAAAGCCTGCGAAAGTGGGCTTTAGTTGCTGTTTAGGCTGGTAGGAAACGAGAAAGTCTTTTAGTATCAATAAATGTCAAAACGCGCATGCCTATTATTAAGCTGTAAGAAACCTACCGGAAGCCTCATGGAAAAGTTTGATAAATTGGCTATTGCCGATGAATTATTAGAAAGCGCAATTCAATCATATTTAGATGATGAAAAATATTTTTCAGCATTGCATTTAGCTGGAGCCGCACAAGAAATATATGGAAAATGGTTAAGAATAAAAGGGGGGCAAGACTTATCCACTATGATACTAGATAAAGCAGCTAAAGTTTTCCATGAGCCAATTGATAAAAAAGCTATTAAAAAAGAAGATAAGCGTCCAAAAAATTCAATTAAACACATGGATAGTGAAGCTGACCGTTATACTTATTTAAGAATAAAATTTGATACTTTTTGTGTTATCTGCGAGGCTGTCGCTGAACACAAGCTGCTTAAACGAAATGAAACAGCCAATATTGTCAGATTTAAAAAATATTTAATAAGCACACGTACAAACGGTTTATAACAAGTCGTTTAAAAGGGCAAAATACATTATTCTTAATAGGATAATCACCTTACAACACCAACCATGCCAAGGGCTTTGGTGGCTTCTCTGCTATTTCCCGTCGTAGTTCCATCAAAAGAACTCATCGACCTAATCCAAGCCGTCCGCACTTTCCTAACAAAGAAAGCAACAGCAAATAGCACGACTAGCTTTTTAATTCAAGCAAGCAGACTGGGTAAACGACAACATCACCCGCGTCAAAGATTTCGCCCAACGCAACTTTGTAGACTTCTAAGCGACAGACAACTAAAGCCTGCAAAAGTGGGCTTTAGTTGTTGTTTAGGCTGGTAGGAAACGAGAAAGTCTTTTAGTATCAATAAATAGAAATTTTCAGTTTAGAAATAACGCGCAGTGGATTGGATAAACTCGTATGAGGATTAATAAAATGTTAGACAGCAAATCAAAATTTTAACAAGATGTATTAATGATTATGTCAAAAAACTCTGGTGGACAGTTAGCGCGAAACTTTAGGAGTGGTCAAATAGCTGAAAGTTTAGCAGTTATTTTGTGTAGACCATTTATGTCTATGGCTCAAATTGAACAGGAAGAAGACTTTGGTATCGATTTAATAGGAACGCTTTTAAAAGAATCAAAGCTTACTTACAGTGCAGAAGAGTCATGTATGATTCAGGTGAAAATTTCCTCTTCAGCCAGATTTAAAATAGAAGGACTTGGTGTTACATGGCTAAAGCAGCTTTTTTTACCATACTTCCCTTTAGTAATTGATAGAACTAAATCTATGGCTTTTCTTTATACGTTAAATGATTGGCATGAAGTTATTCATTTAAGTGTAGTGGATGAGTATATTTTTGTACTAGATGATGATCTAGAGAATGATCCCTGTGATAGTTTTTTTTCTCTGGGTGATCCGATTATGTCATGGGATATTAATGATTCTAGTGATCCCAGTTTTTGTAAATGGGCTTACTCAATTATGAAGCCAGTAATGGAAATCGAAACTCGTAATCAACGATACGCACCAATGGGAAGATTTGAAAAAATTGAGTGCAGGAATTTTAAGTTTTCAGATAGGGGTGAAGATAATTTGGCAATAAATCCTCCGGAAACTGGAATAGTAAAATATCAGTATTCGGGAAAACATAAACTTATCAAATCTAATGTAAAACACATTTTGATCCCATTATTGCAAACTGTCTATAATACATTAAATAGTGAAGATATATCCTATAAAGATTTTGATAATCTTATTAAGATAATGGATAAATTTGGTATAGAAAGTGACAAGCCAGAACAAGTAAAATATATTCTCGATGAGATACGTGATGGAAATGTCTAACAAGAAAAATTAATTGACAAAATATATGTCACGAATTTTTCTTCGCAAAATGTAGTGCCAAATATTTTGTAGGTTTGGGGTCAGATGAAAAAGAGCACCTAGTTTTCATCTGATCCCAAACAGCTCCACGAGCAAAACCAACCACAGACAACCTAGTGCTAGCGGAAAAAGACAGCTATTCCCTCCAAGGAAGGCAACAGCTCAACAACATCGTTAAATCCATGCTGATACAAAGCGACCCCGTCGTCGTTCCATCAAAAGAACTCATCGACCTAATCCAAGCCGTCCGCATGTACCAACAGCAAATAGCACGACTACAAACACCCGACTGGGTAAACGACAACATCACCCGCGTCAAAGACTTCGCCCAACGCAACTTTGTAGACTTCTAAGTAGCAAGCAACTAAAGCCTACTTAAGTGGGCTTTGGTTGTTGTTTTTATTGGGGGAAGCGTTTTAGTATGAATGAACAGAGTTTTAAGTCAGATGAAAAACAGATTGGTTTTTTATCTGATCCGAATTTCAATATTTCCTCAAGAACGGAGTCCCGCATGGAATACGGCACTGATTATTTTCTAAATGAAATATATGCTCTTGAGTCTGAGGGGATGCTCTCAGACTTAGCTGTAAGTCCAAGTCTTATTACACATTTTATTTTTTTTGGTGAGGATTACCGTGAAAATGCATTGGCCTATATAGCTTCGGTGTTGGATGAATGCTACAAAGCTGGCCATTTGAGAATTGCAATTTCACACAATGATCAAGAGTTATGTGGGTATGCTATGCTCTTCGTGCATCCAGATCCTAAATTCCCAAAGTATCTCCATAAAATATACGTAAAAGAAGAGTTCCGTGGGCATGGTTTAGGTGGGCAAATACTAACATCTCTTGCAGAAAATGAACCCATGATCTGTTTGCTCTGTCCTTCGGACAAAGTATCCTTCTATGAGAAGTACGGTTTTCACTTCACGCACCCCTTTGAGGTTCCAGAAGGTGATAATTTTATCTTGTCTAAAGGGCTATATTCTGAGTTGTGCGTCATGAAAAACTACAATGAATCAAATGAACCACTTGGCGCTCCGATATTTTTTCTCAATGATAGAGATATTAAAAATATTATTGGTATATAAAAGATTGGTTTTTCATCTGACCCAATTGTCCTTACTTCGGGAGTTTGAATGAGCACATCACGACACCATCATTATTTGTCTCAATGTTATTTGAAAGGATTTACTCAGGGAAATGCGAAAAAGTCTAAACTGACGGTAGTAGATCTAAAAGAATCAAAAGCGTTTGAAACGATTCCTAGAAATGTTGGCGGAATGCGGGATTTCAATCGAGTAGAAATTGAGGGGGTAGACCCTGAAGTAATTGAAAAGATACAGTCTGAATTCGAGGCTAAAGTAGCTAAAGCATTACAAGGTCTACCCGAAACCTTAGACTTCTCAGGTGAAACTAAAGATTTAATTCTTGAATTTATTGGTATGCTTGCTATTAAGTCACCTGAAATGCGTGAACATTTATCTAAACCATTTATTCAAATTGCTAAAATGACGATGGCAATGACCATGGATACTAAAGAAAGGTGGGAATCACAAATCGCAAAAATTAAAGCAGAAACAGGTGAGGATATCTCCAATGGTAAAACTTATGAAGAACTAAAGGAGTTTATTGAACGTCAAGAGTACGAAATAACTGTTACGAAAGAACACCAAATTCATATGGAGTTTGTCGGAATTCAAAAGATCACCGAATTGCTTCATATGAGAAACTGGACACTAGTTAAAGCTGGGGGGGACTCTGGAGAGTTTATTACTACTGATAACCCAGTAAGCTTAACTTGGCATAACCCTGACCAAGTTCCAACTTTTATGTCTCCTGGCTTTGGTTTAAGAGATACTATGGTATATTTTCCTATCTCAAAAAAATTAGCGCTCGTTGGTGAATTTGATCGCGAGGATGCTGTTACGGAGGCCAATAAATTCTTAGTAGCCTTTTTAAATAGTAAAATTATTGCTAACTGCTACCAAAGAGTATTTGCTGCAAAGATTAATTTCAATTATGTAGCAAAAAATGGAAAATTTAATAAAGGAAATGCTCTGCTAAAGAAAGCCTAATACTTCGATTTAGCAGAGCAAAAACATTTGAACTTGAGCTCAGTTAAAAAACACCCTTTAATTTCTTAAAAAATAAAACCAAACACTCCCAAGCCCATCCCTCTGATGGGCTTTTTCGTTTCTGTTCTTCCGTTTTTATCTAAGGAGTAATCATGCGTCAGATGATGTCGCTCGGTGGTTTTGTGTTTTCGCTTAGCGAAGGCACGCCATACGAGGGTTTGCAGCGCACTAGCGACGGCGGTTGGGTCGCGGTGGCGCGTTACGGTCAAAAGCCCATGAGCCAAAACACGGGCCAACAGTTGGAAAACATCACGGTCACAGGCACGTGGTTTCAAGGCGATGGCATGGCGAATCTCAACGCCTTACGCGCCTTACAAAACCAGCGAGCGCCCTTGGTGCTGGCCGATGGCTACGGCAACAACTTAGGCCAATGGACCATCAAACGCTTGCAAGAGAAGCAAGACAAGATCATCGATGACGGCACCGCTTTCGTCCTCGCCTTCACCCTAGAGCTAGAAGAGTACGCCAATGACAACCATCCGTAGCCGCGACGGCGACACTATATCCAACATTCTGTGGATCGCCCTAAAACGCAACGACGACCAAGCGGAAGAAGCCTTGTTCGAACTCAACCCCGGCTTAGAAGCCTACGGGCCAGTGCTTCCCGCTGGCGTCATGATCGAGATCCCCACCTTGCCAGACAAAGCAGCCGAGACGGTAACCAACATATGGGACTAAACAACCAATCCAACTACTTGCCAAGCGTGCGCGTGAGCGGAGCAGGGGAAAACACCATCAACGCGCGTCTCACCGCATCGACGCCGCAGGCACCCAAAGCGACCAACTCACCTTGCACATCGACACCACAGGGCAAACAGGCTTGCCGGAAGAGGGCGCGGTGCTCACGTGGCAAGAAGGCTACGGCGACAACTTAATCGACAAAGGCCAGTTCAAAATCACTCGCATCGTGCCGAAACTGTTTCCGCCCAGCGTCACCATCGTCGGCACCGCACCGTACAAAAAACTCCGCCAAAGCTACGACACCCCAACCACCGCCCAACAAGACGACCTCATCAAAAGCCAACGCCAAGGCACCAGCGTCACCCTCGACGCTCTTGTTGACTAGATACGGGCAACCCAATTCGTCGCAGAAGGCATCCTCCCCCTAAACGACACCTTCCCACCCGAAATGAAAGGCAACTGGTCCATTGAAGTGGTTTGAGTTTAATTTAACTCTGACCCTAATTATTCCAGTGTTGTTACTTTTAAAAAGCGAAAATGCTGACGCGCACAGGTCTGCATTTTCACTTTGTGTAACTCTGGAGGATTGGTGCTCAGGGAATCAGCAACAGTTTGCCTGTGGTGGCGCGACTTTCCATGTCAGAATGGGCTTTGGAGGCATCCGCTAAGCTATATTCATTGCCAATAGTTATTGTTAGCTTTCCCTTTCTGAACCACTCGAACAGTCGGGCAGAGCGAGCGCGTAACAATTCTGGCGTATGAATGTGGTCAAAGAAAACAGCGTAGCCTAGCTTAATGCTTTTCGGTAAACTCATAATGTCTAGTTGCCCTGGTCCACCGAGCACTGGACCATACCAGCAGAATGTTCCCGAGCGGCGCAGTACGTCTAACGACCCTTGAAATGTACTTGGGCCGGATCCATCGAACACCACATGCACACCTTCACCGCCACTCAAACGTAATGCTTCTTCGGCGAATTTACCTTCGGTATCGACGATCACATGATCAGCACCGGCAGCTTTAGCGGTTGCCACCTTACTTGCCGAAGACACGCGTCCTATCACTTTTCCTCCATGTAGCTTGATTATCTGTGTTAATAATAAGCCGACACCGCCGGATGCTGCATGAACAAAGGCGATATCACCAGTTTGGATAGGGTAGAAATCTGTGGCAAAATGGCTGGCGGTCAACCCCTGCATCATCAATGACGCAGCAGTTTTATCATCTATATCGTCGGGGATATGTACTAGGGAAGAGGCAGGAATTGAGATTTTTTCTGCATAGCTGCCCGGTGCGTACACCCAAGCTACACGTTGGCCAATATCGAAGTTTTTAACTTCGTCTCCTACTGCTAGTACGCGCCCCGCACCTTCTACACCTAGAATTTTTGGGTCAGATATTTCGTTCCAGGCTGTCCCCTGGCGCACGCCGATGTCCATGAAATTGACGCCCGCTACGGTGACTTCTACCAATACTTGCCCGGCAGTAGTCTCAGGCTCCTGTCGCTCAACATACGCTAGCACGTTGCTATTACCTGCTTGATTCATTACAACCGCTTTCATAATTAGCTTCTCATATAGGTTTTTATTCCAAGAATGTTGTAAGGCAGTACCATATCTGTTTTTAGCCATGACCAGTCCATCTAGTTCAGGTTTTGTGGTAGGGCTTGTCACAGATGCCTTTACAACATTAGACGTCATCTATAATATCCATTGAGTAAGGATGAATAATTCCTAAATGTCCATTTTTATTGCTCATTCGTCCAAATATGGAGGGTTATGGATCCACTAACTGACATTATTACTGGTCTGCATATTCGCGAAGCCAATTTCACCCGAATGGATGCCAGTGCGCCATGGGGTGTTAAATCGAACGGTGAACACGGTATTAATTTTGTGTTACTGGTTCGCGGTTCTGCAATCTTGACTACGCCTAGCAGTTCGGAAGCAATCGCACTCAGTAGCGGTGATGTGTTTCTCTTGATGGGCGATGCGCCTTACCAGCTTTTTGACCATGAGAAGTCGACTCTTATTGACTGTGTAGAGGTGGAGAGGTTACGAAGAGGTAACTCGATAGAGATCGGTGGTGGTGGTTCAGTCACGAGTTTTATCAGTGCCTCATTTGACCTGCATGCCATAGAAGCTCAGCCATTGTTACATGTGTTGCCAGAACTCTTGCACTTAAAACTCGACCAGCGCCGAAGTTTGGCCTTCCAATCCGTAATTGAAATGCTGGCGCTCGAAACCGAGTCGCCAGGCTTGGGTTCAGAGGCTTTAGTGAGTCGCTTGTTCGAATTGCTATTTGTGCACGCGATTCGCGCTTATTCGATGCAACCCGGCGGTCCAACACAGGGTTGGCTAAGTGCCTTCGCCAATCGCAATTTGAGGCAGGCACTGGAAGCTATGCATCGTGCCCCGGAGCAGGTCTGGACTGTAGAATCGCTGGCGCACACAGCTGGTATGTCACGCTCCAGTTTTGCGGCGTGCTTCAAAGCTGTGGTTGGCCAGTCGCCATTAGATTATTTGACTCGGTGGCGTATCTACTGTGCAACCCGTTTGTTGCAGCATGGTAATCTTACCTTGTCTGAAATATCTAGTCAGGTTGGCTACGAATCTGTATCTGCGTTCAGTCGTGTGTTTGTGCGCATAACAGCGAAGACCCCCGGCGCCTTTCGCAAATCAATTGTAGAAGCTAAACAGAATTAAAAAATAGGGGAGTCCTTTATAAAAGAGATTATCTCTTTTGGGAAATGGCGAAGCTCTAGTCACAATTAGGGGCAGATTGCGGTACCCTAATAACTAATCAGCGCTTGAGTACAAAAGCCAACGCCAAGGCACCAGCGTCACCCTCGACGCTCTTGTTGACTAGATACGGGCAACCCAATTCGTCGCAGAAGGTATCCTCACCCTCATCGACACCTTCCCACCCGAAATGAAAGGCAACTGGTCCATCGACAAAGTCACCGCACGCGGCGACAGCAAAGCAGGGTATCGGTGTACCGTTGTCGCGAGTGAGATTGTTTAAGTGTTTATGGTGCCATTATGGCAACACATTGACATTGAACTATGGGTGACATCATAATGGCACCAAGCAGCATTTTTCTGCTTTATAGGGAAAATACAAAAATTTGACTGAATTATATGTTGGTCAAGGAGAAAGCGATGACTATATCTCATGTACAAGAAAATGTGCGGCTCGTTGCCAGAGCGCCAAAAGAGGTTCAAGAGATCATTACTAATGCGGCGGAGCTATCCGGTGCTTCAATGTCTCAGTTTATGATTGACGCCGCCTTAGATAAGGCGAGACAAGTGGTAGAGCGCAATAGACTATTAAAATTGTCGATGGAAGGAGCGGATCGATTTTTTGATGCATTAGACAATCCGCCAGAGATTCAACATCTTGATGATGCTTACAAAGCGCTAAAGGATTATGAAAATGGCTCTGTCACCTTTGAAAGAAAGCCATAATCGAAAACGCTTTGATTGTGGCAATGAGCGAATTAACAAATTTCTAAAAGAGTCTGCGAACAGTGCGGCAAAACGAAACCTATCTAGGACGTTTGTTCTGGAGGGGAGCGATGAAACAGACATAGCGGGCTTCTACTCGCTCAGTAATATTGAGGTCAAAGTTCCTGTTCCTCATAAACTGTACAAGAAATACCCTAACCCATTGCCAGGCGTGACGTTAGCCAGGATGGGCGTGGATGAAGGTTACCAAGGGCAGGGCATCGCCAAAATCATGGTAATCGATGCAATGCGGCGAACCTTGCTGATAAACGAGAACATGGGGGTTGTTGGATTATTTGTAGACGCCAAAGATGATGATCTCGTTACATTTTATCAGAATCGCGGCTTCATCTTCCTTCAGAAGGAAGAACACACCTCCAAACTTTGGATGCCGATCGACTCCATTGTGACATTCTTCAAAGATCGAGAATAACCTAATTTGGGGAAGGCAATCGAGATGGGATTTGGTCTATTATTGTGAACGGGAATTGGTGTATTACTTTCGAGTTTGTTGATGGTAATACTTACATTCTCAACTATGAAGATTATCACTAATTAATATGCACAACCCTCCACACTCAGGCGAATTTATTTACGATGTTTATCTTGAACCAGCGGGTTTGAGCTGCCGCTTTTTGGCTAAGCAATTGGATGTCGCCTCGTCCACATTAAGTCGTGTACTGAAAGGGCAGAGCGCTGTCTCGCCTGAAATGGCATTGCGTTTATCTAAAGCGCTTGGCAGAACACCAGAGTGCTGGTTGGCCATGCAAGATGCCTACGATCTTTGGCAAGCCAAACAACATTTAAATTTAGCGAATGTTCATTCCGTTAATTTTGCATCGGCCTAGACCAAGCCGTCCGCATGTACCAAACAGCCTAACCTAGCTTCACAGATTTCTAAACAATATACATAAAAAAACCCACCACCTGGTGGGTTTTAGTTCGTTTACCTAGGTTAGTTTTACGCTGGAAGAATTCCTGACGAGTACAGTACCCATAGTCCTATTAGTGCGATTATTGCAATTACATTTTCAGGTAATGCCATTGTTTTGCTCTCAAATTGATACTGCCGTTATTGGCAGTATCAATTTTATCGAATACGCAAAAATACTTTTTCACGTTTGATATGAAAAAAACGCTGTTAAGTGTAGTTAACGGTGTTTTTTTCTAAAACGGCTTTAAGCGCTTCTAAACGCTCTGCTAAGACGTGCTGGCTTGCTGAGATATCAGCAAGGGAGATACATTCTAGATCGGTGATAGTTTCCTGTAAGGGCTTCGTGGTAGCCTCGGAATACATTATCTTGATGGCAAGATCATTTTTAAAAATAAGTTCACATTTGTGTCGGTATATCTTTCCTCCTGCTCTATTTTTCCCCAAGAATAAACATCTAATATCCAGTAAATATGCAAGCCGTTCGTTTGGGGTTTTATCCCAGAGTTACGTCCTTATAGTGATTAGTAACACGTTATGAGGTGATCGCTGTTTAGCATTGTGGTCATTTTCCTTAAGGCTTAAAAGGAGACAAGTTATGAGTAAGACGCTAATTATTGGTGCCAGTGGTCAAATTGGCCAATTGATAACCAAGACACTTGTTGAGACGGAAGAAGATGCCCGTGCTCTGGTGCGATATAAATCTAAGTTGGATGATTTAAAAGACAGTGATTTAGAAATTGTCGAAGCGGATTTAGAGGGCGATTTTAGCCTGGCTTTTGATGGCATTGATAATGTTGTTTTTGTAGCTGGTTCTGGCGGTTCAACGGGTGTAGATAAAACCTTGTTGATCGATCTATGGGCGGCTAAAAAAGCTGTAGATTATGCAAAAGAAGCTAATGTTAAGCAGTTTATTATGGTGAGCAGTATTGGTGCTGATGATCCTGAGGCAATAGAGTCTGACATCAAGCCTTATTTGGTTGCTAAGCATATGGCAGATCAATATTTGATGGCGTCAGGTGTGCCTTTTACTATTGTCCGTCCTGGCCCATTAACGAATGATAAAGGCCAAGGGAAAATCACCATTAAACGGCCGAATAGTCGAGAAGAGATGGCGATTCCGCGAGCGGATGTTGCTAAATCGGTTTTATTTATCCTAAGCAAGGATAATTTGAATGGTAAAATATTCGAGTTGTTTGGTGGTACGTATGATGTCGATAATGTTCTCGTTTAAATAATTGTTAGCGTGTCAGTAATGAAAGGAGCCCTAATGTTTTCTCAAGCATTAGGGTTCTTTTACATCTGCCGCTTTTATCTATTAAATCGCTATTCAAATTTCGCCGTCAAGAAGGGCTACGCAGGTGCCGCTTCTTTGGTCTGCTCGCTTTGAGTTTCCTGTAATTTTTCAGCTTGAATACGTTTGTAAATTTCTTCTCGATGAACGCTTATTTTTTGCGGGGCTTTAATGCCGATGCGAACTTGAGTGCCTTGCACTCCTAATACCGTGACTTCCGTATCATCGCCGATATTAATTGTTTCACCGGGGTGTCGAGTAATGACTAGCATAATTCCTATCCTTTGGTTGTTGTCGACATTTTTAAAATACAACTTATATTGTTAGTCTGTCAACAGCTTAGGGTGTTTTTTATTGTCTAATAGGTCAAGTGTTACGGTAGTATGAAGAAGAGAAGTTGTAAATAGTTCAAAATAAAATTCGGGCTTGAGTGACAACGCCTATAATTGCTAAATCGCTGGGAACTTCAATGGGTCTATAGTTTGGGTTGAGTGGAGTTAGGTAAGTTCGCCCAGCGTCGATGACCAATTTTTTAAATGTTACATCTTTACTGTCTACTACTTTTGCGATGATCAAATCACCGCTCTTGGCCGTTAAGCTAGGTTCAACAAGAATTAGGTAACCTTCGGGAACGCTTAAGCCAGAAGGCGACATCATGCTATCTCCCACGACATTTAGCCAAAATGCTGATTTCGACGTAGATGCTGGTGTTTCTATCCAGTCAAATTTTTCTTTGTCTAATTCAGTATTCGGCCATTGAGCAGCTTGTGGTGTTGTAATGACAGGTCTTAGATGGGTTTCTAAGGGTTGTGAAGTGCTGCTGCTATTGGTGTAGCTGGAAGTATTTTCTCTAACTTCGCTTGCCGCTCCTAAAAGTAACCATTCTGCATCGCATTGCAACGCTTTGGCTAAATTGAGTAGCTTGCGCGGATTTTGTGTCCGGCCGTCTTCAATCTTTTGCAACGATTGTTGGGAGATGCCAATACGTTTGGCTAACTCTGCTTGAGTCAGTCTTAGGTCGGTTCTTTTTTGTTTAACGCGTTCTGCAATAGTCATAAGTGAATAATTACAACTTTATCTGTATTTGACAAACAATAAAAACTGTAATCAAATACAGCAAAGGTTGTTAAGGAGGTTATATGTCAGCCATTGCAAAAGCAGTCGAAATTGTAGGAAGCCAAACTGCACTCGCGCAAATATTAGGGGTTAAGCAAGCTCACGTTTGGAACTGGTTACATATCCATAAACGTTCGCCAGCAAAATACATACGGCGTATCTCTTTGGCGACGGAGGGGGAGGTCAGTGAAAGCGATTTGCTTAAAGATCATGAGCTCTAGCTTTATGTTTGGCAGAGGTGGTTAATCTCTCGTCTTTACAAAAATTCGCTAGTTTATTTGCGTGCTTTAAAACATACTGTACGAATATACAGTTTGGATGTTTATTTATGCGCGTTTCTTATCTTGGTACCTCTGAGTCTGCGGCTTTTATTGCAGCAAACAGTGTTCGAATTCCACTTTATTCTGAGTCAGTACAGCTTTCTGATCTTAGTAAGCAGCCTAAAGACAATTCTTTGGATCTGAATGCCTTGTGCATTCCTAATCCTGCGGCGACTTTTTTTGTTCGTGCTCAAGGTGAGCCGATGGAAAGAGAAGATATTCACTCGGGCGATGTGCTGGTAGTTGATCGATCGTTAACGGCGCGTCATGGGGACATTGTTATTGCATTTGAGCATGGAAAGATGGCGGTAATGACATTGGAATTAAAGCCTGATGTTTTGCTTCGTCCCAAGAATAAAGCCTATGCAGCGACAGTAACGCCTGTTATTAAAAAAGATGCATCTAGTTTAGAAGTATTTGGTGTGGTTACCAGCGTAGTTCGTCAGTTAGAGCGTGGCTAATCGTCTCCATTTTACTTTTTTATCTGAGCCAATAAAAAACGCCTTCCATTACCTAATAATGAAAGGCGTCGTGGCCATCCGGCCTAGTGTTTTACCGTCACCTCAGAGTCTTCTGAGGTGACAATCTGGTCATCCGTCGCTCGGTTGTTCTCCTGGTGGTATTTGAGCTTTTCCTTTCAGATCACTTTCTAAATCGTTGTTGCCAGCCAAAGGACGAATTTGTCCATTGTCGCGGTAGAAGCCAATATCTTTTAAGTAATGGTCATCAAGCTGACGAAAAGCTTGATTGGTGCGACGAGCTTCGAAGTATTCTTTAGCGGCGTTGAATAGGGCAATGATACTCATAAGTTTTCTCCAAAATATAACATTTAATAGTGTGTTTTGGCGGAACTTACGGGGTGATTTCTTACAGAGGTGACCGCGTAAATTCCGCGGTCAATGGTGTATTACACAGGCATTGAACGCGTAGACAAAGTTTTGCGTACTCGATTATTGCAGCGAGTAGCCATGGAGGAAGTAGAATGATTTAGCGTATAGGTAGTCATTTTGCTTCTCCTTAACTTTGGGTTTTATTGATTGCGTAATGCATAGTGTAAAAATTGCTCGTTTGAGCTTCTTAATTGGGCCTTATTTCGTGACTTATGTCAATCACTTATATTGAAATTACTTTTCTTTTTTTAAGTTGCATAAATACTTTCTTAATGTCAAAAAAACAGTCTGCATGTAGCGATATTGTGGGTGTGTTTTGCTGTACAATTCGTCGCGATTTTCCTGTCCTCTTTTATAGTTAACAAATGTAGTAAGTGACCTCATGGCGACGAAAGCAACAATTTATAAAGCATCGGTTCAAGTATCTGATATGGATCGAAACCATTACCAAAGTTATGAATTGACCTTGGCATTACACCCTTCTGAAACCGAAGAGCGCATGATGGTGCGTTTAGCTGCGTTTGCTTTATTGGCTGATGAGAAAGAAGGCGGCGAGCAATTAAGTTTCAGCAAAGGCATTAGTACTGAAGACGAGCCCGATCTTTGGCAGAAGAATTACTCAGACGAAATTTTGCTTTGGGTAGAGCTAGGACAGCCAGACGAGAAACGGTTACGCAAAGCCTGCGGTCGCGCTCAAAACGTCGTTGTAGTGAATTACAACGATAAGTCCGATATTTGGTGGGAACAAAACAAAGGCAAGAACAGCCGTTTTGATAACATGCGAGTGTTGCGTTTCCCAGAGGCTCAAGTTGAAGCGTTAGCGAAGATCTGTACTCGCTCTATGCAATTGAATGTAACCATTCAAGACAGCGAAATGTGGATCTCTGGTGAGCTAGGCGAATGCCAGATGACACCTATGTGGCGAGGCGAGCAATAAGCTCACCTTCATCCACAAAGCGCGTATTGATGTGGTGTTATGCTTTATGCAAAGTGCGTTGGAACAGCGCAACGGCTTTGTTGTAACACTCTAAGGCGAGGGCTGGATCGTAACGATCGCCTTCGTCGCGCATAAATGCATGCTGGCCGTTGAATTCATGCCAAGTGAATAAGCGGTTAGTATCGATCAATTGCTGGTAAATTTTCTGGCGTCCTTCCGTAGAAACATGCGGGTCTTGTTTGCCCCACACCATAGTGACTTCGCCTTGGATTTCTTTTGTGCGAGTGAAAGAGTCATTACCTTCATCGCAAGGAATGGTATTCGAATGAATGTCTGTTGCGTACAAGCAAAAAGCCGCTTGGATGCGAGGGTTTAACGCCGCACGATACGCCAAATGCCCACCCAAACAAACGCCCATGGTGCCAAATTGCCCCGTGCAATAATCTTGCTGTTCGAAATATTCCAGCATAGCCACGGTGTCGCTGTCGTGCGCTTCTAGGGTTTTGGTGAATTTGTCAGCGTTGCCTTTGTCTTTGCCTTCATCGTCATAGCCCAAGACTGTGCCGATTGGGTTAAGTTCATGAAACACTTCTGGCACAATCACCACAAAACCATGGCCAGCCATAATCGCAGCAGAGCGGGCAATTGGTGCGGTTTGTTGGAAAATCTCAGAGTAGAAAAAGATACAAGGAAAGCGACCTTCTGCTTGAGGGCGATAAACCGTGCAGCGCATGGTGCCGGTTGGCGTGTTAATATCTTGATCGTGACGTTGAATGATCATGGTAATCCTTAAAGCGATTTGTCATTTTCCTACATGATATTCGACCCAACTGGGATGAGCCAGTCGCAAAGCTTCCAAACAGACATAAAAGTGCTCAAATCGAGACAAAAGCCAATTTAACCAATGAGTAGAAAGAACCCGTGCGAATTTTATTGATCAGCGCCTACGAAGCCAGCAGCCATAAGGCCTGGGCAAATACCTTGATGAGTGGCTTGGGTCAGCATGAATGGAGTTACTTGTCTCTGCCTGCTCGGCATTTTGCGTGGCGGATTCGCGGTAACGCCATGAGTTTTGCGTTTGATCCACAATTTAAACCTCAGATAGAGCAAGAGTACGATTTGGTCATTGCGACGTCGATGACAGACTGTGTTGGTTTAAAAGCCTTTTGCCCAAACTTACAGAGCATTCCTTGGCTGCTGTATTTTCATGAAAATCAATTTGCTTACCCTGCCAGTGATAAACAGCAAGGCTTGGTGGAAATGCAGATGGTCACCTTGTACAGCGCCTTGGCTGCTGACCTGTGCGTGTTTAATAGCGCATTCAATAAAGACTCTTTCTTTGGTGGGGCGCGGGCTTTACTAAAGAAACTGCCTGATTATGTCTCGCCAGATTGGTTAAATGACACAGAAGCCAAAGCTCAAGTGCTTGCTGTGCCTTTGGATATGCCTACTTCAATCGAGTCTTTAGTAGAGACGAGTTTAGCGTCAGAAATAGAGGAGAGTGGAAAACTCCCTGAGCCAATCAAATTGGTTTGGTCGGCGCGTTGGGAATTTGACAAAGGGCCAGATCGATTACTGGCTATGTTAGAAGAACTAGAGCGCCGCAAGCTAGACTATGAAATAGCTATTCTTGGCGAACAGTTTCGTTCTATTCCAAAAGAATTTGATCAGATCCAAGCCAATTTTTCACATCGAATCACACAGTTTGGTTTTGCACCAAGTCGGGCGGATTATCTAGGTTTTCTTGCGTCATCAGACATTGTGCTTTCTACCGCATTGCATGAATTCCAAGGTCTTGCTGTGCTGGAAGCGGTCGCGCTGGGTTGTGTGCCAGTGCTGCCAGACAGACAGGTTTATCCGGAGCTATTTGGTAATCAGTTCCTTTATCCAAGCGATTTGAAGGATATTCAAAGCGAAGCCGAGCGAGCAGTGGACTTGATTCTGCGTGTTGTTAGGGAGGATGTGAAAGCGCCAGATGTTAGCCATTACCAAGTTCAGGTGTTGCTTGGCCACTATGAAAAGCTAATAGATACATACCAACACTAGTTTCTATTATGTATAGACAAGCTGTTCTCTTTCTATTCGGTTAACGACTTGAAATGACCTCAAATCTACAAATGTCGTTTGAATCAAAATAGCGCACAACTCTTTAAGTTGCGCCTATTTTGTGCGATATTCCTATCGTTGTTGCCTTAAAAAATAAAAACAAATTCATTTAATCGTAAGAAATAAGAGCCAATTTACGTCATTTTGATATGTATATACATGTTGGTGCGTATGTTGCTTTTTAGCTTATGATTAATAACCTTCTATAGGAAGTCTTCATATGAACGCTACAGATCCAAAGTCAGGAGCAGTGTCTCCACTGTCTCTTCTTAAACTCATTGCCTATAGCTGCATCGGTCTTTTTGTCTTTTTCATTCCGATCAATATCGGTGGGAAAGAGACCATCCCGCTCGATCATATTGTGTCTTGGCTCCGTAATGATTACGGTCAAATGGCTGAGATTTACGCCATTTTAGTGGTGTTGGCCGGTGGTGCTTATCCTTTTATCTCGGGTAACTGGAAAGCCAGTAAAACGCAAACTGTCTTGTCTATTTTCAAAGTCTTGGGCGTAGTGACGGCAGTAATGGCGTTTTTTTCCGTTGGGCCTGCTTTCTTGTTTGAAAAAGACATGTTGCCTTTCTTGTTTAGTAAATTGGTGGTGCCGGTTGGTTTGATTGTACCTATTGGTGCAGTGTTTCTGGCATTTCTGATTGGCTACGGTTTGCTTGAATTTGCTGGTGTGCTTTTACAACCGATTATGAAGCCTCTGTTTAAGACGCCGGGGAAATCAGCGATTGATGCGGTTGCGTCCTTTGTAGGCAGTTATTCTATTGGCCTGTTGATCACCAATCGTGTTTATAAGTCTGGCCAGTATTCCGCGAAAGAAGCGGCAATTATTGCCACCGGCTTTTCTACTGTATCGGCTACTTTTATGGTGATCGTGGCGAAAACATTGGGTTTGATGGATGTTTGGAATGTTTTTTTCTGGGCAACTTTGTTGATTACCTTTGTGGTGACGGCCATCACCGTACGACTTTTTCCGCTGAGTAAAATGGACGATACAGCAGAAAGCCGTGAAGTGGAAAAATTCGAGCATTCGCGTTTTAAACAAGCGGCATTGGAAGGATTGGATGTGGCGAAAAATGCCGCGCCCATCGGTCGTAATATCCTGCAAAACATCAAAGAAGGCATGCTGATGGCGATGAGTATTTTGCCTTCTATTATGTCTGTGGGGTTGTGTGGTTTGCTATTGGCGAAATACACGCCTGTGTTTGAGTGGATTGGTTACTTGTTTTACCCATTCGCGTGGATCGCCCAATTGCCAGATCCAATGATGGTTGCTACCGCGTCGGCGACAGGCTTGGCGGAGATGTTTTTGCCTGCTTTGGTTGCAGCGAAAAGCGTGTTTGTTGTGAAGTTTGTCGTTGGCGTGGTGTCTATCTCATCCATACTTTTCTTCTCTGCATCGATTCCTTGTATCTTATCGACCGAGATCCCATTGAATATTAAACAAATGTTGATGGTTTGGTATCAGCGTGTGGCCTTGACGATCTTAATCGCCTCGCCTGTGGCATTTTGGGCTGAGCAGTTTGTTCAGTAGTCAGTAAACTGTCGCTCTACTATTGTTAAATTATTGGTAATAGAGAGCTATAGAAAAATAAAGCAAAACACACCGAATTGACGTTTTTACATTAATTTGGTGTGTTTTATATTTCCCAAATGTCGAATTTCTTCAATTAATGCTGATCAGCTATCGCTAGGATTGAGCTTCAAACTTATTCTTTGGAGAACTCACTATGTTAAAACGCATCAATTATTTTGCCGCAGCACCACAAGCGTTAGAGCTTTTGTTCAAGCAAGAAGAAATTATAGGTAAACAATTCGCAGAGATACCAAACTTAAGTAAAACTATTTGGGAGCTAGTGAAGCTTCGTGTCTCACAAGTAAACCAATGTGCTTTTTGTTTGGATATGCACAGTACGCAAGCATTTGAAATGGGTGAGACGTACGAACGAATGATTGCATTGAATGCTTGGAAAGACTCACCTTTATTTTCTGAGCAAGAGCGTCTAGCTTTGGGTTTTGCGGAACATCTTGTCTCTGGATATTCTGTTGATGATGCTTATTATGAAGAAATGTTGGCTAATTTCGGTGAATCTGGACTAACTTATTTAACCATTGCAATAAATGCTATTTCGAGTTGGAATCGAATTGTAAAAGTCTTTAAGCCTGAGGTTGGTAGTTTACGCTGAATAAAGCACTTTCGCTCACCAGTAAGTAAGAGGGTTAATCTGTTGTCGTCCTTGTTGTTTGATATTCACTTTCCGCAAGGGCCACTTTCTCTGTGGGTACAGGCTATTTGGTCGGCGCAAATCCCAATGGATCAAAAGGGCGTTACCCGTCGATTGGTTGCTGATGCAGGTAGTGGCATATTGTTCAATCTTGGAGAGCCGATACTGGTTGATCAAGAAGTTTGGAATGAACCAGTGATATTTCAATCAACCAATCGGCAGGCGCATATTATTCATTTGCCTACTGGTGCCAATTTAGTTGGTGTACGTTTTCAGCCCGGAATGGGGGGCTTGTTGCAGACGGAGTTAGCTGCGCTGGAAGGCAATATTGGCTCATGGCAATCGTCTGAATTTATCCAATGTTTATTGGTTCAGTTAAAAAGTATTTTAAGTGTAGAAGAACGTATTAATTTATTGGATAAGGCTTTCGATCACGTTACTTCAGGATCGGCATATGATCATGACCCAGTAGTGAAAGCCGTAGAATTATTACAACAATCTTCCCGAGTTGATTTGTTAGACGTGCTTCCTCTTAGTCAGCGGCAAATAGAGCGTCAGTTTCAAGCTCGTTTGAGTATGTCTCCAAAATACTTCCAGCGCTTGAGAAGAGTTCGAGCGGTTTTGTTGGCTCTAAAAATGGAAGAAAATCATGTCAAACTGGCTGAAATCGCTGTTGAATACGGTTTTTCTGATCAAGCCCACATGACACGTGAATGTCAGTTAATCGCCGGTATTACGCCAAAGCGTTTTATGAAAAGCAGGTTATTACGCTAACTGGTTTATTTTTGATGGTGCCCATTATCAAGTTTGCTATGATTCCAGCATGAAATCAAAACTGCAATTTACCGCTATTTATCTGCCTGTTTTCCTTGTGTTGTGGCTGGGGCTTTTCCTCGATAGCAAAGCATTGGCGGAGCACATTCCGTTTAATCAATGGATCACTAATTTCTTGGTCTTGATCTGTTTTGTCTGGGTTTATTCTCGTGTCACGGCAAGAATCAAAAAGCTGATGCTGTATGGCATTGCGTTGGCGTTACTTGGTGAGGTGGTGTTTTCCCTTCTTTTGGGAATGTATGAATATCGGCTTGAGAATGTCCCTATTTATGTGCCTCTTGGTCACAGTCTTATTTATGCCGCTGTGTTTTATATCCAAAAAGAAAAAATTATCCAGCGTAATAAGGCACGTATTATTTCGATTTTGTATTGGGCAATGATCGCCTATTCGAGCCTTTGGCTGCTGTTCGACCAGGATGTGTTTGGCTTCCTTTGTATGTTGGTGATTGTGCTGTTGCTAAGAAAGAAAACGGGCAATGAGCTGTTTTTTCTTATCATGTTTTTCATGGTGGTGTATTTGGAATTGCTGGGGACCTATTACCAGTGCTGGGTTTGGCCAGATACATGGTTCGGTAAAGTGCCTTTCATTGCGAGTAGTAATCCGCCGAGTGGTATTAGTGTGTTTTATTTTGGTTTCGATATTGGGTGTTTGTGGATCTACAAAAAACTGAATCGCCAAAAGTGGAGTCGTATGAAATCGCTTAGACTGCTTAGAAACTCTTAGATAAAAGCTTATAAAAAAACAAAACGAGCTACTATTTTCATAGTAGCTCGTTTTGTTTATAGATCTGTTTAGTCTGAAAGACTTATAAATCGGCTTCAATTGATGCAACAAGTGCGTCGTCTTTTGGTGTCACATCTGGCGAGAAGCGCTCAACCTTGCCATCTTTGGTGATCAAAAACTTCTCAAAGTTCCAAACCACTTCTGGTGCTTTTGTCGCTTCGATTTTATGGCCTGCCAACATAGTTACCATGGCGTCGCGATTTGGCGTAACTGGTGCTGCTTCGATCAAACCTTTGTATAAAGGATGTTTGTCTTCGCCAGTGACCGCAATTTTGCTGAACATTGGGAAAGTGACGTCGTAGGTAAGGCTGCAAAACTGTTGAATTTCTTCATCGCTGCCTGGCTCTTGACCTGCAAAATCGTTTGCAGGGAAGCCTAGGATCTCTAAACCTTGTTCGTGGTATTTTTTGTACAAGGCTTCAAGGCCTTCGTATTGTGGTGTTAGCCCACATTTAGACGCAACGTTAACCACCAAAACGGTTTTGCCTTGGTAGGTCGATAGATCAACGCTTTCGCCTTGGATATTTTTAACGGTTAGGTTCAATGGATGACTCATAAAAATTCCTTATCAATTTATGTTCGATGCAAGGATCTTAGCGGTTTGTCGCCTAAACAATGCGGAAAAATTGCATAACATTGTGATTGTCTTAGTTTGAGCTTTTTAACGGGCCGCCTTGATCTAACAGCAATTCACGCAACTTGCTGAACACTTCTGGCGACTGACGAACGCCGTCGTGTTCGTAGCTATTGGTGACCCAAACTTGCGTGTTGGAAACTTGGCTCGCCGTTTTTAGAGACAGCTCACGGGGTACGTACATGTCGTTGTGATACACCGCCGCGACAACGGGTACTTTGTTTTTGGCAAGTTTTTCAAGGTCATAAAGTGGTGCGTAGTCCTTGTAAGTTGCTAGGGCATTCGCAGCCTCAGCAAAAGGGCGCAGCGAAGAAATTTGATCAAACATCCACGGGTAAATCATTTCTCCTGTTAGCATCAAAGGCGAGTGTGGCGCGTCAAATTCACTAAACTGATCTCGCAGCTGTTGTGCTGTCCAGTTAGTGCTTTCATTAGGTCGGCCATAAATACTTTCATGAATCACCGCAAAAAGAGGGCCTTCGTGATAGCTGGTGATGTTCATCACTTGTTCTAAAAAGGTATCGCTAAGCCGAGTTTTGTCACTGCCAGCAAAGGCTTCATCCACTAACCAATGTACCTGATCAATACCTGGACCCATTCCCAAAAGAATGCCGATGCTTTGGAATCGTTCTAGAGTAAGTTGGTCGCCATCAGGTAAAAGCACTTTTTCGTTTGTTAGGCATTGTGCGATCTTCGCCATGACTTTCTCGTCTTCTGGATAACGAGCGTAATAGTCTTGGTTCTTCTCGATCACGCGCTGATAAGTTAGCTGATATACCTCTTTTGCTGATTCTTCAAGCCCAGCCAATCCGCCCGTTACATAACATGCCGCCAGACCTTCTGGTGCTTGGGATAAGTACGCTAGCGTAATAAAGCCGCCGTAGCTTTGCCCCAAGGTTTCAAACAAACGGCCGCCATAGACCGTTTTTCTTAAATGTTCGCAGTCGGCGACAATACTGTCGGCACGGAATTTAAGTAGATAATCACGACCTTCCTCAGCAGACAGCTTACTAATCAAATTGGTATCAATTCGGCTGCTGCGACCTGTGCCACGTTGATCGATTAAAATAACCCGATGGGTTTTTAATGCTTCCGCCATCCATGGTGGGGAACCTGGCATTGGGCGAGGGGATTTGCCACCGGGGCCACCTTGTAAAAATAACAATAAAGGTAGCTCCTCATCGGCGCGGTTTATATCCACCACCTCGCGAGCAAATAGGGAAATGGTTGGGCTGTTGTTAGAACTGTTTTTATGGCTGTTGTTAAAGGTACGCCAATCCAACGGAACTTCTAATTCGTGATTGGTAACAAGTATTCCTTTCATTTTGTACTGTTGGCTGACTGCGTTCATATTTCCCCGTCATCTTTGGCATAGCGATTTAAATTGTTAGCCACTTTAGCACTGGCAGACATTAGAGTTCGAATATTTTTATCTATCAGTTTTGATTATTAAGGTGTTTTGGCATCTGTGAAAAACAACACAGAACCGCTTGTGGCCTTGTTCCCTAGACTTGAAATTGTTATTTTTAGTAGCAATCTATTACGCTATACAAAATGATTAGTTATGATTATGGATAGACACCTTCCATATTAGATTTACGACAAGACAGCGCTACGGAGTGCCTTTATGAAAACACTTGATTTTTACCCTACGACAGAAATAGATGAATTGGCTTGGCCTGAAGAAAACTACGACCTTACAATAGACTCTCCTGCATTACTTTTTTTTACTGATTTTCAAAACAACAAACCTCTGGTCGTTGAATCCACATCATCAGTCTTAAACGTCAAAGAACTTATGCAAAAAGAGCATGTGCGCTTAAAATTTGTCATTGACGAAAATAAGCATTTTATTGGTGTTGTTAGCTCTGACGATATTATCGAGCGCAAAATCGTTCAAAAAGTATCGGAAGGTTTAGAGCGAGCTGAAATCGTTGTCGCTGAACTTATGACAGCTAAAAAGAACCTAAAAGCATTGGATTGGCAGGACATTTCTAAAGCCACCATTTCGGATGTGATCACCGCGCTTAAAAATAACGGCGAACGTCACTGTCTTGTTCTTGATCGTGAAAATCACAAAATCCGCGGTATTTTCTCAGCCAGTGATATTTCTCGTAGATTGCGCCTAAATATCGATATCCAAGAAAAAACCAGCTTCTCTAAAGTATTTACCGCAACACTGTAACATTCCAAAAAGACATTCTTTGATTGTCTGACCTTTTCATAGCCCTTATTGCATATTGTTCATAGGCAATAAGGGCTATTTGGTTTAATGCAGTTCACTTAATCAACTTTTCGATAACATGGTCAAATATATTTACATGCAAAGTCATGCTGTCTCCTTCCTATGAAAACAGTTCTTTCAACATTGGCTCAGGGTTGTTCAAGAAGGCTTTGGTAACTCCGTAATGTTCGGTGTCTTCGTATTTTACTGGATAAATGCCTGTTTTATCGATTTGGTAAATTTTCGCTCCTGGATACGCCATAAGAATCGGTGAATGTGTTGCTATGATAAATTGAGATTGATTATTTATCAGTTGATGCATTCGACTCAATACAGCGAGTTGTCTTGTTGGAGAGAGCGCGGCTTCTGGCTCGTCAAGGAGATAAAGCCCATTTCCGCCGAAACGTTTCAACATAAGAGCGAGAAAAGATTCACCATGGGATTGATGATGCAGCGACTTTCCGCCATAGCTATCTTTAATAAATGGTCCTGGAGAGGGGTCTTCATCTAATTCATCAATATTGGTAGCAACGTTATAGAAGCTTTCTGCTCGAAGGAAAAAGCCGTCTCGGTAGCGTTTAAAGGATTTCGAAAGGCGAAGGTAGCTATGTAGATCCGAATGAGTACTGCGCGTACCGAAGTTGAAGTTTTTGGTGCCGCCTTCTGCGTTGAAGCCAAGACTGACTGCAATGGCTTCGAGCAAGGTGGATTTACCACTGCCGTTTTCCCCAACAAAAATAGTCACAGCTTTATCGAACTCAATAAAATCCAGTTCCTTTACCGCAGGGATAGAGAAAGGGTAAACCTCAAAAGAGTCGATTAAATCTCTTTTAAGTTCGATGGTTTTCAAATATGGCAGCGGTTCCATGCTCATTACTCTTGTTACTTTTTTAAGGGTTGTTCACATACAAAAAAAGCCTCAAGGGAGGCTCTTTTGATGAGTTTTAACATAATAGCAATATAGCGCTAAGCAATCCAAATCTGTTGTACGTTGACAAATTCGCGGATGCCTTGTGGGCCAAGCTCACGTCCATAACCGGATTTACCAATCCCGCCTGATGGCAACCTTGGGTCACTTTTGACGATGCCATTGACGGCAATTTGTCCTGATTCCAGTGTCTCAATGGCTCGGTCTATGGCCACTTGGTTACTGGTCCAAATGCTGGCGCCTAAGCCGTATTCGGTGTCGTTTGCCAACTCCAGCGCTTGATCAATCGTATCAATTGGCGTCACGCTTAACACTGGTCCAAAAGTCTCTTCTTCAAACACTGTCATGCCAGGCTTTACATCAACCAATAACGTCGGCGGATAGAAGAACCCCGAACGAGAGGGTAAGTCTCCGCCTGTTAAACATCGAGCACCAGCTGCGATGCTTTCTGATACTTGGCGATGCAGCTGATCTCGCAAATCTTCTCTCGCCAATGGTCCTAGATTATTACTTTCGTCTCTTGGGTCTCCACATTTGAGTTTGCTAAAGCGTTCTCGCAGTGCTTCACAGACTTCGTTGTAAATTGATTTTTCGACAAACAAACGCTTCACTGAGATGCATGATTGCCCCGCATTGACCATGCGCGATAGGGTAATAATATCGAGGGCTTTTTCCAAATCCGCATCGGCCATCAGAATACAAGGATCAGAACCGCCAAGTTCTAACACGGCTGGTTTTAATCCCGCTGCGGCTTGCGAGGCAATGAATTGTCCCGCCTTGCTAGAACCGGTGAAAGATACAGCTTTCACTTTTGGGTGATCGATCATTTTACTCGCTACCGCGTTTGTTACCGTTAAGTTAGCAACCACACTTTTTGGTACACCAGCTTGATAAAAACATTCGACCAATTTGTTTGCCGTGGCTGGCACATTAGGATCGGCTTTTAGCAGGCAAGTATTGCCCGCCATTAAGGCAGGTGCTAGAAAGCGCAATGCCAACCAAACCGGCGCGTTCCAAGGCAAGATACCCAAAACCGTACCAAGAGGAGGGTATTGCACATAACTGTGGCTTGCGTCCGATTCTAAGGTTTCAGGTGTCAGAAACGCTTCGCCATTGTCAGCGTAATATTCTGCGCACCAGGCGCTTTTTTCCACTTCCGCAACCCCTTCTTTAATCGGCTTGCCCATTTCCAGCGCCATTAAATCGGCCAGTTTGTGTTTGTTTTCTCGCATCGAAGCGGCAACGGCTTTTAATATGGCTGCGCGTTTTGGGTAGCTTGTGGCTTTCCATCCGGAAAAGGCTGCTGCCACCTTATCGATGGCGGAGCGAGCTTCGTCTAGCGTTAAAGCTTCATAAGAAGGTAAAGCTTGCCCAGTCGTCGGGTTAATGCTTTCAAGCGTTGCTGTTTCTAATTTGGCTGCTGTTAACATGGTCACCTCCAATTAGCTGGCCGCTTTTTCGGCTTGCTTGGTGTTCGATTTGGTTTTCTTCGCTTCCTCTTTAGCAGGCAAGGTGCTGGGCTCTTTAACAGATACGCTGCTGGGCAGCTCGATTGCTCTTCTTTCCTGAGGCACTGCTACGCCGGATTTCACTGTGAAGTCGCGATCCATGCTAAAGAAAGAGCGACAACCGTCTTCGGTGATCTCGATAGTGTCTGAAATACCACAGGTTTTATCGCCTTCAATGCCCCACATCCATGGAATCATATGGAAAGTCATACCTGGTTTTAGCACCGCAGAATTACCTTGTTTCAAGCTGATGATATAGCCTTCGTCCCAGCTTGGTGGGAAGGCGATGCCGATAGAGTAGCCAGAGCGCGTAATCAAACTAGCGCCCACTTGGTTGTCCATAATGATATTGCGCACCATGTTATCGACGTCCGACACTGTCATTCCAGGCTGTACCACTCGATGAATTTCATTGAGCGCGCGCTTCATGATTTCTTGAGATTGATACATGGCATCCGATAATTCGCCAAGAATCACTGTGCGCATCATGGCTGTGTGATAACGACGATAACAACCGCCCACTTCTAAAAAGACATGCTCGTTTGGCTGCACCGTGCGGCCTTCAAAAGTGGCGTGACCAATCATGGTTCGTGGGCCAGAGGTGACGTAAGGCATGACGGCAGGCGTTTCACCACCAGCTCGGAACATAGCCGCGGCGATTTCTGCACCAATTTCATTTTCTGTAATACCGGGACGACAAATCTCGATGCCTGCTTTCATGCCAGCTTCTGTCGCCAATGCAGCACGGCGCATTATCATGATTTCTTCTTGAGATTTGCAGATACGGCCTTCTTCGACGATGCCGAAGCAATCCATCAATTTGGCATTTTTCAATGTCGTGTGAATACAATCCTGCTGATAAGCTGGGAAGAAGTAGCTATTGCGTTCGTAACCAATACGCTTGTCAGCTAAACCAAATTCCCGCAGCGCATCAACGAGCATTTGAATCGCATCGCCTGTATCAGGGTAAGGTCGAGTTAGTTCAACCCATGTGCGAGCAAATATATTAGATTCTTCCAACGCTCGGGTGATCATAAAAGGCTCTTTTTCGAGCGGGATCACCAGTGCTTGAAAGAAAGAATAACCCGTGGTTTGGTAATCGGTTAAATAAGTAATGTTTTCTGGGTCTGTGATTACAATCGCATCTAAGCGGCGCTCGGCAATGCGAGCGCGCAATTCACCCAAGCGACGCTGATACTCAGCGAAAGTAAATGTCATATCATCGCGTTCAATCATGCGGCTTCCTCCATTACAAAACGTACGGCATCTTTTAAAATATCCAAACCTACGATTAGATCTGCGTCAGGAATGGTTAATGGTGGAATGATCTTCAACACTCGACCACCACTGCCGCAAGCGCCCAG
This sequence comes from Marinomonas lutimaris, assembly GCF_019426345.1. Classification (GTDB taxonomy): domain Bacteria; phylum Pseudomonadota; class Gammaproteobacteria; order Pseudomonadales; family Marinomonadaceae; genus Marinomonas; species Marinomonas lutimaris. The sequence continues at coordinate 62,735 of NZ_JAHLLW010000008.1, forward strand.
CATCAGGCCGTTATGGAAACAACGTTGTACGACTTTCGCTGCCACTTCGCCACTGCCCATGTCTAAACCAAGGATTAGACCTTTACCACGCAATTCTTTTGCGCTGTTTTCGCTAACCAGTGGCTCTAACGCATTGCGTACCGTTTTGACTTTTTCTTTAACTTCGTTCATCAGCTTGTCATCGTCAAAGTAGCTTAAGGCCACTTCACCGGCGACGAAGGATAAATTCTGTCCACGGAAGGTGCCGGTGTGTTCGCCTGGTGACCAATGTTTGTCTAAATCAGGGTGTACCAAATTCATTGCCATTGGCGTACCCGCGCCACCAATGCCTTTGGCTAAAGTAATGATGTCTGGATTGATGCCCATGTCATCAAAGCTGAAATACGAGCCAGTGCGCCCGCAGCCCACTTGTATGTCATCGACGATTAGTACAGAACCAAACTCTTTAGCGAGTTTTTCCAGTTTTTGCATCCATTCTTTACTAGCGACATTCACGCCACCTTCTGCTTGGATGGTTTCCACCATGAATGCGGCTGGTGGTTTTATGCCACTGGATGGATCTCGGTATTGGCTTGCTAATGCATCTAATGCTGCAAGTGAAGCCTCTTGGTCGTGCTCTTGGTCGAATAATTCATGGCTGACATGCAGCAAAGGCACACCGGAAGCTTGACGGAAATACTCGTTGGCGGTTGCTGCCAATGCGCCCAACGTCATGCCGTGAAAGCCTTGGCTAAAGGCGACAATGTTGTGTCGTCCTGTGGCGTTACGCGCCAGCTTCATGGCCGCTTCTACCGCGTTGGTGCCTGTCGGTCCCATGAATTGCATGCGATGAGGCATGTTTCTAGGGGTAAGAATGACATCGGTAAACTTCTGCATAAACTTGGCTTTGGCTTGGGTTTGCATATCCAAGCTGTGAAGCACACCATCTTTTTGCATGTAATCGATCATTGCTTCTTTCATGTGTGGGTTATTGTGACCAAAGTTAAGCACCCCAGCGCCAGCGAAGAAATCAATGTATTCCTTACCATCTTCATCAATCTGACGTGAGTTTTTTGCCGTAACAAAAACCGTTGGGTACGTGCGAGCGTAAGCTCGAATGTTGGATTCTCGTTGTTCGAAAATAGTCATGTCGTCTCCTTATGAAACTTCTGTTCACTTGCTGTTTTGTGGTTGTGCTTTTGGTTTTATCGTTTTGGTAGTGATTGATTGGCAAGGCCTGCAAGCTGGCAAAACCAACGACAGACATCGGCAATCAATCGATCATTGAAATCGTAATGTGGACTGTGACAAGCCACGTTGTGACCTGCGCCATCGTCACTGCCTATCAAGGCAAACGCACCGGGAATCGCTTGCAAATAGTAGCTAAAATCTTCCGACGCCATGATTGGTAAGGCTTGTCCGTGATTAAGTGTTTGTTCGCCATAAAGCGATTGCCACACCTCGCGAGCGTTTGTGGCTTGGGCTTTATGATTAATGGTTGCCTGATAGCGCATGTCGTGTTGTACAACGCATTCCACGCCATAAGCCGCTGCAGTTTGCGTGGCGACTTCGGTAATATGTTGATTAATTAGTTGGCGAGTTGCTTCGTCAGGCACACGAATGCTGCCGCTTAATGTCGCCGTTTCTGGAATCACCGTAGGCGCGGTTCCGCCATGTATTTGCGTTACGCTGATCACTGCTGTGGCTTGTGGTGCAATACGTCGACTGACGATTTGCTGTAACGCCACATTCACCGCGCTGGCTGCTAACAAAGGATCGGCGCAGAGTTCTGGTTGGCTGGCGTGCCCGCCACGGCCTTTGAATTCCATGCTGAAAGTTCCATTGCCGCACATGACAATATCGTCAGGACAAGCAATCGTGCCATAAGGCAGAGCGGGCCAGTTGTGCCAGCCGTAAATTTCTCCGACATTTTCCAATGCGCTATCTTTGATCATTTCACGCGCACCGTGAAAACCTTCTTCGGCTGGCTGAAAGATGAGTACCACGGGCTGAGGTAACTCTTTTTCAAATTGTTTTAACCAACGTGCTGTTGCTAGCAGAGTGGCCGTATGTCCATCATGACCACAAGCGTGCATGCAGCCTTGGTTCACCGATTGCCATTCCTTGCCTGTTTGCTCGTCAATTGGCAAGGCATCCATATCTCCACGCAAAGCAATCGCTTTACCTTTAGCGTTTTTGTTCAACCATGCGATGGTTCCTGTATCGGCACAAGTGCGCCATGGAATATCCAAGGCATCGAGCTGGCTGCGAACCAATGATGCAGTGTTTTTTTCTTGCCAACTAAGCTCGGGATGAGCGTGTAACTGCTTACGCAAGTTTTCTGCGAAGATAATATTCTCTTGCCATAAATTCTGCATAACGCCTCCCTTAAAACTCTGTGTAATTTGAAAAACTTCATACAGTAGTAATTAAATATTTATGGTGTTGCAAGAGCGAAAAATAAAAAGAACACCAATAAAAAGTATAAAAGACAGAAAATAAAACATAAAAACATCAAAAAAAACGCTCAAAACAAACACATAGAGAAATATGTAAAAAAATCATAAAAAGCTGAAAATTCACATTTCAATCAATAAAATAGGCGTTTTAGTGTGCTCCAAAAATGCGCGGTAGCGCCCTAAAAATAAGCGTTCAGCTCAAAATTGGCGCTTATAAATAACTGTCATGTCTAATGATTAGTTATGTAAGCGTTTTGATTGATATAAGTTACATATCTAACGATTAGTGTTGTAGTTTTATTTATCTATTGTTGGGCTGATTTATAAAATAAAAGACTAAGGTAATAGAGAAAATAAGAGAGGGAAGAGTAGGTGGGGATAGCATTTTAAAATGAAGAAGTGTTGACGTTGAATAAATATGAATATTGTTTTTAATCTAAAAAATGCACGCTTTATTCGTTTCCTAATTTGGGAATTAAATTATTTTGCTCCCATTTTAAATTGAATTTAAGCTAAGGTAGATCCGTCTTTTTATCTTTCTTAGGTGACTTATGCATAAACTCCCGCCTCGTGCGTTGGAATACCTTAATGCTATTGCTCGGTATAAAACTTTGCGAAAGGCTGCTGCTAGGCTAAATGTTGATCCTTCTGCCGTAAGTCGTTTGTTGTCACAGTTAGAAGAAAGTTTGCTTTTGCCCGTCTGGGATCGAACAAATAACCGCAATCCTATAACGCCTGCAGGCGAGGAGCTGCTTCAGTACTATCGAAAAATGTTTGCCAGCGAGCAAGCCACGTTATCTAGAATCGATGACTTACTAAATTTGAGAACGGGTGAAGTACGAATTGCGGTAGGAGAGGGGATTTTAGGTGATCTTATTTCATCTTCATTGCAGTCATTTTTGGAAAAGCATAAAGGGATTCAACTTTCGGTAGAAATGGCTGGAGCACAAGATGCAGTACAGTTACTTCAGGAGGAGCATATTGATTTTGCGTTAACCTATGCGTCGGTGAATAACCCTAAATTATATTGTCATTTGGAAACCAGTCATCCTCTTGAGCTGATTGTGCCGCCGGGACATGCTCTAACCAAGCAAGAAAACCCTGTTACTTTCCATTCTGTTGCTGAGTATCCATTTGCTCTTCTTGATAAGTCGACTGGTATGGGGCGTTTAGTTACGCTTGCAGAAGAATTGAATCATCTAAAGCTAACGCCGCGTTTGCGAACCAACTCCGTGGCAGCTTTGAAGAATTTTGTGATGTCAGGTCTTGGCATTACTTTTATGCCATTACTAACAGTACGGGAAGAAATTGAACAAGGGAAAATCATTGTTATTCCTATGGAAAGTAATATCTTTTCTCAAGCGAAAGTTCAAGTTTTAAGCATAGAGAGTAGAGAGCTAACTTTGGCTGCTCAGGCTTTATTGAATCATCTTAGCGAAACAATGGAATTCTTAGCCCATAAATAGAGCGATAGGTATTGTTTTATTTTATGTGTTGACTTAATTGCAACGCTTTGGTGCTTGTGATGTCAACAACTCAAGTTTAAGTTGGTTGTGTGGATAATAAAATGATAGAAAAAACACATGACTTTAAATCATAAAGGAACTCAAAAATGACAGTTATCAATCAAATATTAGGTAAAACTCGTTTGTTTAAAGCAATGGCATTAGGAGCGGCGATTTCATCCATGTCGTTTGCCGTCCAAGCTCAAACAATCAACCTAAGTTATAACGGTGCGGCTGATGTAGATAAGAATGCCGTACATTTATTTGCGACAAATCTGCAAAAATTAGTCGATCAGAAAACCAATGGTGAGCTGACCTTAAAGCTTTATCCAAATAGCATGTTGGGTGAAGAGGAAGAGCGCATGGAGCAGGTATTAAATACGCCAAGTCTAAATGTTGCTTCTTTTGGTGGTGTTTCTCCTTTATTTCCTGAAATTTTTGTCAGTGCAATACCTTTTCTATTCAGTGATTTTGATCAAGCCCGTCAGTTTTTTGATGAAGGTAGTTACTGGAAAGCAGTGCAGAGCGAGTTTTATAAGCGCACTGGTGGACACCTAATGGCCGTAGTGGAAGAGGGCGGTTTTCTTGCCTTTACCAATAACAAGCACCCAATTAAATCTCCGAAAGATTTTGAAGGTCTTCGTTATCGTGCCATGGATAAAAGTCAGGTTGCTCTTTACAACGCATTTGGTGCGTCTGGTACGCCAATCCCTTGGACAGAAGTTTATCTTGCACTAAAAACAGGTGTCGCTGATGGTCAGATGAATCCGCCTATGTACATTATTTTAGGCAGTTTATTTGAGGTGCAAAAATACGCAACTTTGGCAAATATCCAATATTCAGACCAGTTCTTAGTAGGTAATGATGAATTGCTAAAAAGCTTATCAGCTAAAGACAAAGCTGCTTTATTAGAGGCTGTGAAAGAGGCTAATGACATCAATAGAAAAGCGGTGCAAAGTCAGGTTGAGTCTCGTATTGCTTTCTTGGAAGAGAAGGGGATGGAAGTATATCGCCCTACGGCTGCAGAGTTAGAAGAGTTTCGTACCGTAGGTCAGCCTTCTTACTTTAAGTGGTTAGAAGAGGAAGGTATTGATCAAAAATGGGTCGATTTAGCATTAAAAGATGTAGGTTTTAAAAAGTAAATCCCATTTAGTTCGGCGCCTTCGGGCGCCGTTACGAGGCAATTATGACCCTGAATTCTATACGTGCATCAGCGTATCGCTTGTTGTTGCTTATATCTGCATCCATTCTCGCTATGAATGTATTGCTTATTTTGTATAGCGTATTTACTCGCTATATTTTAAATCATTCGCCTATTTGGTCGGATGAACTTTCTCGGTATGGAATCATTGCCAGTGTCATGTTGGCGATGTCTTGCGCTTATGTAGACTCCCGGCACATGAGAGTCTCTTTTGTCGAACAAAATGTCGGTCGTACTGCTCGTCATTTGATTCGTATGTATCAATGGTTGGTCGTGTTGTGCGTCTCGCTATTTTTTACTTACGTAAGTGCACGTTACTCAATATCCATGGGCAAGTTTGCCAGTATGAGTCTTGGCGTGAGTAAATCGATTCCTTTGTTATCTGTGCCTATTGGCTTTGGTGCCTTATTTCTGATGGTATTTATACAAGGGCCATTCCCGCAGAATCAAGAGAGGAATGAAGCATGTTGATTGCTATTGTTGTTACCTTTTTAGTGAACATATTATTAGGCGTGCCATTATTCATTTGTCTTTTATTGGCATCATTAATCGGCTTTTATTTTGTCGATTTTTCGTTAGCTTATCGCATGGTTCCACAACAGTTTTTTGGCGGTATTAATTCCTTTGCTTTAATGGCCATTCCGCTCTTTATCTTTGCCGGTAACTTGATGAATTCCTCAGGATTGACGTCACAGTTGATTCGTTTAGCGAACTCATTGGTCGGACATCTACGTGGTGGCTTGGGTTACGTTAATGTGGTCTCTAGCGTGTTTTTTGCCGGTGTGAATGGTTCAGCCGTGGCAGATACCTCTGCTCTTGGGTCGTTGCTGGTTCCCGCGATGAAAAAAGAAGGCTATTCAACTAGCTATGCAGCAGGTTTAACCGCAGCCAGTTCTTTGATTGGGCCGATTATTCCACCCAGTATTTTCATGATTCTTTATGCGTCTTTGACCAATACATCAGTGGGGGATTTGTTTCTTGCAGGCGTCATTCCAGGTCTATTGCTTGGCGGTGCATTTATCGTTATGAATTATCTGTATGCCAGAAAAGCGGGTTTACAAAGTCAAACAGAAAGGTCCAGCTTTAAAGGCATTTTACAGGCTTTTTGGTATTCGGCCCCAGCCTTGATTGCGCCTTTTATCATTGTCTCTAGTATTGTTTTTGGTTTTGTTACGCCTACAGAGTCGGGTGCTTTAATTGTTGCTTACGCTTTGTTGCTGGGTTTGTTGAATCGTAGCTTATCCTTTACCAAGCTTCGTGAAGCTCTGGTTGACACTGCTATTTTGACTGGCACCATCTTTGTCATTATTGCTGCGTCGTCTGTGGTTAGTTGGTTATTGGCTTATGCGCAATTACCGTCGCAGCTTGTTGTCTACTTAGAGCCCTTTAAAAACAACCCAACCATCGTGCTTTTGATCCTCAGTTTGATAACTTTTTTCATTGGTATGTTAATGGAAGAAGTCTCTGCGCTAATGTTGCTGACGCCCGTATTCTTTCCGGTCGCTATTGCCTCTGGAGTGGATCCTGTGCATTTAGGTGTGGTGATTACTATTAATATCACCATCGCATTGATTACTCCGCCAATGGGGGCGTGTGTCTTTGTTGCCGCTGCGGTGAGTAAGATCGAAATCACTGAGATGTTTAAAAGTATTTGGCCGTTTGTGATGGTGGCTATTTTGGCTCAGATCTTTGTGATTTGCTTTCCGAGTTTAACCTTATTATTGCCGAGTGTTTTTAATTGATATGAGCAGTTACAGACCACAAAATCAGATTCCTCCGTCAAATGATTTTTCTTGGGATAATTATAGGCAAATTACCATTGAGGATAACGGGGAAGTATTAATTCCCCTGAGTACATCGAACCGGTTGGTGACGTATCCTTTCTACGCAAAAATGGGTATTGCCAATGCTATTCCAGAGTGTTTTGTGCGGGAAAGTGTGTTTGATAAATTACACCAAGTAACCAAGCTTATGCCGTCTGGTGTAAGGCTAGTTGTGCTAGATGGTTGGCGTCCTTTTTCGGTACAACAATATTTGTTTGATACTTTAATTAACATCTTGAAAAAGTCGTTCCCTACTCATTCTGAACAATATTTGCATGAAAAGGCAAAAAGCCTAGTCTCGCCGCCTAGCACTGATGTTAAAGCTCCCAGCCCACATCTCACAGGAGGATCGGTCGACGTGACCTTGTGTGACGATATGGGGCGTTTTTTGGATATGGGGACTCACTTCGACGAAGCCAGCCAGTATTCATGGACGGATGCACTTGAAGCACCCGGTTGGAACAATAAAGTACCACAGGAGAATCGTCGGATTCTTTATAACGCAATGATCGAAGTAGGTTTTACTAACCTACCTAGCGAGTGGTGGCACTATGATTTTGGCAATCAGTTATGGGCTTATCGTACAAAAAGTGAGAAGGCGATTTATGGCGTAACACGACCAAGAGACATTCTCAAACAATGGGAAAGTGAAATCATAGAAAATGGTTTCATATAGCTTTTTTGGATGTTCCTGTGCAAATAATAAACTTAGTTGCCCTAGATAATCTTTGTTATCTAGGGCAACTATTTGAATAAAACGCTCCTGTATAGTCATTCAAGCGCTTTTACACGAACATTGTCTTTTTTAATTAATCGAATGACTCTATTCATTTTAGTGCTGCTTTATTTGGCTCTATCGAACCGTTGATTCATTTACATACCAGGTATCATTTTTGTGATGGATACCAATGACGATCAGAGCTTCGCGTTTCTCGTAAATACCTTTTCACACAAAGCGAAAGCAACCGTCATGATTGCCATCCCGATAGCCTTGTAAAGCCCCAAAATACTCGTAACCCACGTTTCGACCATTTTTGGCTTGCATGTGTTTGATGTCATACTCAAAACGCTCTGGAGAGAAATCGACAAGATCCTCCTCTTCGTAATGTTTAATAAACAACTCATAGTTGCCCGTGTCATCGGCTTTCAGCATTTCTTGAAGAAATTGCTCCGCAATGTGTTTCTCATTTTTGAGCTCAAGCATAGTCGTATCCTTACTAGAGTTTAAGGCTAAATGAATGCACTAGAGGTTATTATTTCATCATGCTTGGAGCAAATTATTTGGGATAAGCTACTTTTTAAGCACAAAAAAGCCAAGGCCGTATCGACGGTCTTGGCTATTATTGATTAATCCTATAAAGGATTAGGCTGGGTTGGCAGCCACATCCAAGCGTACTCGAAAACGCATAACAGCAAGGCTTGCCAAAACACCTACGCAACAAACAAGCGTGACGTAATACGCAGGAGCTAATGGATCTTCATTTATTAACGTACTCACCACCAGTGGCGTTGTACCACCAAAAATGGCATAAGCCAAATTATAAGAAAACGACAGACCCGTGAAACGAATCGCAGGAGGGAAGCTTTTCACTGCAATCGCAGGGACAACACCCACTAAGCCGACAAAGAAACCAACCAAAGCGTATAATGGAAAGAGCAAGGATGTATCTTGCAGCATAGTGCTATAAAACACCCAATAACTTGCACCAAGACCAACGCTAAAAATTGCCAGTATTGGGCCATTTCCAAAACGATCTGCTAAAGCGCCACATACCAGCGCGCCAATTAAAACGAAAATAATCGCCACGCTATTGGCTTCTAATGATGTTTGAGGATCTAGCTGAATAAGTTTTTGCAGCAAAGCTGGCGTCATCAATATAGTTACCACGATAGCTGCCGTTAAGACCCAAGTAACGGCCATGGAAACCACAACCGAAGGAATATGCCCTTTTAGTACTGTCTTAAGAGGCAGGTCTTCGGCTAACTCTTTACGCTGTTCCATTGCCTTAAAAACTGGCGTCTCGTGCAACCAACGACGTAAATACATAGTCACAAAGCCAGACAAACCACCTAGAATGAAAGGGTAACGCCATGCAAAACTGTGGATCTCTTCCGCTGAATAGACAGCGTGTAAGAAGGTTGTCACCAAGGAACCAATTAAAATACCCGCAACAAGGCCAGCAGACAGCACACCACAAGCGAACCCCACATGACGCTTAGAAACGTGCTCTGTTACAAATACCCAAGCTCCTGGAGCCTCACCACCAATAGCCGCACCCTGTAGAATACGAAACAGCAAAAGCAATAGAGGAGCGGCAATACCAATCGTCTCGTAGGTTGGCATTAAACCAATCGCTAACGTCGGTACAGCCATCAGGAAAATACTCATCATAAACATGCGTTTACGACCAAGTTTATCGCCGAAATGAGCCATGATAACGCCGCCGAGAGGACGGGCTAAGTAACCCGCCGCAAAAATGCCGTAGGTTTGTACTTGGCGAAGCCATTCAGGCATATCGGCAGGGAAGAATAAGCTACCAACCACGTTGGCAAAGTAAACGAAGATGACAAAATCGTAAAATTCTAACGCGCCACCAAGAGCGGACAAACTTAAGGTTTTGGCATCACTTCGATTTAAGCGGCGATGAGGAGCGTTTCCATCATCAGCACTATTGGGCTGAGTGTGTATTTTTGTATTCATGATTATTAGACAACTACTTATTAAGGGCTACTTTTGTTTAAAGAGGACCTATCCAACGCCACTACGATTTTTGTTTTTATTCATGAAAATTCAGACATGAGGGTAGAAAGAGATGTTTTCTGACAGGAATGAGAATTTTACTGGTGGTATTGTGCAAAATAAAGGTGTTTTGACGAATATTGCAGCAACTTCGGAAATACTGACTATTTGGCAAATTTTTTATGCGGACTGATAAGCTGGGATCAATAAAGTCACATGCTCTTTTTATGCTGTTAGCAGCTCTTATCACAGCTTAGACGCTGTTAGAAAAATTTAACCTCTGAACGCGAGCCAACGCATTCCGAACAATTAAAACATGAAAGGGAAGAATGGTTTTAAGGTAAATTTTTCCACCAATATTATGGGGATGAACCCAAGTCGATAAAAATACTCGACCATCTTGAGAAATTACGGAAACCCTAAAGTTCAAATGCTTATCGTTAAACCCAGCGATTAGTTCATGATCATTCTCTGATTCAACTGGGAAAAAACCAACCTTATCGGAGGCTTCCGGTCCATCGCTTGATAATCCAAATTTAGAAACAACAGCATTGCGTATTTTTACCAAGAAGCGTGCCCATCCGGGGAAGTTAGTAATGATTTCCGCTGCTTGGCGTGTAGATAGATTGGACTGAACAGAGTAGCAGTCTATGAAATCCGATTTATTAATACGATCAGTAAGAAGACTGTTTAGAGGAAGTTCCGTTTTTATCACTTTACTCATTGTTAATCATCCTGTTGATTTTAGTACTAGCTAACAGTCTATCTGTGTTTTTGCATACGCTCAGATAGGATATTTCTCCATTCTGGTGCTAATTCATCAATCATAAGTGCTTTGGAAAATATAGCATATGTGTCGTGATAATCCTTATCAAAAAGGGCTCTAAACAAGGTTTTAACGCTCACTGAATTAGGGTGTTTACTGATTTTTTTGACCTCATCACCCGTTTGAATTACACCTTCTTTTATGACTCTGAAATAAACACCAGTGCAATAGCTTTTAGTAAACAGTTTAGGTGCTTTGCTGTTGTTTAAAGCAATGCCGAGTTTATAGCAGGGCACTCTAGGTTGGCTGACTTCTAAAATGCATTCCCCAATACTAAACCTATCGCCAATGTTTATATCGGACTCGTCTAAAGACGATATTGTAAGGTTCTCACCAAAAGCACCTGAGGTTAGGCTGTTGTCGTTAAATGCTCCACGCCAATAATCATAGCGATCATGGGCAAAGGCATACACGGCTTTGTGAATACCTCCATGATTCACTAGGTCCGCTTGCTCATCGCCTTCTATGTTTTCCTTTTTTACGACTAATTTGCCTTGTATAGGCTTTTTTAAAATGCCTGTTTGTATAACCTCGCCGTTATATTCAACGTCTTTTGGCTTGGACACGTTAATGGATACTAGATGCATATTATCTCCGAAAATCGCTTCTTTACTATTAATCAACATTTTTAACCCCAAGAATAATGGCGGCCGAAATCATAAGGGAGCCTGATATTTTGTTGAAATGGCGCCCAATGTTAGACTGGAACTTCTTTGCAAAAATAGCTGCTGACTTGCCATAAAAACATAGGAATAAACCATCTATAAAAAGATACGTGACGCTCAAGGCGATAAACTGTGGCAGCAAAGGCTCTGATGCAAAGATAAACTGAGGGAACAGCGCCGCAAAGAAAATAACGGCTTTAGGGTTGGACGCCGACGTGATAAATCCTTGCCAATACAAAGACCTAATGGAGCGAGACGGAGACGCCTGAAAGCTAGATTTATTCGAAAAAATCAATTTTAGTCCCGAGTAAACAAGATAGGCAACGCCTGCCCACTTAATTACTACAAAAATCTGCTGCGAAGACTGAAGGCTTGCGGCTAAGCCAAGAGAAGCCGCTGTCATTTGCAAAAAGTTAGCGGAAAGATCGCCACAAGCGGTCGCGATTGATTTTTTAAAACCGCTCCCAATGCTGTTAGACAGCATAAGAATATGACTTGCCCCCGGTGGAAACATGAACGCCAACACTGTTCCAAAGTACACTAACCATAATTCAATACTCATAAACCTTACCTGCTGATAATTTACTGGGTGAAGGCATATGCTATTCCAAATCCTAATGGCTTAATTTATTCTATATGACATAAAACATAGATAAGTAGCCAATCATGAATGCAAACGAACTCATTCAACATTTCTCTGATCATCAAGTCACTTCCAAAATAATTAATATGCCAGCGAATGAAGTCGAGGATTTACACGCGCACCCATGGCATCAGGTATTGTTTCCTATTTCAGGACTACTGCAATCCACTATTGAGAACAAAAGCATTATCGTTCCACATAACGGAATGCTCTTCATACCAGCCAATGCTATTCATAAGTCAGTATCCGTATCGAAAACACAGTTTTTAGCGGTGTATTTAAACCCAAAGAGCAGAGTTAATTATGGGGACGAAGCAAAATCCTGTTTAGTCACGCCATTCTTAAAAGAGCTGATTGTATTGTTGGTTGAGCAAGGTTTGGACAATCACATGGAGCAAATCACAACTAATTTGCTTAACGTATTGCAAGATCAAATCGCCATAGCGGAGAGTTACGAAATTCCCTTGCTGATCCCAAGTGACAGAAGGTTGATGACGATCTTTATGGAATTGAACCAGCAGCCAGATTTGCCATTCACTCTTGCAGAGTGGGCAATAAAAGTCGGCGCATCACCGCGAACGCTGACGAGGCTTTGTGCGAAAGAATTTAATCAATCATTCGCAATGTGGCGACAAAACATCAGACTGGTTTTATCGCTACAGTTACTCGAAAAAAGCCTGTCCATTCAAAACATCGCCTTAGATTTAGGCTATCAATCTGATTCCGCCTACATCCATGCCTTTAAAGGTTTGTTTGCTCAAACGCCCAGCCAATACCGTAAAAGGTGTTTGTTGGGTTAGATCATTTTTTTTTGGCTTAAAAAGCAAAAAGCCAGCCATTAGACAAGACTGGCTTTTTTAGGGATGGGATTTGATAGATTATTGATACTTTATTGCCAACTCATCAACCCTCGCTAATATTTCTTTGACCGTTTCCTCTAGCTCTGACCCCATTCGTAAATATTCATTTGGATACTCATCCTTCATTAGAAACATGACTGCATAATAAATAGGCTTGAGTTGCTCGGTTAACTCAAGTTTTTTTAACCATTTAGCAACAAAGTGAGTTTGTTTTTTAGCTAAAAATAATGCGAATAAAGCAGCCATACCATTGGCACTTTCTTTAAACGTTTTCGACCATGTATCGTTATTAAATATTTTTTCCGTTACTTTTATTGCAGTATCAAGTTCATTGTTCCATAACGAAATAGACGCTAAAAAATATAAATTAATGTAATCTTCACTATAGCTAACACCTTGTTTGGCATAGTTAAAAGCTTGTTCTTTTTTATCATTTAATGCTTGTAAAAAATACAGTCCAGCGATAGAGACGTAAGCTCTGTTATCACCGTATTCGATGGCTTTAAGCAAAACTTCTTCTGCTTTAGAAAGGTCTTCTAATTTATCTATATATAAACCACCAAGCTGAAAGTAAGCTTTGTTATCGCCATGCTCAATAGCCCTAAGGTAGCTTTGTTCTGCTTTCAGAAAGTCTTCTAGCTCATTTTCATATAATTCCCCCAGATATTTATAAGCCTCAATAACTTCATTATTAGCTGCATTCAGAAAGCTCTCTTCCGCTAATTGGAGGTCACGAAGTTTATATTGGTATGTTACACCTATGGCAATATAGGCCACAAAGACTCCTTTAGAGGCAGCTTTTTCGAAATAGATGATTGCATGTGTGAATTCTTCTTTTTCTGCATAAGTGAATGCTTGTTCAATATACTCATCAAGCTCTATTTCAGGCAGTGAGTTTAAAAAACTGGTATCGTCTTGCTGTTGAAAAAAATTGTGAGCTTGCTGATATATCAGTTCTTTTTCATTAATAGATATGTTCTTACAAGCCAGTAATGCCGATGTGTAAGCTAGGGTGCCGGGTAAATAAGCATCTTGGCTTAATCCGACAGAAAATTGAGCTACTCGATGAGTCAAGTCTTCTTGGGTGCACCACATTTCAATAAATCGGGTAAGCCAAAGCAGTTTGTTTTTATCTCGGCGACGGCCATAGCGCATGAGATACCAAATATTGAAAAATCGCTCTTGGATGCGGTACAGGTGGTTTTTATTGTCGGTGGGAATTTTTTCAACGATCCATTGCTTTTGCAGTTGGGATAATTGAGCCGATATGGTTTTGCTGTCTATACGAGTTTTTTGGGCGATCTCTTTTACGGAGATGGCATCCCAGTGTTTGGCAATGGCGTGAACGATGGGTTTTTGTTGTTTACTTAGGTCGTCCATTCGATGTTTGTAAATGGGAGAGGCCATGTCGAGGGTGTCATCTAAGTAACCAAAAGTAGTGCCGTGGGGGCCTTCGGCTAAAATGTCGAATAATAACGCCATGGTTCTTGGTACGCCGCCCGTGAGTCGGCGAATAGATTCAATTTTCTCAGGTTGTTGTTTGATGGCGAGTTTTATTTGTTTAACGGCCTCTTCTCCAGCGGCTTCTGCCAGTGCTAATAACAAGTCTAAGGTTTCATCTTTCGTTAGATTACCTAAAGTGATGACGTTGAAAAACTGGTAAAAAGGATGTTTGTGATCATAGAAATTCTCAAGAGAAACCGCAGAGCCGCCAATAATTCTCAGGTTAGCATTTTGACTTAATACTTCTCTGAGTATTGCTAAATCGACTTTAGAGAAGTGATCAAATAGTTCGGCGATATTGTCGATAAATATAATGATTTTTTGCTGATGCTTGTTCAGGGCATTGTTTAGTAGTTTAAAGGCCTCTTTTGCGTCTTCGCCATCCTCTGGTTCAATGTCTTCTATTGTTTCTGCTAGACCTTTAAAGTTTGCCCCGTATAAAGGATGCTCTTCTAAATCTTCCGCGATACGCAGCCAAAAGCTAAACAAAGAGCTAATGCCATACTCTTCTTCTTTTAGTTGAATCGGAATTAACCAAGCTGATAATGCATCGCTTTCTTCAACTTCGATACATAATCGAGTGAGTAAGGTGGTTTTCCCCGCACCTCTTACACCTTGAATAATGTAATGTTGTTCGGGCGACTCCATTTTTGACTGCGAAATTTCTTTCCATAAGCGTTTGAATTCCTTCAACCTGATGGCAAAGGTTTTCTTTAATACGGCTGTGGACGTATTTTGCGGATTGTACTTTTTTGGTATTTCGTTTTTATAAGGCGCGGTTGGCATATCGATTCCACCAGTCTTTTAATAGGGGCGAGGTAAAACGGTAAGTATTTGGTTCTGATTCAAAAATGTAGCCATCATGCTCTAAGCAATTGATGACATATCCATGGTTGGTATCTTGATATTTTTCTTGTTGGCTAATATTAAAATAATCGTTAAATGAAACTTGTTCAGACTGAGCCAATAGATGTAAAAACTCTTTTGCTAATGCTTTTTCTGACTTTTCAAGGCGATTCAGTCGTTCAACCCAATGATTAAAATTGGAGCGATAAGCTTGGTCAAATAAGGCGGTATAAGCGGTGTCAACGTCGCTGCATGTTGGGTTAAGGTTTTCAATTTCTAAGCAGTGGTCTTCAAGTCTCTCCCATAGAATTTCAATATAGTAAGGCATCAACCATTGCACTTTTTCCAGCATGTATAGAGCAACGTCTGGCGTAATGTTTAATTCGCTGTCATTTTTGTCATTTAGAAAATCAATAAACGCCAATCCATTAGATTGGCTTAAAGTAGAGAGACTTAATTTTTCTTGATCGTTAATGAGATTTGACACGCCGAGTCGATTGGCTAATGAATCTAAGCCAATGGAGCCAGTAAAGATAAACTGCACCATTTCGTTCAATGATGTGTCTTGGCACAAGGTGCGGGTGTTTTTCATGAAGTTTTTGACCGCGGTTAACCCGCCATCTTCATGAATCGCTTCGATTACATCGGGATATTCATCAAAAACAATGACCAGCTTTTTATCCAATTGAAGTTTACGAATCACTGTTGCTAAGTCTTGGTGGGTGATATGCCGAGTTTTGTCGGTTAACTTGATACCTGAACCAGCGATGCTTATGTTATCAATCTTACTTAATATAGAACTAAGCCACTCTTTGCTTTTTTGGCTGTTTTTTTCTAGGTTTTTTATAAAATCCGTGTCGTACAATTGATCAAATATTTGCTTGTAGAAAGCCTGTTCTGTGGTGCAGGATTGAACCATGGTGTATAAAAAAATGTAGTCTTCTTTAGGGTTTTGTTCTAAATGCCTGAGCATTGACGTTTTGCCAGATCGCCTTGGGGCAAGCAGAATAATGTGGGCGCCTCTATCCAAGTATCGCCATACTTTTTGTTGATCTTTGTGGCGTTCGAAATACTTCTTCCCGAATACAACCTGACCTGACATATAACCTCCGTGTTCTTTTTGACAATGAATATTTTGTCAATATAGATAACTATAAAATCATTGTCAAATATTTTGGCTATAAAAAAATAGTCAAAATCAGTTTTGTATTCTTTTTAAGTGTTAGGAAAGTGTTTAGGCTAAATAGAAGGTCATTCCATAACCCCCAACTCCAAACATTCTCCTTCCATGGCTTTTGCATCCTCAGGATCGTGTGTGACAAGCAACGCGGGTATGTTCGCTTGGCGTATTTCGTTTAGCACAAAGGCTCGTACGTCACGCCTTAGTGCTGGATCAAGTTTGCTGAAGGGTTCGTCCAATAGTAAATAATCCGGTTTGGAAAGCAGGGTTCGCAGCAAGGCAACACGAGCCTGTTGACCGCCAGACAGTTCTTTCGGTAGGGCATTGGCTTTGTCGGGAATGCCGAGTTTTTCCAAGGCGTTTTGCGCCATGTTGATACGTTCTTGCTTATGGATGTCAGCAGGAATAGCGAACATGAGGTTTTCAGTGATGCTCATGTGCGGGAACAGCAAGGGCATTTGTTGTAACAAGCCGACTTTTCGATCTTGAGTGGCTTTTGTGTGCAAAGCTTCGTCGTTTAAAAAGGCTTCGCCAGTGGTAGTTAAATTCGCTGATAAAGATCCGCTTAAAAAATGCAGTAGGCTGGATTTGCCAATGCCGCTTGGCCCCATGATGGACAAAACCTGACCATCGGCGATTTCGAAGCTCAAATCTTTAATAAGTGTCTTATCGCCCAAAGACAAAGAAAACGCATTTACACTGAGCACGATGTATTCCTTCTGCTAAACAAATTTTTTAATACCAATCGCCACCTAGTCCAGCGCGGTGGAATGAATTGTGCGAGCCAAAATACCATGATGGGAAAGAAGGCTTGCAACATCGCCATGCTGCCCACTTGTTTTCTGTCGCCCGATGCAGCTTGGGCAACGGCTTCGGTAGTTAAAGTGCTGTAACGGCCTTCACCCGCAATGAGCGTAGGCAAATATTGGGCGATGCTGACGGAAAAACCAATGGCAAAGGCGGTGAAGATAGCGGGTTTTAGCATGGCGATTTTAACCACAAGATAATTGCGCCAAGGGCGATGGTTGAGTCGATTGGCTTGCAGCAAGTATTCTTCTTGGTAGGCCAAGTAGGGGCCTTTTAGTGTTAAGTAAACATAAGGCAAAACGTACATCAGATGCAGAGCAATAATGGCGCACAAGTCGCCATTTAGGTTCAGATAAATCAGCAGCACGTGCAAACCAAACAAAAAACCAATCTGTGGCAAGAGAATCGGCACGTAAATCAGCCAATCGAACACATGCGGTTTGCTTAAGCTTGAAACTTTACTGCTGTGGCGCTTTGTTTCTAACATGACAAGGCTTATGACGCACGCCATGAGCGTGGCAATCAAGGCAATGGTCAGGGTGTTTAAGGTAAGGTCCATTAGTAGCGGTGTGGCGCGTTCTATATTGTCCCATGTCCATTGACTCGGTAACGCATCGGGAAAGCGCCAGCGCCGAGTAAGCGACCAAATCGGCAGCAAAGCCAGAGCCACAAAGGCATTCAATAAGGCGAGCAACCCCAAAACTACGCCTAATCGAAGCAGGTTGTCGGTTAAACCAAAACGCTTGCCGTTACTGCGTTCAGCTCGGCTTAGTTTGCTGAATGACAAATGCGCCACTTCCCAGCCTGCTAAAACGGCAACAATGATCAACATAAGGGAAATTGCGCCAGCGCTTGCCATTAAGCGCATGGATAAATCGGGATCATTAAACCAGCGTAATAAAGTCACCGCCAGTGTTGACGGTGTGTTGGGGCCGATCACCAAAGCCAAATCCACTACAGTCAAACTAAAGGCGACAACGATAAAAATAGGCAAACGAATAATTGGATACAGCTGAGGAATTAACACCTTGCGCCACAAGGTAAAACGGCTGTAACCGAGGGCTTGGCCGACTTGTAAGCTTTCTCGAGCCTTGATGCTTCTCATCGTGGCGAGCATGACAAACAATAGATAAGGCATTTCTTTTATCACAAGGGCGAGAATCAGTGAAACGCCATAAGGATCTTGTACGGTAATCCAGTTAGGCGGTCGATCAAATCCTGTTAGCCATGGGCTGAACAAGCGAACTAACCAACCGGACGGACTCAATAGAAACAATAGACCAATGGCAATGGCTGCATGGGGAATCGCCAAAATCGGTGATAAAAGTGCTTCGATTTTTTGGAAAAACGGACGCTGATAACCCCAAGCCAACAGCGACAGGGCGAACCAAAGAGCGAGCAGAGGTGCAGCGATACCGGTAATTAGCGTGAGTTTTAAGCTGGCGTAAAATTCCCCTTGAGCAAATAGATTATACCAAGGAGTGAAAGAAAGATTGTATTCACCAAGAGGCGGAAAATATGCAAACGCAGGAAGCAAGGTGCCGATCAAGCCTACGGCAACAGGAAATACCAATAATAGACTGATAGTCCCAGTGATCCATTTAGCGTGTTTTAACGGCATCTTGCTTCTTATTTAGATAATTATAGAGTTTTTCACGACGTGACGAGCGCAGTAGTCGTGTGATTATTGTGCGTAACGCTTACGCCATTCCGCTTCTAATGCTCCAACCCAGCTACTGTGTGGCTCGGGTAACGTTTGGCCTAACTCTTCAATGCTTAATGTGGCGATACCACGAGGCAGAGCGTCAAATTTGGCTTGTTCAGACGCAGGTAATTTTGCGTAAGATAAAACACTTAAGTCGCCCCAAATGGTTGGCGTTTGCTTTTTAATTTGCGCTTCTGGTGACAACATAAAGTTTGCCACGACTTGTGCTCCCGCTTTTGCGCCACTGTTATACGGAATTGCTAGAAAGTGTGTATTGCCAATGGTGCCGTTGGTGAAAACGTAAGAGCGCACCGAGTCTGGTAGATTACCTTTGTCGATCTGAACCGATGCCGCGGAAATGTCGAAGCTTAATGCTACATCGATTTCTTGGTCATCGAGTAAACGCATCATTTCTTCTGAGCTGGATGGAAAGGTTTGACCATTGCGCCATGCGACCTTATGAAGCTGATCTAAATAGGCCCACAAAGGTGCGGTAATCTTGTCGAAATCCACACTGTCTGCGGGTTGTGCTAGCGCTTTGCGGTAAGGTGTTAATTCGTACAAAGCTTGTTTCAAAAATGTTGAACCAAGGAATTGCGGTGGTTCTGGATAGGTGATTCGTCCAGGATGTGCTTTGGCGTAGGTGAGTAAATCGGCAATCGACTTTGGCGGATTGCTCAAGGTCGCTGTGTCGTACATAAAGATGACCTGCGCCATGCCCCAAGGGGATTCCATGCCATCAACAGGCGTACCGAAGTCTTGGGTTAAGCTTTGGCGAGCATTTTCATCCACGTAAGTCATGTAGTTTGGTAGTGACTGGCTGAATGGACCAAAGAGTAAATTATTGTCTTTCATAGCGCGGAAGTTTTCGCCATTGAGCCAGATAAGATCGATGGAACCATTGTTGTTTTTGCCTGCTGCTTTTTCGGCCAATACTCTGTTTACTGCGTCGGACGTGTCTGTCAGCTTCACTTGTTTAAGGGTGACATCGTATTCCTCTTGAATACGATCGGCGGCCCACTGAATGTAATCGTTAATGTTGTCGGCACCACCCCAAGCATTGAAATACACGGTTTGGCCTTTGGCTTGTTGAAGCGTGTCTTGCCAGCTTTGTTGGCTTGCGTTGTTTTGAGTTGAAGTGGCTAGTGTAGGCAAGCTTGATAAGGCTAGGGTGGCAGCGATGGAAGCCGCGACAAACGATTTTCTCATTCCTTTCTCCTGATGTTCTTTAGTTGTTTTAATCTTTACGAAAGCTTAGACGTAAATAGATCCTTGTTTCTTACAGTCCTTTATTTAAGGAATTGTTTTTTATTAAAAATTGGTTTTAGCGTACCATGTTGCAGGCTCAAATTGGGCGAATGTTTTACAGCTTTTTTCGAGGTGTTATGTCTTACCAAATTTACTCTCATGTATTACCGAGCGCTACACCAGGCACTCAGCGTGTGTTAAAAGCCCATCACTTTGGTGAAGCAGGTGCGCGTCCTAAAGTGTATTTTCAGGCGGGATTACATGCAGACGAATGGCCGGGGTTTTTGGTGCTTAACACCTTGCTGAGAAAACTGAAAAAAGCCGACGATGCAGGTTTGATTCAAGGCGAAATTGTCATCGTTCCTGTGGCGAACCCGATTGGTTTGGCGCAAAATTTTCACGGTTATATTCCGGGCCGCTTTGCGTTTTCTGACGGTGGTGGCAACTTTAACCGTAACTGGCCGCAGTTAGGTGCGAAAGTTGAAAAACGCATCAAGGGCGATGTGACTGGCGATATTCAAAGTAATATCGAACTAGTTCGCCAAGCGATTCATGACGAGTTGGTGTTGCTGCCAGAAACCACCGAACTGCAAGGCATGAAGAAAACCTTGTTGGCTTTGTCTATGGATGCAGATGAAGTTATCGATCTGCATTGTTCTGGGGAAGCCAGCATGCACGCCTATGTAGCGCAAGAATTTGAAAGTCACTTTAAGCCTCTGTTGGCTTTGTTAGGTGCTAAGGTTGGCTTGTCTGAATTAGAAACGGGTGCGGCCTCGTTTGATGAAACCAATGTCAGTGTGTGGCGTGATTTAAAAGCCCATTATGCCCATTTGATTCCTTGGGGAAGCCGCTCTTTAACGGTAGAATTACGCGGCGAAAATGACATTTCTAATGAGTTTGCTCAGCAAGATGCACAAGCTTTATTTGATTATCTTGTGCTGCGAGAAGTGATTGCTGGTAAGTCACCCGCGATTGATGACAGCGACGTTGAATATTATCCACTGGATGCCATGGATTTAGTCAAAGCGCCGTGTGCTGGCATTGTCTGTTATCACAAAGCCATTGGCGACGAAGTAGAAGAAGGCGAAGTGATTGGTGAAGTGGTGAACCTAATGGACGATGACGTGGAAAGCTCCAGTTATCCTTTGGTTTCACGCACCAATGGCGTGTTTTTTGCCCGTGTGCAGCGCCGTTTGGTGGTGTGTGGCGAATCCATTGCCAAGATCGCTGGCAGAGAAC
Organism: Marinomonas lutimaris; assembly: GCF_019426345.1. Classification (GTDB taxonomy): domain Bacteria; phylum Pseudomonadota; class Gammaproteobacteria; order Pseudomonadales; family Marinomonadaceae; genus Marinomonas; species Marinomonas lutimaris. The sequence continues at coordinate 83,964 of NZ_JAHLLW010000008.1, forward strand.
ATCTGGCGTTTCGTGAGATCGGCAAGTTGTTTGAAGACTAGAAAAACTAATGACTTAAAAGTCGATAATTAGTAATTGAAGATCCAATCGTATAAATACTAGGCAAGATTATTTTGACACAAGCGCAACCCAATACAGAGGTGACCACCTCGTTAACCGATGAGCAAACGCTTGTTGTAAATCATGATCTCACGTCACCAGCGAAAGTCATTGCCGTGGCTGGCGCGGGTAAAACCACCACCTTAATTTCTCGTATCGAGCATTTGTTGGCTCAGGGTGTGGACCCGTCTCACATTGGCGTATTTATGTTTAACAAAAGCGCGCAAGAAGAATTCTCCGAGCGTTTGAGTAAGCGGCTCATGGCCGCTGGGCATTTACGCTCTCCCAGTGTGATGACCTTTCATGCCTTTGGTATGAAGTTTTGTCGTCGTTTGGAACAGCAAGGTTGGTTGTCTGCCGCCAAGCTCATTACCGATGATTTTAGTTTGGTAAAAATGTTGCGCGAGGCGTTACAGCGTCTGGTTCGCAATGGCGAGAAAATCGCTATGCTAGATGAGAAAGACTGGCTTGAAGACGTGCTGTTGTTTGTCGATCAAGTGAAAGCTTCTGACCAACCCGCGCAGATCGTTTTTGAAGCTTTGGGCTGGTCTAACGAGCGTAAGTTTTTCCCGGCGTTATACGATGAGTTAGAGAAGCTACGCAAACGTAATAACATACGCTTTTTTGCTGATTTGCTCAGTGACCCTTATGAATTAATCAGTGAATTAGACGAAGCTGAACGCGTGAGAGTGCGTGGCTTAGTACCTGATTTCCGTTATTTGTTAATTGACGAATTTCAAGATATTAATCCTTGCCAATACGAGCTATTAAAATTGCTTTATCCTGCGCCTTGTCAATGGATGATTGTGGGCGACGTACAGCAATGTATTTACGAATGGCGCGGTGCCAGCCCAGAGATCATGGCAAGTCAGTTTGACCAAGACTTTGCTGGTGTGGCGACTTATCCGCTAAGTACCAGTTTTCGTTTCGGTCATGCGGTCGGTTTAATGGCGTCGAGCGTGATTAGTGAAAATGATCCTGATGCCTTGGTAATTGGTGCCGGCGAGCGCACGCGAGTGTCTTTTGCCCGCGCTCCGAAGACAGGTAAGGCGTTGTTGGGGGAGCTGAAATCTTGGGTGGACGAAGGTCGTGCATTGAGCGATACCGCGGTGCTGGTGCGCTTGTACAGTGACATGGTTCCAGTGCAACTCGCCTTGATGCACAAAGGTGTGCCGTATCAATTACATGGTGATTCGCCATTGTTGGAAAATCGCCAAATTCGTATGTTGATGGCGTATCTTGCTGTGATTGCTGGTGGTTTGGAAACGTCGAACACCTTTTTTCATCCGGATGATATCGAATACTTGCTGACGGTACCGAGCCTTGGTGGTTCCATGGCACAGCGTAAAACCTTGATCCAACAAGCCAAACAATCGCCGCATTTGTTGCCGCAGATTATAGAGTCCGTGGCTGACGCGACAGATGGTTGGCGTGCTAAAAAACTATACGAACGTGCTGATTGGTTGCGCAGCTTAAGTATTTATCGCACCGATCCGGCGCAAGGCTTGGCGCACACTTTAGAAAAGTTAGGCATTTATCGTTATTTCGAAAGCACCAGCAGTAAAGATATTCAGACCCAAGAAAAGATAGCTACTTGCGATGCCTTTATGGCTTATGTGCGTGGTGTTGGCGGTGATGCAAAATCGATTTTAGAACAACTCGCCACCTTGAATGAAAAACAAACGGACGATGTTCATGGCGTGCATTTGATGACGATCCATAAATCGAAAGGTTTGGAGTTCGATCAGGTGTTATTGTCTGGCTTACAAGAAGGGCGTTTCCCTTATTACGATGAGGATTTGAGCGCCATAGACAAGCAGGCCGCCAGTGATATGGCGTCGGAGCGACGTCTGTTTTATGTGGCCATAACGCGGGCAAAACAGAAATTAGTTCTGCTCGAATCCCCAAGTGCTGATGAGCACAAACGTATGAAACAGGGCGACATTCCCCGCGCTGCCTTGAAAAGCTTGTCCTTGTCGCGCTTTGTGTTCGAAGCACAGCCTTACGCGGTGAGTCGTATTTGCGAAGCTTGGTATGTCGAGAATGTTGGCACGCCAATTGATACGGAAAAAGGTTCGGTCTTTCAGCGTTATTTGAACGCGGTTGATCCTTCTCCGTCGCTGACCTTTCGTCATCGCGTTGAAGGAAAGAGCCTTTTGCAGCCCGGCGACAAAGTTCGCCACGATCAGTTCGGTCAGGGTGTTGTCGTTCGACAAGAACAAGACGCCAAACAAATGATTTTTGTGGATTTTGGTGAAATGGGTCTAAAACGCTTTAATCCCAAGCACACACAACTTATTAAACTGTCTTCCAGAGCCTAAGGAACGCGTAATGTCTATTCCATTAATTGATTTATCCAAGCTGATTCATGAGAGCGAATTGGTACGTCAGAGTGAGATAGTTGCCCTAGATAAGGCATGTCGTGAGATTGGTTTCTTCTACCTTACCAATACAGGTATTCCAAAAACATTGATGGCGGCGTTGATGCGCGAAGCCAAGCGTTTCTTTAATCAGCCGCAAGATGTGAAAAACACCATCGATATTAAAAACAGCATTAATCATCGTGGTTACGGCAATATTGGTGAAGAGCAGCTCGACGAAATTGGTCATGCGGATTGGAAAGAAACCTTTGATATGGCGTTGGACTTTCCTAAGGATCATCCTTTGGCGATTAAATATCCGACGGCTTACGGCCCTAACCAGAATCCAAGTGATCCTACGACACTAGAAGTGCTGCAAGAATACTATGTAGAGGCTTTCCAAGTGGCGCAGAAGCTGCTGACGGCTATGGCGCAAGCCTTGTCCTTAGAGGATGACTTCTTTACGCGCGGCTTTAAAGATCACGTGACTGTTTTGCGCATGATTCACTATCCACCACGCCCAGCCAACGACCATGACAATGGCGCGGGTGCGCATACGGATTACGGTTGTGTCACCTTGCTATTGCAAGATCAGATTGGTGGTTTACAAGTGAAAAACCGCCAAGGTGAGTGGGTCGATGCGACGCCAATCGACAATGCCTTAGTGGTCAATATTGGTGATTTGATGCAGCGTTGGACTAATGACGAATACGTTTCTACAGCGCATCGAGTGCGTGCTTCATTGCCAGATGTGCATCGCTACTCGTTCCCATTCTTTGTGGAACCAGATTACGAAACCAACGTTGAGTGTGTGCCAAGCTGCGCGACCGCTGATAAACCTGCCAAATATGATGGGATCTTGAGTGGCGACTGGATTCAGTCGCGCTTTGATGCAACCTATGCGTACCGAGAGAAAGAAAAAGCTTAATCTGGGTGACTGACAAGTCGTGAAGATAACGCGCAATGATATAAAAGATAAAATATTTACTAAAACAAGAAGGGTTCAAAAAAAGAAGAGCCAAAAAAATGACCGCTAGGCGGTCATTTTTAATAATTCAGACAAAGGTTGGATTTGGTAATTTTGACCTTTGATTCTGGCAATATGTCCTGCTGGCACTTGAGTCCAGCTGTCACTGGAATGGTCTAGCGGTTCTGAGCCAATCACGATGTGTTTTTCAAATTGCTTGCAGTATAAGCTTGGTGCTAGTTCGTCACTAGAAAAGCGAATGGCGGTGATTTCTTCCCCATCTGAAAAAACCGCTGTGAAACGCAACGGATCTTTGATGTTTTTCTGCTTCATCATCTCCATAATTTGCGCTAGGGTCATTTCTATCGCAGCTTCAGGATTAGCTTCTAATCCATTGGCAATCATCAATAAGAAAATAACTTCGGAATCGGTTGCGCCATGTCGATGGCTATAAAGATGTTCAGGTATCAAGCGATCCAGTTGCCAGCGTAAAGACTCATAGCCACCAATTTGTCCGTTGTGCATGAATAGCCAGTTTTTGTAACTGAATGGATGGCAGTTTGAGCGATTGGTTTCTGTGCCAGTGGAAGAGCGCACATGGGCGAAAAACAAGCCGCTTTTAATATGTCTCGCTAGGCTTTTTAAATTACTATCACTCCATGCAGGCAATACTTCATGATAAAGGCCTGGTTCCTCGCGTTCATCGTACCAGCCCAAACCAAAACCGTCTGCATTCACTGTCACTTCCGATTTTCTAGCGCTTAAGCTTTGATGAATTAAAGAATGCTCTTGTTTGAAAAGTAATGACTCAAGGTAAACCGCGTCACCTTGATACGCCATCCAACGACACATGATTTTCTCCTAGGAATGAAAAGGGGAAGTGACTAACTTCCCCTGAAATCTTAATCTAAAAAGTATACTCCTGTAACACTATACTTTGAAATAACTGATCTTAGCTGAAAGTTGTGTTGCCAATGAGGCCAGTTGTTCTGCAGAGTTGCTAATAGAATGAATCGACTTCGTTGTACGTGAGGCAATTTCGGTAATATTCTCGACGTTGCGGCTTACTTCAGCGGTTACCGAGGCTTGTTCTTCGGCGGTTGCTGAGATTCTGTCATTCATATCGCGAATCTTAGACACGGATTGGTTGATATGATGAAGCGAGTCTTCCTCATGTTTGACCTGATTCACTGCATCGGTAGAGCGCTGATGACTTGATGTCATGGCTTTTACCGCAGAGCTAGTGCCGCTTTGTAGCAAGGCGATCATTTTCTCGATCTCTTGCGTGGCATTCTGGGTGTTTTGTGCAAGATGGCGAACTTCATCGGCTACTACGGCAAAGCCACGACCTTGCTCGCCAGCACGTGCTGCTTCAATCGCTGCGTTTAAAGCGAGTAGGTTGGTTTGTTCTGCAATACCTAGAATGACGTTAAGAATATTACTGATTTCTTTAGTATTGGTTTGCAATTCATTAATAGTATCCGCAGAGCTGGCAATTTCGCTTGCTAACTCCTGAATGCTATTAATTGTTTTTGTGACAATGGTTGTGCCTTCGTTCGCTGCTACTTCTGCTTCGTGCGCAGCTTGGCTTGCGTCTGTCGTTGATTCAGAAACATGTACCGCCGTGGCTTGTATTTCTTGTATCGCTTGAGAGATAAAATTGGTTTCTTGTTGCTGGCGATCTACCATTTCAGAGGATTCGTCGGTAATGCGATTAAGATCGTTAGCGGCAGTTGTTAGCATCGAGCTGGATTCTGCTACGTCATGCAAAATGCTACTAAGTTGTACAACGAGTTTGTCCATTGCTGTTTCTAGCATGCCGATTTCGTCTTTGCGTGTGCTGGTGATTTTAGATTGAACCAAATCACCTGAGGCAATTTCTTCTGCACGTCGAACTGCTTTAATAAGTGGTCTACAAATGCCGTTAACAATGATGATGCTGATGGCGATACCAATCACAATAAGCACGGCAGCGAGTATGCCACTAGTGTAAATGGTTTGGTCTAGTTTGTGATTTTGATTATCAGCCACGGCGCTGCTGTATTCATTTATAGAGGCAATAATGTCCTCCATTTGCTTGTTCACCGTGATTAGGCTCTCGTCGGCAGCGCGACGAGATTTACTTGCTTTCATGGTATTTAACTTTACCCACCAGCTGTAGGTTTCTGTGCTGGCTTCTAAGAAAATAGCTTGTTGCTCTTCTAGGGCTTTAATTTGTTCTAGTAGGTCACCTAATCCATCATGAACTGGCATGGTGGCAAGAATGCTTTTTACATTCTCTATACTGGTGACTAGTTCACCAGTATAAGTTTTGAATTTTGCGGCAGACTCAGCAATCTGTTCAGTGCCATATCCACCAATAGATTTTGCGATAGAGACTTGGAAATAACCACGCTCAAATTCAACAGATTGTTGCAGTAAAAGCTGGCGGCTTTTTTCTAGATTTTTAACGAGTTGAAGGCTTTGATAAGAAAGGCTTTGTAATTCGGAAGAAACGGATTTACTGGTCAGTGCAGAGCTAATGCTGATGCCAATAATTACTAACGAAAAGAGTGCAATAAGTGAGAGTATTTTGGTGCGTACGGACAGATTTAACATAGTTAATCCAATGAATTAAGAGTGTTGGTCGATATCTCTAGTACAGCAATACTTATGCCAATCAAGTTGCATTATCTCGTACGAAGGATGTTGGCTTATATCGTCCCCGCAACCTGTACTTTATTTGATCTAAAGCTTGGCAAAAATATCCACGTGTTTAGAGAGGATCTAATTTATTTTGTTTTTTTTATTGCTCAAGCTTGAATATGCACTCTGTAGGGAATGTGCAAGCAAAGCTGGCGAATAGTAAGATAACGTAAAAAGGGAGGAGAAGCATAGCGGTTTTTCCCGTTATGCTCTATTTTTGTGCATTCTTGAGGGCTTAATTGTTCTCTGATGGTGCGGAGCTGATAACCACGTCATTGCCGTCAACAGTAAAAAAGAAGCAGTCGCGTCGATTTGTGTGGCAGGCTGGACCTTGTTGATTAACCTTGATTAGAATCGCGTCACCATCACAGTCAAATGACATGGATACTAGCGTTTGGCGATGCCCTGAGCTTTCACCTTTACGCCAGTAAGTTTGGCGTGAGCGAGACCAGTAACACACTTGGCCCGTTTCTAACGTCTCACGAATCGATTTCTCGTTCATGTACGCCAGCATCAAAACTTCACCAGTATCATGTTGTTGTGCGATGGCCGCGATTAAACCATGCTCGTCTGTTTTTAGATTCGCTAATACTGTATCTAGAGATAGCTTCTCGCCTTTGGCGAGGTTTTCGTATTCTTGTAAGCTCATATTCTGGCCTTTATTTTTTCTGAAATTGCGCCTTTACCAATGCCCTCAAAACCGTGGGCTTCAATGTGCACACCTGGATTCTCTTCTGCTAATACATCGGCAATGTGTGCGGAAAGCGATTCAACTGTGGTATCGCAATCCAGCATGTAGACTTGATTGCTGTCGATTTTTAGCTCAAACAAACCTTGCTGGCTTGTGTAGCTAAAGCAGTGATAATTTACACCGTTTTCAGTGACCTGACTTATCAAATCTTCTTGGGTGCCTAAATAGATGTCTTCCCAACGCTTTGCCCAATCGTGTTCCATTGCAGCATTACGTGCGCCATCGGCGTAAATCTCAACCGTAGAACGATGACCATGAGCAATACGTTGGCAATTACCTGCGTGTTTTTTCAAACCATGGCTGTATTGATATTGTGCGCCAGTAATTTGCTCTGGTGAAAAACGCACGCTAACGGCTTCTAATTCCGCTGGCAGCAGATTAAGAATTTGCGACTCAACCCATTTAGCAACCGCTTCTGGTGTGATTTCGGTCATTGGCAATACGCAAATGGCTTGAGTAGGTGTGTCACATTGAAACACGCGTTTGTCGTCAGCTGTGGTTTTACTATGATCAAAGTGAAAGGATACGCGATCATCAGCTAATGGAGTCATAGTTGATCCGCTGTGCTCAGCAGGAATCGCCAGCATGTGATCAATGTTGTCATCCAGCCATTTCTTGATTTGTTTTTTCACGATACTGAAATCACAAATCATGCTTTCATCGTTTAACTTGCCGGTCAGCACAATGTCTGTCTGCCAGCTTTCGCCCAACAAACCACGTGTGGCGTCAAAGTAGGAAAAATCCACGTGGGTTAGGTTTTTTACAAATAGCTTCAACTCGCTACTCCTATGATTCTTAATGGCGCGTATCTTACCGTAAATAGAAGCAGCGTTATAGCTCGATACTAAAAAGCGCAAGCATAGGAACAAGAGTAGGAAGGGGCTTATAAGCAGAAAGATTTAAGTATTTGAAAATACATAAGAAAGGCGGTTGATATTTCGATTTGGCTGCGTATAATTGCGCCCCAAGGTCAACAAGCCTCCTTTATGGTGTCTCTGCTGGTCCCCTCGCAACGATAAACCGTTAATCTGGTCAGGTCCGGAAGGAAGCAGCCACAGCGGTGGACTTGTGTGCCGAGGTGCGGCTGGTAGAGATGCCACCTTAATCTCCCCAAAGTTCTAAACTCTGCCTTTTTCACATCATTTTTATTTCTTTGTATTCTCTTGCGTTAGCGATATTTTTATTTTGCTTATGTCATTACGGCCAATAAGATTCAGGCTCTACTCTTTGTTTTTCTGCTTCAATGCGTTTATAAATTTCTTCGCGATGTACTGTCACGTCTTTGGGTGCCGCCACACCGATTCGGACTTGTCCGCCTTTTATGCCTAGAACGGTTATTTGAATGTCATCGCCGATATTGATGGTTTCATTAGAGCGTCGAGTCAGAATTAGCACGTTAGATATCCTTAAAAAGTTTATTTTCACAAACTCAAAGTTTAGTTAAATGTACTTTATTTTGTCAATAAAAATATACTTAGGTTGGAGGGGGTAGGAATATAAACGCGGAAAGATTGGAAAAGAAGCGGGCTGACTACCCGCTAAAAGAGATATTTAGCTTCTATCACGACACCAATGATCTGGCAGTGCTCATTAAATTCAATAGGACGATAATCTGGGTTTAATGGTTTTAAATACATTTGTCCCGCATCAATAATAAGCTTTTTAAATGTGATGTCGTGGGTGTTATTGAATTTTGCTACCACGAGGCAGTCGTTTTTTGCTGGAAGCTGTGGATCGACTAAAATCAAATGGCCTTCGCCAATACTTGGGCCATTGGGGGAGATCATGCTGTCACCAACCACTTCTAGCCAAAACGCTTGCAGGCTAACTGACGATGGCCCATGTTCCCATAGTACGTCTTTTCCTAAAGATGAATAATCGCTGTCTTTACCCCATATAAAAGCCATTTCATGGCTAATAACTGGTATGAGCTTGGTGGTTGGTTGAGTGCTTTCGTGTGAGGGGCTCAACGCATGTGTATTTCTTGGTGCAGCGGCGATGCCTGAAAATAACCAGTTTGCATCACAATGTAGCGCCTTTGTGAGAGATACAATGTACTTTCCGCCAGGCGAAGAAATACCGTTGAGCCATTGACTGACAGACCCTTTGGTCGCACCCGTCATTCTCGCTATGTCGACGGCTTTTAGATTTTGCTCCGTCATTTTTTGTCTGATTCTATCTGAAATATCCATGTTAAGAATACTAAACTATCTTGAGTTTATTTTTATTTACTTGTAATGTTTATAAAAGTGAACTTTTGGTGGTTTTTCGTAAGGATTGGTTATGTATAAGGAAAAAGTGATTAAACACTTTGGGAGTCAGCGGCGTTTAGCGCAGTCATTAAACATTACTCGAAGCTCGGTTTCTCAATGGGGATCTGTGATTCCAGAGAAGCAAGCCTTGAGAATAGAAAAGCTAACTTGTGGTGCATTGAAATACGATGCCAAGCTTTATTCGCGTTAAGCCTAGTCAATCACTGGAAAAGGTGCTTTTTTGTGTTGTCAGGAAAGAAGACTGCGAACGATCTGCTTTTGGGTATTCAGGCCGCCCCAAATTTATTACGAACGGCTAAGGCTTTATCAAGATTAAGTAGCGAATGCTCATCGGTTATTCGTGAGTTTTACCGTGCCGGTTTGCAAGAGACACCAAACTGCCAACAGCTTGTTACTACCTTGAAGCTAATAGACAACGCCATGAAGGATATAGGCACACTGAAAGCGGTATCCCATATACTTGAAGCACTCACGGCGGATATCCAGTTTCACCATCCTAACTTTGACGTACAGCTTGCCATGTGCGTCCGTGAACACTTTTTTAAACAGAAGAGTAATGTTTGTAAAGAAAAGGGTGTTCGAGAAGAGTGCTTAAAATCTTAACTGTGGCGCTATAAAACCCCACGATTTACCCGCATTACTGGCTTCCATCAATAAGCAACCAAAGCAACGTCGCGTCTTCTTCATGACCCAACTGCTCCACGCGACCCGCGAGGGCGAAACCAGTCTTGCCGAATGGAAACATTTTTTCTCCCAACCAACTGGAATGGTACATCCCGCCAGAGAACACCAAAAACGGCAAAGAGCACCGCTTGCCCATCACCCAACACGCCATAGACCTCATCAACAGCCTGCCCAAACGTGGCACCTACATATTCAGCGTGAAAAGGCATCAAACCCATTACCACACGCACCATAGAGCGTTGACACCAAAGCCTCAGCGACGACGTCGGCATCAAGTTTACAAGTCACGACATATGCAAACGCGCCTGTGACAGCTGGCAAGACAAGAAGAGCAGGGATCGACCGGGCTTTCTTATTAATGGCAAGAGGGGGAGTGCTACTCAACCACGAACGTGACGGACTGGACAAACGCTACATGCACACCCATTCGAGAGAACAGATGCGCAAAGCGTTGGGGGAGTGGGGGTTGGTGTTTTCACAGTGAAATGGTTATATTCGAGTCAAGATTATGTAAATTTTTAAATATACTGTACATGCATACAGTGTTATTCTATTCTGAATAAAGCATGGATGCGGTGTACGAAACAGGAGGTTTTAGTGCCAGTTATTTCTTATGGTCATACATTACATAAATTAAGTGTACATGCTACAGACCCAGTTGATGTTGCATTCCCTGCAGACACAAGTTATTTAGAGCAATATATTAATATGGTTGTTGAGGATGTGATTGCTAGCCCTAGAAGTTGTAAATTTAGGTTTGTTGAACCCTTCGAATTGGTCCCATCTAGACTTTTATCACTTATTAATAAAAGTGAAACTTTTGAAGCTATTTCAGAAGATATTGTTAAGAAGCTGCATTCTGAAGAATTGGAAGTACAAAAGATAATTAAAAAGTTAAAAAATGAAGTAAGTAAAGGGGTCTTAATTCAAGTTTACTTTAATCATGATGGTTTAAATAAATATCTCATAATAAAAGTTGATGATAATGAGTTTCTAGACTTGACAACTCTGAAACTTACTGATGGATTGCCCTCAGAAAAAACTAGAACACAAAAGACTGCTTTAATTACATTTGACGGAAATGAAATTTCAGAACTCTTGGTTTCCGATAGTAATAGTAAGATCTCAAAGTTTTGGTGTGATAGATTTCTTTGTGCTGAACCATTGGTTTCATCTGAAATAAATACTTTTGAATCTTATACATCGATAGATAAGGTTTTAAACAAAGTTAAAAAAGATTCAAGATATGATTATCTTTTACTTAAAAATGGAATGATTAATTATTATAGAAATAATGATGGCTTTGTTTTCGATGATGTTGTATCGATGATTAAAAACCATACAGTTGAAAATAAAAATATTTTAAATAAGGTTGAAAATTATGACGAAATTAAGTCGTATAAATTTGGTGAGATTTTCCCAGATATAATAACTGAAATTGAGTCTCTTCCTGATATAAAAGGCTTTGATAGAGCCTTTGATATTACTAAAAGTGCGATTAAGTCAAGATTAAGTAGCACTGTTGTTTTGGATGAATTTTTTGATTTGAACATTAAAGGTGATCTTAAAGATTTGAAAGGGAAAATCAAAGCTGGGATAGAGACTGATGGTCGTAAATTTATTAAAATATATTCTGAACTTGGATATAGAGAATTTGAGAAAGGTGAGTAGTGATTAACTCTTTTGCTAATGATCTTATAAGGTTGTTTTTTGCTTCTGATTTTAAAGTTTACATTAGTAGCTTTGATAGCTTTCAAGTGAAAGCTAAAGTAAAAGCTGAGGAAATTTTCTATCCTAATGTTGACGAGTTGTTTGATTTATTTAAATTAGTTGAGGGGAAAAATTTACAGATTTCATTTGGTGGCTTTGGGAGTAGTGTAAGGTTTTCTACAAACAAAGATGATTACTCTGAAAAAATGAGTGAATTGAAACAAGAAGTTCAAGCTTTAGATGATGATGAATTAGTTGAATTTGAGTTGGAGGTTTTAGATTTACGCAGTGAATCATCTGTTGATATATTTGATAAAACAGCTTTCTTTTTATACTTATCTACCTTAAAAGCCCAAGCTCTTTTGGAAGAGTTTTCTAAATTTAACTTCAATGAAAAAATTGAGTTTAGGTTTTGGGAAGATATGAGTTCTTTTAATAGTGATTCAATTTATTTTTTCTCGACTTATCCACGCTCTGAACATTATCCAGCTTCGCATTCTGTTAATAAGCAAAAAAGAGAGCGTTTCATAGCAGATAGGGCCAAAGTAAGCCACTTTGTTAATGCTAAAAATAACTTTTTAATTCCTGATGATTTTAAGATTATTAGTGGTGATGCTTATGATGGGATATCTGATATTTTAAATGGTATTCTGGGGTGGTTATGTCTTATTTTTATATCGGATTTTTCTTCTGTTCATGATGATGATTTAGAAATACAGATTAAAGGTTATAAGAAAGTTCTTGATACACTGTCGTTTATTGAAATGAAGGAGTCTAAACATGATGAGATTTATAATGTTTTTTCATGGGCTTATTCAGACGGGAGTTTTGTCGATAAAATTGGAGTGGCTAGAAATGTAATATCAATACATCTGGTTCAGGGGCGTCTTCTTAATATGGAAGGTGGCGTTTTAGACTCTATTTTATCCGGTTATGATCTTTATCTTAAGGAAAACGTCAAGCAATATATCGAGATAAAAAACAAAATAAATGAGTTCTTATATGGACAGTCGGATAAAGCGCTTGATTTGACTAAAAGTGTATTTTCTACCGTAAAAGCTGGGATCTGGACTTTTATGACCTTCTTTGTGACTGTATTCTTACTAAGAGCTATCAGTGGTAAGAGCTTGGGAGGTACTATAAGTTATGAGGTTCTTGTAGTTGCTTTCCTATTAGTCATTATTTCAAGTATTTACTTTGGGGTGTCTATTTTTGAAATTAATGTTGACAAAAAAAGACTTCTAGAGCGATATGCTGAAGTTAGGAATAGATATAAAGATCTTCTGAATGAGTCGGATCTTAATAAAATTATCAATGTGGATTTAGTATCTAAAAAAGAATCTACATATATTGATAGGAAAAGAAATTTATATTGTTTTGTTTGGTTTTTGATCTGTGCTTTTACGCTGATTACAGTTTGTTGGTTGTATAAATCAACTAATGAAGCCGTTGCGCCTTTACCAGCTAATACGAATATAGAGTCTGAGGAAATTATTTTGAACTTAAATAATGCCCATATAAATTTTGGTTTAGAAAAAGACAATAGCTTTTTGACCCCTCCTAAATCCTGATCTACCATTACCTTGCACTGGCAAAATCCAGTGCTCAGAAACTCACCCCGTTTTTACCATGGCAGCCTAAAACACGCACCGCGTGTTTTTTTGTGGCCGAGATTCGCCTGTTATGGTGGGTCTGCTTCAGGCCAACTTCGGTTGGGCCGTGCCTTTGGGCGGTTGTTGCAACCTGAACTTAGATCCACCACCTTATTGAGATTGCAACCTCACGAGGTGGTCAAATAGACTCGCAGGAGGCCATAGATGGCTCATTTAATTATCTCTTCAAAAGACATCCGCACACTCGACGGATTGTATTCTCTTAATGATCTTCATAAAGCGGCTGGCAGTGAAAAGCGCCATGAACCGAATCGTTTTATTCGAATAGAAAAAACTAAAGAGTTAATAGAAGAAATTGAGCGTTGCCCAGAAATGGGTATCGGTGCAAAAGCAATAAGAGGTGGCGAAAATCAAGGCACTTGGGTGTGCAAAGAATTGGTTTACGCTTACGTCATGTGGATCAGCCCGAAGTTCAACTTAGAAGTCATCCGCGCCTTTGAGCAAGCCCAACGGCCAGAACCCGAACTGGTGCAACAATCCTTACCCGCCCCTATCCAAGACGACGAAAAGCTCAAACTCATTAACGATGTCGCCAAATCCCTAGGAATAACAGAAAGCATCGCCGTCGTATCCGCCACCGACATCATGGCTATGATCCAAACCATCCGAAACTACCAAGAACAACTCGCCAGAATCCAAACCAACCCCGCATGGGTTGACCAAACCATCGCGCGCGTCAAGGGCGCTATGATCGTCTTTATTGTCTTTTTTTCGAATGTACAAAGCCTAGATTAAAAACATTTAAGTGAAATAACTGAAAAATCTGGATATTTTCAGATGTTTCATTTATGTTTGCTGTTACTGAGGCTGGCTTTTAGCTTGCCTTGATAGTGTTAAGGGTGAGAGGTTACTCGAATGATTAAAACAAATTTAAATGTTGAGCCGGATACCAGTGCAATAATCAAAGCGCAGCAGTACCTGAAGCTGCATCAAGCGGATCTTGATACGTTAAAAATTGATGTGTTACTCAAAAATGGTCAAAAAGCTGAATTTGAATTACCCAAATTGACGCTTGATGCACTTGTTCAAGTGTTAGGTCAATTGGCTAAGGATGGCGATGATCAGTTCTTTGAACAGCAGATTGACTTTGATAAAATGGTTAGTCCTGCAGTGGCGGCTAAATTTCTTGGGATGTCACGACCAAAGGTAACAGGCTATATTTTAGCTGGGCAAATTCCATCTATGAAAGTGGGTACACATCATCGTGTAAAAATGGCAGATGTGTTGTTATTTAAAGAGAAGCTTTCTAGTGCCAAGGGATCAAGAGAAGAGACTCTTAGTTTAATTGCTAACTTTGAGCAAGAGTCAGATTCTATGTAAGGGATTGTTATGGACGATAAAATTTTGCTGGATGCAAATGCCCTGTATTCACAGCCATTGAGGATGGTGTTTCTTAATTTGGTGCAGTTAGATGAGTGTACTACTCAGTTCTTTTGGACTGATAAGATAGATGCAGAATGGTCTAATGCTTTAATTCGCAGGTATCCCGAAAGTAAAGACGTCATTATTAAGCAGGTAAATTCGATTAAGGCGTCCTTTTTTGATCGCTATGTTTTAGGCTACGAGCCATTAATAAATCAGTTTGATCTTCCTGATCCAGATGATCGTCATGTTCTGGCCGCCGCAGTAAAGACGGGTTGTAATATTATTGCGACAGATAACATTAAAGACTTTCCAGCAAAATTATTGGCTGAGTATGGGGTTAGGGCAATGACAAGAGATGAGTTGATGTGTTTCTTGTTCACGAATGAGAAAAAGGGTGTCATGCTGGCTTTAGATAATTTTGCTCGTGTATATAAAGATCCGGAGATCACAGTCGAAGATTTGCTAATAAAGCTTGATCGTTCAGTGCCAAGTTTTACGCATTTAGTAAGAGGGTCATGATTTAAGAGCTGTCTTGTGTTGTTTTTAAAGTACCGGCTTCAGATGATTTTTTGTATTTCAGACGCCACCAATAAAACAGTCATAGAAACAATAAAACCGCCACTTGGGCGGTTTTATTGTTTTCGCGCTTTGAACTAAGTGATCAATCTTGGCTTACGAACTTCATGGAGATGGAGTTAACGCAATGACGGATGTTGTTTTCGGTCAGTCTTTCCCCTTCAAATACGTGACCTAAGTGGCCTTCGCAATTGGCGCAGACGATTTCTATACGTCGGCCGTCGGCGTCAGGGACACGTTTTACTGCATTGGGAATTTCGTCGTCAAAGCTTGGCCAGCCGCAATGAGAGATGAATTTGTGTTCTGAGGTATAAAGTGGTGCGTCACATTGGCGGCAGATGTATAGGCCGCCTTCCATGGTGTCGGTGTATTCTCCAGTAAATGGGCGTTCTGTACCTTTATCAAGGATTACACTGGCTTCTACAGGTGTAAGTTTGTTGTATGGTTTACTCATAAGACTTGTTCTCCTGTCGCTATGGTGGGCGTTGTTAGCATAATTATGTCATGCCTTATTGTTGTAGAGTAAGACAATAAATTGCACTGTGAGTTCGAGTTTTTATGAGTGTTGTTTTTTTTTGATGATAAAAAGCCCGTCTTAAAGACAGGCTCTTTTATGTGTCAACGCTTCATTTTGGGTTGGGTTGGGTTGGAATTTATTCAGTTAACCCTAGACGCTTTTCTTCGGCTTCGCGTAAGAAGCGGAAAAGCTTTTTACGGTTTGTGGTGTTGCCTGCTTGTGATACTTCTTTTTGAGATTGGCGGATTAGCTGTCTAAGCAGTTGAATGTCTTCAACTTGAGGATTTTCCTCTAAATATTGCGACAGCTCTTCTTTGCTGTTTTCGCCAATTAGTGCATCGCGCTTAATTTCAAGCTGATGAAATAGCTTGTTGTAAGCGGCAGATGTTGAGTCGAAAAGTGCGACACGATGGGCTATAGCTTCATGGTCTTCTGTGCGCATTACCTTGCCGATGTATTGCAAGTGTCTTCTCATGGCTTCATGTTGCTTTATGCGGCCAGCTTCAACGAATGCTTCGCGTAATGTGTCAGACATTTCCACTTTTTTAAGTTGGTTTTTACTTAGGCCTAATAGTTTTTTTCCAAGATCTTGCAGGGCTTCCATTTCACGCTTGATCTGGGTTTTGCTTTTAGGGATTTCTTCTTCGTTGTTTTCAAATTGATCAAAGTCTGTCATGGGAACCTATATTAGAAAAATAGTAGCGAGACCAAGGAAGGATAAAAATCCAACCACGTCGGTCACGGTAGTCAAAATTACGCTGCCAGCTAAGGCAGGGTCGATACCGATTTTTTTTAGCAAAATCGGCAGAAGTGTACCAGTGGCTGCAGCAAATAGCAGATTTATTATGATGGCGCCCGCAATGATATAGGCAATCTTGATGTTGTCAAACCAAAGTGCGGTGAGGGCGGCGATAACCGTTGCCCAAAGAAGGCCATTTATGAGTCCAACGATGAGCTCTCTGTTGAGTAACCAGCGAGTATTGGTGGAGCCTATCTGATTGAGTGCGATACCGCGAATAACCAGTGTGAGTACTTGAGAGCCAGCTATACCGCCCATGCTAGCAACGATTGGCATGAGTATAGCTAATGCAACAACTTGGTCTAGCGTCTCTTGGAATAAACCTATGACGTAGGATGCGGTAAAAGCCGTTATTAGGTTTATGCCAAGCCACACTGCGCGTCGCTTAGTGGTTTTCATGATGGGTGCGAAGGTATCTTCATCATCATCAAGACCTGCCATGCTTAACATGGAGTGTTCGGCTTCATCTCGGATAACATCTACAACGTCATCGATGGTGATGCGGCCAAGTAGCTTTTTGGTTTTGCTGTCAATAACAGGTGCAGAAACCAAGTCCATTTTTTCGAAAAGCTGTGCTACTTCGCTGGCTGGTGTCTCTGCATCAATGACCGTGAATTCTGTTTCCATGATGTCGCGCACGGTTGCGCTAACATCAGATACCAATAGTTTGGTGAGGGGGAGGGTGCCTAATAAGCGATCTGATCGGCTAACAACAAGTAGGTTATCAGTCATGTCAGGCAGGGTTGAGTGCCTGCGTAGATAGCGGAAAACCAGATCGACGGTGATGTTTGGACGTATGGTGATGGTGTCCGTGTTCATCAAACCGCCGGCGGAATCTTCCGAGTAGCTTAATAGTGCTTCAACTCTTGTTCTGTCTTGCGAGGACATTGACGCAAGAACTTCTTTTACGACCTTTTCTGGTAGGTGTTGAAGTAAGTCGGCAAGGTCATCGCTTTCAAAGTGTTCGGATACGGCGATGAGTCGCTCTGTATCCATGTTTTTCATGAACTGTACACCAATATCTTCGCTTAGATATTGAAGTACTTCACCTTCGTTTTTTGCTTCGATTAACTCCCAAAGAAGCTTACGCTCTTTGGGAGGGGAGGACTCTAATAGACGAGCAACATCTTGTGCAGGCAAAGCCCCGTTAAGTAGATAACGGATTTGCATGGTGGCACCGGATTCAAGCGATTCAGTAACCGTTTGAAGGTGATTAAGCGTGTTTTGCTCTGACATAGAAGGTTTTACTCGTCTTCACCAAAGCGATTGTTGATTAATTCTATCACCGCCTTTATTGCGTCTTTTTCGTCTTCACCATTGGTTTTGACACGAATTTCTGTGCCTTTACCAGCGGCCAGCATCATCATTGCCATAATGCTTTTGCCGTCAACATTGCGGCTGTCTTTTTCTATGGTGATGTCGCAAGAGAAGCGAGTGGTTGTTTCAACTAGTTTGCCGGCAGCGCGAGCATGCAAGCCAAGTTTGTTTATAATTGTGACGGACTCTTCCTGCATGCTGTTTCCCTATATTAATGAGTCAAAAATATTGAATAGTTCTTCATTGGTTTGTGCTGTACGCAGCTTGTCCAATGCTTCTGGAGACTGAGCAAGCTCGGCGATTTGGGCTAAAGTTGCAAGGTGTTGATCGCACTCATGAGGTGGAACAATTAGAGCAAATATTAGGTCAACCGCTCTTTTGTCGATGGAGTCGAAATCAATAGGCGTTTGTAGAGACATAACAACGATAGCGGTGTGGTTTGCAGACTCTAGACGGCAATGTGGAATAGCGATGCCGTTGCCAATGCCTGTGCTGCCTAGTTTCTCTCGACCAAGTAATGCGTCATAGATGGCTTCGTTGTCGCAATGTAGTCGATTTGAAGCGACTTCCGCAATGCTTTCAAGGACACGTTTCTTACTAACAATATCTTGTTTTGCGAGAACGAGTTCCGCTTTTAATAATGATTTCAAGGACATGATAAAATGGTTTCCGTTTAGATCAGTCGTTTTCGTTCATTGGAAGGAGGGATGTTCATCGCCTCTCGATATTTGGCAACAGTACGTCGAGCAACCTGTATGCCTTGGTCTGCTAAAATAGCAGCTAGCTTGTTGTCACTTAGTGGTTTTTTTGCTGGTTCATCTGATACAAGCTTTTTAATCATAGCTCGTATTGCTGTAGAAGAACATTCTCCGCCAGAGGCTGTGTTGACATGGCTGGAGAAGAAGTACTTTAGCTCAAAAATACCTTTAGGTGTGTGCATGTATTTCTGGGTTGTTACCCTAGATATAGTTGATTCATGCATGCCAACTTCTTCTGCAACATCGTGAAGAACCATGGGTTTCATGGCTTCTTCGCCAAGTTCGAAGAAATCAATTTGTCGACTTACTATGCAGCTGGCCACTTTTAATAATGTTTCGTTGCGGCTCTGCAAGCTCTTCATGAACCATTTTGCTTCTTGAAGAGAGGTTTTGATGTAGGTGGCATCTTCGGCGGTTGTTGCTGTGCTAGCCATCGCTGAGTAAGTCTCATTGATTTTGATGGGCGGCAACGCGTCGTTATTTAGTTCAACTTGCCATACGTCATGGCGTTTTTTTACGGTGACGTCTGGAATAACGTAGTCGGTGTCATCTGCGTCGATCACTGAGCCAGGGCGTGGGTTAAGCTGTTGGATCAAATTGACGACTTCTTTTAGTGCTTCGTCTTTTAATTTTGTTTTGCGGCTTAACTGAGCAAAATCTCGGTTACCTAACAAGGGTAGGTAATGATCAATAAGATTGTGTGTGCTCTTGTATAGAGGGTGGCTCTGGAAAGCTTCCAGTTGCACAAGAAGGCAGTCGCGTAGGTCGATCGAGCATACGCCAACAGGGTCAAAGCGTTGTAGTCTGTGTTGTACAGCAATGACTTCGTCTAACTCAAGCTCTTCTAGTTCTGTACAAAGGGACTCACAAATGTCATCGGGGGAAATGCTTAAGTAGCCATCGGGTTGGACGCATTCAATGATGGCGTAAGCGATTTCGATGTCGCGATCTGACATGTGAGTTAAATTTAATTGCCATATTAAATGGTCTTGTATGCTTTCTGCTGGTGCATTTCGGCTTTCGAAGTCGCTATCGCCTTCGTAGCTGTTATGATCACTGACGGCCGCAGAGCTTTGGTAGGTGTCATCCCAGTTACTGTCGATGGACAGTTCTTCTGGGATACTTTCTGTCCACTCGGACTCTACGCGTGCTTCTTCGCTATTGTTGTCGACTGTTGTATCTGCAGCACTTTTTGATTCTATACTGGCAGGGATGTCGCTATGAATTTGTTCGTCGTCGTCGAGCTCAAGTAGTGGATTAGACTCAAGGAATTCGTGAATTTCTTGTTTTAAATCCAACGTAGAAAGCTGCAGCAAGCGGATAGCCTGTTGCAGTTGTGGCGTCATGGTCAGCTGCTGACCGAGCTTTAATTGTAAAGACTGCTTCATAGAGCAACTCTTTCTTCTAATTGAATGAATTGGAACGAGTTGTGCATACTACTCCCTTTCTACAGCAATGATAAGGGGTTACAGACGGAAGTCGTCGCCTAAATAGACCTTTTTTACTTGTTCATTGTTGATGACGGTACTGGCATCGCCAGATGCAATGATGTAGCCATTACCAACAATGTAAGCTTTATCGCAGATGTCTAATGTCTCTCTGACGTTGTGATCGGTAATTAGGACGCCGATTCCACTCTCTTGGAGGTGTTTGATAATGTGCTTTATATCACCAACGGAAATAGGGTCTACGCCAGCAAATGGTTCATCAAGTAAGATGAATTTTGGGTTCATGGCAACAGCTCTCGCTATTTCGACCCGGCGTCTTTCTCCTCCTGATAAGGCCATTCCTAGGTTGGTGCGAATATGAGTGATATGGAACTCTTCTAAGAGCTCTTCTAGTCTTTCTTGTTGTTGCGCTTTTGTTAGTTTTTTGCGTGTTTCTAAGATGGCTAGAATATTATCCTCTACAGACATTTTTCTAAAAATAGATGCCTCTTGAGGAAGGTAGCCAACGCCTTTTTGAGCACGTGTGTGCATCGCGTCATGAGTAATATCTTGGCCGTCAATAAATATGCCGCCAGCATCGTTTGCTACCATGCCAACTATCATATAAAAGCAGGTTGTCTTACCCGCGCCATTAGGGCCGAGTAGGCCAACGGCTTGGCCTGACTCAACGGAAATAGATACATCCTTTACGACTTGGCGTTTTTTGTAACTCTTTGCAAGGTGTTTTGCCTCTAGTATAGCCATCTATTTTTTGGTCTCAGGTGCTTGTTTATCTTTTGGCGCTTGTGGCTGTAAAGTCATTGAAACGCGCCCTGAATCTTTTTTCTCAGCACTGAAAGTGCCGTCATCGACCATATAAAGGATGTAGTCTGCAGTGATGGAATTTTGCATTCTACTTAAATAGCCGTCGCCGATGATTTCTAGTTTTGATTCGCTTGTTAGGTAATGTATTTCGTTACCTTTGCTAATAACAATGTTGCCGCTCCAATCTATTTGCTGGCTAAATTTCGCAGGCTTTCCTGTGGCTTCTAGGCTGCTGAATTGTCGAGTCTTTGGATCGGTTGTTACTTTAAGGTATTGCGCTTGAATTTCAATGGTACCTTGTTTAACAAATACATTACCTTTGTATATTGCTTCGCCTGAGTTTTGGTCGAATAATGCTTCATCTGCCTGTATTTCTAATGGTTTACTTGTGTCGTCAGGCAGTGCGTATGCGTATTGGCCAATTAGGGCCGAAGTGAGCAACACGCTGATGTTAATGAATCGTTTCATATTTTCCTCGTACAGATCCTGTCATCACGACTTCTTCTGAATTGATATAAGTTTTAATTTCTCCAGCAGAAGTCTCTCCTTGAGTGGAGATAAGTGTCGCGTTTCCATAGCTGGTTAGTGATTGATCTTTATCTAAGTAATGTATGTTGTCTGCACTGAGCTTTATATCTTCAGATTGGAGGTATTTTTTAGTTGCTCTAGCGTTTTCGGTTAATAGAATATCATTACTTCCGTCTTCAATAACCCCTTTATCTGCTTTTGCGCTCCATTGACCTGATTTTGTGTAGCGTTCAATGCTCGGAGTTTCTAATAAGGTTCTGGATTTAGCTATATAATGCAGTGTTTGTTCTGCGTCGAGTGTTTCAATTAGAACTCCATCGGTATCAAACTCTTTCACTTTGACTTTAGTGATGAAATAGTCGGGTGAGCTGCTTAGTGATTCAGTTTGAACCAAGTTTTGCATAGGTGTCGTCCCATACCATCCTAAAGAAGCCGCTAATAGTAAAGCAGCCCCTATGATCGAGAGGTTTTTGGGTTTTATTAGTTGTTTAAGCGAAAGCATTACACCGAACCGTTTGTGCTAATGATAAATAAATAAACGCCATAAGAAGCAATCAGCGGTATACCTACCCATCGAGGGATGCTGTTGTTCTTCGTTCTTTTGAAGATGAAAATGGCAAGAGCAAGAGCGACGGTTAAGCCTAATACCCAAGGGAAGTCTCGGCTTGTTACGCTTCCATCAATTAATCCTGGTGCAATTAAGCCCGGTAGAGGAAGTACAGTTGCCAAGTTGAAGATGTTTGACCCTAAGATGTTACCAATTGCTATGTCGTGATGACCTTTTCGTACGCTGCTAACTGAAGCTGCAAGCTCTGGTAAGCTGGTTCCGACAGCAACGATAGTAAGGCCTATAACCAATTCGCTTACGCCTAAAGCGGTCGCTATGCCAATTGCTCCCCAAACAAGTAATTTTGAGCTACCTATTAAGACAGCAAGACCAATAAAGGCAATCAACAAAGATTTGCCAATAGAAGAGCCATCATCTTCGGGAAGGTCTGCTTTTAAATCATTTTCTAAATCTTTACTGCCTTTCAATAAAATCACCAAAATAATGATAAAAGCAGCAATTAATATGATTCCATCCCATACGCCAAGGGTCTGATCAAACAGTAAAAATCCTGCTAGCAGTGTGATTGCCAATACAAGAGGGACTTCTTTTGATGATAGGCCCGACGCTATTGGGATCGAGGAGAATAACAATGTGATACCGAAGACAAGAGCGATATTAGCAATGTTAGATCCGAGGACGTTGCCGACGGCAATTTCAGGGGCGTTATCCAGTGCGGCAATGGCTGAAACGACCATTTCTGGTGCTGATGTGCCGAACGCGACTAATGTAATGCCTATTATCATTGGATTAACATTTAGTTTCTCTGCTACAAGTGCAGAGTGTTCTATAAATTTGTCGGAACTCATTACGAGTAAAATTAAGCCTAGAATTAGGGCGATTGAAAACAACAGCATGGTATTGATATTACTCATAGATACAGGGAGTACCATTTAATGAGGTTTGACGTTGAAATTCAAGGCTTGATCTTATAAACAAAATGGATTTGGCTGTGTCGCGATTTTATTTATCGGGGGGCGATGTTAGTATCTGGCAATATTTTATAGGGATTAAAAAGGTGTGTCAGTGGTAGATGCTTATATAAAAGTCCAAAATGTTAGTTTTTCAAGGGGGGAGCGGTCTATTTATGAGAACGTTTCCCTTACTATTCCACGAGGTAAAATTACTGCGGTAATGGGGCCTAGTGGAACAGGAAAAACGACGCTGCTGCGTTTGATTGCGGCACAGCTTGCGCCAGATTCGGGCAAGATTTTAGTGGATGGTCAAGACGTTCATGCCTTGTCTCGCTCCGAACTTTATAAGGTGCGAAAGAAAATGGGCATGCTTTTCCAAAGTGGTGCTTTATTTAGTGATATGACCGTTGCTGAGAATATTGCTTTTCCAATGGAGGAGCACACTAAGTACGATGCAAAGAAAATCGCGGATATTGTGGCTGATAAGCTTTACAGCGTTGGTTTGCGAGGTGCTGTTAATTTGATGCCATCGGAATTGTCTGGCGGTATGGCTCGTCGTGTTGCTTTGGCTCGCGCGATTGCTTTAGATCCAGAGCTTGTTATGTACGATGAACCTTTTACTGGACAAGATCCAATATCGAAAGGGGTTCTTGTGAAGTTGATTCGTCAGCTTAATGATTCTGCACATATCACGTCGGTTCTTGTTTCTCATGATGTTGAAGAGTCTCTTTCTATCGCTGATCATGTTTGTATTTTGGCTGGTGGGCGGGTTATAGCTGAAGGTTCTGCTGATGAGATTCGAGCATCTGATGATCCAGAGGTAAAACAATTTCTGAACGGTGAGCCTGATGGTCCTGTTCCCTTTCATTATCCAGAAGAAGATGTCTCTGGCAGGGTGGCGTTATGAAAAGTATTGGA
This sequence comes from Marinomonas lutimaris, assembly GCF_019426345.1. GTDB lineage: Bacteria > Pseudomonadota > Gammaproteobacteria > Pseudomonadales > Marinomonadaceae > Marinomonas > Marinomonas lutimaris. The sequence continues at coordinate 107,717 of NZ_JAHLLW010000008.1, forward strand.
TTGTTAGGGGCGTCGCTGCTGGATTGGCTTGAAGCGGTTGGCCGGGCTGGAATATTTCTAGTGCAAAGTATTTTTAGATTGCCGGTACGCTTTAAGGAGTCCGTTAATTTATTAGTGAAGCAGCTTTACTCTGTTGGTGTGTTGTCTCTTGTTATTATTATTGTTTCTGGTGCTTTTATTGGCATGGTGCTGTCACTTCAAGGTTACAGCATTCTCGCTAAGTTTGGCTCAGAAGAGGCCGTTGGTCAGTTGTTGGCGCTTTCTTTGTTGAGAGAGCTCTCTCCTGTAGTGACGGCGCTCTTATTTGCAGGTCGTGCTGGGTCTTCTTTGACTGCTGAAATTGGATTGATGAAAGCAACTGAGCAATTATCTAGTTTTGAGATGATGGGGGTAGACCCGCTGAGACGAGTGATTGCGCCTCGCTTTATTGCTGGTGTGATTTGTTTGCCTATCTTGAGTTTGATTTTTTCTGCATCTGGTATCCTTGGTGGACATCTTGTGTCGGTCGAGTGGTTAGGTGTTTACGATGGTGCATTTTGGTCATCAATGCAGCAGTCCGTGTATTTTGATACTGATATTCTGAATGGTCTTATTAAGGCGTTATGTTTTTCAGTGGTTGTTACTTGGATAGCAGTTTATCAAGGGTATGAGTGTGTTCCTACTTCTGAAGGGATTGGTAAGGCAACCACTCGTACAGTGGTTTTAGGTTCATTGGCTATTTTGGCTTTAGATTTTGTATTAACCGCCGCTATGTTTGGGGATTTTTAGCATGAGAAGTAAACGTTCAGAGTTGATGGTTGGGTGTTTTATTGTATTGGGCGTTGCAGCTCTTGTTTATTTGGCTGTTCAGGTTAGTGGTCTTGCTTTTTCAAGTAAGAAAGATACTTATCAGGTCGTTGCTAGATTTGATGATATTGCTGGGCTAACAAGCCGGGCTAAAGTGTCTATTGCTGGTGTAGCAGTTGGTAATGTTGAGTCCATCACGTTTGATAAGGACTTATATATGGCTTTAGTCACAATGAATATAGATTCAGACGTTAACAATATTCCTACAGATAGTTCTATTGCTGTTTTGACAAGTGGTTTGTTGGGCGAGAAATATCTGGGTATTTCTATTGGTGCTGATGATGAGATGCTTAAAAATGGCAGCGAGATTTATGACACTCAATCGGCTCTAGTTTTGGAGACTTTGATTAGTCAGTTTTTGTTCAAAGGTGGCGATTCGGAGAAGTAGTATATGTCTAAGATTTTATCTGGTGTTATTTTTGTTTTTGCTTTGCTCGGCTCGGGTCTGACTTGGTCTAGCTCTGAAGGTGCAAGGGATGCCGTTATTAAAGTGGTAGATGCCTTTCGAACTGATATTGTCGCTGATAAGGCGGTATTGTCTAAAGATCCAGCTTTGTTAGAAGAACGAGTTGATAGTATTTTAACGAAAGTGGTCGATTTCGATGATTTTTCTAAAAAAGTGATGGGCAAATATTATCGAAGAGCGTCGCCTGAGCAGCGTACTCGCTTTGTTAATGTGACTAAAGATACCTTGTTGAAAACATACGGTACTTCTTTGCTTGAGCTTGATGCCGATCGAATTAAGGTTTTGCCTTTAGGCCCTCAAGGGAGTGGCAGGGAGACAAAGGTTGATGTTGATTTCCAAATGGAGGCTGGTGGTATGTTAAATATCAGTTTTTATATGGAAGAATCTAAAAAAGGTGTTTGGATGTTGAGTAATGTTGTAATTAATAATATCAACTTCGGCTTAACTTTTCGTAAGCAGTTTGGCGTTATGATGCAGCAAAATAAAAACGATATTGACCTTGCTATCTCAGCCTGGAAAGAGTCTTTAGCTAAGAAGTCTTAATTTAGGCGTTATTGTTTTGCAACGATATAGAATCCGAATCCATTAAGTGGGTTCGGGTTTTTTGCTTTTTAGGCTCTGAGCATTGTCAGTCTTGATTAAAATCTTAGAAAACAAGTGGTTTTTTATTCAGAGTTGGGCATAGAGGTGTTAAGTAGTTGGCTGTACTCATGTAGAATAGTGAGATCAAGCATATTTATCTATTGGAGCGACTGTGAACGCAGGTGAAGTTAAAGCACTTTTAGAATCCTCTATCCGTAACTGTGAAGTGGTTGCCGAGGGAGAAGGTTGTAATTTTCAAGTAGTTGTAGTGACAAGTGAATTTGAAGGCCTGTCTACAGTTAAGAGGCAGCAGCTTGTATATTCACATCTTCAAGAAGCTATTTCTAGTGGCGCTATTCACGCCGTTACAATGAAAACCTATACGCCAGAACAAATAAGCAAGCTATAAAAGCTATTATAAGAGATTAAAAATATGGATAAGCTTCTGATTACCGGTGGTACTCGGCTTAATGGTGTTGTTCGCGCTTCTGGTGCGAAAAATGCCGCGTTGCCCATTCTAGCGGCAACCTTGTTAACAAAAGAATTGATCACAATTAAAAACCTTCCTCATTTACATGACATTACCACCATGCTTGAACTACTTGGTTCTATGGGGTGTGGTGTTGTTGTTGATGAAAAAATGAGTGTGCAGTTAGATGTTTCAACACTTAATAATTGTGAAGCGCCTTATGATCTTGTTAAGACTATGCGCGCTTCTATTTTAGTGCTTGGTCCTTTAGTTAGTCATTTTGGTAAAGCGGTTGTGTCGCTTCCTGGTGGTTGTGCGATTGGTAGTCGCCCAGTGGATTTGCATTTGCGTGGTTTGGAAGCCATGGGTGCGACAATTTCTGTGGAAGGTGGTGATATCGTTGCAAGTGTTGATGGTCGTCTTAAAGGCGCACGCATCTTCTTTGATAAAGTTACTGTAACCGGAACAGAAAATCTGTTGATGGCTGCGACGTTGGCTGATGGGCAAACTATTTTGGAAAACGCAGCGCGTGAGCCTGAAGTAGTTGATTTAGCTGAGTGTCTAATTGCAATGGGCGCTAAGATTACTGGTCATGGAACGGATACTATTATTATTGATGGTGTTGAAGCGTTGCATGGTACTAGTTATCCAGTTATGCCAGATCGTATTGAGACAGGTACTTTCTTGGTTGCGGCTGCAATTACGGGCGGTAAAGTCCGAGTGATTGATACCAATGTTAAATCACTTGAGGCTGTACTTTCTAAGCTAGAAGAAGCTGGCGCGAAAGTGACTTGTGGTGATGATTGGATCGAAGTGGATATGGAAGGGCGTCGTCCAAATGCTGTAAACATCAGTACCGCTCCGTATCCTGCATTTCCAACCGATATGCAAGCGCAGTTTGTTGCCTTAAATTCAATTGCGAACGGCGTAGGTCGAGTTATTGAAAATATCTTTGAAAATCGCTTCATGCATGTTGATGAAATGCTTCGCATGGGGGCTGATATTGAAGTCACTGGTAATACGGCTATCGTGCGTGGTTGTGAGCGCTTGAAAGGCGCACCAGTCATGGCGACAGACTTACGTGCTTCTGCAAGTTTAGTGCTTTCTGCTTTAGTGGCAGAGGGTGATACAAAGATTGATCGTATCTACCATATTGACCGTGGTTATGAGTGTATTGAAGAAAAATTCGGTTCATTAGGTGCGAAAATTTCACGGGTCTTAAATTGATATGAGTAAAACATTAACGATTGCGCTGTCGAAAGGGCGCATTCTTGGTGAAACTTTACCGCTTTTAGAAAAAGCGAATATTGTTCCAGTTGAAGATATTAGTAAAAGCCGAAAATTAATATTCGACACAAACCATGAACATATTAAGTTGGTGATTTTGCGCGCGACTGACGTACCAACTTATGTAGACCATGGTGTGGCAGATTTTGGTGTTGCTGGTAAAGATGTGTTGATGGAAGCGTCTACTAAAAACCTTTATGAGCTACTAGACCTCAAAATAGCAAAATGTCGTTTGATGACGGCTGGCGTTGTTGGTCAACCTTTGCCAAATAGGCGTTTGAAAGTAGCCTCTAAGTTTATTAAAACGGCAAAAGCGTATTTTGCTGAGCAAGGTATTCAGGCTGATGTGATTAAGCTATACGGTGCTATGGAATTGGCACCTATCATGGGCTTGGCAGATCTTATTGTAGATATCGTCGATACTGGCAATACGCTAAAAGCAAATGGTCTTGAGGCTCGTGAATTGATTGCGCCAATCAGTACCCGTTTGGTGGTCAATAAAGCGGCTTATAAAACGAAGTATTCTGAAATCGAGCCTATCCTAGAAATGATACGTCGTGCGGTTGAAGATAACGAGGGTAAGTAATTGAACCTGAATATTCGAGAATTCTCTTCTAGCTCTGATGGTTTTCGCTCTGAGTTAGAATCTTTGCTTGCATGGGACTCAGTGTCTGATGCTGGTGTGCAAAAAGCTGTAGCAGATATTGTTGAGCAAGTTCGTCTTAATGGTGACTCTGCAGTAATTGAGTTTACAAACCGTTTTGATCGTCGACAGGTTGATTCTTCTAAAGAGCTTGAAATCTCTCGTGAAGAATTGGCTTTGGCAAAAGGTCGCGTCAGCGCGGAGCTGGTTGCTAGTTTGGAAGCGGCTGCAAAACGTGTGCATGATTATCATGAGCGTCAAAAACAGCCTTCTTGGCAATATCAAGAAAATGACGGCACAGTGCTTGGTCAAAAAGTTACGCCTTTAGATCGTGTTGGTGTTTATGTGCCAGGCGGTAAAGCAGCCTATCCTTCATCTGTATTGATGAACGTAATGCCTGCTAAAGTAGCTGGCGTTGGCGAAATTATCATGGTGGTTCCAACGCCTGATGGTTTGGTTAATGATATCGTTTTGGCGGCGGCTTATATTGCTGGTGTGGATCGTGTGTTCACTATCGGTGGTGCACAGGCTGTCGCGGCTTTGGCTTATGGTACAGAAACGATTCCCAAGGTCGATAAAATTGTCGGTCCTGGCAACATATACGTGGCCACAGCTAAAAAAATGGTATTTGGTGTTGTTGGTATCGACATGATCGCCGGACCTTCTGAGATTTTGGTTGTTTGTGATGGTAAGACGGATCCAGATTGGATTGCTATGGATTTGTTCTCTCAGGCAGAGCATGATGAAGATGCTCAATCTATTTTAATTTCTCCTGACTTGGCTTTTATTAAAAATGTAAAAGCTTCCATGGAGCGTTTGATTGAAACGCAAAGTCGTAAAGATATTATTAAGGCGTCTTTGGAAGGTCGTGGTGCTTTTATCCATGTTGAAAATATGGATGAAGCTATGGATATTGCGAACATTGTTGCTGCTGAGCACCTTGAGTTATCGATCGATGAGCCTGAGAAGTGGGCCGAAAAAATTCGTCACGCTGGTGCTATTTTTATGGGTCGCCATACGCCGGAAGCATTGGGTGATTATTGTGCAGGACCTAACCATGTTTTGCCAACGTCTGGTACGGCAAGGTTTTCATCTCCTTTGGGGGTTTATGACTTCCAAAAGCGTAGCTCTTTGATTTATTGCTCGCCTGAAGGGGCAAGTGAATTGGCGAAAATTGCTTCTCCTTTGGCTCGTGGAGAGTCTTTGGAAGCGCACGCTATGTCGGCTGAATACCGTATTCTGAAGGATGCTTAATGGCGAATAATTCTTCGCACCCAGCGGCGCTTTACAAGCTGCGAAAGGTAACGCGCATTTCTGCGTTGGTTATTTTGCTTTTGGTTGTGGTTGGGTTCTTTATGCCAGCGGATTATCGGGTGGAGCGTAGTGTTGTTATTAACGCTCCTCGCGATGTGGTTTATCAAGATATCCTTCAAGGAGATCGTTTACCAGATTGGATGTTTGTGCAAGATGGTAAAGTTGCTTCATTTGGTGGTGTTTTGGGGAAGGGTGATTCCGTAGCTTTGGTTTATGATAAAACAGCCGACCAAGGGCTTTTGTCTGTGATTGAGTCATCAGAATCTGTTATTCGGTTTGATGTTCGTCCTAAGCCAAAGGTAAATCTAGTTCATAATGAAATTGTATTGCAAGAAAATGAAGGTAGTACAGTGGTTAAATGGACTATTGAAGGGAATCTTAGTGCTGGTTTGTTGAGCCCTTACCTTGCTATGTTTGCAAACAATATTGCGGGTAGTAATTTTGAGCGCAGTTTGCAGAAGCTAAAAGAGCAAGTTGAGCTTCTGCACTAGCAATTATAAATGATGTGTTAATAGTTGATGCGCTGCATAGTGGGTTGTTTTTCTAGCATGATATTGGTCTGATAGGATTGCTGCCCACGAATACCGACTAGAGAGATATTTGTTCCAGGTTTTAGAGATGCGATTAAGTGTCTTATCTGAAATGGATCTTCACTTGGCGTATTGTTAATTTCAAGAATAATATCTCCCACTTCTATGCCAGCTTTCTCTGCTGGGCTTTCTTTTGTTATATCGCTTACTAGTAGTCCATGTTCTGATGGTAGTAGTAAGTTTTCTGCTAGTGTCTTAGTGATTTTTTGAGCATCCATTCCTAAATATCCTCTTACTACTTCGCCGTGTTTTATAATGTCAGTCATCACATCAAGAGCGTCGTCAATCGGTGTTGCAAAGCCTATTCCCTGAGAGCCTCCAGTGCTTGAGTAAATTGCAGAGCTGATGCCAATGAGTTCGCCTCTCAGGTTAACTAAAGCGCCACCTGAATTTCCAGGGTTTATTGCTGCGTCAGTTTGTAGGAAGTTCTCATAAGTGTTAAGACCTATGCTGTTTCGGCCTTTTGCGCTAATGATGCCAGCGGTGACTGTTTGGCCGATCCCGAATGGATTTCCTATGGCGAGGATTTGATCTCCAATAGATATCTCGTCACTGTTACCCATTTTTATGTTGGGCAGGTTGGGCAGATCTATTTTTAAAACGGCTAAGTCGGTTGATGGGTCTGAGCCAATTAGCTTTGCTTCAACGCGTCTGTCATCGTTAAGAGCGATAACAATGCTTTGTGCATTTTGAATGACATGGTGATTGGTCAGGATGAAGCCATCTTTTGTGGCAATTACGCCGGAGCCTAAGTTGATGCTGTGTTTTGCGGTATTTAAGTCGTTTAGGCCTTTTTGTTGTAGGACTTGGGTATAGATATTAACAACAGAAGGGGTGGCGATTTTGACTGGTGTTGAGTAGCTTGAAAGTGAGGTTTTTTGTTTCTCCTGTATAAGTAATACGGCTAGGCCTATACAAGTGCCAGCGAGAATAGCGATAATGATTGGTATCCAGTAATTTTTTTGATTCATAAGGTATAAGGAGTTGTTTTGCTACGCAGTGAATTTGAGTTATTGCTTAATAAGACATTAAGTCCAAGTCGTTTCAAGGATTATGCGCCCAATGGTTTGCAGGTGGAAGGAAAAAAAGAGATTAACCGCGTGGTGACTGGGGTAACTGCTAGTCAGGCGTTAATTGATGCTGCCATCGAGTATAAAGCGGACGCTATCTTTGTGCATCATGGCTATTTCTGGAAGAATGAGGATCCACGGATTGTTGGTATGAAATATCGACGCATTTCTTCTTTGATTAAAAATGACATCAATTTATATGGCTACCATTTGCCTTTGGATGCCCATCCTGTGTTGGGCAACAATGCTGGATTGGCTGATGCAATAGGGCTTTTAAATCGTTCCAGTTTACAATTTGGTGTGCCTATAGAAGAGTCTATTGGTGTTGTTGGGGAATTGAGTGAGCCGGTTTCGGCGGTTGTATTTCAAAAGATGGTCGAAGCTGCGGTAGAGCGAGATATACTTTTTGAACGCGTGAATGATCAACCTATTTGTCGTGTTGCATTGTGTACGGGTGGCGCGCAGAGTTATATAGAGCAAGCGGTAGCCGTTGGTGCAGATGTGTTTATCACTGGTGAAGTTTCTGAGCAGACAATTCACATTGCGCGTGAGATGGATATTCATTTCATTGCCGCGGGGCATCATGCAACTGAGCGCTTTGGTGCTAGATCTATGGCTGCGTATTTATCAGATGAGTGTGGTCTTGATGCGGTTTTTATTGATGTGGACAATCCAGCTTAGTGGTGGCGCTGACTAGATATAAAAACGGGCTTTTAAAAAGCCCGTTTTTATTAATTTGTTTTCTTGTTAGATGGTTCGTTTAGGCTCGATATCGATATTTCTTTCATCAAAACCAAATGTTTCACTTAGCATGCCTGGCTCTTTATCTTTTTTTAGAGCGTAATCTCGCGGTGGTTCTGTGAAAGTGTGTTCTTCAGTTGTGTCTGCGTTGTTTGTTGTGCTTTTTTCGACTTTTATGTTGCTTAATTGACTTGCGTTATCGGCAAGAGAGTTTCTTAAGTCGGCCAAGCGTTTTTCGACGGACATTAGTTGTTCATTACTGTCTGTGAAGAAGTTGTCGATAATGACTTGTTTGCTGTCTAATTCCTGCTGTAGCGATTTCATAGTGATGATGTTTGAGCTTGAATCAGCTTTCTTGCTGTTATTTTTTGCACTGTAGCTTTTAAGAGCAAGTGTAGCGACACAGCCAATAATAATGCCGGTAATAAAGATAATAATATTGAATTCTTCTAAGTTCATGACTTTCTCCAAAAAACAGATAATCCATTATAGCGAAACCACCCCTACGATAACAGCTTGATAGGTGTTGTTTAAGATGCAATTTGCTAGAATACTCATAATTTACTAATCGAACGAAAGAGCGGCGATGACACCCATTACACGTTACAAGCAAGATTTAACAAGAGCAGACTTTAATTATGATCCCGCTCAGGAAGAAGCAGTGGAAGCGCTGCAGGATTTATTTGACCGCTTAATTGCAAATCAGACTGATAAATCTTCCAGTGGTTTTTTGGGGCGCTTTCTGAAAAAGAAAGCTCCTTCTGTTGAGCAGGGCTTGTATTTCTGGGGTGGTGTAGGGCGAGGAAAGACCTATCTGATGGATACCTTTTTCGACTGTTTGCCAACGGAAAGAAAAATGCGCCTGCATTTTCATCGTTTTATGCAGATGGTGCATCAAGAGCTTCGTAAGCTTCATGATGTGAAAAATCCGCTGGAGATAGTCGGGAAAGAAATTGCATCTAAAGCGCAGGTGTTATGTTTCGATGAATTTTTTGTAACGGACATAACGGATGCGATGATTTTGGCGGGGCTGCTTGAGGTGTTGTTTGAGAACGGTACGACTCTGGTGGCAACCTCTAACATAGAGCCTGATGGTTTATATAAAAATGGTTTGCAGCGTGCGCGTTTCTTGCCGGCAATCGATCTTGTGAAGAAGCACACTAAGGTGATGAATGTTGATGGTGGTGTAGATTATCGATTGCGTACTTTGAAGCAGGCTAAGCTTTATCACTTCCCATTGAGTGAGGAGGCAGATGAGGCGTTGAATGAGCGTTTCATGAGTCTAATCTCTGATGCTTCTCATATCGTTGAAGGTGGAGCTGCAGAAATTGAAGGTCGTAATATTCCTCTGCTACGAAGCTGTGAAGGACTTGCTTGGTTTGATATTAAGGCGTTATGTGATGGGCCGAGAAGTCAGGTTGATTACATTGAGTTGGCGCGTTTATACAGCACAGTTATTATCTCGAATCTACCTCAAATGGATGCCTCGCGAGATGATCTAGCGAGGCGTTTTATTAACTTGGTTGATGAGTTTTATGATCGTCATGTTAAGGTGATTTTTTCTGCTGAGGTCGCTATTCCAGATATTTACACTGGTACGCGCTTGGCCTTTGAATATGATCGTACGGTGAGTCGATTATTAGAGATGCAATCGGAAGAGTATTTGTCTTTAGAGCACCGTCCTTAGGTGTATTTCGACTTTCATATTTAATTCTGTTGGTATATACTTCGCTCGCCTTTTTAAAGGTAAGTGTACGTTGATCGAATATTTATATTTGGCCAACCAATAATAATAGGTATAGCGTGTCATTGAGCACGCGTATTGAAAGGGTTTTTTGATGAAAACTTTTACAGCTAAACCTGCTGAAGTTCGCCGCGACTGGTTCGTGGTTGATGCTGAAGGCAAAACTCTAGGCCGCTTGGCTACCGAAATTGCTCGTCGTCTACGTGGCAAGCATAAAGCTGAATTCACTCCGCACGTTGATACTGGCGATTATATCGTTGTTGTTAATGCTGAGAAAATTCACGTTACTGGTAACAAAGCAGCAGCTAAACAATACTACCGCCATACTGGTTATCCAGGCGGCTTGCGTTCTATGAATTTCGAGAAGTTGATTGATCACGCTCCTGAGCGCGTTCTTGAAATCGCCGTAAAAGGTATGTTGCCAAAAGGTCCATTGGGCCGTGCAATGCACAAGAAAATGAAAGTGTACGCTGGTACTGAGCATCCACATGCTGCTCAACAGCCTCAAGCCCTTAACATTTAATACGGAAGATCATTATGTCAGCTACTCAATACTACGGTACAGGTCGTCGTAAAACGTCTACCGCTCGTGTGTTCCTTAAAGCGGGTTCTGGTAACCTAGTTATCAATAACCGTACTCTTTCTCAGTACTTCGGTCGTGAAACAGCTCAGATGGTTGTTCGTCAACCTCTTGAACTTGTTGGCGCTACTGAAAAATTTGACGTTTACATCACTGTTAAAGGTGGTGGTATCTCTGGTCAAGCTGGTGCGATCCGTCACGGTATCACACGCGCTTTGATGCAATACGATGAGACTCTACGTCGTACTCTACGTTCTGCAGGATTCGTTACACGCGACTCTCGTGAAGTTGAACGTAAGAAAGTTGGTCTACGCAAAGCACGTCGTCGTCCTCAGTTCTCTAAGCGTTAATTTTCGCTTTGGAATTATTATTAAAACGCTTGGTGTTTTCGCCAAGCGTTTTTTTTGCTTGAAATAAAGTTGGTTACAGAATTCTTGCAACAAAATGTTTTTTCTAAGAAAAATTGTTTGAAAATAATGCTAGAATAGCCGAGCTTTAAAGTTCATGGTTTCGCAAGTGTGTTTTTTTGTTTGCTGCGTATTGCCTGCCATCTAGGTTTGAGATATCTCTCTGCTTAGAGTCGAGTGCTAAGTTAAAGCCTTGTTTTATAAAAGGTATGCAAGCGAGCATTCCATGAAAGATTTTCTGTGTTGACGATATCGTGTAATATTTTTGTTACTTCGTCACCATATTATAGTTTGTCCCCTCCTTTGAAGGGGATGTAGATGTTTTCAATATAGGGGTTAGACATGGGTGTTATTGCAAAGCGCTCCTCAATGACGTTCTTCTCTGATGGAGAAGATCATTACAGCCATCGAGTTCGTATTGTATTGGCTGAGAAAGCCGTCACAGTGGACATCATAGATGTAGACCCGTTTAACAAGCCAGACGAGTTGGCGGATGTTAATCCATACAATGAGCTACCAGCTTTAGTTGATCGCGACTTGGTTCTTTATGAGCCAAATGTGATGATGGAATACTTGGATGAGCGTTTTCCACATCCACCGTTGCTGCCTGTATATCCTGTTGCTCGTGCTGAAAGTCGTTTGTTTATGTACCGTATTCAGCGTGACTGGGCCAAGTTGGTTGATTTGATTCTTACTAGTAAAGACAAAGAAGCTGTCGCTAAAGCTCAGAAAGAGTTACGTGAAGGTTTATTAAACGTTACTCCGATCTTTGAAGAAAAACCTTACTTCATGAGTGATGAGTTTACTATTGTAGATTGCTGCTTAGCTCCAATCTTGTGGCGTTTGCCTATACTTGGTGTAGAGATTCCAAAAGATCAAGCAAGAGCGTTATACAAATATATGGATCTTGTCTTTGCTCGTGAGTCTTTCCAAGAAAGTCTTTCTGAGGCTGAACAAGAGATGCGTTTAGACTAACTGAGGCTTTGTCTCGGTTTTGTTAAGTAGCAAAAGAGGAGCTTATGGCTCCTTTTTTTTACGAAATATTTATTAGGTAGGGGATAAAATGTTACCGAAAAGATCTTATTTATTAAATGCCGCTTATTCTTGGGTTGCTGATAACGATATGACGCCTTATTTGCTGGTAGACGCTCAGCAAAAAGATGTCGTGGTGCCTACCGAGTTTGTTAAAGATGGTCAAATAGTTTTAAACATTGGTATGTCTGCTGTTCGCCATTTGATTATGGATAAAGAGGCGGTTTCGTTTGAGGCGCGTTTTAGTGGAAAACCTATGCAGGTTTATGTGCCAATGCGAGCGGCGCTGGCTTTGTACGCGAAAGAAAATGGTGATGGATTTGTTTTTCCAGATGAAGAGTTCTTTGATGAGCCAACTCCAACACCGCCAGAACCTAAAAAAGGTTTTCAGCTGAAAGTTGTGAAATAAAGAATATCGTTATATTTTTCTAAAAAAAGAGCCACTTCAAAATGGCTCTTTTTTTGTCTCAAATATTTTTAATTTAATCTGCTTAGTCTTCGTAGCCAAATAGTTGGCGCTCAAGTAGGTCAACTAGAATGTGAATGACGCTAAGTTGGCACTCATGAACTCTTGCTGTTCCAAGAAGGTTGATCTTTATCTCTGTATCATCCTGAGAGGTGAGTGACGAGACGTTTTTAGCTTCTGGGCTAGTGAGCGCAACTATACTCATTTTGCGTTCATGGGCGGCTTGAATGGCTTGTATTATTGGCGAGGTGTTGCCTCGGTTGGCAATGACAAACAAAATGTCGCCTTGGTTACCTAACGCGGTAATTTGCTTCGAAAAAACATCGTGGTAGCTATCGTTGTGAGTGATGGCTAAAAGAGCTGAGCCTTCACCGCTCAGGTTTATTGCGGGTAAGCCTGGGCGTTCTCTATCCATTCTGTCCAACAGGAGTGTGCTGAAATACTGTGATAGGTGAGAGCCGGTACTGTTGCCGATGCAGATAACTTTCCCACCAGAAGCAATGCTTGAAAAAATCACTTTTGCAGCATGTTCAATATAAGGCGGTAAACTTTCCAGAGCTTGTTGTTGTGCTTCAAAACTCTGGGCAAATTGTGTGTAGATTGCTTCTTGAAAATCCATAGTGATTAAAATACTGCTTTAAGCCAAGTTAAATGTTGTGTGTCTATTTTTTCGTCAAATAGTATCGCATCGAAGCGACTTGCATTGTTTACTTTATTATTCTTTTGTAGCCATAAAGCCGCGCTGTTGCGTACTTTCTTAAGCTTAGATTGCCCAAGGCTTTCAGCGGCACTTCCATGGGCGCTGTTTGCTCGGAAGCGAACCTCTACAAAAACATAGGTGTTTTGATCTAAAAAAATTAAATCAATTTCCCCGATACGGCAGAAAAAGTTTCTTTCTACAAACCGAAGCCCTTGCTTTAGAAGAAAGGCTTCGGCTGCTTGTTCTGCTTTCTCTCCGTTATTTTTCGGTACTTTCCTTTTGTTCAAAAAACTGATGGCTGGTCGCATATACCAAATTTCCTTTTCGGTAAGTCATGATCTCTGGTCTTTTATGAAATATGCCATTTTCATCCATGGTGATAATGCCAGTATTTGCAGAAATTTTGGTGCTAGGAAGTAGGGTGAATAGTTGGTATTTGTTTGCTAGTAAATACGAATCAGCGCCTAGGGCTTGTAGTCTGCGCAAAATATTTGAGCTTTGATTTTTAGGTAAAGCATCTAGCGACGTGTTGTTTGGTGTAAGGGCAGGGACTTCAGTGAACAGTATGCGCTCAATGTCTTCAGGCTTGGTTGATCTTTCTGGTGCGCTATCGTTCAGCGTGCTGCTGGCCAGCATAGGTATCTTGTCGGCAAAATAGAAATCTAGCAGAGGTCTGATTTGTTTAGCATCATTAAGTTTGCCAATGTAATAGACATAATCTAGGTCTTCGCGAGATCTTGCAATGCTATCTACACTTGTACCTATCCATTTTTCAACGGATCTTTTACGGGCATAACTTTCATTAATCAGTAGCAATTTCTGAATCGCATCCTGTCTGCCTTTTGGAGTGTTGGCATAAGACTGATTGGAAGTGATTGTGACATTTTCTTTCGCAGCTGCAGCGCGGAATTCATCGCTCTGTTTTAGTGCCCACGTGTCTTGCGTACTTAGGATTGCGGCTTTTGTTGCGCCTTCTTGTTTCGCGAAGGTGATTAGCTCATGTATCTCGTCTTCAGCACTTAAAGAGAAGTGGTAAAGATTTTTTGGATGTTGATTAACATCAAGCTGATTTAGCGCGATTACAGGGTAAGGAAGATCTAAGTGGCTAACTTGAGCAACATTGTTTTTTTGCAATGGCCCAATAATAACATCCGGTTGCTGTTCATTGGCGGCGGCAATTGCTTCATTAATGCTTGGGTAATCGTCTATGTTGACGATACTAACTTGTGGTCTTGCTTCTTTCTGGTTGTAAAAAGAAGCAAAAAATCCATCTACAATAGCTTGAGATGCACGTTCTAATCTGCCGCTCATTGGTAGCATCAAGACAATTTTTTTCGGTGCCATCTGTTCAACGGATGACATGACTTTGAAGTCTTGTGGCGGTGAAATTGCAGCTGGGTGACTTGGGTTTTCAGCTTGCCAGTTTTTGAACATAGTTAATTGTTGTTCGATAGAAAGAGATTGGTCTCTTAATATATTACTGATAGTTAACCAGCCATTAAGTAAAGGCTTCTGCTGCTGATATAATTCATCAATTTCATTCTGTGTTAAATTCTGGATAGCCATCCATAGTTTTGCTTGATTACCTTCGCCTTCGTTAAGTGGAAGGTTATAAGTCAAATCCATTCGCAGATTCACGACTTCTAGCCAATTGCCGAAATACTCAAGAATAGACGCTTTTGTTTCTTTCCATCTATTCTGGTTGTCTGGATGGTTTGCTGCTGGCAACTTGTTGGCTTGCTCCAAGTAGCTCAAAGCATCGGTAGAATTATCTAAGTTTGATGCTGCTAAAGCGGCGAGTAAGTAAGCTTCAAATTGAATAGAAGAAGAGGTAATCAGTACCTTGTTCTCTAGTACGTCAATAGTTTGTTGGAACTCGCTTTGCTCATAGAAGTTTTTTGCTGCGTTATAAGCATCGGCTAGCTCCTTTGAAACATCAGACGCTTTCTTTGGATGATAAATGCTAGGTGGCAGAGTTCTTTCCAATGCACCGTTATTGTTGGCGTTCTGAAGTCTGTTTTGAGACTGATCCATATTTAAATTCATGGAATTACAGGCGCTTAGCAGAAAAGTGCAAAGAGTTAATGATATGATGCGGTAATTAATTAGGCTCATAAGCTTATAAAATGACAAATAAAAGAGGCAACATGGTACCACATAGTTCTGATGATGCGAGAGGGTCGCTGTACATAGTTGCTACTCCAATTGGCAATCTAGACGATTTTAGTAAGAGAGCGGAGCAAACTTTACGTGATGTAGATTATATCGCTGCTGAAGACACTCGACACACTCGACGGTTACTCAATCATTTTGCGATTGAAGCGAAGCTATTTTCCATTCATGACCACAATGAGAAAGACAAAGCTGACTATGTAGCTAGCTTATTGGACGAAGGCAAAAATGTCGCCTTGGTATCTGATGCAGGAACCCCACTTATTTCCGATCCTGGTTATCATGTTGTCCATGCATTACGCGAAAAAGGTCATAAGGTTGTACCAATTCCAGGTGCTTGTGCTTTGGTTGCAGCTTTGTGTGCTTCCGGCTTGCCAACGGATCAGTTCTTTTTTGCGGGTTTTGTGCCAGCCAAATCCAAAGGGCGTTGTGACTTATTTGAATCTTGGAAGAAGCAAGCTGGTACTGTGATTTTTTACGAATCCACTCACCGTGTTTATGACTCCATTGCTGATGTGCAAAAAGTCTACGGTGACGATGCTCAGCTTGTATTAGCTCGCGAAGTAACGAAAACCTTTGAAACTTTTTTATCTGGTACAGCAACTGAAATTCTTGCCAAGTTCGATGCAGATGCTAACCAAATGCGCGGTGAGTTTGTTGTTATGCTGAGTTTTACGCAAGAAAGCGGTAACGAAGCTGAATTAGAAGCGAAGCGTATACTTACGATTTTGTTGGAAGATTTACCGGTTAAACAAGCAGCCGCTATGGCAGCAAAATTAACAGGTGAGAAGAAAAACTACCTCTATAAAATGGCATTGGAAATGCAGGGCGAATAGATTTTCGCCTCTTGCCTTTGGTAAACATCCATAGAAAAGGTGGGTGTTTACATTCCGATAAGACTGAGTATACTCAGCTCTACTTGTCGGAGTGCCATTTGGCTGAGATCGCATAATTAAGTGCGGGATCCGCAGAACCTGATCGGGCTAATACCCGCGTAGGAAACAAGAAAGTCTCCATTTTTCTTTTCTGCATCGAATGAACTCCTGATTTTTATGGAATCGATGCAGTCATATCATCTAAAGCATCCTTTCTAATAAAATTCAGGGTTCACGTTTTGCAATTAACGCCAGTAGTGCGTTTGCCTGTGAAACAGCACCCCAGACAAGCAATTCTCCATTTTTATAATAAGGGAAGTGCTCATGTCGACTATCAATAAATCCAATCAACAAGCAAAAAAACCTAACAAACAATCTCGTGAAGAATCACGTCAAGCGGCAAAGTCTTTTATTGAGTCATTGCAAGCCAAACCTTTCCCAGCGTCTGAACGCATATATTTAACGGGTTCAGATGATACGATTCGCGTACCAATGCGTAAAATCAATTTGACTGATACACCGATTGGTTCTGATCCGGACAACCTGACTTTTGAACCCAATGAAGCGATTTATATTTACGATTGTTCCGGTCCTTATGCCGATCCGCACGAAAACATTGATGTGTATCGCGGCTTGGCACCAATGCGTGCGCCCTGGATTGAAAAGCGTGATGATACAGAAATATTGCCAGGTGTGTCGTCAGAATTTGCTCAGTCACGTCTAGAAAACTCTGCACTAGATGACCTGCGCTTTAAAGAGCTACCTAAAGTGCGCAAAGCTCGTCAAGGCAAATGCGTGACGCAAATGCATTACGCTCGTCAAGGCATCGTCACGCCAGAAATGGAATACATCGCACTGCGTGAAAATCAAAATATCGACGCCATCAAGAGTGAGTTGTTATTAAAACAACATCCTGGGCAAAGTTTTGGGGCTAATCTGCAGACTCGTATTACGCCAGAGTTTGTTCGTGACGAAGTGGCAAGAGGACGCGCCATCATTCCAAACAACATCAATCATCCAGAATCTGAGCCAATGATTATTGGCCGTAACTTCTTGGTGAAAGTAAACGCCAATATCGGTAATTCAGCGGTGACGTCTTCTATTGAAGAAGAAGTGGAGAAATTGGTTTGGTCGACGCGCTGGGGCGCAGATACGGTAATGGATTTGTCGACGGGTAAAAACATTCATGAAACTCGTGAATGGATTTTACGAAACTCGCCAGTGCCAATTGGCACAGTGCCGATTTATCAGGCCTTAGAAAAGGTCGATGGTGTGGCGGAAGATCTTAACTGGGAAGTTTTCCGCGATACCTTGATCGAGCAAGCGGAACAGGGCGTAGATTACTTCACCATTCATGCTGGTGTTTTGCTGCGCTATGTACCAATGACGGCGAAACGTCTTACTGGCATCGTGTCACGCGGTGGTTCCATCATGGCAAAATGGTGTTTGGCGCACCACGAAGAAAGCTTTCTATATGAGCGTTTCCGTGAAATTTGTGAATTGTGTGCGCAATACGATGTGGCTTTGTCGCTTGGTGATGGATTGCGTCCTGGTTCTATCATGGATGCCAATGATGAAGCGCAAATGTCGGAGCTTCGCACCTTAGGTGAGTTGACGAAAATTGCTTGGGAATACGATGTGCAAGTGATGATCGAAGGTCCTGGTCATGTGCCAATGCAGCTGATCGAAGAGAATATGACCGAGCAGTTGAAGCATTGTCATGAGGCACCGTTTTACACCTTAGGGCCATTAACACAAGACATCGCACCTGGTTACGATCACATTACGTCTGGCATTGGTGCGGCACAAATTGGTTGGTACGGCTGTGCCATGTTGTGTTACGTGACACCAAAAGAACACCTTGGTTTGCCTAACAAGGAAGACGTTAAGCAGGGATTAATCACTTATAAAATTGCGGCCCATGCGGCGGATTTGGCAAAAGGCCATCCGGGTGCACAAATTCGTGACAACGCCTTATCGAAAGCGCGTTTTGAGTTTCGCTGGGAAGATCAGTTTAACTTGTCCTTAGACCCTGAAACCGCTCGTTCTTATCATGATGAAACCTTGCCACAAGCTTCCGGCAAAGTGGCGCATTTCTGCTCTATGTGTGGGCCAAAATTCTGCTCGATGAAAATCACCCAAGAAGTGCGTGACTATGCCAAAGGGCTTGAAGAGGCCCAAGCCATTGATGTGAGTGCTTTAGAAGCAAGTGATGCGGAAGCAGGTATGCAGCAAATGTCTGAGCAATTTCGTGAACTAGGCAGTGATGTCTACTTAACCACGGATAAGTTAACCACAGACAAGCACACCTCAGATAAATCAAAAGAAAAATCGCTGTAAGTAAAAGGAGGATTTATGATTATAAAGCCTCCTGTTGTCTGGTGCGTGGGTGGATCGGATTCTTCTGCCCACGCTGGACTTCAAGCGGATTTGCGCACAGGGCAAGATTTAAACTGCCACGTACAAACCATTGTTACTTGCATCACGGCGCAAAACTCGAAAGAAGTACGCTTAGTCGAACCTGTATCTTTGGGCATGTTTAATGAGCAATGGCAAACCTTGCTCGATGACGTGCCGCCAGATGCTATTAAAGTGAGTTTGCTTCCTTCTATCGAGATAGTGAAAGCGTGCTCGATTTGGTTAAAGCGTATCAAAACGAACGCACCCAATGTGATGGTCGTCTTTGACCCTGTTATGGCAGCGAGCAGCGAATCTGGAAATCAATTGCAGCAGACCGATGCGGGTGCGAGTTTGCTGGATTATATCTTGCCGTACGTAGATGTGATTACACCAAATCTAATGGAGTTTGCGTCTTTGACAGGCTTGTCAGCTGAGCTTGCCATTGAGGAATTACGGGCGCAAATGGCGCCGTACTTTGGTGCTTCTGATAGCCGTTGGTTGCTTAAAGGCGGCCATTGCAGTCATTTAGAAGGGGTAACGGACTGGTTGCTAGATAGTGATTCTATCGTTGGTTTCGCATATGAAAGACTTTCTGCCCACAATACGCGTGGCACAGGTTGTACCTTGTCGACGGCGCTCGCCAGCTTTATTGCTCATGGCTACGATCTTTTAGATGCTACAACCATGGCGAAAGCCTACATCACGGGCGCATTAAAAAGCGGTGTGCAAATTGGTGAAGGGGCAGGGCCATTGGGTCGACCTGGCTGGCCGTTACAGATTGAAAACCTGCCGACAATTGTTACGCCGAACGAACTAAAAATACCGATGAACCAGCCTTTCGCCAAGATGAATCTTGATAAAATGGGCTTGTACCCTGTGGTTGATTCGGTTGCTTGGTTAGAATTAGTCCTAAAGCAAGGCGTGAAACTCGCCCAGCTGCGAATCAAAGACCCTGACGATTCAGATCTAGAAAGCAAAATCCAACAGGCGATTGTCTTAGGAAAAGAATACGACGCTCAAGTCTTTATCAATGACTATTGGCAGCAGGCCATCGTTTTTGGTGCTTATGGTGTTCATCTCGGTCAAGAAGATTTAGATGTGGCGGATTTAGCGCAAATCCAAGCGGCTGGCTTGCGACTTGGCATCAGTACCCATGGTTACTATGAAATTGCTCGGGCTCAATCAATTCAACCCAGCTATATCGCTTTGGGTCATATTTTCCCAACACAGACGAAAGACATGCCATCTCAACCGCAAGGTTTAACGCGTCTCGCTCATTATGCCACGCTATTAAAAGGTACCTTTCCCACTGTGGCGATTGGCGGCATCAATGCGGAACGCTTGCCTGCTGTTGCTCAAACGGGGGTTAATAGTGTTGCTTTGGTGACAGCTATTACTAAAGCGGTTGAACCTGAAGAAACAACTCGATCACTTATTCGTTTGCTTAAAGGAAATATAGGGGGCAGGCAATGAAGATTGTGTTGAACGATGCGCCTTATGAATTTGCTGGAGAAACGCTTAAAGACTTGCTGACTCAGTTAGACAAAAGTGAGCAAGGCATCGCTATTGCAATTAATCAGCAAGTGGTGCCAAAGAGCTTGTGGCGTAGTACTGAGTTGAATGAGCTTAGTCAGGTGTTTATTTTTGAATCTATTGCTGGGGGCTAGCATGTCATCTTTATTTATAGCAGGGCACGAATTTCATTCTCGATTGTTTACTGGTACGGGCAAATACGCCAGTGCGGACGCCATGATGGCATCTTTGGCTGCTAGTGGCAGTGAGCTGGTGACCTTGTCCTTGCGCCGTATGGATCTAAAAAATCAAACTGACAATATTCTTCTACCCTTGCAACAGCATGGCATGAAATTATTGCCGAATACCTCTGGTGCTCGTACCGCAAAAGAAGCTGTATTTGCCGCCGAACTTGCTCGTGAAGCATTGGAGACCAGCTGGGTGAAGTTAGAGATTCATCCCGATCCGCGTTACTTGATGCCAGATGGTATGGAAACCTTGTTGGCCGCGGAAGAATTGATCAAAAAAGGCTTTGTGGTGATGCCTTATGTTCATGCCGATCCTGTGCTTTGCAAACGGTTAGAAGAAGTGGGGTGTCAGTGTGTGATGCCGCTTGGTTCGCCCATTGGTTCCAATATGGGCTTGGCGAGTCGTCCATTTTTGGAAATTATCATTGAGCAAAGCACGGTACCTGTGATTATTGATGCAGGCATTGGTGCACCGTCGGATGCAGCACTCGCGATGGAAATCGGTGCTGATGCCGTGTTGGTGAATACCGCCATGGCCGTTGCGAAGCAGCCCGCACAAATGGGTAAAGCCTTTCGGCTCGCGGTGGAGGCAGGGCGAATGGCGTATGAATCTGGTTTGGGGGAGCGACGCGTACAAGCGCAAGCAACGAGCCCGTTGACAGATTTCCTCGGGGCATTGTCATGATGGACGGAGCCAGCCATAACATTCGCCTGTTAGAACAAAGCTCAGCTATAGAAGGTCAGTTTAGCCATTTTGTTGAAAACACAGATTGGCAAGCAGTGACGCAATGCCATCAAGAAAAAACCGAACAAGATGTTTTGCGAGCCTTGAATAAGAGCAAACTCGACGTGGAGGATTTTACGGCCTTGATTTCGCCTGCGGCAGAGCCTTATTTGTTAGAAATGGTAGCGAAAAGCGAACGGCTTACTTTGCAGCGCTTTGGTAATACTTTGAGTTTATTTGCGCCCTTGTACTTATCTAACACTTGTGCGAACGAATGCACTTATTGTGGCTTTTCTATGAGTAATGCTATTAAGCGTCTTACCTTAAATGAAATTCAGGTGGGAAAAGAAGTCGCAGCGATTAAGAGTAAAGGTTTTGATCATATCCTCTTGGTGACTGGGGAAACCAATAAAGTTTCCATGCCGTACTTTGAACGCATGATTCCCTTGGTCAAGCCGCATTTCAGCCAGCTCTCCATGGAGGTTCAGCCATTAGATGCTAGCGAATACAAACAGCTACAGGGTATCGGTCTGGATGGCGTGTTGGTTTATCAAGAAACTTATCGTCGTAAGACCTATCTTGAGCATCATTTAAGGGGCAATAAATCCAACTTTAATTATCGTTTGGATGCTCCAGATAGAATCGGACAGGCTGGCATTCATAAAATTGGTTTAGGCGTGTTACTCGGGCTGGAGGACTGGCGTACGGATTCGGTGATGATGGCGCATCATCTGCGACACTTGCAAAAGCGTTATTGGCGAAGTCGTTTTAGTGTGGCGTTTCCGCGTATTCGTCCTTGTGAAGGTGGTATTGTTCCTAAGTCGGTGATTTCGGATCGGCAGTTAGTACAGCTTATTGCTGCGTGGCGTTTGTTTGATCGAGATTTAGAAATGAGTCTGTCTACTCGTGAATCACCTGAATTCCGTCATCATGCGGTGCGAATGGGTTTTACTACTATGAGTGCGGAATCAAAAACTCAGCCTGGTGGTTATGCGGACGATTCGCAAGAGGCTCTGGAACAATTTGAGATCAGTGACGAGCGACCTGTGGCTGAAATTATGGCGATGATTCGTGAGCAAGGGCGCGAAGTGGTTTGGAAAGATTGGGATCCGGCGCTTTCACATACCTAAAACGTGGATGGAGCGTAAAGCCATTCACCACCATTCCTAAGAATATGTTCATACTTACTCGGTTAACAGGGAAAATTCGTGAATGCGCATTTTCCCTTACGCTCTCATGACAAGTTGTGCATCTCGATTCACTCTCTTTGACACTGTTTGACAAATAAATAGACATAATAGATTTCATCCAAACAGGAAACAGAGCTTAAGGAGCCAACTATGTTTAATCGTAAAAAAGCAGGAATGATGGGCGTTATCGGTTTGAGTGCAGCGATTATAACCGGTGTAGCAGTGAGTGCTTTTGCAGAAACAGGATCACCTAAAGGTGAGGCTGTACAAGGCCAAGCGACTCAAGAAGCTCCAATGAATGCCGTCCCAACGCATGAGCAACTAGCAAGCCGTATAGCTCAACAGCTTGGCTTGGATGAGAAAACACAATCGAAAGTGTCTGATCTTTTTGAAAAAGATGGTAAGGCGATTCGTAAAATTCAAGAGCAGTTACAAACAACTCAAATGGAGCTAAGTAGCTTGTCACCGAGTTCAAAAGATTACATGGACAAAGTTGATGATCTTGCAGAAAAAAGTGGTGAGCTAACCGAAGATCTTACCGTTGCCTATGCAAAAAACCGAGCAGGCTTGTATGCGTTACTAACACCAGAGCAAATTGAAAAGCTAGAAACGCCAGCACAACCGCAGTCTTAATTTTTCAGTAAATCTTTTCCCTTTTTACTGAGATCTATTACTGATAATCCCCTTTATTAGTAATCCTGTACTGAGAGCCTTGCCCCAGCCGTCAAAAAGCTGGGGCTTTTTTTTGTTTGAAAAACAATTTATTAGAAGGCGGTTTAGCTTAAAGGGGTTTGATCCCTTTAAGCTGGTTATATCAGTTAACTCGCTATAGAGTTAAACAGTTCAAAATACGTCGGGAAGGTTTTTGATGTGCAACCTGGATCGTTGATGGTGACTGGTGTGTCTGAGAAGGCAACGAGTGAGAAGCACATTGCGATGCGATGATCGTTATAGGTGTCGATGGCTGCATGTTGCAGATTATCAACGGGTGTGACGGTAATGAAATCTTCGCCTTCAATAACGTCAGCTCCGAGCTTTTTCAATTCAGTTGCCATGGCGTATAAACGGTCGGTTTCTTTTACGCGCCAGTTGTAGATGTTGCGGATTGTGGTTGGGCCTTTTGCAAATAGTGCAGTTGTTGCTATGGTCATGGCAGCATCAGGAATGTGGTTCATGTCCATATCTATGCCGTTAAGCTCGTTACGTTCTGCTTCGATCCAAGTTGGACCGTAGGTAATTTTCGCGCCCATTTTAGCCAGTACATCGGCGAATTTCACGTCACCTTGTACGCTGTCTGTGCCAACGCCGTGGACTTTAATTTTCCCACCCGCAATAGCAGCAGCTGCCAAGAAGTAAGATGCAGAAGAGGCATCGCCTTCTACCATTATTTCACCAGGGCTTTGGTAAGTTTGCTGACCTTTTACAACAAATGCTTGGTAATTCTGGTTTTCCACTTCCACACCAAATTGCTTCATGGCATGTAGTGTGATGTCTATGTAAGGCTTAGAAACCAATTCGCCATCAACTTTGATGATTAAATCATCTTTTGCCAATGGGGCGCTCATCAATATAGCGGTTAGAAATTGGCTTGAGATGTTGCCTTTAATAGACACTTCGCCGCCAGATAAGCCATTTGCTTTAATGCGCAAAGGTGGGTAATTTTTCTCGCCTTCGTAAGCGATGTCGACACCAAGTGCTTGTAAAGCATCTACAAGGTCGCCAATTGGGCGTTCGTGCATGCGGGGCTCACCATGTAGATGAAATTCACCTTTACCAAGACAAAGCGCAGCTGTTAAAGGGCGCATTGCTGTACCAGCGTTGCCAAGGAATAAATCACCGAAATCTGCCTGGATTGGGCCAGCAAGTCCCTCTAGTACACAGGTTGTACCGTTATCTTCTAGAGAATAGTTAACGCCTAATTTTGTTAGGCTTTCTAGCATGCGGCGAATATCGTCGCTGTCTAGTAGATTGGTGATTTTAGTGGTGCCTTTTGCTAGCGTTGCTAACAATAAAATACGGTTTGAAAGGCTTTTGGAGCCCGGGATTTGGATCTCTCCATTGGCTTTGGAAAGAGGGCCTAGCGTAATTGAATTCATTATTAAGTCCATCACAGTGGTGTTTATTGTTTCGACTTTGCGGTTCGTTATGTGTCGCTGCGTGTGAATTATAAGTGTTCGATATTGGCCGTAATTTATTCGTTATAGTGTGTCCATTGTTAAGTGGTCGCGTCGCTCTTTTGTTAGAGGTCGGTCTTGAATGTGCAATAGTATACCTTCGATGATGTTTCCTGTCAGTTATGCCGATTCACTCAGTCTGCTGTTTTTTATAACAAAGTATCTTTAGAATACTGATAAATAAAATAATGAAGTTGAGGAAAATATCCATGAGACACCAATATCATCCCCTTGGTTTTGAAGGGTCACGTATCGCTCAAGGTTTTTGGCGGCTAGAAGAATGGAATATGACTGCTTCAGAAACACTCAGCTTTATTGAAGCATGTTTAGACCTTGGTGTGACGACGTTTGATCATGCGGATATTTATGGTGGTTATCAGTGTGAAGCTTTGTTTGGCGAGGCGTTAAAGCTTAAACCAGCTTTGCGAGATAAGATGGAAATCATCACTAAGTGTGGGATTTTGTTGCCGTCAGAGAATCGCCCAGACATTCAGGTGCATCGTTACGATTATCGCGCTGAGCACATTTTGGCTAGTGTTGACTGTTCTTTGGCGAATATGCAGTGTGAATACATTGATACTTTGTTATTGCATCGTCCAAGTCCTTTGATGGATGCCGATGAAGTTGCACAGGCATTTGATTTGCTGTTTACGCTTGGCAAGGTTAAGCATTTTGGTGTGTCTAATTTTACAACTCGTCAATTTGATTTGTTGCAGTCGCGCCTTGATGCGCCGTTAATTATTAATCAAGTAGAGTTGTCGCCTTTGGCGCTGCAACATTTTGAAGATGGCACATTAGATCATGTGCAGCAACACGCTGTGACGCCTATGGCATGGTCGCCTTTTGCTGGTGGTGAACTCTTCTCAGGGGTAAGCGAGCAAGCAAAGAGCGTTCAAGCTATATTGAGTGATTTGGCGCAGGAAAAAAACTGTGAGATTGATCAGATTGTTGTAGCTTGGTTATTACGTCATCCAGCTGGCATTTGTCCTGTCATGGGGTCTGGGAAAATTGCTCGTTTAGCGGCAGCAGTTGAGGCGATGTCAATTCTGCTTAGTGATGATGATTGGTTTCGTATTTGGGTGGCGTCTCAGGGGCAGCCGGTACCTTAATTACTTACATATTTTGTTGTTCACCTCTTATAAAAGGGCCGCTTCTGCGGCTCTTTTTGTATCTACTGTTTTGCCTTTGTTTTGCTTGGTGTAGAAAGCGTGTCGTTTCGTAAATCAGTAACGAAAACTAGAAATTTATTCACTATACTGCGGCAATATTAATCCGTCTTGAGGTGATTTGAATGAAGCAAAATTTTGTCGCGGGAATAATGTTATTAGGTGTGTTCGCTTTTACTGGTTTGCACGCGCAGACTTTATCTAAGCCAACAGGTCCGGTTATTTTAACGATCACAGGAAACATCGAAAATACCAATACAGACGGAAAAACGGCCGAATTTGACCGCAACATGCTGATGAACCTTGAAGTGGTAAACCAAAAAACCATGACCCCTTGGAGTGAAGGTGTTGATGTTTATCGAGGGCCTTTGTTACGTTCTGTGATGTCCGCAGTGGGTGCTAAAACAGACGAACTATCTGTAACTGCTTTAAATGATTACAGTGCAAAAGTGCCAAAAAAAGATGCTGAAGACTACGATGTGATTCTTGCAATGGATATGAACGGTAAAGCTATGAGCGTAAGGGATAAAGGGCCTCTTTTTCTGCTTTATCCTTTTAGTAGTACCCCAAGTTTGAATAATGAAGTTATACATAATCGCTCTGTTTGGCAAATCAAATCGATAAACGTTGAGTAATATTTAGTATGCAATTTCGCTTCTCTTCAATCGCTAAAATGCTCGGAGCAAAGAGGTCATCGCCTTTCGTTTTGCTGGCTGCAACTGCACTTATATTTATGGGAGCAGCTATGTTAATTTTTACTGAATTGGTTGATCGACAGAAAATAATGTTATCAGCGGTTGAAGAAGATGCATTGTGGGCCGCATATCAACTAGATAGAGAAACTTTGAAGTTAAGGAACTCACTAAAGTTATTGGAAGATGATTTTAGTGAGGAGCGACTAAATGATTCACGTGTTCGATTTGATATTCTTTATAGTCGCGTGAATGTATTAGCCAAAGGGCAATTAAGGATTTTATTTAACCGTTTAGACAATGCCGACGAGCTAATGGCGACCCTTCAGAGCGAAGTATCTGAAATTGATCATCGTCTTTTTGTTGATAAATCACTAATCAATGTTGAGGAGCTTTTAGAAAAAAGCAATTTTCTTCTTAAAGAAACCGAAGGTGTTGTTTTAAGTACATTGGCTTCTAGGTCAAAGAATAAGGTTGAACAGAGGAATGATAGTTTAGGTTTATTTCTTTACTTGGGGTCTTTAATTGCATTGTTAACTATTACTATGGTTTTTATTATAGTAATGCTTTTCAAACAATTAAAAGTCGCAAAGCAGTCTTTTGAAAGGTCTCAGAAATTGGCTAGAGAGCTTGAGGTTTCTGTTCTTTCAGCAGAACAGGCTTTAAAAGTTAAATCTGAATTTTTAGCCACAATGAGTCATGAAATTCGTACGCCGATGAATGCAATTGTTGGCTTTAGTTACCTATTGTTGAATGGGGATCTGGATAAGGAACACCGTGAAAAAGTGGTAAAAATCCAGCAGTCGGCAGACGGATTATTGTCAATTATTAACAGTATTTTAGATTATTCAAAGATAGAATCAGGAAAAATAGATTTAGAAAAATTATCTTTCAGTTTAGACGATGTTTTGAAGTATGTTTATCAGACTAGCGAAGGTCAGGCTAAATCTAAATGTTTGGATTTTACGGTTAGTCGAGATTTCACATTACACGATACTTTGGTTGGAGATAAGACGCGATTACAGCAAATCTTGATTAATGTTGTTGGTAATGCCATTAAGTTTACAGATTCTGGTTCAGTAACTCTCACTGTATACCAATCAGGTTTAGAAGAATTAGCTATTGATATAAAAGACACTGGCGTAGGCATTCCTGATGGTGTTGATGTTTTTGATGTCTTTAAGCAAGCCGATAGCAGTACGACAAGATTGTATGGCGGAACCGGCTTAGGTTTAAGTATAACTCAGAAGTTAGTGATTTTGTTACGTGGCAAAATCTCCTATAAAAGCGAGATTGGGAAAGGTAGTGTGTTTTCTATTAGACTCCCTTATTGCCCTGATTTTAAAGAGCCAGTCCCCGCATTTAAAAAAATAGCTGTATTAAAAGATGATGCGGAAATGATCTCTTTATTTGATGAATTAAAAGTAGATTATTTTTCTCAGTTATCGATGTTAGATTTATTAAAAAGTAATGCTTCAGTTGTCGTAAGTAGCCACTGCTTAGGAGTTAATAGTAGGCTTTCTGATGAGTTAAGGGAATATTTGATAAAAAATGCTCTCTTTTTAAGTGGTTCTTCTCTGGATGAAATTGATTGTTTAGTGTCTGGGCTAGTAACGCCTACAAATATAGATAAGCAATTAGCGGTGATAGAATTAGATAAAAATGGCCTTGAAAGTAATAAGTCTGTTCGCTTTACTCTTGATAATCGAGATTTTTTCAAAGATAAGGTTATATTGTTAGCAGAAGATAATAAAATAAACGCCAATATTGTTAAGGCAATTATAGAAAAAGTGGGTGCGTCTGTTGATTGGGTTGAAAATGGGCAAGAGGCTCTCGATAAGGCAACTTCTCAATCTTATGATCTGATTATTATGGATATTAGAATGCCTATAATGGATGGTTATGAGGCAAGTGAGAAGATATTTAAAGCCTTAAAAAATTATAAGCCCCCGGTTATTGTGTTGACAGCTGATGCATTGAATTTGATGGAAGATAACCTCTCTTTACTTGGTATTGATGACGTTTTATTTAAGCCTTTAGATCCTCATCTTTTAATAGAAAAGCTTGAAGTGTGGATGATTAAATATAATTTAGAAAATAAACAGAAGATTGATGACTCGTCGGATGATAAGGGATTTCAGTATTATTTCTCAAAAATAGAGGAGCTGGATCGTTTGTTAATCGATGGGGACTCGGATTCTGAGGGGTTGCTTGAGCATATTATTGAGAAAAGTGGCAAGTACAAAGGTATTGGATTTCTCAAGTCTGCCTTGGTGGATGTTTCCTCATATGATTATCAAGATGCAATAATTAAGGTTAAGGCTTTTAAGCGTAGCCTAGTTTCGGACGGTTATGAGATGAGGGTTAATAAAATTGATAACTGAAAATAAAGAAAAAAAACAAGCTGTGTCCAAAAGCAAGCGAGTACTTATTGTTGATGATATGCCGAGAAATATTGATCTACTGAAAGATATTTTATCTGAAAGGTATCATGTTCAGGTGGCTAAAAGTGGTAAAATAGCATTGGAAATCATAGGCCGATGTCTTCCAGATATAATATTGCTTGATATTATGATGCCAGACATGAATGGTTTTGAAGTATGTAGTAAGTTGAAGGCTAATCCAAAAACCGCAGATATCCCAGTTATTTTCTTGACCGCCGTAACTGATCCCTTGCATGAGCAGCAAGGTTTTGATGTTGGTTGCGTGGATTTTATTACTAAGCCAATAACGCCTTTAACGACTCTGGCGAGAGTGTCTACTCATTTAAAATTAGCAGAAGAAAATTTGCGTAATAAGCAAACTATCGAGAGTAGAACCAGAGAACTTGATGATGCTCTACAGTCCGCAATTGGTATGCTTGGTGAAGTAGGGCAGCTTAATGATACGGATACTGGCGTTCACATGTGGAGGATGGCTGACTATAGTGCTGCGCTAGCAAAGGCTGTTGGCTGGCAAGACTCTCAGGTTGAGTTGTTAAAATTAGCTGCACCTATGCATGATACAGGTAAGTTAGGCATTCCTCACAGCATCTTAAAATCTCCTAATAAGTTAACAGATGATGAATGGGTCATCATGCGTCAGCACACGGTAATAGGTCATCAAATACTTATTAAAGGTGATGCACCACTTTTCAAATTGGCTGCGGAGGTTGCATTAGGGCATCATGAAAGGTGGGATGGGACAGGATATCCTCAAGGTCTATCTGGTGCTGATATTCCTCAATCTGCTCGTATTGTCGCTTTGGCAGATGTATTTGATGCACTCACTATGAAGCGTTCTTATAAAAAGAGCTGGACCATAGAGGAGTCATTTGAGCATATTCAACAAGCAGCTAATACGCACTTTGATCCAGAACTTGTGCGTATTTTCTTGTCTATTGAAGATGAGGTGAGAGTGATAAAAGAAAAATGGGACGCTGTTGAGTAAACTAGATTTAGATTAAGCCACAGCGCAGCATTTTTTGAATTTTTTCCCTGACCCGCATAAGCATGGATCATTGCGGCCAATTTTCATGGCTTCAGAATTGATTAGAGTGGTGTTTTTTTGAATGTCGTGCTCGCCAGAAATGTAGAACCATTTTCCCTTTTCTTTCTTAAATATAGAGCGCTCGCTTAGTCGACCGATATGTTTGCCTTCTTTGAAATGAGCGGAGAAGGCGACAACCCCTGTCTTGTCTTTTTCTAGCCCATCTTCTGTGGCGTTGATTTCCAGCTTTATCCATTTTGTGTGTTCGTTGCTTTCTTGGATATCTTCGCCATTTTGATTTGGCTCATCTTTTAATTTTTGCGTGGCCGCTATGTAATTAAAATCACCGATAGCAAAAGCTGAATAGCGTGAACGCATCAAGGTTTCTGCAGTAGGGGCTGTGCCTGGATTGTTATGATACATACCACAACACATCTCATAAGGGCTTCCAGTTCCGCACGGACAAATTACTGGGATTGGCATAGATCAACTCCTCTCATCGCCAAATGCACTTTAAGATGCGTATAATACCTTTTTATTCAACGGCTAACAGGAATTATTTGTGACCTCATCGGGCCCAACTTCATTTTTTTGGTTTGATTTTGAAACAACCGGAACGGACCCTGCACGAGATCGTCCTATGCAATTTGCAGGAATTAGAACCGATCTTGATTTTAATCCGATCGGCGAGCCAATTATGTTTTATTGCCGCTTAGCAGAAGATGTTCTACCTCAGCCAGACGCATGTTTGTTGACAGGGATTAGCCCTCAAGATGCGAACCGTGAAGGCTTGTGCGAAGCAGAATTTATGCAGGCTGTAGAGGCTGAACTTTCGCAGCCTGGTACTTGCGCTTTAGGTTATAACACCATTCGCTTTGATGACGAAGTTGTGCGTTATGGTTTTTATCGTAACTTTATTGATCCTTATGCGAGAGAGTGGCAGAGCAACTGTTCTCGCTGGGACATGATCGACTTAGTGCGTATGACGTACGCCATGCGTCCGGAAGGCATTGTTTGGCCAAAAGGCGAAGATGGTCAGGTTTCTATGAAGTTAGAAGCGCTAACGAAAGCCAATGGTATTGCTCATGAGCAAGCCCACGATGCGTTATCTGATGTTTATGGAACCATTGAAATAGCGAAACTAATTCGTAGCAAGCAGCCTAAATTGTTTGCCTACTATTTTAAAATGCGCCAGAAGCACGAACTACAACAATTTATTGATGTGGCGAGGTTAAAGCCTTTTTTACATATCTCAGGTATGTTTGGTCAGGCTAGAAATTATTCCGCTTTTGTTGTCCCAATAGCGCCACATCCAACCAACAAAAACGGTGTGATTGTGTATGATCTCATGGCGGATGCTCAGCCATTGATTGATTTAAGTGTGGAAGAGATTCGCTATCGAGTTTTTACTCGTCAAGAAGAGCTTGGGGATCTAGAGCGGTTGCCTTTAAAAGTGATTCACTACAATAAATCTCCAGCTGTCGCACCGGCAACATTTTTGAAAGATGCTGACGTAGTTAAGCGTCTTGCCTTGGATGGTTCGGTATGTCGTCATAATCTTGCCATCATAAAAGGGCATGCTGGTTTGGCGGCTAAGCTTAGTGATGTATTTGTGCAAGAAGACCGACCAATACACAAAGACCCTGATGTTATGCTGTATTCTGGTGGTTTTTTCTCTCGTGAAGATAAGGTAAGGATGGAAAAAATTCGAACGACGCCCGCTGATAGTTTATCAGAATTGGCTATGTCGTTTGATGATCGTCGTTTGCCAGAAATGTTGATGCGTTATATCGGTCGAAATTACCCTGATCAACTAAATGAATCTCAGCGTGTTGAATGGGAAGAGTATCGTCAGGTGCGCTTGCTTGAAAAAGATGGTGGTGGCTCTATTAATATGGAACAGTATTTTGATCGACTGAACCAAATAGCTCAAACGCCAGATTTACCTGCTGCAAAACAAATTATGCTACAAGATCTGGCTGACTACGCTCAAAGCATTTATCCGCTGGCTATATAAGGAATTTATATGACTGAACAACATAAAGGCATCCATTGGCTGGTAGGTTTTGCTGCCTTCGTTATTATTATTGCAGCTCTTAAGGCGGCCTCCCAAATAGTGGTGCCCTTCATGTTGTCGGTTTTTATCGCCATTATTTGCGCCCCTGCGATGTCTAGTTTGCGACGTCGAAAAGTGCCAACTTGGCTTTCCATTTTATTGGTTGTGTTGGTTATATTAGTTGGAATTAGCTCCATTGCAGTTCTTGTCGGAGCGTCTTTGGATGACTTTTCTAATCAGTTGCCAAATTACAAGAAACGTTTTGCTGAAGAGGCGTCCAGTATCATTCAGGTCCTGAATGGTTTTGGCTTACATGTCTCCTACGATCAAGTGAAAGGTTATATTGATCCTTCTGCTCTGATGCAGATGGTAGCGAATGCATTGAGAGGTCTTGGAAGTGCGCTGACAAATTTCATCTTAGTGGTGATGATTGTTATCTTTATCCTCTTCGAAGCCGTTGAGTTGCCAAAGAAGCTGTCTTTGGCATTTAACGATGCTTCCAAATCAATGGGTAAACTGGAGTCTTTTACTAAATCGGTTAACCGATACTTAGTGATAAAGACCTTAGTTAGTATGCTAACAGGGGTATTAATTACTTTCTTTATGTGGGTGCTTGGTGTTGATTTTCCCATTTTGTGGGGTGTCTGCGCGTTTCTTTTAAATTTTGTGCCAAATATCGGATCTATTATTGCCGCAGTTCCAGCTGTATTGCTTGCTTTTGTTCAATTAGGCAGCTTATCTGCAGGGTTGGTTGCTGGTGTGTTTTTAATGGTGAACCTAATTGTGGGGAATGTGATTGAGCCTCGTTATATGGGCCGTGGGTTAGGGCTTTCTACATTGGTGGTGTTTCTTTCCTTACTATTATGGGGTTGGGTGTTTGGTCCGGTTGGTATGCTGCTTTCGATACCATTAACCATTATTTTGAAGTTGGCCTTTGAGGCAAACCCAAGAATGCATTGGTTGGCGGTACTGATTGACTCGGAAGTGGATGACTCTAAGCGTTAATAAATGCGTTTTATTACGAAGTCGCTAATCTTATTTTTAATGTGGCCTAGCTTATTTCTCATTTATTGTATATACTTCGCCATCAGTTTTTCCTCCGAGAATTTCTAGAGAATTTCATTAAGGCATGTAAATGATTACAGGCCTTATCCTCACCAAAAAAAGGTACTAATTTACATGTCTGACGCTGATACTCAGCCTACATTTGATTCGTTGGGCCTAATCGCCCCTGTTCTTAAAGCGGTTGCTGACCTAGGTTACGAGCAACCATCTGCTATCCAAGCGCAAAGTATTCCATATCTATTAGAAGGTCGAGACCTTTTGGGGCAAGCGCAGACGGGTACTGGTAAGACAGCAGCGTTCGCGCTTCCGTTACTGTCTCGCATTGATGTTACAGATAAAACGACACAATTACTTGTACTGGCTCCAACCCGTGAACTTGCTATTCAGGTTTCTGAAGCATTTCAAAGTTATGCTCGTAATCTTCCAGATTTTCATGTTTTGCCAATTTACGGCGGCATGTCATACGACACACAACTTCGCCAGCTAAAGCGTGGCGTTCAAGTCGTTGTTGGTACACCTGGTCGTGTTATGGATCACATTCGTCGTAAAACATTGAAACTAGATGGCCTTAAAGCCTTAGTTCTTGATGAAGCGGATGAGATGTTACGCATGGGATTCATTGACGATGTCGAATGGATTCTTGAGCAAACACCACCAACTCGCCAAATCGCTTTGTTCTCTGCGACTATGCCTGCTGTGATTCGTCAGGTGGCTAACCGTCATTTGAACAATCCTAAAGAAGTTAAAATCGTTACTAAAACTTCTACGGCGATGACGATTACTCAAAAATACTGGCCAGTAAGCGGTCTGCATAAGCTAGACGCTTTGACTCGTATTCTTGAAATGAACGAACACGATGGCATGATCATCTTTGTTCGTACAAAAGCGGCTACAGTAGAGTTGGCTGAAAAGTTAACGGCTCGTGGTCACGCTTGTGAAGCCTTAAATGGTGACATTAGCCAGAATTTGCGTGAACGTACTGTTGATCGTATTAAGAAAGGTCAAATTGACATTCTTGTTGCGACTGACGTTGTAGCTCGTGGTTTGGATGTAGAGCGCGTAAGTCACGTTGTTAACTACGATATTCCATACGATACAGAATCTTACGTTCACCGTATTGGTCGTACTGGCCGTGCTGGTCGTCTTGGTACAGCAATCTTGTTTGTTGCTCATCGTGAGCGTCGTATGTTGCAAGCGATTGAGCGTGCCACTCGTCAGCCAATCGAAAGTATGACATTGCCTACAGCTTCAGATATTAATGCGCATCGCGTTAATCGCTTCAAGCAAAGCATTTCAGATACGATGGATAATGAAAATCTTGATTTCTTCCTAGAACTTGTTCAAAGCTACCAGAAAGAAAACGAAGTTGATCCATTGAAAATGGCGGCTGCTTTGGCTCATATGGCTCAAGGTAAAACACCATTATTGTTATCTGAAATGGAAGTTCGTCAAGAGCGCAGAGAGCGTCGTGAAGATCGTGACAGCTCTCGTGGTGAGCGCGGAGACCGTGGTGATCGCGGAGACCGTGGTGATCGCGGAGATCGTGCGCCACGTGAACGTAAGGTTCGTCCAGTTACCGCTGAAGCTATGCCATTAAAGGATGATCCTGATACGTCTATGACGCGTTATGTTGTCCAAGTTGGCTACAGTGATGGCGTTAAACCTGGCAACATCGTTGGCGCAATCGCTAACGAAGCTGACATTGAAAGCCGTTATATTGGTCATATCGAAATCTATGAAGATTTTGCGACAGTTGATTTGCCTTCGAACCTAAGTGCTGATGCATTGGGTAAATTGGGTAAAACTCGCATCTGTGGACAGCGTACTGATATTGCTAAGCTAGACAATGCTGATGAGTTGAATAAGCGTGCAGCAGCACCTTCTACTCGTAAGCGTCCGGCTGGTGGCGGTGATCGTCGTCCATCTAATGGTGGTGAGCGTCGTCGTCCAAGCGCTGGCGCTGGTGGCGGTCGTGATCGCGATGCAAATCGCAGCGGCGAACGTCGTCCAAGAGCACCACGTAAAAACGCTTAATATGTTTTATTTGTTGTAGCTTTTAAAAAACCGAGTCTATTTATAGATTCGGTTTTTTTATGTCAGAAAGTTGGGTATTGTCGAATAACCACTTCTGTTAACATTCTTTTGTTGTTATCTCACTATCTAATACGTTATCTAAAAAGGCCGCTAATGAACGAAATTACTATTATCAAGCCAGATGATTGGCACTTACACTTTCGTGATCAAGACATGTTGCATGAAACGGTTCCTGCGACAGCTCGTTGTTTCGAGCGTGCCGTCGTTATGCCAAATTTGGTACCGCCGGTTACGACTGCTGAGCTAGCGTTAAGCTATAAAGAGCGTATTTTAGCGGCTCGTCCTGCAGGTAGTACTTTTATGCCTATCATGACTATTTACCTAACTGACAAAACCAGCGTTCAAGATATTCAAGATGCGAAAAAAGCCGGTGTGTTAGCGGCCAAAATGTATCCTGCTGGTGCGACAACCAACTCTGATTCTGGTGTAAATTCCTTGGAGTCTTTGTATCCAGTATTTGAGGCTTTGGCAGACAACGACATGTTGTTGCTGATTCATGGTGAAGTGACGCAAAAGCACATTGATATTTTTGATCGAGAAAAAGAATTCATTGATCAGCATATGGTAAATATCGTTGATCGAGTGCCAAATCTAAAGGTTGTGTTTGAGCACATCACCACGAAAGATGCCGTTGATTTTGTCTTGGCGGCCCGTGATGGTGTTGCAGCGACAATCACTCCTCAACATTTGTTATTGAATAGAAATGACATGCTAGATGGTGGTGTTCGTCCGCATAATTATTGTTTGCCAGTACTTAAACGCAGTACTCACCAGCAAGCTTTGCGTGAAGTGGTTAAATCTGGATCGCCTAAGTTTTTCTTGGGGACGGATTCGGCGCCACATGCTAAACACCGCAAAGAGTCAGATTGCGGTTGTGCGGGCTGTTATAGTGCTTGGTCTGCGCTTGAGTTGTATACGCAGGTATTTGATGAGCTAGGTGCGCTTGATAAGCTAGAAGGCTTTGCGAGTCTGTATGGTGCGGACTTCTATGGTTTGCCACGTAATACAGAGAAAGTGACCTTGGTTCGCGAATCTTGGGAAGTGCCTAGCAGTATTACTTTGCCAAGCGGTGAGCCAATTGTGCCGTTCTTCGCTGGCAAGCAAGTATCTTGGAAGTTAAAATAAAGTATTTTACTTAGTAGTAAGTAGTTGAAACTCAATAAAGCCGAATTCAGAAATGGGTTTGGCTTTTTGTTGTGCTTTGGTATTTTTTAAATAAATAATTCGAAAGGTAAGGAGGCAGACTTATAATTTGATTTGAGGATTTTATACAAAGAAAAGAAATAAGATGGTGCGGATGGAGAGACTCGAACTCTCACGCCGTGAAGCACTGGAACCTAAATCCAGCGTGTCTACCAATTCCACCACATCCGCATGTCGTGTTGACGGGCGAGATCTTACCGATATTTTCTACGGATGCAAGTGTTTTTCGATGAAGTATTTATATTTATTTTTTTAGANATCCGCATGTCGTGTTGACGGGCGAGATCTTACCGATATTTTCTACGGATGCAAGTGTTTTTCGATGAAGTATTTATATTTATTTTTTTAGAAGGATTTACTGGATTTTCTAAGCGGAAATTGGGACATGTAAAGGGAAAAATGGTCTAATATTGTCACCCTAAAATGTTCCTTCAGCAGAGTTAAAATATGGAAAAGCATTCTGTTTCATTAATGTTAAACCCCCTTGATATAGCGACACTTTTTGTCTTTTTTGCTTGTTGGTGGGGATATGCTTTTTATGCTCAGTATAATTCTAAACGTCGCTCTTGTTTGGTAAGTGTATTACACCAATTTCGATTGGCTTGGATGTCACGGCTACTGAGACGAGATAACCGCATTGCTGATGCATCTGTGATGGCGAATTTAGAAAGAAGCAGTTTGTTTTTTGCTTCGAGTAGCCTGTTGATTATTGCTGGTCTTTTTACGGCGTTTAATTATTCTGAAAAAGCGCTTGGTATTTTATCGGACTTTTATCTTTTATCTCCCATGAGTCAGCAAGAGTGGGAATTGAAAATTATCGTTCTAGTGGCGATTTTTTCATACGCATTTTTCACTTTTACTTGGTCCGTTAGACAATATAACTTTTGTTCTGTGTTGGTTGGCAGTGCGCCACTAGCAACAGAGCGTGGTATCGAAGACAGTGAGCGCGAATTATACGCCATGCATATGGCGCAAATCTGTAGTTTAGCTGCGAACCAATTTAACTACGGATTACGCGCGTTCTACTTTGCGATGGCATTTTGTGGTTGGTTCCTTGGTCCATATTTCTGTATGGCGGCTAGTGTTATGGTGGTGGCGGTACTTTATCGTCGCGAATTCCGTTCTAAAACATTCAAAACATTGAGCCGCGGACTCGTGATGAAATCTCATGCTTCCTAATTTCCCCAAACCTTTGCCTGAAGATGATAAG
The DNA here is from genome assembly GCF_019426345.1 of Marinomonas lutimaris. Lineage (GTDB taxonomy): Bacteria > Pseudomonadota > Gammaproteobacteria > Pseudomonadales > Marinomonadaceae > Marinomonas > Marinomonas lutimaris. The sequence goes on from NZ_JAHLLW010000008.1 coordinate 144,903, forward strand.
CCTGTTAATCGAACTGTAAATGTCGATGACAGGCTTTATCAGTATTTAGTTGATGTCTCTGTTCGTGAAGATGATCTCTTGAGAGCTCTGCGTAGAGAGACTGCTCAGTATCATATGGCTCGCATGCAGCTGTCGCCAGAAGTGGGGCAGTTGTTAGCCTTGTTAGTTAAGCTACAAGCACCAAAGAAACTACTAGAAATTGGTGTGTTTACTGGTTACAGCACCTTGTCTATGGCAATGGCAATGCCAAAAGAAGCAAGACTAGTCGCCATAGAGAAAAAGCGGATGTGGTTAGATATCGCGACACGCTATTTAGAGCAAGCTGGCGTGATGGATCGTGTTACAACATATTGCGATAAGGCATTACCAGTAATGGAATCCTTTCTAGAAGCTGAGCGCGGAACGTTCGACTTCATCTTTATCGACGCGGACAAACAAAATCTATTGGCCTATTATCAATTGGCGAAACAATTATTACGTCCGGGTGGTTGTTTGTTAATTGATAATACTCTTTGGTGGGGCAATGTCGCGGATGAGGCGTTTAACGATAAAGACACCAAGATTGTTCGTGAGTTAAACAAAACCATTCATGACGATATGGATGTTGAATTATCATTAATTCCTATTGGTGATGGTCTAACCTTGGTTCGAAAAAATACCTAAAGCCTGATTGTAAAATAATCAGGTATCTTCTTTTCTCCTTTAATAATTCATCTAACTTGTTTATATCCATAAATTCATTGTGACTTTTTGCTTCTTTTAGCGAGTTGGCCTCTTGAAATTGCTCTAAGAGGCTTTATCTATGAGTCACAAGTGAAACGAAATACGCCTTTGGATTTTGTCCGAAGGTTCATTCAAATAGGAGCAAGCTACAACATGGCAACTGATACTCAAAAAGAAACGTTAGGGTTTCAAACAGAAGTTAAACAACTACTGCATTTGATGATCCACTCTTTGTACTCCAACAAAGAGATCTTTCTACGAGAGCTTATTTCTAACGCATCCGATGCAGTAGATAAGCTTCGTTTTGAGTCTGTCGCTAACGCAGACCTTCTCGCAGAAGATCCAAACCTACGTGTCCGTATCGAATTTGATAAAGAGACGAATACGGTTGTTATTGACGATAACGGCGTTGGTATGTCCCGTGAAGAGGCGATTACCAACCTTGGTACGATTGCAAAATCCGGTACTTCTTCTTTTCTAGAGCAATTGAGCGGCGATCAGAAAAAAGACAGCCAGCTAATTGGTCAATTTGGTGTGGGTTTTTATTCCGCTTTCATTGTTGCCGATAAAGTGACTGTTGAAACGCGTCGTGCAGGCGTTGCTGCTGACCAGGCTGTGCGTTGGGTATCTGATGGTTCCGGTGAATTCACTATCGAAAACATCGATAAAGAAACTCGCGGCACGCGTATCACACTTCACCTTAAAGCAGATGAAAAAGATTTTGCTGATAACTTCCGCCTACGTCATTTGGTAACCAAATATTCTGACCATATTTCTATTCCTGTAGAAATGGAAAAGCCTGTTTATCCAGAAATGGACGAAGAGGGCAATCCTAAACCAGTTGATGAAAACAAAGCGCCAGAATATGAAGCAGTTAACTCTGCAAAAGCACTTTGGACTCGTCCACGTAATGAAGTCACGGACGAAGAATACCAAGAGTTCTATAAGCACATTTCTCATGATTACCAAGAGCCTTTGAAGTGGTCACACAATAAAGTTGAAGGTAAGTTGGAATACTCAAGCTTGTTGTATATTCCTTCTAAGGCACCGTACGATCTTTGGAATCGTGATATGCAACGCGGCCTGAAATTATATGTTCAGCGTGTATTTATTATGGATGAAGCAGAAGCTTTCCTACCGCCTTACATGCGTTTCGTAAAAGGTGTCGTGGATTCTAACGACTTGTCTTTGAACGTGTCTCGTGAAATTTTGCAAAACGATAATGCGGTTGACTCTATGCGTTCCGCGTTGACGAAACGTGTGTTGGACATGTTAGCTAAGATGGCGAAAAACGAGCCAGAAGATTACCAAAAATTCTGGGATGAATTCGGTAACGTCATCAAAGAAGGTCCAGCTGATGACATGGGCAATAAAGACAAGATTGCAAGCTTGTTGCGTTTCAGTTCGACTCACACTGATGCAGCAGCGCAAACTGTGTCTTTGGCTGACTACATCGAGCGTATGACTGAAGGCCAAGATAAGATCTACTACATTTATGCCGAGAGCCACAACACAGCGAAAAACAGTCCGCACTTAGAAATCTTGCGTAAAAAAGGCTTTGAAGTCTTGTTGTTGAGTGATCGTATCGACGAATGGATGATGTCTTCTTTACAAGAGTTTGAAGGCAAATCTTTCCAGGACGTTACCAAAGGCAAGTTAGACTTAGCTGATCAAGAGAACGAAGAAGAGAAGAAAGAGAAAGAAGAAAAGGCTGAGCAAATGAAGCCACTTCTTGATCGTATGAAAGCAGTGTTAAATGAAAAAGTTGCTGGTGTGAATTCAACTGACCGTTTGACTAACTCTCCTGCGTGCTTGGTGGTTGGTGAATACGATATGGGTCTGCAGATGCGCCGTTTGCTTGAGCAAGCAGGTCAGAAGCTTCCTGAGTCTAAACCAACATTGGAAGTGAACCCAGATCACCCAATCGTTGCTAAGATGGATTCTGAAACAGATGAAGAGCGCTTTGCAGATATGGCTTGGTTGTTGTTCGAACAAGCTACCTTGTCTGAAGGTGGTCAACTAGAAGATCCGGCAACATTTGTTAGTCGCATGAACAAGTTGATCGTTCAGCTAAGCAAATAATAGCGTTTTATAGTAGTAAGACCTAAGCCCATATTTGGTGACAAATATGGGCTTTTTCGTTTTCTACGGTCGAACTGTGTCGTACGAAGACCGTAGCGCGAAGGGTTTGATTCTTGGTATAAAATCGTTTAGCGTAATCAAGTGCTATGGAATAGCGCTTTTATTATCAAAGGAGTGAATCATGTTTCAGAAAAGATGTTTGGTTTTATGGCTATTCTTGTTTCCCTTAGTTCTTTTTGCGCAACCTGATGTGCAATTGGCGACTGTATTTTCTGAAGATGCTCATGTGGAAGAGTATCTTGTGAGTGAAAAATACGATGGCATCCGCGCTATCTGGACGGGAGAAAAACTCATTACTCGGCAAGGGAATCCAATTTTTGCCCCTAAATGGTTTACCGATAAATTGCCACGTGTTTGGTTGGATGGGGAGCTTTGGTCTAAGCATAATGATTTTGAATTTATTATGTCGACTGTTAGGAAGCAAATTCCAGTAGACAGCGAATGGCGTAAGATTTATTACATGGTGTTTGATGCGCCTGACCGAGAACGAAATATGACGTTTGAGGAAAGATACAAACGTTATTCGCGTCTGCTGACTATTCTAGACCTACCTCATGTTCTCCCTGTTGAACAGTTCTCTGTGAGTAATAACGAAGTGCTTCATAATATGCTGACTGCTTATGTAAACAAAGGCTCAGAAGGTTTGATGTTACATAGGAAATTAGCTCGTTTCGAAACAGGTCGCACGGATAACTTGCTCAAGTTAAAGCCACATATGGAGGCTGATGCTAAGGTTATTGCAATCTTAAATGGCACAGGTAAGTACGATGGCATGATGGGGTCTGTGTTAGTGGAAATGCCATCTGGTGTGCGCTTTAAAATAGGCAGCGGTTTTTCAGATAAAGAACGTAACACTCCTCCCAATATAGGGGATTATATTGTTTATAAATATCATGGTTTTACTGAGCGAGGCATTCCTAGGTTTGCTAGCTTTCAACGATTGCGAGATACAGAATATTAATCTTTAGGTTCAAGGGGATTGGACTTGTTAACGAATATTTACTGCTTGCCCGGTACTATGTGTGATGAGCAGCTTTGGAATTTAACACAAGGTGAGGTTAGGGCATCGTTAACTTTACGGCATGTTCCTATTCCTATGAAAGACACAATCGAAGCCATAATCGATGCTTTGGCTGAGACCTTGCCTGCAGAGCCTATTAATCTGTTGGGCTTTTCTATGGGAGGATATTTAGCTTGTGCCTTTGTACTTAAATATCCCGAACGTGTGAATCGATTGATGGTCTTGTCTAATACGGCAAGTGGCTTGTTAGAGTCAGAACGACAGCAACGTGAAGTCGCGCTTAACTGGGTGACAAGGCAAGGTTATAACGGCATACCAAAGAAAAAGGCCACCGCCATGCTTGGGGCGTCTAACAAAGACAAAAGTGAGCTTTTGGAAATTATTTTTACCATGGATAAGGTGCTTGGTGAGGCTGTTTTTATTCAGCAATTGAAAAGTAGCTTAGTTCGTCCAGATTTATTGTCGGCGCTTGAAAAAGTTAAGTGTCCGTTGTTTTTTGCGGTAGGCAGTGATGATTCGTTATTGTCGAGAGTGGTAATAGACAAGATAAAAGAGTCAAAGAATCTTAATATTCGCACAGTCGATGATTGCGGGCACATGTTGCCTTTAGAGCAGCCTGTCTTACTGGCGGATTTACTGAAAGAGTTTTACTTATAAAATTCTTATCTGTTTTAAAGTGTAGGGCAAAATAGGTTATGCAGTGTTTTGATTAGTTCTTTTACGCGGTGGTCGCCAATGCTGTAAAAAATAGTTTGGGACTCGCGACGAGTGTTAACGAGCCCATCTTTTCGCAACACAGCTAAATGTTGAGATAGGGCAGATTGGCTTAAAGGTAGCTTTTCATTTAAAGCCGTCACAGACAATTCTTGATCCAGTATGTGACATAAAATCATCAGACGGTTTTCGTTGCTCAATGCTTTTAAAAATGTAGCCGCTTGTGATGATTGTTGCAGCATATCTTCCATTGTAAGTGTTTCATTGTTCATGGTTGTTTCTCGTTTCTAATGCGGCAAATGACACGCTGAGCTTTGTGTTAAAAATAAAACCATCCACATTGTCTGTGGATAAGACTGGGACTAGTGGTGTTGAGTAGCAGCTCTTATCAAGTAAGACGGTCATTATATGGTTTTGTATGATATTTGCACAATGACCGCCTTGATGACTTTTATTTGCTCAGATTGAAGCTAGTCCAGATTGGAGCGTGATCGGAAGGCTTTTCTAACGATCGTAAATCATAATCCACATCGGAATCTTCTAAGTAAGGTGTTAGTCCATTTGAGGCCATGATAACGTCAATTCTTAAGCCGCGCTTTGGCGTGTCTTCAAAGCCTTTTGAGCGATAGTCAAACCAGCTAAAGCGATCATTCTTTGTCGGATTAAGTTGGCGATAGGTATCTGTTAATCCCCAGTTTGCCAACGTCGCAAACCACTCTCTTTCTTCTGGTAAGAAGCTACATTTACCTGTTTTTAACCAACGCTTTGCATTTGGCTCGCCAATGCCGATATCTAAATCCGTTGGGGAGATATTAATGTCTCCCATCACAATGATTTTTTCATTAGGGGAGTGTGCTGCAAGGTATTCCATTAAGTCAGCATAAAATTTTCGTTTCGCTGGAAACTTGGTTTCATGGTCACGACTTTCACCTTGGGGAAAATAACCATTCAGTACTTTTACTGGGCCTTGTGGCGTATCAAATGTCGCAATGATCATACGACGCTGAGCATCTTCATCATCACCAGGGAAGCCATACTCAACGCTAGTGGCTTCTTGTTTACTAAAAATAGCAACGCCGTAGTGAGATTTCTGTCCGTAATAGTAAGCGTGATAGCCAATAGACTTAGGAATTTCGTGAGGGAAAGCGTCGTCGTGTACCTTGATTTCTTGCAAGCCAATGACATCTGGCGCGTGTTTTTCTACTAATGCTTCTATTTGATGTGGTCGTGCACGTAGACCATTGATATTAAAAGAGACAAATTTCATCTGAATGATTCCATAGCGAATTTTCTTAATGATACCCAGTTGCGTAGGAGTCATAAAGGGATTTACAGGTCATTGCTATAGATTCTTTTGTCTCTTATAAAGTGGAGCCTATGATCCGTTAATGACAACATCGATAATTTAAAAAAAGGCGACCATGATTCCTTTTAGAAGAAAACTTCCAGGAATGATGCCTAGTGTGGTGTAGGCAAAAAGGAAACGTTGTTCTGGATTTATTTTTCTGATTATGGAGAGTAAAAACAATATAGCAAATAGGCCTAAACTTAATACCATACCATAGAGGAATGACCCGCAAAAATGCGGTAGAGCGGCAAAGGCAAAGGCAGAAATATGGATGTGTGTTAACTCTAAACTTTCCTTATTACTGCGAAAAATAGTTACAAGAGAAAGAGCAACAGCAAGTCCATACAGGGCAATCACATAAGTTGGCCATTCATAACTAAGTGGATTATTTAAATGAAAAGTCGAAAAGCTGAAGTCCGAAAGGAATGTCCATGCTGTCTTGATAATGATGCTTACAACAAAGGCACCAACAGAGAAAAAGAAAAAAGCAACCACAGCACCGCCAGCGGTCGGGCCTGCTTTGTACCCCTCAATAATTAAGAGCATGACACTTAATGCCGCACTTAGTTGTAGCCAAAGCCAATAATCGTCATTAAAGAGCGGAATAAATGGTAACGCCATTATAATAAAGAAGGACTTACCATCGTCTTTTTGGAAAAAGTAAAACGCCATGATGGCGATGTAAACTAGGATAATGAAATCGGGCATGTAACTTCCTTGTAGTATGATCTTTTGGTGAGATTTGTTGGTAAAATTATCGTTTGTTTAATGATACCGTAGTCGCCTTTGACGATACATTTTTTAAGTTCGTTATGTGCATCTAAAGAGAAATGAATATCTACAGCATCGCTATTTCTGGTTCAGCCTTCTTCTAAGGGGTTGGGGCTGTTAAACTGCCCTCATATTACATCATGAATGATTTTGGAGACTAAGAATGTCTTATCAGTACGACTTATTTGTTATTGGCGCCGGTTCAGGTGGCGTTCGTGCTAGCCGTGTTGCGGCATCCAAAGGTTATAAAGTTGCGGTTGCCGAAGGCAGCGCATTAGGTGGAACTTGCGTTAACATTGGTTGTGTGCCTAAAAAGCTATTTGTTTATGGTTCTGAATATGGTCATGGCTTTGAAGAAGCGGCAGGCTTTGGTTGGTCTCATCAAGGTGTAGAATTTAACTGGTCTGTTTTACGTGATAACAAAACCAAAGAAATTCAGCGTCTAAACGGCATTTATGGCAATTTGCTTGGTAATGCTGGTGTTGAACTTATAACGGGTTATGCGAGCTTTGTAGATGAGCACACCGTCATGGTGGATGGAAAAACCTACACAGCGGAACGTATCTTGATCGCCGTTGGTGCTAAGCCTTTTATTCCTGAATTCAAAGGCAGCGATTTAGTTGTTAGCTCTAACGAAATGTTCTTCCTAGAAGAGCTGCCTAAAAAAGCCCTTGTTGTTGGCGGTGGTTATATTGCCGTTGAATTCGCGGGGATTTTGAATGGTCTGGGGGTTGATACTAGCCTTGCTTATCGTGGTGATCAGCTACTTCGTGGCTTTGACCAAGATGTCCGCGATTTTGCCAGTGAAGAATACAAAAAGTCTGGTATTGATGTGCGTTTGAATACGGACGTTGAAAGTATTGAGCTTGCCGATACGACTAATCCAAACGGTGCTCGAACGGTGCATTTTAAAGATGGTCACTCGGAAGAATTTGGTCTCATTCTTTATGCAACCGGTCGCGTACCAAATGTTGCTTCGTTGGAGCTTGAAAAAGCGGGTGTTAAAACCGGCAAAAATGGCGCAGTGATTATTGATAAGAATTTCACCACGTCTGCGAAAAGTGTTTTTGCCCTTGGGGACGTGACCGACAATATTCAGCTAACGCCTGTTGCTATCAAAGAAGCCATGGCGCTTATCGCTTATTGGTTCGATGGCAAAGAAGTGGACTTTGATTACGACAATATTCCAACCGCTGTCTTCAGCCAGCCAGCTATCGGTACTGTCGGATTAACCGAACAAGAAGCTGAAAAACGTGGTCTAGACTTCCGAGTTTATCAAACGGATTTTCGTCCTATGAAGCACACATTAAGCGGCGGCACATCACGTTCTTTGATGAAGCTATTGGTGAACAATGTGGACGACAAAGTCATTGGCGCACACATGGTGGGAGATTACTCTGGTGAGATCATTCAAGGCTTAGGTATTGCGATCAAAGCTGGAGCAACCAAAGCGGACTTCGACGATACCGTGGGTGTTCACCCAACAAGCGCTGAAGAATTTGTTACCTTCTCTGCTGCGTCTTTAAAGAAAAAATAAGACGAAAACACAAGCTCGGCCTTACTGGCTCAACGGCATCGGCTCAGTTAATGACCTTAACAAAGACGCCTCGGTAAATTTTATCGGGGCGTCTTTTTTGTTTTGGTTATCGCGTGTTTTCTTAATATTGCTTATCTTAATTCTGTTTATAGAGTGCAAGAGTAAATCGATTTAACATCCATGGTATTTTTGATGCTGCCATCGGGCATCATCATGTCTCCATGAATGTATCCACCTCGGCTGCGATAAATCGGCACCAATTCACGTTGACCTTGTTTTGCCGCAATGAGGCTGAGTAGGGCGAGCGGTTCGATATCGTCGAATCGGCAGTTAATGTGATCATGACTAGTGGTAAAAAAATCTCGATTGGCACTACGTTGAAAGATATTTCCCCCCAGCTTTTCAGCAAGCGCTAAATAACTCGCCTTTTTGGTCGCTTGATGCATTTCTAAGGCTGCGAACAAGAAAAGCGGTTCGTCTGCCTGGGTTTCCAGATTGACGTTTGGTTCATCGCTTACCCAGTTGCCAAGATCAAAATGTTTTGCCATAGCACAGACGGTAGCCCAAATGATATTGCTCTGGTTCCCAACCGAACAGTTTTCTATCCAGTTAGTGACGTAAGCAAGAAAAACATGAGAAGGAACAGGGCGACGAATAATTTCTACGCCCTTTTTACCATAATAACCGTAACGAGGAATTTGTTGTCCTGTTAGGTCTTTGCCATCGGCGAACATGGGCTTGATTTCATTTGTATTGGCATCGTAGGCGTAATACGCCCAGGCCTCCAAGCCTTCCGTCGTCCAATCTAATAGCTGTTTGCCATCCTTACCAAGCTCTCTTGCGAGCAGGGTTTGCGCTAGACCGCAGTCCCCATAAATTCCTTCTGGCCCATTAAGAGCCTCTTCATCCATCTTGAACAATACCCAAGCTTCTTTCGCCACATCGCCGTATTCTGGACCAAATTGACGTTGGGCTCTGTCGCCCCAAAATGAGAAGGTGTATTGTGGGTCTTTTTCGTCTTCTGGCGCGTCGCCTGTTTTTAATGGGCGATTGTATTGGTAGCAACCAAGCTTGGTGTCTGGGTGACGGCTGTTGACGTATTGACTCATTAAAAACTCTGCCCAAGAAAGGGCTTTTTCATCGCGATCTAGCTTAGAGAGCATTCCTGCGCTGAACACGAGATCGTTACCGATATTCACAAAAGACAAACCTTTCATTTCGCGGAGTGGCTCTAGGTGTTTATTTTGTGGTCTATCCCAAAAAATTGCTTCATCGAATTCTAATCCGTAGCTGCCGTGGCGAGACATTTCCATGTTATCCCAGTTTGTCACATGACAGTTCCAAATCGCCTTGATCATTCGGCTGGTGGCGGTTGGATTGGTTTCATACATGAGTTCATAAAACGGGCAATGATGTTTAAGTTCGTGCACCATATTTTTGTTTTCTGGCCCTACGGTATTGAGCGTTTTCAAATCCAGAAAAGAGTGACCGCCCCAACGAATAAGGCCACTTGAATCGGCATTGTCAAAGTGCCACTGAATAGCATCTTGTGCAGCTTGTTTGTATTTTTGCTGATTAGTTAACGCACTCAATCCACAAAAAAAGCGGAACAAATTTTGTTGGCTGGCAATGTTGGAGGGTTCCCACTCGGCGCCGTCCGTATTTTTCCACGTCACCGGTTTGCCATTAAATGTGTTGCAGCCATCAAAGAAAAGCGGTGTTCCGTGGTACGGGTCACGATAGTTTTGAAGAATGGTGTCAGCGTAGTGGGTTAAATAGTCCAGCATTTTTTGCATTGTGTTTATCCGTTTTTTATTCTTTCTATCATACTAAAGGAGATTATTGTTAGTCTCCATAAAAAATTAAAACATTGTTTTATTTTTGTTTTGAAAGGTCGATATAGCGGCACATACGTTTTCTCTATCGGCGTAGTCTTAATTTCGATTGCCTCTACTCATGCTCTTCTTTAATGTTCCTAACACAATTAGGTACTAATGAAAAAATACTAAGAGAGCAGTATGAACGACGTTTTAGCCACACTAGAGCCAAAAGCCATTTGGCGTCATTTCCAAACATTATGTAATACACCGCGTCCGTCATATCACGAAGCAGCATTAAGAGAGCATCTAATTCAATGGGCGACGGATTTAGGCCATGAAACCTATGTTGACCCAGTGGGAAACCTGCTAATTCGCAAAGCCGCGAGCAAAGGCATGGAAGACAGAGAAACCGTCGTCTTACAAGGCCACTTGGACATGGTGGCGCAAAAGAACGCTGATATTGACCACGACTTCACCAAAGACTCGATTATCACTCAAGTGATCGATGGCTGGGTTCAAGCCACCGGAACAACGCTTGGTGCTGATAATGGCATTGGTGTGGCTGCTGCGATGGCTGTATTGGAATCGACTGATTTAGCTCACGGGCCAATTGAAGCCTTATTTACCATCGAAGAAGAAACCAGCTTACGTGGTGCATTGCAGCTTGAAGAGGGCATTCTGAAAGGCAAAATCTTATTGAACTTGGATTCAGAGGATCGCGGTGATGTGTACATCGGCTGTGCTGGTGGCATGGACATCAATGTGGCAAAACAATATCCCATTGTGGCGACTGGCAGTGATAAGAAAGCGTTCAAAATAACTGTGTCGGGCTTACGTGGCGGACATTCAGGTTTGGATATTCATAAAGGCCGCGCCAGTGCGAACGTGCTTATTGTGCGCTTGTTAAACCTTCTCAAAGAGCGCTGTGACTTTGGTTTAAGCTCGTTTACTGGTGGAACACTGCGCAACGCTATTTCTCGAGACGCCGTAGCGACGATTAATATAAGTGACAAAGACCAAGCCAAGTTATTTGCTTTTATCGAAGAGTTCGAAAAAGCCACTAAGGCAGAATTTATTACCACGGAAGCGAATTTGATGGTGACGTTAGAAACCGCTGAATTGGATACTGAACTGGAAGCAAACGATAAAGACGCCTTGTTAAATGCCATGTACTGCGCGCCTCACGGTGTTCATCGCATGAGCGCTGACTTGGAAGGCGTAACAGAAACCTCCTGCAACTTTGGCGTGATCAACCTGCGTAACACGGCAGATGGCAAAAAAGTCTTTGATGCCTGTTTGTTAGTGCGCTCCCTTGTGGATTCAGCCGTAGAGCACCTTGCTTACGTGGCAAAATCTGCCTTCTCCTTGATCCAAGCAGACGTGAAGCTAGAAAACGGTTACCCAGGCTGGCGTCCAGATACAAAAGCAGGCTTGCTCAAGCATTTCTTAACAGTGCACACTGAGGTTATGGGTCATGAAGCCAATGTGAAAGTGATTCACGCTGGTCTTGAATGCGGTATCATCGGCGCAAAATACCCAGGCATGGAAATGGTCTCCTTTGGCCCGAATATCCGTGGTGCCCATTCACCAACTGAGCGCATGGAGATAGACTCCGTTGGGGATTTTTGGCGACTACTTGTGGCTCTTTTAGAATCTGTGCCACAGCACTAGTTCTTTGGGCTTACGCACATGGTAGCCAGCAGAGTTAATCGCAGGTTATTCAAATTAAGGCTAGATGTCTTTGCATAATTTTGCCACAATACTTTTCATTTAGGCCAATACCTCATTTTCGAACAGAGGCTCAACACGTATCATGTCAAGCATTGCCATCACTGATCTGACAGTGGTCAGGGACGTTGATAACGTCCCTCGGCCTGTTGTCGCCCTGAGTGCCACGTCGGTAACAAAGGGCTGGGAACATGCGAGGCATCAGCACCATAAGGCGCAGCTGCTTTACTCCGTTCGCGGCATCCTCAACTGCGAAGTCGATGACGGCATCTGGATAGTGCCGCCGCAGTGCGCTGTATGGATACCGGGAAACTTGTCCCACTCGGCCAGAGGATCGGGTGAAACGGAGTGTTATTGCCTGTTTGTTGAGCCCGATGCCACACTGGAGCTTCCAAAAAACTGTTGCACGATTTCGGTATCGCCGCTGCTACATGAGTTGCTCCTGAAGGTGGTGGGTTTTCCTGAGCTGTATGCGCTGGGGGGACGGGAAGACCGACTGATCGCCACATTACTGGATGAATTGGCGGCGGCTCCAGTAGAAGATCTCCATCTGCCGATGCCACGCGATCCTCGATTGCGTCGGCTCGCGGAAATGCTGCTGTCCGACCCCACAGACAAAACATTGAAGGGCGATTTGGCTACCCGCATAGGCATGAGCGAACGTAACATGAGTCGTCTTCTGATGCACGAAATCGGCATGAGTTTCGGTCGCTGGCGTCGGCAACTGCATGTGATCCTTTCACTTCAACGCCTGACCAAAGGCGAAAGCGTGCAGACGGTGGCGTTGGAATTGGGTTATGAGAATGCTAGCGGCTTCGTCACCATGTTCCGCAAGGCGGTTGGTAAGCCTCCGGCTCGATACCTCTCTGATCGAACAATTGGCACAGAGCCTGTTTCCGTGCCCGGTATCATACTCACCGAGCAAATTTCCTCCTGATTGGATCGACGGCGATCCAATCCACAAGATTGTCTGAATTGAGCAATGCTTTGACACGGCATCGCTGTCAGCATTTCTGATGAAGCCGATAGATTGAAAAATTCGGGCAGCTACCCGCGAAAACACACTTCCATATTACGAAATTAAGACAATTTATTTTTCAATACAGCTAAAAGCATTGGAGCAAGTACATTTGGCCGTATTGAACAATAATCTGTCCGGATTTCGCAATGACTCCCCTTTGTCTTCATTGTTAAATAAGGTATCTAAATGCAAATGAGTATTGTTTATGAAAAAACTCACAACTACTTGGAAGTCACGTTGGTCAATTAACAGGTGCGCAGACCGAGCCGTCTATCCCCAATTTGATGAAGCGAACAAAGGTACTGCAAAGAGTACACCTCGCCTTGTGTTAGGCTCGGCACTTTCGGCAGCTGTTCTCATTAACACGCAGAGCGCATTCGCTGCTGAATCAGAGCAGAATCAAACCAAATCGGGAAAAAATTCTCAAGAGGAAGCAGCTTTACCAACCACCAACGTAACGGAGCGCATGGAGGTCATCAGCGTAACGGGGCGCATGGAGACGCCGACCACCGAAGGTACAGGATCTTATACCACGGACGAAACGGCGGCTGCGACCCGCCTGCCTCTATCATTGCGCGAGACGCCGCAATCAGTGGTGATTATCACCCGCCAGCGCATGGAGGACCAGAAACTGAACTCAGTCAAAGATGTGCTGGAAAACAGTACTGGAATATCCTCAAGCACAAACGACACCGAAAGGGTGAGTTTCTATTCGCGGGGCTTCCAGATCGACAGCTTCCAGTTTGACGGCATCCCGACGGCCTATTTTGAGGGAACCAGCTTCTTGGATACTGAATTTTACGATCGCATCGAGATCGTACGCGGCGCTACTGGTTTACTGACTGGCGCAGGCAATCCATCGGCTTCAGTGAACTTGGTGCGTAAACGCCCAACGCGCGAGTTATCAACTTCTGCATCGGTCAGCGCCGGCTCTTGGGACAACTATCGCGGTATGGTCGATGTATCGACACCGCTGACCGAGGACGGTCGCATCCGAGCACGACTAGTGGGAGTTTATCAGGATCGAGACTCTTTCATCGACCGTTATCAGCAAAATAAAGATGCGTTTTATGGTGTTATCGAGGCGGATCTTACACCTAATACGATCTTTAGTTTGGGCTACGACAATCAGGACATCCGAGCCGACGGCACGACATGGGGAGGCATGCCAATCTGGTTCAGCGACGGTACAAAAGCCAACTGGCCGCGTTCTAAGTCCTTGGCTGCTGACTGGAGCGGCTGGGACAACTCACTGCAGACAATTTTTTCGAGTATCGAGCACCATTTTGACAATGACTGGACAGCGCGTGCTGTGTTTACACATCAGGAGACCGACTCCAATGCAAAGCTGTTCAGCGGCTCTGGATATCCAGATCGCGTAACTGGCCAGGGCTTATTTCCGGTTGGTCTGGCGAGTAAGACCTCTACACGTCAGAACAGTTTTGATGCAATGGCATCTGGCCCCTTCCAGCTTTTCAGTCGCCAACACGAACTGGTGGTGGGTGTCATGGGATCGAAGCGAACATCTAATCAGGATAGCACTGATTTTGTTTTTGGGAGTACTTCAATGGGTAGTATCTACGACTGGAATGGCAACTACCCTGAGCTAGATTTCGCCGCAGCCGGCTACACGCCCACCGACATCACCACCAAACAAAGTGGTATCTATAGTGCAGCGCGTTTCTCGCTGGCCGAACCATTGAAGCTCATAATCGGAGGACGGTTTAGCAACTACGAGGTTGATCAGGACACCAACGGCGCCCGATTCCACTACAAAAAAACAGGCGAGTTTACGCCCTATACAGGGCTGATTTACGACATCAATGACACCTACTCGGCTTATGTCAGCTATACGGAGACTTTTAATCCACAGACCTACCGCGATAGCGATGGCAACGTGCTCAAACCCACGACGGGCAAGAACAAGGAGATTGGCCTGAAGGGCGAATATCTTGACGGGCGCCTGAACGCGTCGGTTTCCCTGTTTGAAGTACGATTGGATAACCTAGGTCAAATCGATGCGGGACAGATCCTCTCCGATGGCACCCAGGCTTATTACGGTGCTAGCGGCACCAAGTCTCGCGGGATCGACGTTGACGTGCAGGGTGAGTTAATGCAGGACTGGAATCTCTACGCTGGGGTGTCGCACTTCACCGGATCCGATTCATCAGATGTGAGATTAAGTAGCCAATTGCCGCGTACCACAGCGCGGCTGTTCACTACCTACCGGCTTCCGGCGGCATGGAACAAACTGACAGTGGGTGGTGGGATTTCTTGGCAAAGCCGCTTTTACCAGTCGGCCACCAGCCCAAGCGGAGCGGTCACTGCAGAGCAGAAGCCCTATGCGTTGACGTCACTGATGGCGCGCTATGCTGCCACAGATAAAGTTGAGTTGACCTTTAACGTTAACAACCTATTCGACAAAAAATACACCGTTATGAATGGTTTTTTTAACCAGATGCTTTATGGAGAGTCACGTAATGTAATGGCAACGGTCAGTGTAAAGTACTAGCGCAGCCATCGTATTCGCTCTCCACATATTAGCAATATATAAGGATCTTATATGAACTATACCCCACCAAACCTGAAATATTCTGCACAAGACTCGGTTATGAGCCACCAGCAGAACAAGCTCGCATTATTTTGGTTGACGACTGCCGTTGGTGCTGTGCTGTTTGTGACGCTCCAGTCTTTCTCCTACGTGAACGACTATGTGAAGGCGAACGGCACGACGCCCGCGATCACCTTCGACGCCGGCGCACTGTGGATGTTTTCTATCTTCTACGGTGCCTGGATCGTCACGGTCTTGCTTGCGTTGATCGGAACCGTCCGCTCCCTGTGGACTGTACTGATCCTTGGTGGCCTTCTGGTCTTCGTGAACAGTTTTACTGGCGTGTTCGACGGGTTGCGCGATGGCGGGCACATCGCTTTCTCGGCACTTTTCTTCATTACCCTTCCCGGTATGTGCGCCATCGTGGTCACTTGGCGCCAACTCAAGCTAAAAGGAACACCTCATGTCGATGAATAGTTCACAATTTCCTTTCGTCTGGATAAGTATTGGGCAAGCCCACGGGCAGGATTCGCAGAAGGACTTCGATGAATTTGAGGCCAATCTGAAGCGCGGGGAGCCGTTCGTGCTCTTGAGCGAGACCGCACCGATGGAAGGCTATGAGCACTCGCCAGAAGAGAAGAGGCGCACTGCGCTCTGGATGAAAAGGCACAAAGCCGAACTTCGCAAGCTGGTTCAGGCGATGATTATGGTGGAACCCAACATCGCAAAACGTCTGGGGTTCAAGGCGTTTGCCCTCGTGTTCTCCAAGTTCTGGGGCTACCCCTTGCTACTGGCCGCTTCACGTGAAGAGGCCATGGACATCGCAAGAGAACTGCTAGCTGGACAAACCGCCTCAGCCAATGCCCGCAACACTTTTGATCATTGAGCAGGCGCGTATCAAATTTTTTCGATCCCGCTTGTGCTCACGCTTCTGTCAGGCCCCTCATTCTTCCTGACATGTTTGTGATCCAAGTGGGATTTTGGCTGTAATGAATAATAATATGTCCGAATTTCACAATGATTTTTATATGCTTTCATTGTTATAAGAGGTGCCTAAATATAAATAAAAGAGAGGAGTCAATCCATGAAAGCAATGGTCTATTACGGTGCCGAAGACATTCGCGTCGAAGAACGCACTAAGCCGAGCATTATCGATGCTACTGATGCTGTCATCCGCATGACAAGGACGACGATCTGTGGCACCGACCTCGGCATCTGGAAAGGCAAAAACCCCGAGATCGAGCAGACGGCCAAGGACCGCGACGGTGCGTTCAACGGCCGTATTCTCGGCCACGAGGGAATTGGCATCATTGAGTCTGTCGGTGATTCGGTCAAGAACTTCAAGCCGGGCGACAAGGTTATTATTTCCTGCGTCAGCCGATGCGGGACCTGTGAGAACTGCCAGAAGCAGCTCTATTCCCATTGCCGCAATGACGGTGGCTGGATCATGGGTTATATGATTGACGGCACTCAGGCCGAGTACGTGCGCACGCCTTTTGCCGACAACTCGCTATACCTGCTGCCCGAAGGGCTCAACGAAGACGCGGCGGTGCTACTGTCCGATGCACTGCCGACCGCCCACGAGATCGGTGTGCAGAACGGCGGTGTCAAGCCGGGCGACACCGTGGCGATCGTAGGTGCTGGGCCAGTCGGCATGGGCTGCCTATTGACGGCACAGCTTTACTCGCCCAGCCAGATAATCATGATTGATATGGACGAAAACCGCTTGGCACTGGCCAGGGAGTTGGGGGCCACCCACATCATCAATTCCGCCAAGGAAGATGCTATCGAGAAAATCTTGGCGCTGACCGATGGCCGTGGTGTAGACTGCGCGATCGAAGCGGTGGGTATCGAGCCGACCTGGAATATCTGCCAGCACGTGGTCAAGGAAGGTGGCCATCTGGCCAACGTCGGTGTGCATGGTAAGCCGGTGAGCTTCGCCATCGAAAAACTCTGGATTCGCAACCTGACTATCACGACCGGGCTGGTGAACGCCAACACCACCAGCATGCTACTGAAGTCGTGTTGCTCCGGCAAGCTAGCTGTCGAGAAGATGGCGACACATCGCTTCAACTTCGACGAGATCGAGAAAGCCTACGACGTCTTCAAACATGCGGCCGACGAAAAGGCACTGAAGATCATCATCGACTATTGAGCCCAGCAAGTGCGCACCGTGCCCAGCACGGTGTCGTTACCCGAGGATGAAAACCTCTGGAAATTGGTATCTACACCTTTGCCGACGCCAGCGTCGTGCAAAATCTCGGAGGGTTTGAACACCATCGTGCTTCCAGAGGTATCTCGGCGGTGATCAGCATCAACGGCCAGTTCCACTGTGTGATCTGGACGGGGCAAGGTCGGCGTCATACATCATTGCGATCGTCCGCAGCCTGGGGAAAGCGCGGGAACTGGGTGTAACCGCTTGGGCCGCTGACTATTCTGACCCCTCGCCGTTTCGGTCGCCGACGCGTTTCAACAGACCTGCGCCTTCTCAAGGCTACCCGCAGTATCCTTTGGCCTACTAGCGCGACTTAAGGTGCCTAATTGACACTAGGTTTACAATATATACTATAGATTCGACATCAATAATGGAGCTTTTCTGATGCATAATAATCTTCAGTTTTATATCGACGGATCTTGGGTAGAGCCGTCAAGCGATGCGGTGCTCGAAGTCATCAACCCTGCCGACGGATCCGTCGCTGGCCAAGTCGCCCTTGGCAACGCGGATGACGTGGACAACGCCGTCTCCGCGGCGCGCAAGGCGTTCGAGAGCTACTCACAGACGTCGGTAGCAGAACGTATAGCGCTCTTTGATCGCATCATCGCCGCGTATGAAAGGAGAATGGGCGACTTAGCTGTCGCAATCACCGAAGAAATGGGCGCGCCACAATGGCTTGCAGAACAGCTGCAGGCGACGGTCGGCGTGGCTCATTTCCAGATCGCACGGGCTGCTTTGGCGGATTATCGTTTCGATGAACCGCTGGGTGCCACTGCAATTGTGCGGGAGGCTGTCGGTGTGTGCGCCCTGATCACGCCGTGGAACTGGCCGATGATGCTGATCGCCTCGAAAGTTGCCCCTGCGCTGGCCGCCGGATGCACCATGGTGTTAAAGCCATCTGAAATCGCGCCGTTCTCCGCTACGGTCTTTGCCGAGATTCTCGACGAGGCCGGTGTTCCCAAGGGGGTGTTCAACCTCATTCATGGCAATGGCCCAGGCGTCGGCAATGCTTTGACAAGCCACCCGGAGGTCGACCTTGTGTCCTTCACCGGCTCGACGGCGGCGGGTGTTCAGGTCGCACGCAGCGCCGCCGGAACTATCAAGCGGGTGCATCAGGAACTGGGGGGCAAATCGCCGAATATCATCCTGCCCAGCGCTGATCTGGCATCGGCTGTCGAGGGTGGAGTGGCGCAGATCATGCTGAATTGCGGCCAATCCTGCAATGCCCCATCGCGTATGCTTGTCCATGTCGATCAGATCGAAGAAGCGATCAGATACGCCCGAACGGCCGCGGAGACCTGGTCGGTCGGCCATCCTTCATCCAATGCAAAGATGGGGCCGGTGGCTTCCGAAGCGCAGTGGAACAAGATTCAGGGACTGATCCAGACTGGCATCGATGAAGGGGCTAGGCTCGTGACCGGTGGGCTCGGTCGCCCGGACGGACTTGAGACCGGCTTCTACGTCAAACCGACGGTCTTTGCCGATGTGCGCAACGACATGACCATTGCTCGGGAAGAGATTTTCGGCCCAGTCCTGGTCATCATTGCCTATTCCGACGAAGAGGAAGCCGTGCGGATTGCCAATGACACGGTCTATGGGCTTTCGGCCTATGTTCAGGGCGAACGCGACGCGGCCAACGCCACGGCACGCCGCCTGCGAGCCGGTCAGGTTCTCTTGAACAATGCCAATCTCGATCTTGCCGCGCCCTTCGGCGGGTACAAGCAGTCCGGCAACGGCCGCGAATGGGGCCCGATGGCTATCGCTGATTTCCTTGAAATCAAAGCCATCGTGGGCCTCAACGAGGCGGACTGATACCTGAAACTAGCGTAACGTGATTGCCCCTGGACCGGTTACGCGGGTTCCGGGGGCAACCGGTGCGACGAATGTCAGCCGCTTAATGATGGTGCCGCTGCTTCGCATGCGGCCGTTTCGAAACAAATCAAAGAAAAGGATGTAATTACCATGTCACTCAGAAAGACCGCCGTCATCTTTGGCGTGGGCCCCGGTATCGGCATAGCTGCCGCCCGTGAGTTCGCAGCACTGGGCTACCGGCTCGCCCTCGTCGCCCGCACCAGCTCGAAGCTTGAGCGGCTTGTCGCGCAGTTCGAGGCAGCCGGAACGACCGCGAAAGGATTTGTGGCCGATGGCGGAGACGGCGCGTCGATCGACGCCGTCGTACCCGAGATCCGCAAGTGGGCAGAGGGCGACCCGAGTGTCGTGCTGTTCAACGCATTCACGTCTCAGCCGGCGGGGCCGACACACAGGGTTTCCCCAGCGGGATTCGCGCGAAGCCTGCTGGTGAACGCTGCTGCGGCGCAGCATCTGGCCTATCACTTCGCACCCGCGTTGGTGGCGGCAGGCGAAGGCTCGTTGCTATTTACCGGAAATTCGATGCCGCTCCATCCGATGGGCAACGGCTTCGGCACGTTAAGCGCTGGCAAGTCTGCAATGCGGTCGGTGGCCCTGACTTTGGCCGAGGATCTTGCCGGGAGTGGTGTGCGGGTTGGCCTCCTCACTGTAGACGGCCCAACGGCCCGGGGTAGCGCCCTTGATCCCGACGTGATCGCGGCCGAGTTCGTGAAGATGCACGAAGGCTCCGTCACCGACACGGAGATCATCTACAGTGGGCCATATGCTACGGCCTGAATGTTGGCTCCATGCGCGCCGTCATCGGAATTGAATTTAGGGGCAGATGAAAAATAGTATTTTTTAACATTTGCCCCTAAGTTGCTTTCAACGGAGAAGAAATGAACCCCAAGGACGTTGTTCTATCATTCTGGAATGTTATGTAAACAAATGACTTTGCCAAAGCAAGCAAGTGGCTTAGTGCTGATTTTGAAGGTTTCTGGCCTCAGTCTGGTGAACTCATTGTTGGCAGGGATGGGTTTACAGCCATTAATTGCTATTATCCTACTAACGGTATTTGGCAGTTTACACTTCATTCGATTGTCTGTGATGGTGCAACGGTTGTAACCGATGTTTCGATTACCGATGGTATTCAAAAAGCCCGTGCTATAACTTTTCACACAGTGGAAGATGATTTAATTATCAAGCAAAAAGGGTTTTGGCCTGAGCCTATGGAGCGCAAGCGTGGCGATCAAAATGGGTAAAGGTTGTACAAGAGTAATTAATACACTTAGGAAGAAATTAAGTTCACATTTCTATCGCTTGGCGTTGCGATCAATCTGCAGAATTCTTGATTGAGGTATAGGAAAATTGTTATTTCACGACGTTTTAACACAATGAGCCAAGCTTAGGGTAAACCACCTTCCAACTTAATCCTCATAGAATTTGCTAATTATATAAAATTTTATATAATTGGGATGTTATCAAATATTGGAGATGCATCATGACGCTTAAGTTTTACGATAGTCCATTTCATGTCACTCATGACAATGACGTTGCTAGCAAAATGGCAATGAAAATGGATTTATCAATAATGCTATCAAACCTAATTAAAGAACAGGGTTGGACTCAGGTTGAAGCTGCGGAAAAGCTCAACATTAAGCAATCCAGAGTATCCGATCTGAAAAATGCAAAAATCGAAAAGTTTACCATTGATGCCATGTTCGACATGCTCGATGCCTTAGGTTTTAAAACCCAGATGTCAATGCCATCATTACATGAGGCTTCAATAGCGATATCGAAAGCACAGGTGGCTTAAGTAAGTTGGGTTTTTAAGTCTTTTAGGCGTTGCTCGGCGATTTTCATTGCTTTCCGGTCAACACCATTTGTCGTTTTGGTGAAAGAGTGCAGAACAATTATAGTATCCAAATACTTAGCCACGTATACGCATCGAAACGCAGGGCTGCCGTTGATTTTGAGCTCCACAACACCTGCTCCAATATTATTTAAATGCTCAATTGTCAGTTCTGGGTTCTGTCCAAATTGGAGTCTTCTTAGATCTTTCCCAAATTCATCTTGAATAGTAACTGGCAAGTCTTTGTATTCGCGTTAAGCTGCATCGCTGACGAAGGCAAATCTTTTCATCATGAGTCCCTTGCATAAATGAAAAGAGCAATTGTACATTGAAAGATTGCATATTTTAATAAGCGGTATTTTGTTGTGTTTGTAGGGTGGTATGACGTGATGAGCAATCGTAATTTATTTGCAGAATTAATATTAGCCCTTGATGAAGTCAAACAGCATTCTGAAGACAAATTGCCACTCAAACAAAGAGAAATGATATTCCGACGAGGTAGGCGATAGTTTCGAGTGAGGAATGTCATTTCACTTTGTTGTTACTAAAAATTCCTAATTTTACCTTGATAGCCAAGGCAATGCTTTTTCCCAAGTATTGCCTTTTCTTTTTTTAAGTGGGGGCAAGGTCTGTGGGTGAGAATATGCCATAATAGCCCAATCGAAGATGAGGTTAGATGATGGATTCACAGGTGCTGACGATAGAATTGGATGATGAGCAGTTTGAGGCGGTTTTGGGTGACAATTTGTTGTCGTCGTTGCTTTCTCAGGGTGCGGATGTTCGTTACGGTTGTCGCGCTGGGGCTTGTGGTGCGTGTCGTCTTTATGATGCGAGCAATTGCGAGTCTATCCTTTCTTGTCAAACCTCAGTTGCTTCGGCTATGTCTTTAACTCGACAAACGCCAGCCGTGTCTTCTTCTTTTTCTGTTTTAAATCCTATTTGTTTGAATGAATCAGCTATCGAGTTAACGCTTTTGGGGCCAAGTGATGATTCTTTCGGAGATCGTGTTTCGGTTGGCTTTCCTGCTAGCAAATCATCGTCTGTTTTTATTGATGAGCATGCTCATTTTCATGAATGTATGGCGTTAAATCCTGCTGGAGCGCCTTTAAAAGTAGTGTTGCATAAAGCGCAGTTATGCGACAAGGACTGGCTGCGTGCCTTAGCGCTTTCGTCTGATGATAAGGTGGATATTAAGTTATCTACTGGAATGCGCAAAGGTCGTTTGTTGTTTGAGATGGATATTGCTGATGCGCCTGTTGTAGTCATTTCTTCTCCTGATAATGCTATTTATGCATCTTATTGGCGTGAGACTTTGTTGGATTACACGCCGATGTTTCTCGGACATTTTGCTTTGTATGCGAATAATGATCTGACGCTTAGTTTGGCGGATGATGCATTGATTACTTTTCTTCAAGAGGCGCTGGCGAGTTCTGGCGGTGCTTCCTTACAACTTATTTATCATGGCCAAAACGTGTCGGCGAAGGATTGGAGTTTATTGCTGCGTCCTTTGCGGATTCATCCGAATCAGTTGCATTTTGTTCGGTAACTTGGCTTTTTATTTTTACGTATATTTTGATATTCAACGGATTCTATAAATGAAAATTCTACACACCTCTGATTGGCATCTTGGTCAGCATTTTATGGGGAAATCCCGACGCAATGAGCACAAAGCTTTTATAGATTGGCTGTTGGCGCTGGTGGACAAAGAGTCTATCGATGCGGTGATCATTGCTGGGGATGTGTTCGATACTGGTTCGCCACCAAGCTACGCGCGCGAAATGTATCACCAATTAGTTTTGGACATGAAGGCGCGTAAATGTCAGCTGCTGATTGTTGCAGGCAATCACGATTCGGTCAGTATGTTAAACGAATCTAAGAGTTTGCTGACGTATCTTGATACGCAAGTGTCTAGTCAGGCGAATCTTGAAGACATTGACTCTCATGTTATTCCTCTTAAAGACAAAAAAGGCGAGGTGGCCGCATGGGTTTGTGCTGTGCCGTATTTGCGTCCAAAAGATGTGATGCAAAGCGTTGCTGGGCAATCTGAGCAAGATAAGAAGCTCAGTTTGTTGCAGATGATCGGCGATTTTTATCAGCGAGTTTATGAAGCTGCTTGTGAGAAAAACAAAGCGTTGAAAACGCCAGTGCCTATTATTGGCACTGGGCATTTGACGGCAGTGGGCGGGCAAGTGAGTGAGTCCGTTCGTGATCTTTATGTGGGAACATTAGAAGCCTTGCCGACGTCGGTGTTTCCAGCGTTTGATTACCTTGCCCTTGGGCATATTCATCGAGCTCAGCCGATTAGTAAAAGTGGTCGGTTCCGTTACAGTGGTTCGCCGATTCCACTGAGCTTTGATGAGCTGGGTCGTGATAAGACTTTGGTTATGTTCGATACCGATTTATTAGGTGAAGACACTTTTGTTGAAGACTTGTTTGCTGAGCCGACCGATCCTGTTCAATTAGTGACGATTCCTAATTTTCAGCCAATGGCGAGTTTGAAGGGCAACTTGAAAGAGGTGATTAAACAGATTTCGGCGTTGGAATTGGCGGAAGACCAAATCCTTTGGTTAGAAGTGACCGTGGTTGCCGACGAGTATCTGAGCGATGTGCATAAGCGTTTGTTAGAAGTCATTGACGGTAAGCCAATTGAGTTACTTAGGGTTATGCGTCGCAGCGCGGTAGAAAAAAAGAATGAAGGCTTTGAAGCGCGTAAAACCTTGTCGGAATTAACTGTTGGTGATGTATTCCAGCAGAGTCTTAAATCAAATTTAGAACTGGATGAAGACGAGTCTAATATTCTGACAGAGCTTTTTAATACTTGTTTGGTAGAGCTGGAAGCGCATCAACAAGAAGGCGAGGAGAAGCAATCATGAAAATTTGCAAACTGCGCCTGAAGAATTTGAATTCCCTGAAAGGCGAATGGGAAATTGATTTTACCGAAGCGCCTTTTGATGATGCTGGTGTGTTTGCCATTGTCGGGCCAACGGGCGCGGGTAAATCCACCTTGTTGGATGCGATTTGTTTGGCTTTGTACCATGAAACGCCACGTCTAAAGGTTTCACCTAGCCAGAACGATGTGATGACGCGCCACACGTCTGAATGTTTGGCGGAAGTGGAATTTGAAATAAAAGGCAAAGGCTATCGCGCTTTCTGGGGCCAACGTCGTGCCCGCGGCCAAAGTGATGGTAAGTTGCAACCCATGACCTGTGAGCTGTGCGAACGCGACGGCACTATTATCACTACTAAGATTAACGAAAAAATAGACAAAATTGCTGAAATTACTGGTTTGGATTTTTCCCGTTTTACCAAGTCTATGTTGCTTGCTCAAGGTGGCTTTTCAGCGTTTCTCAATGCGACGGCCAATGATAGGGCGGAACTGTTAGAAGAGCTGACCGGGACAGAAATCTATGGTGACGTGTCTAAGTGGGTGTTTGATAAACACAAGCTAGAGAAGCAATCTATTGCAGCGCTTGAAAGCTTCAATGAGCAGACTCAATTATTAACGGACGAGGCTTTTGCAGAACTAAAGCAAACTGAATCGAGTTTTGAAGCCAACGAAAAAGCCAATGAGCAGGCGTTAAAGGCGCAGCAAACTGTACTTGAATGGCGACGCACTGAGCAGAAGTTGCAAGAGCAAGTGGCTCAGTATCAGCAACAGGTAGAAAAAGCGAATAAGGCGTTGGCTGATTTTGTGCCTCAACAGCAGCAGCTTGAGCAGGCGCTGACCGCGCAAGTTCTTCAGGCTGATTATGAAAAGCAGCAAGGTTTGAAGTCTCGCTTGGATCAGAATCAAGCAGATATTGCTCAATACACTGAAACGCAGCAAGCACAGCTTATACAAAGTCAGGCTCTTACTGAATCGGTTGAGCAGGCGAAAGCGAAATTAGCGAATGCTCGCACTGAGTTGGACGCTTTGAATAACAAGATTAATGATGAAATTCAGCCTATCTTGTCCCGCCAAGAAAGTGTGAAGGCGCAATATCAAGATGCTTCTGCTCGGTTAAAACAGGCTGCGGAGAAGGTCGAAAATCAGCAATCGCAATTAAAAGCCACAACAGAGAAACAAGCCGACATTGATAAAGCGAGTGAAGACAGTAGAGCCATTTTGAGCCGCTGGACATCGCCAGAAAAAATCGAAAATCAGTTGGCGAGTTGGCTGCATCAAACGCAAAGTATGGCGGCAAATGCTCAAGCTATTACTGAACTTGAGAACAATGTAGCCTCTACTACAAGATCCTATAATGCAGCTCGATCTTCACATGAGGCGAATCAAGCCAAGTTAGAACAAGGTCAAGCGGTCATGCTTGAGCGTCAACAAACCTTGCAGAACACCCTTGATACTTTTATGCAGTTATCGTCGCAACGTGATTATGCTGATTGGCAGAAAGCTTATCATCAGACTGAACGTGCTCAGTATAATGCGCAATCCCTCTGGAAGCAGTTCCATCAGTATCAAGAACAACAAACTCAGCTTGCTAATATAGACGTTAACCTGAATGCGATGACAAACAGCATCCAACAACAGCTGAGCCAATTGGAGCAACAAAGACAAACTTATAAAGATAAGCTTCGTCATCAAAAATCGGTTGAAAAGCTCGCCGAGGCAGAACGACATATTGTCGCGCTCACGCAGTTGCGTGATGAACTTGGCGAACATGATGCTTGTCCGCTGTGTGGTTCGGCGGAACATGATCTTGCTAATGCTTTGTACCAAGCTGATTCTGGCAGCCAGGAAGAATTTACTCGTTTAGGCAAAGAATTGGATAGCCTTAAGGGGCAAGGCATGCAATTGGCTGCGGATTTAGAATCCCTGCAGCGAGAGTTAACCTCTGGTCAAACTAGACGTCAGCAATTAATTGAAGGTTTGCTCACCACAGAAAATGAGTTGAAAGAATGGATAACACCACTAACTCACTATGTGAATAGCCAAGATGCCAGCTTTAATTTGTTTGATAAAGAACAAGTGTCGGTTCTGGTTCAGCGCGTCGATCAAGACTGGCGTGCCTTGCAAGAAATAGCGCCTAAGCTAGAAGAACTTCAACAATCTCGTTTGGCATTAGAAGCAGAATTGCAGAACTTGAATGTTCAGCATCAAACGACGCAACAGCAAGTGGTGAAAGATGAGTCGCAATGTCAGTTATTATGGCAAACGTTAGAAGCGCATCAGCAAAATTTAGCAAGTAAGCAAGGCGAGCAAGAGCAGACAATTAGGCACTTGCAAAAAGAAATGCTGCAATCAGGTGTTCCTGAAAGTTACCTTGATTTGTCTTTGACAGAGGCTTTGGAGCAGTTACAGGGGGCGATGACGCAATGGCGTGACAGCAAGGCGGGGTATGATGCTTTATTGCAGCAAGGCGAACAGCTTGCATATGAACACCAAAGGCTGCAAGGGGCGTTACAAGAAAGCCAGCAGCTGCATGATCAAGCCCGCGAGACAGTTGCTGAATTTAATGAGAGCTTAAAAGCCATGGCAGAACAGTTACATGAGCTGTTAGGTGGCAAGAGTATTAGTGAGCTTCGTCAAGAGATGCAAACCCTTAATGATCATGCTCATCAAATGCTAGAAAAGGTAGAATCTGAGCGACAGCAAATCGCTCAGGCGTTGGCGTCTAGCAGTGCGACATTAGAAACGCTTAATAAATCTCATCTATCGTTAAGTAAAGAATATAAGCTTGTCTTGTCCGATTGGCAAAAACGTCTAGCTGAGAAAGGTTTTGAAAACGAGGCTGCGTGGCTGCAAGCGAACTTATCCACAGAAGAAATAAGCCAACGCCAAGAAGTGCTGAAGAAGTTACAAGAAGCCGGTTCTCGATTACAAACATTACTTAATCAATCTGAAGAATCCTTGCTGAAACATATTGAAAGCAAGTCCGAGCTTGCTGCTTTTGACGGTTCAGTCTTTGAAAAGTCTTCTCTTGAAGAGCTGGAAAAAAAACACGCCGAGCTTGATTCGGAACGCCAAGCTCTGCATCGTCAATGGGGTGTAGTGGCTCAGCAGATTCAAGAAGAGGTTCAACGCAGAGAGCAGATAGCGAAATCCAAAGAAGCGTTGGAAGCTCGTCGAGAGGCATTTATTCATCTTGAGCGTTTGAATCATTTGATTGGTTCTGCTGACGGCGCGAAATTCCGCCGCTTTGCGCAAAGTTTGACGCTGGATCATTTAGTATACTTGGCTAATCAGCATTTGGATATTTTGCATCGTCGCTATCAATTAATGCGTAACGAAGATGCTTTGTCTTTGCTTGTGGTTGATACTTGGCAAGCGAATGCGTCGCGCGATACGAAAACTCTCTCAGGTGGCGAATCTTTCCTAGTGAGTTTGGCGCTGGCTTTGGCTTTATCTGATTTGGTGTCTCATAAGACCAGTATTGATTCCTTGTTCTTGGACGAAGGTTTTGGCACCTTGGATAGTGAGACATTGGAGTCTGCATTAGATGCCTTGGATAACTTGCATTCATCTGGCAAAACCATCGGTATTATTAGCCATATTAGTGCTCTGAAAGAACGTATTCCTGTGCAAATTAAGCTGACTAAACAGAGTGGTTTGGGGGTAAGTCGCCTTTCGGCTGAATTTGCTGTGCATTCGACTGAGGAGTGATGTATTTATTTGCTTATTTGTTGGCTGTTCATGGTGCATAAAATGGTGCAAAAGTTTTCCCCAGATTTATGGGAACAAGTATGTAAGTAAGTTGTAAAATATTAATTAAATCAAATGCTTAATCTAGCGTTCATTATTGCTCATTTTGCGTTATTCTTAGCACTACA
The DNA here is from genome assembly GCF_019426345.1 of Marinomonas lutimaris. Taxonomy (GTDB): domain Bacteria; phylum Pseudomonadota; class Gammaproteobacteria; order Pseudomonadales; family Marinomonadaceae; genus Marinomonas; species Marinomonas lutimaris. The sequence continues at coordinate 172,959 of NZ_JAHLLW010000008.1, forward strand.
AGAGAGCAACATGAGTTTTTTTGTGAATGTAAAGACATTGTAGTGGTGGCTTTCTTTAATCATTCAGCTTGATAGAATAGATTTTTAACGCTGATAGTGAAAGTTCAGTGCGGCTTTTCAACATTTAAGGCCATTTAAGTTATTAAAAAAGGACAGTTTGCATGACAGACTCAGGCTTCCGACTTAAAGGAAGTGTCGTTACGACGGTTTTATTAGAAATTCAAACCTTTTCATTAGATGACATTGTGTTTCATTTAAAAGAGAAGATTGATCAGGTTCCGCATTTCTTTAATCAAGCCCCGATCATTATTGATATTTCGAAAATGAAACGTGGTATTAGGTTAGAAGAATTTGAAGTGTTGATTCAATCGGTGAGCGCTCTTGGTCTTGGTGTGATTGGCTGGCGTTGTGATCCTGATGCGTTGCCTGTGTGGAATGCTTCAGTGACTATTCCTCTTTTGCCGGCAAGTAAAGCAAGACCTATTAATATGTCTCCTGCAGTAAAAGAAGAGGCGAGCCCTGATGTCGTTGTGAAAACTGTGGTTGAGGAGCGATTGGTGCCTCAGGCTACGAAAGTTATTACTAAACCGATTCGTTCTGGGCAGCAAGTTTATGCAGAAGGGGATTTAATTATTCTTAATCAGGTCAGTGCTGGTGCGGAAGTGCTAGCGGATGGCAATATCCACGTTTATGGAGCTTTACGAGGTCGCGCTTTAGCGGGTGTTAAAGGTGATGTGGAGGCGCGAATTTTTTGTAAAAGCATGGAGGCCGAACTGGTTTCTATTGCTGGTAATTTTATGTTGAGTGATGCGCTGCGAAATATCGTTTGGAAAGACAGCGCGCAAGTGTTATTAGTTGACGATAGCTTAGAAATCGTACCGCTTTAAGATTTATTATTCATTTTTACTGTATAGATAAACTCATTTGAGGTTATCGGGGGATAAAGCATTGGCAAAAATTATAGTAGTCACCTCAGGCAAGGGTGGCGTCGGAAAGACAACATCCAGTGCTGCTATTGGGACTGGTATTGCGTTAAAGGGACATAAGACGGTTATTATCGATTTCGATGTGGGCTTACGTAATCTAGACTTGATTATGGGTTGTGAGCGTCGAGTGGTTTATGACTTTGTAAATGTCATAAACAAAGAGGCAACGCTATCTCAGGCGTTGATTAAAGATAAGCGCACGAAAGATTTGTTTATTTTGCCGGCTTCTCAGACGCGCGACAAAGATGCGTTGACTATAGAAGGTGTTCAGGAAGTTCTTGAAGAGCTTGCTAAGGAATTTGAATACATTATATGTGATTCGCCTGCAGGTATTGAAAAGGGCGCTCAGATGGCGCTGTACTTTGCTGATGCTGCAATTGTTGTGACTAACCCAGAAGTTTCTTCTGTACGCGATTCAGATCGTATTTTGGGGATCCTGCAAAGTAAGTCTAAACGAGCTGAGGATGGTAAAGCGCCGATTGAGGAGCACCTTCTTTTAACTCGTTATCATCCTGGGCGTGTTGCATTGGGTGAAATGTTAAGTGTGTCCGATGTTGAGGATATCTTGGCAATTCCATTGCTTGGTGTTATTCCTGAGTCTGAGGCGGTATTGAAAGCTTCGAACCAAGGTACGCCAGTTATTTTGGATACAGCTTCAGAAGCTGGTTTAGCCTATATGGATGCCGTTGATCGTTTGATGGGTGAAGAGCGTCCTTTACGCTTTTTAGAAGTTCAGAAGAAAGGCTTTATCAAGCGTTTATTAGGGGGTTAGAGTGGGAATTTTTGACTATTTTAAAAGCAAAAGCGCGCCTAGCTCCGCTTCTGTTGCCAAGGATCGATTGCAAATTATCGTTGCTCATGAGCGCAGTAAGCGCCATCAGCCAGATTATTTGCCACAGATGCAGCAAGAAATCATCGATGTTATTCGTAAGTATGTGAATATCGGCAGTGAAGATGTGCAGATCCAGCTGGATAATACTGATGATTGCTCAATATTAGAGTTGAATGTGACCTTGCCAGAGCAAAACTAGCTTCGAAGTAAGTGATCGTATCGATAGGAAAGCACTAAATGAGACAATTGATATGTGTCTTGTTTGGTGTTTTTTTATGTCTAATTGACGGAGTTTGGGTGTCATTGTTTTACTCACGTTTTCATGGGTGTATGATTCGTGCCATTCATTTTTGATTGTTAGAGTAAGATAACATGCTGCGTTTTTCTCTAGGTGTGATGGCTGTTTCTGTGCTTCTTTCTGCTTGTAGTGAGCCTAAGCAAGCCGTTTCACAAATAAAGTCTACAAACTCATCTCATGAGCTCCCTATTGCAATGAAAGATCCTAAGGCGATGCTGGGTGCGCAGTTGTTTTTTGATACCAATTTATCTAAAGAGCGCAATCAGTCTTGTGGAACTTGCCACGATATAGCCAATGGCTTTGTTGATAAAAGGTCAGATGCATTATTTGGTGCTGTTTCATTGGGAAGTGATCGAGTGTCCATGGGTAGTCGTAATACACCAACAGCTGCTTACGCCGCCTTCGCGCCGGCTTTTCATCGTATGGCTAATGGCGAGTATCGTGGTGGCCAGTTTTTAGATGGTCGCGCTTCTGGTTTGGCTCAACAGGCCGAAGGGCCTTTTGTTAATCCTTTAGAAATGGCTATGCCTGACGGTGCAGCGGTTGTTAGTCGAGTAAAAGAAAATGCGCGCTATGAAGGCTTGTTTAACTCAATTTATGGGCAAGATATTTTAAATGACCCTATAAAGGGGTATGCGGCGATTACTGATTCAATTGCGACGTTTGAAAAAACGGCTATGTTTATGCCTTTCGACTCTAGATACGATCGTGCTTTGCGTGGCGAAATAAAACTAACTCAGCAAGAGGAGTTGGGTAAGACCTTATTTTTCTCTCAGCAATTTACTAACTGTAATGCATGTCATCAACTAAATACGTCACCGCTTAATGCTCAAGAAACATTTACTAATTACGAATATCGTAATATTGGTGTTCCAGCTAATGCTGATTTGATGGCCTATAATGGCAATAAAAAAGATCTTGGATTGTTGGATAATCCGTCTATAGATGATCTTAAGCAAGCAGGTAAATTTAAAGTGCCGTCTTTGCGTAATGTTGCAGTGACTGGGCCATATATGCATAACGGTGTTTTTAAAGATCTTCGAACTGTTGTGCTTTTTTATGATAAGTACAACAACCCTCAGCGTACGATAAACCCTGAAACAGGCAAGCCTTGGGCTGAGCCAGAAGTAGCGGAAAATATAGACTTGGTGAATTTACAAAAAGGCCCTGCATTGCCAGATCAAAGGGTGGACGCCATTGTTGCTTTTTTGAAGACATTAACGGACCAGCGATATGAGTCATTGCTTGATAAATAGAAATCTTTGTTGCTGAGGTCTTCGTTAGTAGCTTAAATTAACTCCTTATTGTTTTCATTGATAAAACTGGCTAGTGGAGGAAAAATTTATTACATTGATTGTTTGGTTATTTTCTTTCGCATCTTGTATGTGTCGCTTGAATTTAAAAGGTTAATACAATGAAATATGTTCCACTTGGCCGAACTGGCTTAGAAGTTTCTCGAGTGTGTTTGGGTACTATGACTTGGGGGACTCAAAACAACCAAGCTGATGCTGATGTTCAAATTGAATACGCCTTAGCAAATGGTGTGAATTTTATTGATACGGCTGAAATGTATTCTATCCCGCCAACTGCTGAGTCTTATGGCAAAACAGAAACTATTATTGGTGATTGGCTTTCTCGTAACCCATCTCGTCGTAAAGAGTTTATTCTTGCTACTAAAATTGCTGGTCCTGGTATGAAATACGTTCGCGACGGCAGTAATATTTCTGGCAAAACAGTGATTGAAGCGGTGGATGCTTCTTTAAAGCGTTTGCAGACAGACTATATTGATCTTTATCAGCTTCATTGGCCAAATCGTTCTACGCCGCATTTTGCAAAACATTTTCCAGGTGTGATTAGTTTTACGGATGTTGACCGTGATGAGCAGTCTGCTCAAATTCTAGATATTCTTCAAGGTTTGGATGCGTGTATTAAGGCCGGTAAGATTCGTCATTTTGGTTTGTCTGACGATACGACTTGGGGGATTAATGAATTTATTCGTCTCAGTGAAAAGCATGGCTTGCCGCGTGTTGCTTCTATTCAAAACGAATTTAGTTTGTTGCATACAAAAGATTGGCCTTATCTAGTCGAAAACTGTGTTCATGAAGATGTGGCGTATTTGCCATGGTCGCCTTTGGCTGCTGGTGCTTTAACGGGAAAATATCTTGGTGGTGCTCGCCCTGAAGGCAGTCGTTGGACTTATTCTCAGCGTAACGGTATTTTCCGCGATACACCTTTGGTTGAGAAGGCGGTTGCCGCTTATATGAAGGTCGCTAAAAAGCATGGTTTCACTGCAGCTCAACTTGCCTTGGCATGGTGTGATCAAGTTGACGGTGTAAGTTCGACTATCATTGGAGCGACGTCTTTGGAGCAGCTAAAAGAAGATATGGCGGCGTTTGATATGACCCTGTCTGAAGAGGCTTTAAAGGATATCATGGCCGTCTTTAAAGAGTATCCTGTTCCGTTTTAATAGGCAGCTGATTAGCTCTGATATGAATTTAAAAAGCGCTTCGGCGCTTTTTTTGTGTCTGTAAAATTAGAGTTATGAAAGATGAGTGTTTAGTTTGCTTTGTTTTGTTCAATAAAAAACCCGATACACATTGTGTATCGGGTTTTTTCAGAGATTAGAAAAAACTATGAATTAGTTCTTTTCTCTTTCTTTTTTGTCTTTAACAGCAGCGATAACAGTTTCAGCTACGTTAGAAGGACATGGTAGGTAGTGAGAGAACTCCATAGAGAACTGACCACGACCAGAAGTCATTGTACGAAGAGTACTGATGTAACCAAACATTTCAGATAGAGGAACGTCTGCTTTGATGCGAACACCAGTCAAACCTTTCTCTTGGTCTTTGATCATGCCACGACGACGGTTCAAGTCACCGATAACATCACCAACGTGGTCATCTGGAGTGAACACGTCAACTTTCATGATTGGTTCGATTAGCTGTGGACCAGCTTTTGGAATTGACTGACGGAAAGCGCCTTTAGCTGCGATTTCGAAGGCAATTGCAGAAGAGTCAACTGCGTGGAATCCACCGTCGAACAATTCAACTTCAATGTCTAGTACAGGGAAGCCTGCTAGAACACCTTGGTTCATCATGGACTTGAAGCCTTTTTCTACAGCTGGGAAGAACTCTTTTGGTACGTTACCACCAACAACTGAAGAAGAGAACTTGAAGCCAGAGCCCACTTCGCCTGGTTTGATGCGGTAGTCGATTTTACCGAACTGACCAGAACCACCAGACTGTTTCTTGTGAGTATAAGTATCTTCTACAGACTTAGTGATAGTCTCACGGTAAGCTACCTGTGGCTGACCAACAATTAGATCAACGCCGTAAGTACGTTTCAAGATATCTACTTTGATGTCTAGGTGAAGTTCACCCATGCCTTTAAGGATGGTTTCGCCAGAGTCAATATCAGTTTCAACGCGGAACGTTGGATCTTCTGCAACCATTTTACCAATTGCAATACCCATCTTCTCGTTACCACCTTTATCTTTAGGCGTAACAGAGATAGAGATAACTGGCTCAGGGAAAACCATTGCTTCAAGAGTACAAGGGTGCTTAGGATCACAAAGCGTGTGGCCTGTTTGTACGTTTTTCATACCAACGATTGCTAGGATATCACCAGCTTGTGCTGTGCTGATTTCTTTACGATCGTTTGCTTGCATTTCTACCATGCGGCCTACACGTTCAGTTTTGCCCGTGAAGCTGTTAAGGATAGTATCACCTTTGTTTAGTACGCCTGAGTAGATACGTACGAAAGTAAGGGCGCCGAAACGGTCATCCATGATTTTAAATGCAAGTGCTTTCAATGGCTCTTTAGCATCAACGATTGCTTTTTCGCCATTTGGATTACCTTCTTCATCCGTAAGATCCTGAGGAATTACGTCAGTTGGGCTTGGTAGGTAATCAACAACAGCATCAAGAAGAAGCTGCATGCCTTTGTTTTTGAAGGCAGAACCACAGTAAGTTGGGAAGAACGCAAGGTCACGAGTACCTTTACGGATACAACGTTTTAGGTCATCCATAGAAGGCTCTTCGCCGTCCATGTAGGCCATCATAACGTCGTCGTCTTGCTCAACTGCTGTTTCTAGAAGCTTTTCACGGTACTCTTCAACAATCTCTTCCATGTCAGCAGGAACGTCTTCGATGCTGTAGTTTTCTGGCTGGCCAGAATCATCCCAGATGTAAGCTTTGCGAGACAGTAGGTCAACAACACCAGAGAACTCGTCTTCAGTACCAATTGGTAGAACCATGATAAGAGGAGTTGCGCCTAGTACTTTTTTAACTTGTTCAGTTACACGGTAAAAGCTTGCACCTAGACGGTCTAGCTTGTTTACGAAGATCAAACGTGCAACTTCAGAATCGTTGGCATAACGCCAGTTAGTTTCTGATTGTGGTTCAACACCACCAGAACCACAGAATACACCGATACCGCCGTCAAGAACTTTTAGTGAACGGTATACTTCTACTGTGAAGTCAACGTGTCCAGGTGTGTCGATAACGTTAAAACGGTGATCTTTCCAGAAACAAGTTACAGCCGCAGACTGGATGGTAATACCACGCTCAGCTTCCTGTTCCATGAAGTCAGTTGTAGATTCACCTTCATGCACTTCACCAAGCTTGTGGATCATACCGGTAAGTTTAAGAATACGTTCTGTAGTAGTCGTTTTGCCCGCGTCAACGTGAGCAAAAATACCGATGTTTCTGTATTTTGATAAGTCAGCCATTACATTACTCTAAATAAGTGAGGACGAAATTTGCGCGTTAGTATACAAGACTTTTTGCATTTGTAGTCAGGTATTTCGCGCTATTCTATTATATTTTATGTGCCTAAAGAAAGAGGCAATAGGAAAGCATTTTATAAATGTAGTCTAAGGTCTCTCTGTAGCTTTTGAATTTGCCCCTAAATCGCTAATCTCGACGTAATTTATCTGAAATTGCAATTGGGTTGGGGAAGTTCAAAATGACGATATAGGTTGATAAAGCAAAGCTAAGAATAGCAGTGGCTTGTATGACATGAGAGGCTTCTGTGCCTATTAGACCTATATTGGCTGCCAAATAGGCTATTAGTAGTGAAAATTCACTTACTTGACCAAGACGAAAGCCGACTTCCCAAGATGTACTGGCATCTTCTTTTATGCCTTTCAATAGATGGCGAAAAACCACGGGCTTAATAAGCATTGAGCTAATTGCCAGAATTAAGGCAGGGACAATGACTAGACTAAGTAGATCAAGATTAAAGCTTGCACCTATGGTAAAGAAAAACAGAATTAAGAAAAAATCTCGCAATGGCTTGAGGTGAGTGGCTATGTATTGGGATATCGGGCTGGTTGCTAGTGCCACGCCTGCTATGAAAGCGCCCATTTCCGCTGACAAGCCTGCTGTCTCTGCAAGTACTGCCATGGATAAGCACCATCCTATAGAGACTAAGAAAATATATTCATGAAAACGATCAAATCGAGTGATTAGTTTTAGCAGAATGTATTTTACGAATATAAAGGCGCCAGCCACCAATAGTGGCAAACCTATCAGAGGTTTAAGGTATTGCATTGCGCCGTTGTCTTCTGTGCCGGAAATACTATACAAAACCAGCAATACACCGATTGCAATCATGTCTTGTAATAACAATAAGCCAACCACTAGCTCGCCTGTGTGTTTGTGGTGTAACACAGTAGTCGGAAGTAATTTAATGCAGACAATTGTGCTGGAAAACATCATGGCAATACCGATTATTAGGCTTTCGACGCTGCTATAACCGCAAAGTATTGCAACTCCATATCCTAGAGCTGCAAAAATGGCTGAGCTGAGGAGGGCGATCCATGAGGCTTTTTTAAGCATGTTTATTAGGTGGCTTGGCTGCATGTCTAGGCCAAGTAAGAAAAGCAAAAAGATGATGCCGATGTGGCTCATCTCATCCATGAGTCTGGGTTCGTTAATAAGAGATAATGCAGAAGGGCCAAATAATACGCCAAGGACAATGTAGGCGATTATCATAGGTTGCCTTGTGTATAAGGCGATGGAAGCAACGACGGCCGCTCCTGCAAATATTAAAAAGAAGGAGTGTACTATCGATGCTTCCATTGATTATCCTTTATAGAGCTAAGAGCTTCTATGAAGCGAAAGGCTTCTACTTAAGACCAGGAACCTGTGCTGCTTTTCTTGCGTCGTAGCATAGGTAATAGTATGCCAAGTAGTAAGCCACCTAAAAGAGTTGCTCCACCAATCATAAACCATTTTTGCTCGGTCGTGTCTTGTAGTTTTTCAGCTTGCGCTATCGCTGTGCTTGCTTGCTGCTTGAGTGTTTCTATCTGATAGCTCACATCTTCATTTTGGGTAACAATCGCCTGCGCTTTTTGAGTTAGTTCGGCGGTATCTTGTAGTTGCTGTTTTAGTGAGTCATTTTCGTCTTTAAGGCTGGCGTTGGTGTTATTTAGCTCTTGAATCTTTTGTTGGCTAGCTTTAAGTGTTTCAGTAACTTCTGTTTTGCTATTTGTGCTTCTCTCAAGTCTGGTCTGTAAGGTATCTAGTTGATCCCTTGTTACCATATCTTCGCTAAGGAAATAATCGGCAACCCAGCCTTCGTTCCCGCTCGGAGTTCGAACTTTGGTGTAGCCATCATTTTGTTCCAGAACGGTTAATGGCGTCCCGCTTTTTAAGCCTCTTTCTACTGCTCTTGTGTTGTTGTCTAGTCCTTCTCGGATAGCAACAAATTGGATGTCGGAAATGTATACTGTCGCAGAGTGCGCAGTGGCAGAGAGTAGTGCGCCAACAATTAGGCTGGTAATACGTATTTTAGACACGTCAAGTTCCTTTAACAATCAATCACTTTATCTGTTTAGTACGATAATGATGAGGCGCCCAATACGCAATAGAAAAGGCCATCGTAATGGCCTTTTCTTGTTAGTTTATTGAAAATGTTTTGTTTAGCGACGCAGGAATAGCGGTCTAGGGTCTGATACGTCACCTTGATAGGCGATTGAAAAGGGCTTATGCAACGCAAGTGCCTTTTCTAAATCTACTTCTTCGTTGAACTGGAAACTGTTAAATCCAACTCGTAAAAGGTAGCCTAATTGATCCGGAATGAAGTTGCCAAGCGCTCTGATTTCGCCTTGGTAGTTCAGTCTTTCTCTTAGTAGGCGAGCGTAACTAAATCCGCGGCCATCAGTAAAGGCTGGGAAGTTTACGCCAATCACTTCAAACTGACTTAAGTCGATATCGTTTAGAAATTCAACTCCGTCGCCTGCTTCTAACCAGATTCCAGCCACTTTGCCAATGCTATCTTTTTCAGAAAGCCATTTCTGTGCTGCTACAATGCTGTCTGGTGTTACTGCTTGCTCAGCATCTTGTAACCAGTTGTAAGTGTTGTCGATAATCTCGCCGTTTTTAATTAGCTTTGGCATAAGCAGCCTCTTTAAATGGTGTGATGCCAACGCGGCGATAAGTGTCGATAAAACGTTCTTCTTCAGAACGATTTGCAACGTATACATTCATTAGTTTTTGAATAACGCCGCTGATTTCTTCTTGAGCGAATGATGGGCCAAGGATTTTACCAATGCTTGCATCGTGACCTGAAGCGCCACCGATAGAGATTTGGTAAAACTCTTCACCTTTCTTGTCTACACCTAGAATGCCAATATTACCAACGTGATGGTGACCACATGCATTCATACAGCCTGAAATATTCAAATCGATATTCCCAAGGTCATAGAGGTAGTCAAGATCATTAAAGGTTTCTTGGATTTGCGCAGCAATCGGAATGGATTTTGCGTTAGCTAACGCACAGAAATCACCGCCAGGGCAGCAAATCATGTCGGTTAATAGGCCTAGAGTTGGTGTGGCAAAGCCCGCTTCTTTTGCTGCCTCCCAAAGGTCGACTAGCTGTTCTTGACGAACATCGGCAAGCACTAAGTTTTGCTCGTGGCTGACGCGTAATTCACCGAAACTGAACTTGTCGGCAAGGTCCGCGGCTTTATGCATTTGCTCAGCTGTGGCGTCACCAGGTGCTTGTCCTGCTTTTTTAAGTGTTAGCGTTACTATACGGTAACCTGATTTTTTGTGTTCAAATGTATTGCGTTCAAACCAGCGTGCAAAGCCAGCACTGTCTGCTAGTTTGCTTGTTAGGCTAGCTGGCTGGTTTTCTAGCGTGTCATAGTTTGGTTCGCTAAAGAAACCTTGTAGGCGCTCGAACTCGCTCATTGGAACTGTGCTTTCTTTGCCCTTTAGGTGCTGCCATTCGGCTTCAACGCGACTGCGGAATTCTTCGATACCCAGTGCTTTGACTAGTATTTTAATACGAGCCTTATACTTGTTATCGCGACGGCCTTGTTGGTTATAAACGCGAATAATAGCATCTAGGTAGGTTAGTAGATCCACGCGAGGAATAAACTCACTGATGGTAACGCCAACCATTGGAGTTCGACCTAGGCCACCGCCAACAATAACTTTAAAGCCGATTTCGCCAGCTTCGTTTTTCTTAATGTGTAAGCCAATATCGTGCACTTGAGTTGCTGCGCGGTCAGCAGACTCGGTAGCGTTTACGGCAATCTTGAATTTACGCGGAAGGAAGGCAAATTCAGGATGGAAGGTAGACCACTGACGAATCAATTCACAGTAAGGACGGGGATCAACGATTTCATCTGAGATGACGCCAGCGTATTGGTCTGTCGTTGTATTGCGAATACAGTTGCCACTTGTTTGTACGGCATGCATTTGCACTTCAGCAAGCTCAGCCAAGATGTCTGGAACATCTTCTATTTTTGGCCAATTCAGCTGTAAATTCTGGCGAGTACTAAAGTGCCCGTATGATCTGTCATAGCGGCAGCTTATGTCGGCCAATTTGCGTAATTGCGCGCTAGAAAGCATTCCATACGGAATCGCAATACGCAGCATTGGTGCGTAACGTTGTACGTAAAGGCCGTTTTGAAGGCGCAATGGTAGGAATTCTTGCTCGCTCAATTCTTGGTTTAAATAGCGGCGTGTCTGGTCGCGAAATTGTGCTACACGCTCTTCAACAAGCTGTTGGTCAATGGCGTCGTATTGATACATAGTGAAATGAACCGTGGTTAATAAATGTTAGTTAAGCCATGTTAGCAAATATCCTTTATTCTAAAAATGAATATTTATCTATATCTTTAGGGGTTTTGCTAATAAGGCTTATTTGGAATCTGTTTATCGAAAAAGGGTATAAACAGAAAGAGGAAAAATACCCTACTTTTTTACTTGGTCTTTGGCTTTGTTCTTCATCTCCTGTAATATAACTCTTATTGATCGTTATATAGATTTTGAAAGGGTTATTATGAATATTACAATTACCGATGGTGCCCAAGAATATCTTTCTTCTTTGCTAGAAAAACAAGGAGTTGAAGGTATTGCTGTACGAATTTTTATCCAGCAACCGGGCACGCCTTATGCTGAAACCTGCTTGGCTTATTGTCGTCCAGACGAAGTAAATGAGACGGATGAAATTTTAAATCTGCCAAAGCTCAAAGTGTACATTGAAAAGAATTCTGTTAACTTTTTGGATGAAGCTTTTGTTGATTACGCTACCGAGAAAATGGGTGGCCAGTTAACAATTAAGGCGCCAAATGCCAAAATGCCGAAAGTAACGGCCGACAGCCCAATTGAAGATCAGATTAATTATGTGCTTTATTCTGATATCAATCCAGGTTTGGCAGCTCATGGTGGTGAAGTAAGTTTGCTTGAAGTGATCGATGGTCAAGTTGCTGTGTTGAAATTCGGTGGCGGTTGTCAGGGTTGCAGTGCGGTTGATCTGACTCTTAAAGAAGGTGTTGAAAAAACTTTGATGGAGAAAGTGCCAGGTCTTACTGCTGTTAAAGACTCTACAGATCATACTGTTACAGATAATGCTTTCATGTAAGTGTATCTTACAAAAAACATTTAATAAAAAAGGGGAGTCGCTTAATTGCGATTCCCCTTTTTTTGCTGAACGGCTTTCTGGTTAGTAAAGCTTATCCACGTTTACGTTTTGGCAGTACGTCACGTAGTGCGTCAGCCATTTCTGTAAGCGCTTTTTCTGTTGTTTCCCAGTCAATGCAGGCATCGGTAATGGATACGCCGTATTCTAGGTCGCTTAAATTAGCAGGCACTTTCTGGTTGCCCCAGCCAATGTTGCTTTCGATCATAAGTCCCATGATAGATTGGTTGCCATCAAGGATCTGTTGGGTGGAGTCTTCTGCAACTGTTATTTGGCGTTCAGGTTTTTTGCTGGAGTTCTCATGGGAAGTATCTACCATGATGTTCACTTTTAGATTAGCTTTTGCTAATTCTTGTTCTGCTTCAGCAACAAATTTTGTTTCGTAGTTAGGCTTGCCGCCACCGCCGCGAAGAACGATGTGGCCGTAATCATTGCCTTTTGTGTTCACAACGGTAACTTGACCTTCTTCATTGATGCCTAAGAAGGAGTGTGGGTGTGAAACGGATTGCATTGCATTGATTGCAACAGTCAAGCCGCCATCTGTACCGTTTTTGAATCCTACAGGGCCAGATAGACCTGATGCCATTTCTCGGTGAGTTTGTGACTCAGTGGTTCTTGCTCCGATAGCAGACCAGCTAATAAGATCCTGAATATACTGCGGTGAAATAGGATCTAGCGCTTCAGTAGCAAGAGGAAGGCCAAGTTCTGCTAAGTCAATAAGTAGCTTGCGACCAATGCGAATGCCTTTGTTTATATCAAATGTACCATCTAGATTAGGGTCATTGATCAAGCCTTTCCAACCAACGGTTGTGCGTGGCTTTTCAAAATAAGCACGCATGATGATATACAAAGTATCATCTAATTTTTCGGCAAGTGCTTTTAAGCGGTTTGCATAATCTAATGCTGCTTTTGGGTCATGAATAGAGCATGGCCCAATTACGATAGCTAGGCGGTGGTCTTTACCGTCCATAATATTTTTGATTATGTCGCGGGATTCCGCTACGTGGCTGCTAACGCTTTCGCTTACTGGCAGCTCTTTCTTTAATTGACTCGGTGTTACCAGGGGGGTAAATGAGGCAATATTTAAGTCTTCAAGACGTTTGTTACTCATTGCGGGGTTTCCTGCTTTTTTGCTTTTAATTATAGCCGCTAACAATATCGTGTTTTTCTCTTTGAATGAACCGCTAGGGCATCTATTTTTTATTTTTTAGAAGAAAAGATACTTCACGCCAAAAGAGAGTAGGGCTGTTGCTAGTACAGGTTGCAAAACATGGTTAGGTACATGGCTTGCTATGCGTGTGCCAATATATATTGTCGGGATAGAGCCTATTAAAAGCGCGGCTAATAACGTGTAGTCGACATTGCCTAAGAAAATATGCCCCGTGCCTGCAACTAGTGTGAGTGGGACAGCATGAGCGAGATCGGTACCAACAATATTTTTAGCTCTCATGATGGGGAATAATATCATCATGATAGCGGTTCCTAAGGCGCCAGCACCTACGGAAGTAAGGGTGACGAGCACGCCTAGGATAAACCCACAGATAAAAACGATTTTAGTGCTTTGGTCTTCTGATATGTTGAAACTTAACGCTCTGGTCAACTTGGCTCTAAATAGTATTACCACAGCGGTGATGACAAGCATCATGCCCAATGTACTAGTTAAAATTTCTTGGTAGTGGTCGGGTTTTTCAAACTGTGATAGAGCCCATACGGTTATAAGTGATGCAGGAATACTACCGGCTGCCATGGCGAAAACTATCTTCCAGTTAACGTTGCCGCGTTTAGCATGCATAACAACGCCAGTGCTTTTTGCAATGCCAGCGTACATAAGATCTGTGCCAATAGCGATGTGAGGAGGAAAGCCAAACATTAATAAGAGAGGTGTCATAAGTGAGCCGCCACCAACACCTGTGATGCCAACAGCCAAACCAACCGCCGCACCCGCGGAAATGTACCAAAGAAAATCCATTAGAAAGCCATATTGAAGTTATTTAAGCTGGCAACACTAGAGGTTTTTTACTATTCTATAAAGTAATATTTTATTATGTTTTTAACTCTTTTTCGAATAAGGCAGACGATGAAGTTACAACAGCTTAGGTATATATGGGAAGTGGCTCGTCATGATTTAAATGTCTCGGCCACGGCGCAAAGTTTATACACGTCACAGCCTGGCGTTAGTAAGCAGATTCGTCTTTTGGAAGATGAGCTTGGTGTGGAGGTGTTTGCGCGAAGTGGAAAGCATTTGACGCATGTAACACCTGCTGGTGAGAAAATTATTGCTTTAGCTGGTGAGGTTCTTAGTCAGACGCAAAATATTAAACGTGTAGCGAAAGAGTTTAGTGATGAGCGTAAAGGGTCGCTTGATATCGCAACGACTCATACGCAGGCTCGATATGCTTTGCCTAAAGTGATTAATCAATTCATTGAGGGTTATCCTGACGTTAGTTTGCATATGCATCAAGGTACGCCGATGCAAATTGCAGAAATGGCAAACGACGGGCTTGTTGATTTTGCGATTGCAACAGAAGCGCTGGAGTTGTTTGGTAATTTAGTCATGCTGCCTTGCTATACTTGGAACCGTTCTGTGGTTGTGCCAAAAGATCATCCGTTGGCAAAAGTGAATAAACTGACTTTGCAAGCGTTGGCTGAGTATCCTATTGTCACGTATGTGTTTGGTTTTACGGGTCGATCTCAATTGGATCAGGCTTTTCAAGAGGCTGAATTACAACCAAATGTTGTATTTACTGCTGCGGACTCTGATGTGATTAAAACTTATGTGCGCTTAGGGCTTGGTGTTGGGATTGTAGCTTCAATGGCCCATGATGAAATGCAAGATGCGGATTTGGTTGCTTTAGATGCTTCGCATCTTTTTGCAGACAGTTGCACAAAAATAGGCATTCGTAGTAATACATTCATTCGTGGCTATATGTATAAATTTATTGAATCTTTTGCGCCTCATCTGACAAAAGATGTCGTAATGGCTGCGATGGAGGCTGGGAATCGGCAAGATGTTGAGTTGTTGTTTAAAGATGTAGAGCTCCCAAGGCACTGACTGTAACTGTTAGGTTATAAATAAAGCCGCAGTGTATTTCATGCTGCGGCTTTTTTATTGGGATTGATTAAAAACAGTAAGTAGCTTACTTTTTTAGCTTGATTGCCATCTCTGCAATTCGCTTGCCTTGTGCTTCGCAGAGTGTTTTTTCATCATTTGTCAAAGCGGTTTCATGTGTGCTGTTTGCTAGGTGGCTTGCACCATAAGGTGTTCCGCCTGCCTGTGTGCTAATTAGCTCTTTGTTTTTATAAGGCAACCCAAGCCAAACCATGCCGTGATGGATTAATGGTGTCATCATGCTATGAATGCATTGTTCTTGGCCGCCGTGCATGGTGCTTGCGCTGGTGAAACCGCAAGCTGGTTTGTCTATCAATTGCCCTGTTAGCCAAAGTGTCGATGTTTGATCGATGAAGTGCTTCAATGGTGCAGCCATGCTGCCAAAATAGGAAGGTGAGCCAATAGCAAGTCCTGAGCAGTCAGCTAGTTCTTCCAGCGTGCAGTAAGGTGCTCCATCATCAGGTAAAGCTGGTGAGGCGACGTTTGTTATGTCTGACACTTCTGGGACTTGGCGTATCTTTGCTTCTATCCCATTGGTTTTGTTGATGCCTCGGGCAATGTGTTTTGCCATTTCTGAGACTGAGCCGTGGCGGCTGTAAAACAAAACCAATACGTAAGGTGACTGTGTCATTCGGTAGCTCCTATTTGGTTATTCTCATTCATTCAAATAAAGCTAAGACATCTTCCGGAGGGCGACCAATCTTTGCTTTATTATTATGTATGACGATAGGGCGTTCAATTAGGCTTGGATTTGCTTGCATGGCTTGTAGACGCTCTTCGTCGGTAGAATCTTTGCCTAAGCCAAGTTCTTTATAGATGGCTTCTTTGGTGCGCATGAGTTCTAGCGGCGTTATATTTAGTTGAGTAAGCAGTGTTTGGATTTCCTCGATGCTTGGGGTGTCTTGCAAATACAGGCGAATCTCAGGTTGGATATTATTTTCTTCTAAAAGTTGTAAGGTTTGGCGAGATTTTGAGCAGCGAGGGTTGTGGTAAATAGTTGTCATGTCTACTTTCCTAGTCGTTGTTCGCATGAAAAAGCCTAACGGAAGTAGTAGCTTCCGTTAGGCTTGACGGTGTTATTTTTTGCTTAGAATAAACTCGACTGCATCAGCGATAGCGATGTCTTCGTTTTCACCTGCTTTGCGATATTTATATTCTAGTGTGCCTTTTTCTAGGCCTTTATCGCCTACAACCAAGCGATGCGGAATACCTAGCAACTCGCAATCAGCGAATTTAACGCCTGGGCGTTCTTTGCGATCATCTAACAAAACGTCTAAACCTTTGGCTTTGAGTTCGTCGTATAGGCGATCACATTCGGTACGAACCGCTTCTGACTTATCATAGTTCATGGCAACAATAGCAATGTCGAATGGTGCGATACTTTCTGGCCACAAAATGCCTTTTTCATCGAAGTTTTGTTCGATAGCGGCTGCAACAATTCGAGAAACGCCAATGCCGTAACAGCCCATGTGCATGACTTGTGCCTTACCGTTTTCATCTAAAACGGTGGCTTTAAGAGCTTCCGCATATTGTTGGCCCAGTTGGAATATATGACCCACTTCGATGCCGCGCTTGATAATGATAGTGCCTTTTCCATCTGGAGAAGGATCGCCTTCTACGACGTTACGGATATCGGCAATTTCAAATGCTGCGCAATCACGCTCCCAGTTTAGGCCAGTGAAGTGATAGTCGTCTTTGTTTGCACCGGCACAGAAGTCAGACATAACGGCTGCTGAGCGATCTGCGATAACGCGGATGCCTTTTTCTGCTAAGCCTTTTGGTCCAATAGAGCCTGGTGCGCAGCCAGTTTTCGCAATGATGTCAGCTTCTTCAGCGAACTCAAATGGAGACACAATACCAGATAGTTTTTCCACTTTGATTTCGTTGATGTTGTGATCACCGCGTAGAACAAGTGCAACGATAGTTGGTTGCTCATCCTTATCAACTGCTTTTACTAGCATAGTCTTTACTGTGCTGGTGACATCTAATTTTAAAAATTCAGCAACTTTCGCAATGGTTTTGCAGTCGGGAGTGAATACCTCTGCTATATCTTGCGTTGGTGCGTCGGCTTGCTCTTTTAGGCAAATGGCTTCTGCAAGCTCGATGTTTGCAGCAAAGTCGGATGAATCACTAAATGCAATATCATCTTCACCAGAATCGGCTAGGACATGGAATTCGTGTGAGTATGCGCCGCCGATGCTGCCTGTATCTGCGCGAACTGGGCGGTAATCTAGGCCGATGCGATCAAATACATTGCAGTAAGCTTTATGCATGACATCATAGGTTTCTTGTAGTGATTCAGCGCCAACGTGAAATGAGTAGGCGTCTTTCATGCAGAACTCGCGTGAACGCATTACACCAAAGCGAGGGCGAACTTCGTCACGGAATTTGGTTTGAATTTGAAAGAAATTCATTGGTAGTTGTTTGTAGCTAGTCAATTCGTTACGCGCAAGTTCTGTGATGACTTCTTCATGGGTTGGGCCAAGGCAATACTCGCGACCGTGACGGTCTTGTAGGCGAAGCAGTTCAGGGCCGTATTTCTGCCAACGTCCTGTTTCTTGCCATAATTCTGCAGGTTGAACGCCTGGCATCATGACTTCAAGGGAGCCTGCTTTTTCCATTTCGTCACGGACAATGCTTTCGACTTTGCGGAAAACTTTAAGGCCTGTTGGTAGCCAAGTGTATAAGCCTTTTGAGATTTGGCGAATCATACCGGCACGAACCATTAGCTGATGGCTGGTGACGACGGCGTCAGTTGGTGCATCACGTAGGGTAGAGAATAAATAGTTGCTTGCGCGCATAATAATATCAGTACTTTAAAGTTGAGTGATTAAAGTTAAATAGCAAAAAAATCAAATTGTAAGCTAAGGCTTCAGCCTGCGAAGCGCGGCTCAATCTGGCCTTTTACATTTGTTTCAATAGCAAAGATTCCACCTGCTTGGGGAAACTGTTTCAATTCTTCTTCTGTTTGTGCGCCACGACATGTGCTCACAAACAGGGTTCTCATTTCTGGTCCGCCAAAGGCAACCATGGTTGGGTAGGTTGCAGGAACTGGATACTCTTCTAAAATTTCACCCTGGGGGTTAATTTTTACAACGCGCTGTCCTTGATAAAGAGCAGACCAGTAATTTCCCTCACTATCAACTGCAGCACCATCTGGCCGGCCATTGCCATGTGGAAATTGAATAAAAACGCGTTTATTGGTTGCAGCACCGCTTTCTAAGTCATAATCGAATTGATAAACCACATGATTTGGTGTGTCAGAATAATACATAATGGTGTTGTCAGGAGAAAATGCTAAACCATTGGATGTCCAGGCGGCTTGGTCAATAAGGCTTTCTTGGCCGCCGCTGAATTGATGTAATGCACCATTAAAGGCATCTTTTGGTGAGTACATAGTGCCGGCTAGAAAGCGACCTTTAGCATCACAACGACCATCATTGAAGCGAGTTGTTTTTTGATCGTAAGTGGCAAGCCAATAAGGCTTTAAGTCAGCATCAATGTGCTCGAATGTATAGACACCAGAGCGAAATGCTGCGATGAAACCGCCATTTTCAGCTAATGAGAAGCAGCCAATTTCTTCATCGAATTCGCGACTTGATAGTTTTTTTGATTTTGTGTCGTAAGCGTATAGTATGAAAGAATCTATATCGACAAAATAGAGCGTTTGAGTACGTTCGTCCCAACGAGGACATTCGGCTAATTTTGCTTGTGCATCCACGGCACATTGCATATCAGTCATGCTGGCTCCAAGTCTCTGAGAGTTTTTAAAAATAGGGTGCTATAGTGCTTATGAAAGCCTTTTTTGTAAATAGGAAGATGTAAAGATGTTTGAGTTAAATCCAGTGTTAGGTCGTGATTCTATTCTTGTTGGGCACTTTTCATTATGTCAATTGCGTCTTATAAATGATGCTCAGTTTCCATGGTTTATACTTGTGCCACAGCGAAATGACATCACTGAAATATATCAGCTTGTAGAAGAAGATCGTCAGCAATTGATGGCAGAAAGTTGCCTGTTGGCGGAAACGCTCCATGATGCCTTTTCCGCAACTAAGCTGAACGTTGCCGCTATTGGTAATCTAGTGCCTCAATTGCACATGCATCATATCGTTCGATATACAACTGATCCATGCTGGCCTGGCCCAGTTTGGGGGAAATTGGATGCTATTGCTTATTCAAAAGAAGAATTGGCTGAAATTTTGCAGAAGGTTCATTCGTTACTGAGTGATGATTTGACATTACCTAGTGATGGGGCTGAACTTTACTATTGAGAAAAAGCCCTAAATTTGTATTCTATACTGAGTGAAATTTAGCCAACTTGGAAAGCGTGTTTTATGAGCATAAGCAAAAGGAAGAAGGCCATACAGAAAGTTGTTAAATTATTGAATTTAGCAACCTCTACTAATTCTAGTGAGTCTGTAATGGCTTTGCGTCATGCGGAGTCGCTAATTAGGCAGTATCAGGTTGCTCAACGAGAGCTACCTATTTTGCAGTTGTGTGATCGCGCTATGCTTTACCGTGTTAGTTGGGGTGGGGCCTCTCCTCGATATCAAAAAGATACTGTCGCAAAATCATCCCCTGAAGGATCTGTCTACCAGCGTCGTTTCAGTGAAAAGGGTAACGACCCAAGTCGAGCTTATGAATCTGCTCGTACTATTCTTGATGATTTGGAGCTTTCCGATTCTCACGGTGTTGGTGCGACTCTAGATGATCAGGTCTTGTCAGATGATAAAAATGCAGATTATGAAGGAGGATCTGTGGGCTATAAGGGTCGAGTTACTGGTGATATTGGTGCTCAAGCTGAAGATGCTGAGTCAAATTTTGAATTAGATGGCGATAGTGTTGGTGAAGGTAGCATGACAGCGGAAAGTGTTTTTGAAGATGCGGATGAGGGTGTGGTGGTAGGGTCTGCTGTTAATGAAAGTGGGCAGGATGGTTCTGCGAATTATACCTCCAGCGATAATGTAATTAATGCCGCCAAAGCTTTTCGCCCAGATAATCATGGGTTTACTGAAACATTAAAGACTCAGTATGCTACCAGTGATCCGAATGTGCCATTTGTAGAAGACGGATACTGGTCAAAAATATACGACAAACTTGCGGATTTTGATGAGGCTAAAATTCAAACTGAAATAGAAGCTCTAGATAAGCAGCTTTTATTGGCGCAAGAAAACCTGCAGCTCAAAAAGCAGAAGCGCCATGCGCATGAGCAAGGTGAAGTGCAGGAGCGGGCTGAGCGGGCTCGAATCGAGCAAAGTTTTGAGGAAGCTATTGAGCGAGCATTTCAGGCTAGGGCAAAATCCTACGAGGCATGGGAAGATAGTTGTACCAAGATTCGTATGGCTCGTCTAAGGGATGAGCAAGAGGCTGTTCAGGGGTATGATTCTATTAGTCATGCCTTAGCGAAAAATAAAGAGTCTCTTAAGCAGCACTTGCAACGCAAAGAAGATTACAGGGCTGCTAAAATAATGCACGAGTTGCGTAGGCATCTTGTACTTGCGGTATCTGTTGGTAAAGATGCAATCGCATCTTATGAAAAAGTGATCGATATCATGTCTGAGAACGGGCTTTCCCTTAAGGATTTAGAATTTTCAGATATCAAAAATAAAAGTTTGTTTATTCGTTTGTTGGAGCGTGAATCTGCTCTTATTTCAGATGTGCACGCAAGAGAAGCGCACACTGAAGAAATGCTAGACAAATTTTTAACCTCTAGTTTGGTGAAAAAAGAATCACGTACATCTGAAAATCCTATTCAACATATTCAGCGTTTGCTTATAGCGGCAAGTGAGGGTGGTCAGTTCGAAACTCAGAAGAATTTAGAGCAAGTTATTTATCTGATGGAGGTTAATGGTATTGGTGTTAGAGATATCGGGTACGGCTTTATTAAAAAATATTCTGTTTTTATTCGTTTGATCAACTGGGAGGCTGAGCGTATCCCTTCACTACCAGACCGAGAAAAATTTACGGCTCAAATTCTAGAGGAATATATTCAGCACTCTGTTCAAAAGCCAAAGACTGATAGAGAGCAAAAAGCTAACCGTTAAGCTTCTTCTAAAAGGTACCAACTTATTTCTACTTATACCCCTCATTCATTTGATTGATGAGGGGTATATTTCTTTAAAACCCACCTTAATGCTTTCTTTGCAAGGCTGCATCTTTTACCATTTCGTTTTCGAATTAATCGTAATACTCGGCAGGAGAGAAGCATGAGCATTATTAAAGAAGATGACCTGATTGATAGCGTAGCAGACGCATTGCAGTTTATCTCTTATTACCACCCTCTGGATTTCGTAAAAGCGGTGCATGAAGCATACGAACGAGAAGAAAGTAAGGCCGCGAAAGATTCGATGGCGCAAATTCTTATTAACTCTCGTATGTGTGCTGAAGGTAAGCGTCCAATTTGTCAGGACACGGGGATTGTTACCGTTTTTGTTAAAATCGGTATGAATGTTCAATGGGAAAGTGCTAGAAGTGTTGCTGATATGATTAATGAAGGTGTGCGTCGTGCCTACCTTCATCCAGATAACGTATTGCGTGCTTCTATACTTGCAGATCCTGCTGGAGCTCGTAAAAACACCAAAGACAATACGCCTGCTGTGATTCACATGGAGGTTGTGCCTGGTGATACTGTCGAGGTTCACGTCGCTGCTAAAGGTGGCGGTTCTGAAAATAAATCTAAATTAGCGATGCTTAACCCTTCCGACGATATTGTTGAATGGGTTAAGAAAACAGTTCCTACAATGGGGGCGGGTTGGTGTCCTCCTGGAATGCTTGGCATAGGTATTGGCGGTACTGCTGAGAAAGCTATGGTTATGGCGAAAGAGTCTTTGATGGAGCCTATTGATATTCATGAGTTGAAAGCTCGAGGTCCCCAGACTCGCATTGAAGAGCTTCGTTTGGCTATTTTTGAGGCTGTCAATAATCTAGGTATCGGTGCGCAAGGTCTTGGTGGATTAACAACTGTTCTTGATGTGAAGATTATGGATTATCCAACTCATGCCGCTTCATTGCCTGTTGCCATGATTCCTAATTGTGCGGCAACTCGTCATGCACACTTTGTGCTTGATGGTTCTGGTCCAGCAGATTTGGTTCCTCCATCATTAGATGATTGGCCGGAAATTACTTGGGAGGTGGGTGAAAGTGTTCGTCGAGTTGATTTAAATACTATTACGCCTGAGCAAGTAAAAGAATGGCAGCCTGGTGAGACTGTTTTGCTGAATGGTAAAATGTTAACTGGTCGTGATGCGGCTCATAAGAAAATGGTTGAGATGATCGCTAACGGCGAAGAGCTTCCTGTCGATCTAAAAGGTCGTTTTATTTATTACGTTGGGCCTGTTGACCCAGTAAGAGATGAAGCGGTAGGTCCTGCAGGTCCTACTACGGCGACTCGAATGGATAAATTCACTCGTACGATTCTGGATAAAACGGGGCTGCTTGGGATGATTGGTAAGTCTGAGCGCGGTCCTGTTGCAATTGAAGCGATCAAAGAATTTGGTGCGGTTTACCTGATGGCAGTAGGTGGTGCGGCTTATTTGGTTTCTAAAGCAATCAAAAAAGCAGACGTCGTTGCCTTTCCTGAGTTAGGTATGGAGGCTATCTATGAATTTGATGTTGTTGATATGCCTGTGACAGTTGCCGTTGATACATTGGGTACATCTGTTCATATCACAGGACCTGCTGAGTGGAAGAGTAGAATCGAAGCGCAAGCACTAGAAATTAAGTAGTTGATCTTGGTTTATTAACAAAAAATCACTGTATTTAGCAATGCAGTGATTTTTTTGTTTAAAAACGGTTGCATGGATCAAAATAGTCTGTATTATACACGACCTCAGCCGCACAGCATGTGTGGCGAAGCTCTTTAAAATAGATAATCAGATAATTTGTGTGGGCGCTC
>NZ_JAHLLW010000009.1 GCF_019426345.1 Marinomonas lutimaris
TTTATCGGGCTTTCGCCCAAACGTCTCATTTACTTTGTTTAAGGTAGCGTTTAGCAACACGACTTTTATCGTAAGGCATAGATTGTTAACTTGGTGCGAGATAGGTCTTCAAGCAATGACTCTGAAACTCCATAAAGTCGCGCAACTTCGTCGCGTCGAACTGACTTCATCCTAGCTAATCGTCGGGAGTTACTCTGTTGCAGTGAACTTAATTCTTTGGTTAACTCAAGACTAACAGTGCGAGAACCAAACCCAATAACAAACGGCTTAGACAAGTCATTCCCGCGAAGGCGGGAATCAAGCTCTTATGGTCTTGGGTAGGTCGCGGCTTCAGCCCGACGCGGAATTTCTGATATACGATTTGTTTTGTGTTTTCAATGTCATTTGAAAATAATCACAGTATTTCGCGTTGGTGCTGGTAGGGAGTAAGGAAGTCTTTTAGTATTCATTGAGAGTGACTCATCGCCTAGAGATAATCGAACATTCGTACTATTAAAATGCCATGTAACGGAAAGGGAAAATGCTAGAAACTGAACGATTGATTCTGCTTAAACCAAACAAAAATGATCTGGATGTCATTTCTGAAATACTCTCGTGTCCTAAACAAACTAAGTACCTTCCAAATGAAGCGCCATATTCACAAATCCAACAGAAAGCGTACTTAGATAAGCGCATTGCTCATTGGGAGAATAATGAGTTCGGTACTTTTATTATTTGTTTGAAAGATAACCCTCGCATCAAACTCGGTTTTGTTGGTGCTGAATACGCTCCAAACCCAAAATATGTGGATATTCGGTTCGGTATCACCAAAGAGTTTGAAGAGAAAGGCTTTGTTACGGAAGCAGCAAGAGCGTTGGCAACTTGGTTTTTCGATAACACTGAACACGAAAAGCTTTATGGCGTTTCAATGGTCGATAATGTTGGTTCTAAAGCTGTTTTAAAGAAACTTGGCATGACGCCAGAGAAAAATGTAGACCTCTATAATTGCGAAGGGCTAGATAACTATAGCCTAGAGGCACCCACTGCATAACAATCTCATGTTGGCGCACATCTTTGTCGCATCGAACTGACTTATTCGGTTAATTCAAGACTAACAGTGCGAGAACCAAATCCAACAACGAAGCTCCATGGATGGCCGAGACACGTCATTTCCGCGAAGGCGGAAATCAAGCTCTTATGGCCTAGGATAGGTCGCGGCTTTAGCCCGACAATCAAAGAATCCAGAGCGAATAAAAAATGTATTTTATGTCTGTATATACAGTTTATTTTTAAAATGGTTATTTTATTGTGCGTTTAGCCATTTTAAATAAACCCCGTTGTGCGCTTTTTGTACTGGTAGAAAGTAAGAAAGTCTTTTACTATCAATGGATAAGAATATCGGCAGACGAAATAACGCGCTGTGGATAAATTAAATAACACGTATGCTCGTTTTTCCAGTTTTGAATTTTGTTAATGTTCTTATAAAGTCTTTATTGTTTATATGGTTGTAAGGATATTTCGAGGTTTTAGAAATTGTCTAAACGCGCATGCGCACTATTAAAATATTAAGTGTTCGCCAACATGCGATTGAATTATGCAGTAGTCGCTTTCATTAAAAAAGGAAATTACAATGACCGCAAAACTGCTAAGAGTTAACAATATCGACTTGGCATTACTCAAAAGTAATCCGCCACAGCTGAGTATTACTGTTTTTGGATCATCCCCAACCACAGGATGGACGAATACACATCTTGTACCCTATGTTTACATCATGCCTCCGGAAGGTGGTATTTATGATTTTGACTTGGTGGGAACCCCTCCATCTGGGCCTGCTGGAGAGATGATCTCTCCAGCAGTTGCTAATTATATTTGGCCTGAATATCCGTCTGATCTTAAGGGGGTTAGGGTGCATGCATCTTTGAACAAGGCAGAAGAAATGTTAGCTGATGATACCAAGTCAATTAATTACGATTAATTTAATTACTTAAAAAATAAAGACAGCAGATGCTTCGCACCGCTGTCTTTATTTTTTAGCACTTTCAAGGAGTATCATGCGAAACTGGATTAAGACACTTCTCTTTACATCGGCTTTTTCACCGACTTTGCTAGCACTTGCGTTTGTCAGGTTTCAAATTCAAGGTGTAGATTTTACAGTTTACCAGCTAATTATTATCTCTGTACTTGGTACCATTATCCCTTTATTAATTTTGGCTAAAGCAAATAGATCGACGGAAGTCGTTAGGTTTCAAGCAAAGAAAATTGAGTCAACTGATTTCTTCTTGCTAGCATTTGTCGCCAGCTACATTGCTCCAATAATAATGCGAGCCGTTGAACTCGATTTTACAATTATTTCAACAATTTCAGCGCTTATAGTTGCTGTACTTTGGTTTATGACAGCGATTCCTTCGCATCCTCTTTTATATTTGTTCAAATTTAGATTTTATAAGGTTGAATCGGAAAGCGGGGTAGTTTACACGCTTCTAACAAAACGAGAGTTAAAAGATCCGAAAAATATCAAAAATGTGAAATGTATTTCACACAGCATGCTTATGGAGAAGTACTAATGTTACTAAATTTATTTGCTCTGACAAATAATCCTGCAAATAGAATTGTACGATTTAAACTTACTGAAGATGTACAGGAAGAACTGTCTGGATTACTTATAGGTCAAGATAGGACTTTCGATGCAGCTATAGAAGAAGAGATTGAGTTTGATGGTAAGTACAAGCCTGACTCAGGTGAAGCTTTATTTATACAGAATTACGATGATATAGATAATCTGGAAAACTCAATAAGAAACCCTTTAGGGGTTGAAGAAGTCATTCCTAATAATGACTTCTTTACATCAATTAAAGCTCTGTTTTCTGGGTATGAGAACGAAGATGGTTCCATAAGAATATTACTTCAGTATTTCGACAAACGTAAAATCATATCAACAAATGGCCTTTCAATATTTCATTCTGTAGATGTATATAAGAAAGTTGAAGGTATAGGGATATCAATAGATACCAAGCTATCAGCAACGTTGACTGAAGGAAAATTAAGGTTCTTTAGCTTTCATCTATTACGTCAGGTTTTTGATCTAACACAATACTATAAAGAAGCCACAAATGATGATATCACTGAGTTCTCTGGTCTGGAAAATATAAAAGTCACAGACAATGATCATCTTTTATCGATTTCTGATAGCTGGGTTCGCAGGAAGATCTCACTAATTCAGCAGAGTGAAATATTAAGTACAGTACCAATGAATCAAATGAAAGCTGTGGCTTTGGAATTTAATATTCCATTCGAAACAGTAATTGAAAGTGAAGTTGAAATGATAAAATTACCTGATCAAAAAGCTGATCTGAAGATGCTTCTCAGGTTTCTTGATGAGGATTATTACCGATCACCATTATCAAACACTAATTTCGTCACTAATTCCAAGCGAGAAGCTTAATTACCTACTAACAAGGTGTTGCTATGGAAAATTTACTCGCTAGCTCTCCCACGTTTCCGCAGAGCGCGGCGTTACGCCTTTTATATTAGGAGCACTACAATGATTGAAGCTTTGAAGGATATTCCAATAGCAATTTGGTCGGTAGTATTGGGCTCGCTAATTACTTTATTCGGTGTTTTAATCTCCAACAGGAATAATAGAAAGAGATTGGAAATTCAGTTAAAACATGATGCAGAACTCCAAAAAGTTGAAAGAAAGGCTTCAGTGAGGCGCGAAGTTTACTTGAGTGCGGCTGAAGAATTAGTTAAGGCAAATAATTACCTTGGATCTCTTGCACAAATAGATCTCACTAAAACTAATATCGCTGAAGGGCTTCAAGGCTTTTTTACTTCAGCTGCGAAATTGGGTTTAGTTTCTGAGCAAGAAACTGGAAAAGCATTAAATGATCTGGTGTTGGCATATAGTGTTCTATTTTTTAGGTTGCTAGCTAAAGTGTCGCCTATTAATGATTCGAGAAGCGACATAAATATCATAAATTATCACTATGACGAATCTCAAATAGAGATAAAGAGAATTTTAGCTGGAATGACTAGCCAAAATGAATCTGGAGCGCCAAACAAAGTGGTTTTCGAAGCCTTAAACAAATCTTTTGAATTTCATAGTAATAGGTCAAAAGAGCTAACTGATGAAAGAGATGAGTGCTGGAAAAACGTAAATGAGCTCACAAGGAAATTCGCGATAGAGGTGGCAGAAGAAATGAAAGTAATTGTGCTACTTCAAATACCGGTTCTGGTAGGCATACGTAAAGAACTGGATTTAGAAACAGATATTGAATCCTACAAGCAACAAGTGGTAAACAACTCAGAAAAACTTAGCGAGCAACTTGATGTATTTATATCATCAATGTAAAACGAGACTTAACCAATCGTGTTTGTCAGACAGTTTGTTCCATTGCTCTTTTGTGCCGCTCGCTACGCTAGCACTAGCATAAAACGCCACTACTCAAGCTGTTGCTGCACTAGGCGTTAGTGTGATCAGGAGGATAAATGGCATCGTTTTGTAGTGAAAGAACAGTGGAATACATGCTTGTCCCACGAATAGTTAGTATTCTAGAAAAGCATTTTGATACTGTCATTCCATTGTTTTCTTACGCGACGCGTGAATTCACAAAGTTGTCTAAAAACCTACATAGCAAAGATAACTTTCAAGTTATTGCGCTATTCCCAAGAAGACCGAAAGTTTCTGATACTGGAGAAGCAGGAATATCCATTTTCTATGGACTTGATGAGTTTCAAATTATCACTCAATCTTTAGGGGTGCCAGTCGTATCAGGAAGTATTGATGCGTCTAATCTTTGGGAACTTGCTAAGCATGAAAACTTTGTATGGTTTAATATGAGTCAATTTATAGAAGAAGCATATATAACGCCAATTAGCTCTATATATAGAAATACACCTGAAGCAATTTATAGTGAAAATGCTTTGATAGAACTGGCAAAAAGTAGTCGATGTATAACTTTTAGCGAGCTTGTTGAGATCGCAAAGCAGGGGCGTATGAAGTTGGGGCATCATCGCTATGGACCAAGATATAGACCTGTGTACTTATTGTTGAAATCATACTAACAAAGCATTTAAGAGTGATTCCTAACGCTTAGTGTTTTCAGTTCAAGGTTGGGTTTCGTGTTTACGGCACAATGGTTTAGGTTATATGGTGAGCGTTGCTCACTACTTAACGCGGTGTTAAGTGTTCGGCAATCAAACTATATATCGTGTCGTTTAAAAATAAGAGGAAGGTAATGGCATTTAGGAGCCCTAATAATTTAGGGTCAGATGAAAAATAGAATCGCTTTTAATCAGTCCCAACTCCCCTAAGAATCCCAGCATTCCACATCAAACTGGAGACAAAATGGATTTAGTCTTACCATCCTCAAAATATATCCAAAGTTATAACGAGTACATCGAAGAGTTGGGTGATGAAGTTCGTTACCCTTTTCCTATGGGTTTTGATCATCAAGATTTTGATGCACTTTTAGCGAAGTTGTCTGATTTTTCCTTGGGAAAAAATCTGCCTGACGGTTTTGTGCCAAGTACAACCTTGTGGCTGGTGGAAGGCGATCAGTTGCTTGGTGTGACTAATTTACGTCATTACCTTAATAGCGCTATTGAAGAGTGTGGTGGTCATATTGGATTAGGTATTCGTCCATCTTACCGTGGCAAAGGTTTGGGTAAGTTGTTAATGAAGCTGTCGATAGAAAAGCTTAATGCTATGGACGTAAGTGTTGTTCATATTCACTGCTATAAAGATAACTCCGCATCGGCCAATACGATTATTGCTAATGGCGGCGAGTTAAGTTCTGAGCTGATTTTGGATGGTAAAGTGGTTCAACGGTATCGAGTCAGTTAAATGGAATCAGGTGCAAATAAGACCTAATTTTCATCTGGTCCAAACGGCACTTCAACTCAAGCTTTTCACCTCAAACCAAAGACACAAACAGCGTTAGCCTTACATCCTCAAAACATATCTCAAGCTATAACGAGTCCATCAAAGCATTAGCTGATGAACTCGTTTCCACCTCTCAACCCCCTCCATTTTCCACAATTCCATTGACTTTCTTTCGTTCTTTATATAGAACGTTCTATATAAAGAACAATTTGAGATGCACTATGAATAAACCGATTCTCGGCTCGTTAGGGCGAAATATACAAAAATTGCGTATGGCAAAGGGGTTGTCTTTGTCTCAGCTGGCTCTGGATGCTGGGCTGGCGAAGTCTAATTTGTCTCGTATTGAGCAGGGTGAGGGCAATCCGACTTTAGAAACGATTTGGCGTTTGGCAGTACAACTGAATGTTCCGTTTGGGGATCTTGTGGCCAGTGTGGAGTCGACACTGGGCGAAAACGGTGTACAGGTCAGGTTGATTGATCAGGGCGAGGGGAATCCGCGCGTCGATGTGTATTGGATGTCTTGCGCGCCGAACACTATTAAGCAATCAGAGCCGCATATTGCTGGTACGACAGAAGCTATAACCCTAATAAGTGGGCAATTGCTGGCGGGTGAAAGTAATGACTTACGCCAGTTGGAAATTGGCAAAGCCCATACTTTTGCGGCCGATGTTCCGCACAGTTATCAAACGGGCGATGAATGGGCGACGCTGATGATGGTCATTACTTATGCTAAACAGTCTGATGCTAAACAGGACGATGCCATACAGGAGGTACAGTCATGAATACAGCAACTCAAACTCTTGCGGGAACGCCTTGGAAACAAGGTGTAAAAGACGCGATTCCACTGCTTGGCGGTTACATTCCTGTGGCGATTTCGTTTGGTCTGATTTCCGTTCAGTCTGGTTTTAGTGTGTTAGAGACTGTTCTTATCTCTGCCTTTATTTATGCGGGCGCGTCACAGTTTCTTTTTGTTGCTATGGCGGCTTCTGGCGCGCCGTTATGGTTTGTGGTCATCATGACTTTGTTAATTAACGCTCGACATGTTGTTTATGGGCCAAATCTCTCTCCTTACTTAAACCAAGATAAAAAGTGGTTGCCACTAATGCATGGTTTGACCGATCAAATTTTTGCGCTGGCTCACGCACGTTTGCCTCAGCTTCCAGATCAGGCGCGGATAGGTTGGTACACAGGTGCAGCGGTGTTGGCCTGGTTGAGCTGGATTGCAGGAACCGCACTGGGTGCCATTGCGGGTGGAGAGTTGACGCAACGGTGGCCATTAATCAACGATATTTTGCCATTTGCACTACCAGCTCTGTTTTTCGTTTTAATTGTGCCGCGTTGTAATAATCGCTTGTGGACATTAACGATCGCTTTGTCTGCTGTTAGCGCTGTTATTTTGAAAGTGTCAGGTTACCCAAATGTCGCTATTCCGTTAGCGGCTTTGTGTGGCGCAGCCTTGTTCTACGCTCTGAAAAATCAGCGCGATATGGGAGGGCAATAAGTATGGAAATGTCTATGTGGCTGGCGCTTGCTAGCATTGCCATTGGTACCTATTTAATTCGTCTTTTACCCTATATTTGGATGAAGCGAAGCTTGGCGAAAAGACAAACGGAGGACGGCGTTGGCTCAATGCCGACTTGGTTAACCATACTGGGGCCAACCATGATTGCCGCGATGTTCGGTACTTCGTTAGTTCCTGCTCATTCTGGGGCTTTGTCATGGCTAGCGACTGGGGTTGGGATACTGGTTACTTACGGTGTTTGGACTCGAACTCGCTCTATGGGTTTGCCTATTTTATTTGGGGTCCTGGCATTTGGAATTGTGATGCTGTTTTTTGTTTTCTAAGAAAAATCCATTTAGTGCCCCAATAGTTGAAGAAAACTAAACACCTGAGTGAAAAAGCATCGTTTGTTAGGATGTTTATCTCCGATTAAAATTGTATTAGTAAATAATTTCATCTACTCATACATTTTTATTCGGAGTGTTTATTATGAACGCATTAGATAGCAAATCCTTATCTTCTCATGTGTTAGGCAATGTAAAAATCGCAGGCCTTAACGGTTTGTTTGGTAAGCTAGTTAGCCTTTTTAAAAGCAGTGAGAAAGCAGCTAAAGCACCAGTAGACATGGAAGTAGACAATCTTGATTGGTACCGCACTTTTCCTGTTAAAAAGTAAGCCTCGCTTTCCTGCAGCAATTTCCTACAGCAACGACCGAGAGAATAAAAATAACATTCCTCTGGTTTTGCTCGTTCTTGTAAATTTCTTTATTTTCTTATTTTTTCGATTCTAAATGGCTTTGTAAGCTTTTAGCTTAGTCGTTCGCATGGATCCTGATTTTTTACTACTTTGATTCAGGTGTAATCACTGCTCAAAACATTTTTTCCGATAGATAGCATCTTGCTTCCACTCCCTGTACATTGGTTACTCGGTCTGTTTCTTTATTAAGATCAATATTGGCTACTTACAAAGCCTACCAGTGTTATTTCCTGCAATGTTAGCGTTCAAATAGGAGTGCTCGATGCAAGCTAAGTTTACCGTTCAAATTGATTCCTTTCAGAAAATTAGCAAGATTCCAAACGCGTGGTCTGACGAAGATTATCGTGCTCTTTTGAGCATTATGGATTTCGACGATGATGTCGAGAAAATGGATGCAGCAGAGCTCCGCGAGATGTGCATGATGTCGCTGAACGATCTTGAGCCTGCGGATGCGGCAAAGGCGGTATTAACGCATTTATTTCCTGAGTTATCGAAAGGCAAGGTAGATCAAATTAGCCACGATATGCTTGATGACCGTTCGTGGGAAGAGTATCCAGATTGTCTGTTTCATGAGCGTTTTTTTAGTGCTTATGCCTTGTTGCGCGAGGCCTTTAATGGCACTTTCGCGAAGCCAACGGGTGTTGAGTTTGCCATTACGGTTACCGCTGAACATGTTGAAGATATGGCAATTTTTGATGAGTCGTTACATTCATCGATTGTACGTTTATTGGCGAGTGGGCAAGGCGATGATGCGTTAATCAATCGCTTATATGAAGATCAAATCAAAGGCACACAGTTTCCTGAAGCGCCGGGTCTTGTTTGGCAACTTAAGCAAGTTGCAGACGAAGGCACAACCCGCCAGTTTAGCTTGGTGAGTTCCTATTTTTGGATGGAAAACTTCGAGCAGATGGATGGTTTTCAAGCCGTCTCTCATGCTGATGCAGAAGAATAGCTTAGTGACGTGAGTTGAATCAGTCTTACGAAGGTGACAAAAAGCGAATCAATGATTCGCTTTTTGCTTTTCTAGGTTGGCAAACATGCAGTATTTCGATTTAATTCCGTTCTGTTTATGAATAAAAGCATTTAATCACGAGGCTCAAAATGACCAATTCACCTATTCAAATAGTTTGTCAAAGTTGCAGTACGAAGAATCGCGTACCGAAAGATAAACTTGGTAATAAGCCTCTTTGTGGCAAGTGTAAAAAGCCCGTTCTTTCAACACAGCCCATAATGGGCGGTGATAATAATTTTAAACGCTACATCAATGATAATGACCTTCCTGTTGTGGTGGACTTTTGGGCATCTTGGTGTGGGCCGTGTCAGCAATTCGCGCCTATTTTTGAACAGGTAGCCAGCGAGATGTCGACAAAAGCTTGTTTCTTGAAGTTAGATACTGAGCAGAATCAAACGACGGCCGGTGGCTATAATATTCGTTCTATTCCGACTTTGATGATCTTCCATCATGGCAAAGAAGTAGCTCGTTTATCTGGCGCGCTACCGAAAGCACAATTCCAACAATGGTTAGCGCAGAACTTGCCAGCGGCTTAAGATGTTTTGGATATTGGCTGGACGTTAAACGCTGGTATCAAAATGCATCTCAACAAACTTTTCGTATAGTGCTTCTTCTGTTTCGCGTCTGTCTGGATCGGGTTTTACACAGTCTATCGGGCAGACGGCGACACAGGTGGGTTGGTCGTAGTGACCAACGCACTCTGTGCATTTATCTGGATCAATGACATAAATCTTGGCGCCCATGGTAATGGCGTCGTTAGGACATTCTGGTTCACACATGTCGCAGTTTATGCATCGGTCGTTAATGAGTAATGCCATGGCCTTGCCTCTACGCCGTCGCGCTGGCGTGAGGTTGGCGGGTGGTTTGCCCTTCCGATAGGTTTCTCATTAGGATCCCCATGGAAGCATCAATACCTTGCGGGCAAGGAATAGACACCACATGACCACTGCCTTTTGCTACGTCGATAGGGCGACCTTGTTTGTCATTTAGTTCGCCTAATGCAAAAGTGACATTGCCTTTTGGTGTTATTAATTCCAAAGAATCCCCAACACTGAAGCGGTTCTTCACTTCAATAGTGAGTGAGTCGTCATGGGTTGCAATGACTTCACCGACAAACTGCTGTTTGTCACTGATGGAATTACCTGTTTCATAGTTTTGTAGGTCCACATGACGATGGCGTTGCAAGAAGCCATCTGTGTAACCACGATTTGCTAGGTTATCTAAGCTGCTCATGAGACTGGCATCAAAAGGGCGACCTGCGACGGCGTCATTAATGGCTTTGCGATAGATTTGTGCCGTTCTGGCGCAGTAATAAAAAGACTTTGTACGACCTTCCACTTTTAGAGAATGTACGCCCATTTTTACGAGTCGTTCAACGTGTTGAATGGCGCGCAAGTCTTTTGAGTTCATGATGTAGGTGCCCTGTTCGTCTTCAAACGCAGGCATATATTCGTCTGGACGACCGCGTTCTTGTAACAAAAAGAGCTGATCGCTTGGCTGTTGAATTTGCACTGCAGACGCTGGAGTTTTTGATGAAGCGGCACTGCTGGCAATGATCTGACCTGTTTCGTCTTGTGTTGCTTCGTGGGCGTTGTATTCCCATCGGCAGGCATTAGTGCAAGCGCCTTGG
This sequence comes from Marinomonas lutimaris, assembly GCF_019426345.1. GTDB lineage: Bacteria > Pseudomonadota > Gammaproteobacteria > Pseudomonadales > Marinomonadaceae > Marinomonas > Marinomonas lutimaris. The sequence continues at coordinate 10,763 of NZ_JAHLLW010000009.1, forward strand.
TTTGGGTCGCGTTTGTTCATGTAACCCGATAACAGGCAGCGGCCAGAGTAGGCCATACACAACGCACCATGAACGAAGACTTCCAGTTCCATGTCGGGTACTTTTAAGCGAATTTCTTCAATTTCATCTAGCGATAGTTCACGGGACAAAATAACGCGGGAAATGCCTTGTTGTTGCCAGAATTTCACGGTAGCCCAATTGACCGCATTGGCTTGTACTGATAGGTGAATTTGTTGATCGGGAAAGGCTTCACGCACCATCATTATTAAGCCTGGATCAGACATGATGAGCGCGTCTGGTTTGAGATCAATGACCGGTGCTAAGTCTTGTAAGTAGGTTTTCAGTTTCGCGTTATGGGGTGCGATATTGCTGACCACGTAGAGTTTTTTGCCCAGCTCGTGTGCTTCATTTATGCCAATGCCCAGCTTTTCTAGATCAAACTCGTTATTGCGCACTCTTAGGGAGTACCGTGGCTGGCCTGCGTAAACGGCATCGGCTCCGTAGGCGAAGGCATAACGCAGATTTTTTAACGAACCTGCTGGAGAGAGTAATTCTGGCATGAAGCTTTTTTGCTGAGACATTTTTTCTTGAGACATAAGGCGCACCGACCGATCAAAACGGGCGGAGTTTACCTGTGTGTTAATTGAACTCAAGTGATGATGGCGGGATTGGTGACTTAAATAAGCTCGGTTTGATCTAGGTCAAATATTAGAAATGACAGAGTAAAGTTAAAGGGGCAGATTCCTTTAATAGGCTCAAGGAATCTGCCCCTGTTATTGCTTCTTTACTCAGCTAAAAGTCATAGGCAGCGGTGACGTAAACGCGACGTCGTTCACCGACGAATGATCCTATGTTTTTGGTAAAGCCACTAACAGCATATTCTTTATCTAACAAGTTTTTGATGTTCAGCTGGAATTTCCAATCCTGCCATTTTGTCTGCCATGACATGTCATAAACAGTGTAAGGTTTGACTATTTGATCATCTCGGTTCTTTTGTTGGCTAACGTAATCTGCGCCAACAGCAATAGAGGAATCTATGCTAGGGAAGTCGTAGCGACTCCAAAGGCCAAGTTGATGATAAGGGGTGTTAGCAAAATATACGCCTTCTGCAGCATCAGTTACTTTCACATCGTTGTAGGCGTAACTGATATTGGCTACCCAGCGAGGTGTGATGTCTGTGAGAATATCCAGTTCGACACCTTGGCTGCGCACTTTGCCAAATGAAACCAACAAGTCACTGTCATTCGGGTCTTCTTGTAGGATGTTTTTGCGGACAATGTGATAAGCAGCAAGATTCACGTTGAGCTTGTTGTTAAACCAATAACTTCTTACACCTGCTTCAAATTGCTGACTTTCCTCTGGATCAAACAAGCTGCCATCGGCTGACTTTTGTTGGTCGGCTGCGTCTTGTGGTACGAATCCAGTGGAGAAAGAGGTGTAGGGTTTCCAGTTGTCATTGAGTTTATACGTCGCGCCAATGCGGCTAGAGTAGCCTGTGTCCTTGTAGTTTGCTTTTGTGGTCCCCGTTTTTAGTTTGTAACCATCGTATTTTTCTTCGATACGATCTATTCGTGCACCAGCAAGGAAATCTAGGCGATCGGTGACTTGCCATTGGTCTTGAACGTATAAGCCAATTTGATCCGTTGTGGTGCTTTCATTTGTTTGGAGAGCCATGTCATAGGCACTGATATCGTCTTGACCATAAACAGGATTGCTTAGACTTAGCTCGGCAACACCTTTGGTCGTTTTGTGATAAAGGAAATCGTTTTTCTGATGGAAATAATCACTCCCGACTAACACGGTATGATCACCTAGCTCTGCGATTAAATTACCTGCAAGCGTAATGCCTTCGCGAGAACGGACTTGGTCACGAAATTCTCGTTTCACTTTATCGCTATCGGTCGTATCAAGACCTTTAGACTCATGGTATTTCTGGGTTTCCGTGTTTTCGAAGTAACGAACAGACGCATTGCTCTCTAGCCATGAGTTGATGCTGTGGTCTAGGCGTGCTTGAAAGACTTGGGCATCCAGTTCTTGGTAATCACTTTTTTCGTTATTGTTCCAAGAAGTGTCGGCTAGGAAGTTGCCCTCGTCATCAGTAGGAATACCCCGTAAGCGGGCGCCAGAAAGGTATTGATGGATGTCCGTGTATTGAACGGTGAGTGTGTTGTTTTCATCGATGTCCCAAGCGTAACCAAGGTCAATAATGCGGTTTTCTTCTTCAACATTATTGCGGTAGGAGTTTTGTCCATCGGAGTAAATACCAACACGGTAGCGTTGCGATGCATCTTCATTGGCAGGACCAGATGATTCAATACTGCCACTCAAGAAGTCTTTATTGCCCGCACTGACTTTTAGGGTGTTTTTTTGTTCATAAGTCGGCTTTTTCGTCACATAGTTTATGACGCCGCCGGGTTCACCTGCGCCATAGATTGCACCAGATGGTCCTTTAAGGACTTGTATTTGTTCTATGGTGAACAGTTGAGGAATAGAAAAGTCGCCAAAAGGGTCGCCTTTCAGACCGTCGTAGAGTACTTCGTCTTGGCTAAAACCTCGTAATGTTACTGTGGAGACATTGTTTTGCGACATGCCTGAAATAGAGCGATATAAGTCCGTGATTTGTCTCGCGGCTTGGTCTTCAATGAGCTCTTCTGTCACGATTTGAATAGATTGAGGTGTTTCGTCTATTGGGGTGGAAGTTCGAGTGGCTAGGGCGGCTTCATCTTCTTTGTAATAGGATAGCGCGCGACCTTGTACCTGAAGTGTTTGAAGCTCTATGTTGGATCCATCCTTAACTTTGTTATCTCCATCATTGAGATAACTGTCTTGTGTGATGTTGCTTGCAGCATTTTCGGCAAAAATCACAGTAGAAAAAGCAAGCGCTCCACATGCTTGCATCATCATTAAGGTGGTTCTTAACGTCATAGGAAAACCAAGTTGAAGTGAGTGAGTTGCGTATATTAATGTTTATGATATTCGTTTACAAATGAGAATGGATTTACAAAAGCTTCAAAATACAAAATTGGCCGTTTTAACGCTAATGCAGTATTAGAAATGGTGTGGAGAGAAGGGCGTTTCTGGATTATCTGAGCTAGTTCATCGGGAAGTAAGTTGAGCGGTTTTAAAAACTAAAACCGCTCTTTGGGAAGGTGTTCTTTGTGGCGGTGTTGCTGTTACGCTTTTTCAGCAGCGAGTTTCGATGCTTTAATGTAGCCTTGTATAGTGTCTTTTAGCTGCAGGCGTTGTTTCTTTAACTTTTCTTCTTCGATTGTGGTCGCTGGGATGATTTCCTGCTCCATCTTTTCCACTTCTTTTGTTAAGTGGTTGTATTCGTCATAGAGTCTTTTAAAGTGCGCATCGTCCATTTTTAGCTGGTGGATGTCATCTTTATATTCAGGAAATTCGTTTACTAAATTATGGTCTTCAATCGGCATAATTGCCTCCTATACTTGCTAGCTTTCGTTTAAGACTAACCTAGTTTGGTTTGTCTTCTCTTGATGTTGGTCATGCTTTATTGAGTCTTTAACATATTCAAATCAATTACTTTGCTACATAGGGATTTCAAACGCTGCTTATATAGTTATGGCCTGTTTATTTTGGTTTTCAATGGGGGAATTTAAGTCTAGAGGATGTTGCACTATTTGGTGGGTTTCTTTGCGTCTTTTTGACATTAAAAAGCCGCGATAGAAACATCTATCGCGGCTAGCTTGGTTTGATTTTTTTTAAAGAGTGTCTAAAAATAGGTGCCTAGAAGTTCAGTTCTATCCTTGGTTTACTACTTTTCGATAGATCAATCTCAGGTGAGCAGAGGAGAACGCGTGAAGACGCAATCCCTTCCTTGACTAAATAATCTTTTAAATTATCTGCTCGCTTCTGCGCCAATTCTCTTGCTGTTTCTTTTGTGTCGTCGTCTATAGATACTGGCGGATTCTCAAGGCCTAGATCGCGGTAGCTGGCGACTCCACATGCTTTTAATTGACTGTCTTTTTTGTCTTTCATCAAAGCAACCAACTGAGTTAAAAAGGCATCTTGGGAATCGTTTAGCTCATCATCCTCGGCTTCAAATATCAAAGGCTCTACGCGAATTTTAAGCAGCTGGTCGCCAGCAAATTGCGCAATGCTAATAACATTAGCGTATGGCACAAAAGTTTGCATCAAGTAGGTACTCGATGCACTAAATAGCGCTTTTCGAACCGGTAACAGCAAGAAGTCTTGCCAACCGAATGCTGGGTTTTCAATGTCGCCAGAAAGTGGAATATCTAGATCAATATTGTTATCGCTGTCTTTTAGGACGCCAACGGCAATATTGAGAGGAACGGCGCCTGCTTTGATAACCGTGCTGCTGTCTTGGCGGCCACCTAGATCGAATTCTCGTAATAAAATGTGAGAGTTGCCACTCAACACTCCTTTGTCTGCATTGAGTTTTAAATCGAGATCTAATTGCCCAGAATCTATTTGATAACCTAAGACGCTAGCAATATAAGAAGAATAAGGTGGAAGCTCTGCTTCACGAATTACCAAATCGCTCTTTAGAGTTAATTCCTCTGCTAGAGGCCAAACTGTGATATCACTTTGCAGTGTTGCGTATTTGCCGTTACGAGCTTTTAGCGCAAGTACCGTTGCTTGGTCTTTTTTCTGTGTATTTAGATTACGCAATGACAATGTGTCTATGTCTAAAGTGCGTTGCAGCATCGGCGAAATGCTCTTATCTTTAACATAAATGCTGGATTCTCCAGTGGTGTCGTAAGCATCTAGAATGACGAAATAAGGTGCTTTAAAAGCGGGGTTTTGTTCGGCATCCTGTGTATTGCTGATGACGTTTTTAGCGTCTTTTTCTCGCGGAACCGTAGGGTTTTTTAATGCAGGCTCAGGGGTGGGTTGCTGATCTACATCGACGAAAACTAGGTTTTCTATGCGTTTTTTCGCATCCAAAATCAGGCTGACTTTGGCTGAATCTGTGGTGATCTGTTTGATTTTAGCGCCATCTTGCGTCGCATTAACGTTTTCAACCTTGATACTACCAATGCGGCTTAATGGTGGGAGAGTTTGTTTGCTACCTGCATCTGCAACCAGTTCGGAAACGGTTAAATCTATAACACTTAACTGCGTTAACGAGGCGTCAAAGTCTTTATCTTGTTGAGTAAACGAAAGGCCGCTGATGTCGGCATTTTTCCAAGAAGCAATGCGCTTTTTATTCGTTAGCATGCTGTCTAGCGATTCACTGGTGAAGTTAAGGTTAGTGCCTTTTATTGCTGGAGGTTGCTGATTAGCTTGTTCTACATCCAATTGGTCTGCTGTGAGTTTGGCCGCACTTAACGAGAATTGTTTTTCGTCACTTTGTTGCGCCTTTAGACCTTTAATATCTATCGTTAATTGCTTGTTTTGAACAGCAAGTGAGTCGCTGTTTTTTTGCAGAGCAAGTGTGTTTGATAAATTGAATGTGTCGTAGTCGGCTGTGTTTCCTGCTTGTTGTACGGATAAGCCATTGCTTTGGATGTTGGCAAGTAGAGCGGCGGTTAGGGCTTCATTGTTATCCATAGTAAAAGCCACATCGTTTAATGCAATGTGCAGTTGTTTGTTTTGTACAGCAAGGCTTTCTGATGAAAGAGAAAGCTCATCCATGTTCAATACAGAAGAGGTGGTCTTTGCACTGAGGCCTGATTGCTTATCCTGTTTTACATCAAATGGTGCTTTCAATGTAAGGTTGTCAAATTGTGCTTTTTGCTCGGCTTGAGCAAAGAGGGATTTCCCAAGCTGTAAATCAAGGTCGCCGGTCGCAGCTAACCCAAGTTCATTCTGTGTGATATCGAAGGGTGTCTTTAGTGTTAGGTTATCAAATTGTGCTTTTTGCTCGGCTTGAGCAAAGAAGGACTTGCCTAACTGTAAATCAAGGTCGCCTGTCGCGGTTAGCCCAAATTCATCACTTTGCTTTATGTCGAATGGCGTGTTCAGCACAAGCTTATCAAGTTGTACTTTTTGTTCTGCCTGAGTGAAGAGCGGCTGTTCTAACTGCAAATCTAGTTTTCCATTTGCTGCTAATCCCTGCTTATCACGTTTAACATCGAACGGCGTGTTTAGGGTTAGCTTATCAAATTGTGCTACTAAATCTGCTTGTGCAAAGAATGACTGCGTTGATTGTAAGTTAAGTGTTCCTGTTGCCGCTAACTGATCGGCGGAGGCAAAGTGGATATTGGCTTTTGAAAGCACTAGCGATGTAGATTTTGTTGTAGCTTTGTCTTGCTGACCTAAAGGTAAATCTAGATCGTCAACTTGGGTGTTTAGAGTTAGATTGTTAATATCAAAAACAGGTACGCCATTAATGTGTTGCTGAGTAAATTGAAAACCTGCTGAGAGGTCTAATTTACCTTGACCTTCGTTATAAGGCGCAGGCAAAAAGTGACGAAAGCTTTCTATCTGCACTCGTGTATTTTTAATATCGACGTCTGCGCTGGCTTGTTCTGGTGAGTAGTCAAATTGGCCATCTACAGACAGCGTCGTTTCATTAATTAGAGCTGATAAAGCAATTTCACCTTGCCAAGTGAGTTCTTGGCCGGATAGGTCTTCAATAGACAAATTTGTTAAGACGAATTTATCGGATTCAGCGGGTACGTTTAAGTCCGGCTGGCGGGATAAATTAACTTGGCTGTCTGTAAAGGAAAACGAAGGCAGTTTGATGTTCCAAGGCGTGCTTGTGTTTTTTTCCGACTCAGGTTCCGGCTCTTTTTGATCTTCAGGCGTGATAAATTGAGAGGTATTAATGCCCGCAACAATCCAGTCTTTTTCCTGTTGAGCGACAGTCAGATTTAAACCTTCAATCTTAGCTTCTGAAATATGGACTGTCTTAGTAAATAAAGGCCATATTTCGATTTCAACAATAGCGCGCTTAAGCGTTAAGGTGTCTTGGTTTTTGTCATTGATGACTACGTCTTTTAAATCTACTTTAGGTGGAAAAAAGTCAATAGACAGCTTGCCAATGCTAAGGTCTTCACCTTGTTCTTGAAAATAGGCCGTGAGGTAGTGTTCAGCTACAAATGGCGCTGCTAGCCAGGTTGCAGTAGTTAAGCCTGTCAGAGCTGCAAATGGATAAAAGACAAAATGTCGAAAATGTCGGCGTGTTATCATAAAGTGCCTTCCTGCTTTCTAAACAGTCAATAAGTGAATATGAGTTAGCTGGTCTCGTCTTTGTCTTTTGGGCTTTTTAATGACTCTTCAGCTTCTGTGGCAATCGGGGTTTCCGAACGAAGAGGCATACGTAATAAATAGATGCTGACGCATAGCCCTATGGTAATTAGTCCAACGGTTGCCCATAAGCGAGAAACAATAAAGATCGAAATCGCCATGCCTGCCCACATAAAAATGATGGCGCGGTTTCTTGCTTTACGAGGAATACCATCAGAAGATTGCCAGTCACGAACAATCGGGCCAAAGAATTTATGTTCAATCAACCATGTGTGGAATCGTACCGAGGATCGAGAGAAACACCAAGCAGCGAGTAACACCAGCGGTGTTGTGGGAAGTAAGGGAAGGAAAATACCAATAATGCCAGTGATCAGAGAAAACCACCCCAGCATCAGATATAAGATTCGCTTTCCTTGCATAGTAATGCCTACTTAATAGATAAAGAAAAAATGGGCTTTGGTGACTCAAGCCCATTCTTATTGTGGCGCTATTTTCCTGAGTTGAAAATAGCCGCCATGCTATCTTCTGCTTCGTTTTCAACCAGTGGCCAGCCGCCAAGACGTTTCAAGCGGTTAACCATTTCACAAAATAGTTCAGCGGTCTTTTCTGTATCATATTTTGCTGAGTGTGCTTCGGAGTTGCTAAACGGAATAGACGCTGCTTCACAGGCTTTTGCCAATACCGTTTGCCCAAACACCAAACCCGCTAGGCTTGCGGTATCGAAGCTAGAGAAAGGGTGGAATGGATTACGCTTAATGTCAGCACGTTCAATCGCTGCATTTAAAAATCCGTGATCAAAAGCCGCGTTGTGGCCAACTAAAATGGCACGTTTACAACCTACAGACTTTAGTTCTTTACGAACTTTCGTAAACATTTGATTGATAGCCTCTGTTTCTGGCATGTCTTGTCTGCCAGGCGCAAAAGGATCAATGCCAGTAAAGTCTAGCGCTGCTTTTTCAAGGTTTGCGCCTTCAAATGGCTTAATCAAAAATTCCAATGTTTCATGGATATATAAGTCGCCATTTTCATCCATTCTTAGGATGCTGGCCGCCATTTCTAGTAAAGCATCGGTTTTTTGATTAAAGCCTGCGGTTTCTACGTCGATAACAACAGGTAGGAAGCCGCGGAATCTATCTTTGATTTCATGGTTTGACAAAAGAAGGTCCTTAATTCTGCCGCTTGATCAACAGTAACGGTATACAATAGGATCGGATCATAACACATTTGATAATGCTTGAACGAGATGTCTAAATGGGAATTCCCCAACAACTTCTAATTCGCACCACATTTTTATTGGCTGCTGGCATGCCATTTACGCAGGCCAACGCCATAACTCACTACCAATCCGGTATTTCGGACTCTGAGTGGCTACTTTCGGGCGATATTTTTTCGTGCAGTTTAACGCACCCCGTGCCGAATTACGGAGAAGGTCACTTTATAAAAGAAGCGGGCGAACCGATGAAGTTTATTTTGCAGCCGCAGAATGAAAAGCTTGGTCCCGGTCAGGTTTATATTATTTCCCAAGCACCAGATTGGTCGCCGGGTTTAAAGCCAGAAACCTTAGATATTTTGCCTTATCCTGGCTATGGGTTGACGGTTGAAGTCGGTGGCAAAGTAGCAGAGAGAATGCTCTCTAGCTTGGATCGTGGGCGTCATCCAGTCGTGGCTGGAACAGCTTGGGAAAATAATCGTGAGACAATAGAAGTAGGTTTGTCGAATATTAACTTTGCGCCTGCTTACAATGAATTTAGACGCTGCCTGTCTAGCTTGTTGCCAGTGAACTACGACCAGATTGCTAGAACTGCAGCATTATTTCCAACCAATGGCGTGAACCTTACAGATCGAATTAAGGCACGTTTGGATCTGGTAGCCTTGTATGTTTCTTCTGATCCAAGTGTGGAATACATCTATATTGATGGCCATACGGATATTATTGGTTCTCGCCGAGATAACCGTGAATTGTCAAAAGTACGAGCAGAAAAAGTAACGTCGTATTTACTTGAGAAAGGTGTGCCGGCTGGAAAAATAATTTCTCGTTATCATGGTGAACGTTATCCTTCGACCACAAATAATACCGCTCAAGGCCGAGAACGTAACCGACGAGTCACGATTCGCTTAGAGAAGTCATCTGAGTCGAGTTAATTTATAAAGTATTACAGATTTATCTGATTTACTAAAAGAGCCCCGTTTTGCTGAATTATCTGAGCAAAACGGGGCTTTTTACTTGCTAAGCAAGAATCGAGATCTTACACTTACAGCCCCTTTTTTAAATTTTTTGCGCCGCCATGTTCTGGTTTGAAAGCACTGGTGAGGGAGCGCGAGCTCGTTGAGGAGAATAGAGATAATGTCTGACGTGAAGAAGGTAGTGCTTGCCTATTCTGGCGGCCTGGATACTTCCGTAATCGCGAAGTGGCTTCAAGAAGAGTATAACTGTGAAGTGGTTACCTTTACCGCTGATTTGGGTCAGGGTGAGGAAGTTGAACCAGCTCGTGCTAAAGCTCAAGCGTTGGGTATTAAGGAAATCTACATTGAAGATTTGCGCGAAGAATTTGTTCGCGACTTCGTTTTCCCTATGTTCCGTGCCAACACTATTTACGAAGGCGAATACCTATTAGGTACGTCTATTGCGCGTCCTTTGATCGCTAAACGCTTGATCGAGATCGCCAATGAAACAGGTGCCGATGCCATTTCTCACGGCGCAACAGGCAAAGGTAACGACCAAGTACGTTTTGAGCTTGGCGCTTACGCATTGAAACCTGGCGTTAAGGTAATTGCTCCTTGGCGTGAATGGGATCTAACGTCTCGTGAAACCCTAATGGCATACTGTGAAGAACACAAAATCCCAGTTGATTTTTCTACTAAAAAGAAAAAATCTCCTTACTCTATGGACGCTAACTTACTGCACATTTCTTTTGAAGGTGATCAGTTGGAAGATCCATGGACAGAGCCAGAAGACGACATGTGGCGTTGGTCTGTCTCTCCAGAAAATGCTCCAAACGAACCAACTTACATCGAAATTGGTTACCAGAAAGGCGATCCTATTTCTATCAATGGCGAAGCAATGTCTCCAGCAACTATCTTGGAAACATTAAACAAAGTTGGTGGCGCGAATGGTATTGGTCGTGTTGATATCGTAGAAAACCGTTTTGTTGGTATGAAAGCCCGTGGTTGCTATGAAACACCTGGTGGCACTATCATGATGAAAGCACACCGCGCGATTGAGTCTATTACTCTTGACCGTGAAGCGGCGCATTTGAAAGATGAGATGATGCCTCGTTACGCTAAATTGATCTACAACGGCTTCTGGTGGTCAGAAGAGCGTCGTATGATGCAAGCTTTGATCGACACATCTCAGAAGTATGTAAACGGTACAGTACGTCTTAAATTGTACAAAGGTAACGTAAGTGTTGTTGGTCGTCAGTCTGAAAACAGCTTGTTCGACAGCAAAATTGCTACTTTTGAAGACGATGCTGGTGCTTACGATCAGAAAGATGCAGCTGGCTTTATCAAGCTAAACGCATTACGTATGCGTATTGCCGCTCAGAAAGGTCGTGGTTTTCTAGATAGCGACAAGTAAGCACTTGTTGATTTAGAAAAATAAGCTTTCAAAAAACGCTCCATTCTTGCAGAATTGGAGCGTTTTTTATTTTTGTACACTTGGTCAGTATTCGCTGGTTAATTGACATAGCATGTCGCTTTGCAGAATGAACAGTAGAATGAAATGTGCCGATACGATGCATACTGATCTGAAGGAAGAGAATTATGACAATTTATAACTTTGGTTCGATTAACCTCGACCACCTTTATCAGCTAGATCATTTTGTTCGACCTGGCGAAACAATGGCTTCTAATAGCTATCAGTGTTTGTTGGGTGGTAAAGGAGCAAATCAATCTGTTGCACTTGCTAAAGCAGGTGCTGATGTAAAGCATGTCGGTGCGATTCATCACAGTGATCAAGCTGTTATTGATCAGTTAGAGTCCCTTGGTGTCGATACAGGTCTGATAAAGCAAATTGATGTGCCAACGGGTCATGCGATTATTCAGCTAACCAAAGAAGCAGAAAACTCGATTATTTTGTACCAAGGCGCGAACCATGCATTGACGGAAGAACAAGTTGATCAAGTTTTGTCGCAAGCAAACGCAGGTGATTGGGTATTGCTGCAAAATGAAACTAACCTTATCGAATATATCATGCGCAAAGCGCAAGAGAGCAAAGTTAAGGTTGCGTTTAACCCAGCACCAATGGACGCTGAATTAACCAAAAAAGTGCTTGGTTTTGTTGATTTATTGATTGTTAACGAAGTTGAAGCCATGGACTTAATTGGTACAACGGATATAGACAGCACTATTGAAGCGTTTCCAAAAGCTTATCCAGAATTAGAGGTGTTGATGACCCTTGGGAAAGCGGGGGTATGTTATTTCAGCGGTAATGAAAGCGTGAAGGTAAAAGCTTTTTCTGTGGATGCCCTAGATACGACAGCGGCGGGTGATACCTTTATTGGTTTCTGCTTGTCTTCCATCATGAATGGCGAAGACATGAAGCAAGCCATTACTCGTGCCTGCGCAGCTTCTGCTATTTGCGTTACTCGTTTGGGTGCAGCGTCATCTATACCGACACAAGATGAAGTGACGGCTTTTCTTGCCAAAAACAGTTAGCTAAAAAGAATTCGCTAAGAATGCTTAGCCAGAAATACATAGCCAACAATGAATAGTTAAAAGAGGAACAAAAACATGGCTCGTAAGATTATTATTGATACGGATCCAGGCATAGATGATGCAATGGCGATCTTCTTCGCCTTTCAAGCGCCACAGCTTGATGTATTGGGTCTAACCACGACGTTTGGTAATGTGTCTGTGGATTTGGCAACACAAAACGCCATCACTTTAACTGAGATCGCGAAAGTAAGCGTACCAGTTGCCAAAGGTGTAGCGGTACCAAGTAAGATTGCACCACGTCCACACCCAGATTTTGTTCATGGTAAAGATGGTTTCGGTAACATTGATTGGCCGGCACCAAAAGGTAAGGCAATCGAGAAAAGCGCGGCGCAGTTTATCGTTGATACCGTGCGTGAATTTCCGGGTGAAGTCACCATTATCGCTCTTGGGCCACTAGGCAACTTGGCAAAAGCGTTAGAGCTTGATCCTGAAGTGGCAAATCTGGTTGACGAAGTGGTTCTTATGGGTGGTACTGCAATTGAATACGGTAACGTGTCGCCTGTTGCAGAAGCCAATATCATGAATGACCCACATGCGGCAGACAAAGTTTTCACCGCAGCGTGGCAAGTGACTATGATTGGTTTAGATGTTACTCATCAGGTGTTATTAGACAATTCTGTATTAGAGCGTATTAAGAAAGCCAATCCGACGGAAGGTGGTTTCTTGTACGATTGTGCTCAGCATTATATTAATTTCTACAGTAGTCGTTTTGATATGGATGGTTGCTACTTCCATGATGCATCAACCATTGCTTATGTAATGGACCCAAGTATTTTTGGTGTTGAGTTGGGAGCGGTGCGTGTTGCTTGCGAAGGCATTGGTATCGGTCAAACGATTTTTGCGCCTCAAGGCATGAGCTTCCCAGAGCCTCATTGGAGCGATGTGCCAATGACGCAGGTTTGTATGGAAGTCGACAGTGAAAAATTGTTGGCCTTGTTTGAGACAACCTTGTCTTAAACCGTTAGAATGGCGCAATCAAACTTGAAGGCATGGTAAGTAACTTCCATGCCTTTTTTATTTATAAAGAGAAAAATATGAAATTATTAGTAAGAAACCTTGCCCGTAACACTACGGAAGACGAATTGAGAAGCTTGTTTGCCGTTCACGGTACTTTGCAGTCTTGTACGATTGTTATGGACAAAGAAACAGGCGAATCTAAAGGCTTTGCGTTTGTTGAAATGCCAAAAGTGGGCGAAGCGAAAGTCGCGATCAAAACACTGAATGGCATGGACGTAGATGGTTCTAAAATTCGCGTGAAGAAAGCGGAAGAGACAGCGAAAAAAGCGGATAGTAACGACGCAGAGTAAAATACACGCCTAGTTATCCGCTATCCTAGCTTGTCACTGCTATGAGCTAGGAATGAGCGTCTGCGAACTCTTTGATAAAGGCAAGATCTTTGTCTGATATAGTGTGATAAACGAGTTTAAAATAATGTTTATTATGCTCGTTAAACACATCCAGTTGTGGGTCACACAATGCTTTGATTGTGGCTGTTTTCCCTTCATGAATTGCCTTTAGCTCTACTTTAACTAATTTTGATCCATGTAGACCGTCTGGTGCTTCTACCTCTAGCATTTTTGTAGATATGTGCGTGCAATGAATTGGCATGATAGTTCCATTGGTTAGGTATAGGGAACCGGTCCAAAAGCAGCGAACATAAGGTGAGTGTGTAATAGACATTGGTTTTATCCTTTACTGGGTGAAGATCCAAGGTCATTGATGACTCTTCTAGGACAGCCATTATAGTGCAAGATTACAGGTTAGAGATAGCTAGAAAAAATTGATGTGAATCAAGATGTTGCTGTGAACTTACCAACAACATCTTGATTATAGAAAAGTATTACGAAGATAATTGAGAGGCTTTTATCTTTGTTGCTTAATTGTCTCGCCTAGGGCATTGACTAGGCTGTCAATCTCGGACTGCTCTGTTGTGAAGGGTGGTGCTAATTGAATAGTGTCGGCACCATAACGTACATAGTAACCTTTGTCCCACATTGCCATGGCGATTTGGAAGGGACGCTTAGCTGGTTCACCATCTATTGGTGCAATGGTGATGCCTGCCGCAAATCCATAGTTACGAATGTCAGTGATCATAGGGCTAGCGTCTTTAAGTTGATGTACGCTGTCCTCCCAGACCGAACTCATGCTGCTAACTCGTTCAATCAAACCTTGTTTCTTTATCTCACTAAGAGATGCTAAGCCAGCTGCGCAGGCAATAGGGTGAGCCGAATAGGTGTAGCCATGAGGAATTTCCAGCATGTAGTCTGGGCCGCCGTTATCCATGAAGGTATCGTAGATCTCCTGTTTGAAAGCTACAGCGCCCATTGGAATAACACCATTGGTTACTTGCTTTGCCATGGTAATCACATCAGGCGTCACCCCAAAAGCTTCTGCACCGGTTTTTGCGCCCATGCGACCAAAAGCGGTAATCACTTCATCAAAGATAAGCAAAATATTGTGCTGATCACAGATTTCACGCAAACGCTGCAAATACCCTTTTGGTGGAACGATAACGCCAGCGGAGCCAGACATAGGTTCAACAATGACTGCCGCAATGTTAGACGCATCGTGCATCATGATTAGGTTAAGCAAATCTTCAGCGCGTTCTTTGCCTTGTTCGGCCATGCCTTTAGAAAATTCGCTGCCCGGAACTTGGGTGTGAGGTAAGTGATAAGATTCTAAGCCTTGACCATAAAGCGTACGGTTCGCAGGAATACCGCCGACGCTGAAGCCTGAAATCCCCGCACCATGATAACCTTTAGCACGACCGATAAATTTAGTCTTAGTGCCCATGCCTTTTTTACGCCAGTAAGCACGCGCCACTTTTAACGCTGTATCAACGGATTCGGAGCCCGAACCCGTGAAGAAAATGCGGTTTAAACCAGCAGGCATAAACTCGGTAATTTGCTCTGCTAACAAGAAAGACTTCTCGTGACCGAATTGAAACGCAGGGGAGTAATCGAGGGTCTTAACTTGCTCAGCCACCGCTTCATTTATTGCTGGGTTGCTATGTCCTAAACCGCAAGTCCATAAACCAGAAAGCCCGTCAAAAATCTTTCTACCATCACTGTCAGTGTAATAATTTCCTGCGGCAGAGGTAATAATGCGAGGATCTTTTTTAAATTGGCGGTTGCCTGTGTAGGCCATCCAATGGGCATCAAGCTGGGCTTGGGTTAAACGGTGACTCATGGCATTCTCCCTCTAAAAAGTGAAATCTTAATAGAGTAAGAATGCCGAGCTAGAAAGGTTTAATAAATGTGATGTTATTTAATTTTAGGTTAGTCTTTAGTTAACTAAAAAAAGTTGGATAATTAAGTTGAGGTTTTGTCTTTGTATTCACACAAATCTTCAATAATACAGGCATCGCATTTAGGCTTGCGAGCGACACAGATGTAACGACCGTGAAGTATCATCCAGTGATGCGCATCCAAAAGAAATTCCTTCGGAACAAACTTCAACAGCTTCATTTCCACTTCTAAAACATTTTTGCCCGGCGCGACTTTTGTTCGATTACCAAAGCGGAAGATATGCGTATCAACGGCCATGGCCACTTGTCGAAATGCCGTGTTTAGAACCACATTGGCGGTTTTACGGCCAACCCCTGGTAGGGCTTCCAGCTCTTCGCGCGTTTCAGGTACGACGCTGTTGTGTTTTTCGATCAGGATTTTGCAGGTCTTGATGGCGTTTTCGGCTTTGGCGTTGAACAGACCAATAGTTTTGATGTAGCTTTTTAGGCCATCAACACCAAGCGCCAGCATGGTTTCTGGCGTATTGGCGACAGGGAAAAGCTTTCGTGTGGCTTTATTGACGCTAACGTCCGTAGCTTGTGCTGAAAACAGCACCGCAATCAAAAGCTCAAAAGGCGAGCTGTATTCCAGCTCGGTTACGGGATTTGGGTTTTCAGCTCGTAAGCGAGAAAAAATCTCGTAGCGCTTCTCTTTGTTCAAAATAAATTGCCTTTGTTCATTTTTTAACCCCCTCCCAGCCTCCTCCTTGGCGGGGGGAGGAGCTTAGAGCTTTTTTGTTCCTTCCCCCTTAGCAGGAGGGAGGAGAACAGAATTTGTAGAGTTAACTAACTTGCCCAGTCACCCGCACACGTTTTGAGGCACTTGGGCCGTCTTTGGCCTTTTGTTCTGCAACGCGTTTTTTCTCGCGTTCGTCTAGATAGTTCTTACCCGCGATCAATAAGCCTAAACCAATAAAGGCACCCGGTGGTAATACGGCAAACAATACATTTGGGTAGTTTTCGAAAACGGTGATTTTCCAATGGATAGCCATATCGCCGAACAACAACTGCATATCTGAAAACAATGTGCCTTGTCCGATTAGTTCACGCATGGCGCCCAAGGTGACAAGGATAAACATGAAGCCCAAGCCCATCATAAAACCATCTAGCGCTGAAGGCAGCACAGGGTTGCGGCTGGCAAAAGCGTCAGCACGGCCAAGGATTGCACAGTTGGTTACGATTAGAGGAATGAAAATCCCCAAAATCTGATAAAGCTCATAGGTGTAAGCCTGCATTATCAATTCGATACAGGTGGTAAACGAGGCGATGATCATGACAAAAGCAGGTAGGCGAACCGCATCGGCAACGTAGTTACGAATTAGGGAAACCGCAATGTTGGAACCTATTAAAACCACCATGGTAGCCAACCCAAGACCTAATGCGTTGACGACAGTACTGGTCACCGCCAACATAGGACATAAGCCAAGTAATTGAACTAAAGCTGGGTTGTTTTTCCAAATGCCGTTGTAAATGATTTCTGCGTAATTGGCGCTTGGTTTACTCTCTTCTTGAGTAGCGTCACTGGTTACTGTTTCTGCGCTCATTTTCATTTGGCTATCCTAATACGCTAGCAGCGTATCTTTGTGTTGATCAAAATAAATAAGAGTGTTCTTTACGGCACGAACCACGGCACGAGGTGTGATCGTTGCACCTGTGAATTGGTCAAAATCGCCACCGTCTTTTTTCACGCCCCAGCCTTTTAGGCCTGGATTATCTAACGATTTGTTAGCAAAGCTTAATATCCATTTGGACTTTTTAAGATCCACCTTGTCGCCAAGTCCAGGTGTTTCTTTGTGGCTAATGACTCGGCTACCAGTGACTACGCCGTTTTTATCAATGGCAATGAGCATGTCTAAATTGCCGTTATAGCCGCGCGGGGCGATGGTCTCGAAAATGATGCCAGAGACTTCGCCATTCTTACGGGCGATGTGGATTTTTATACCTTCTTCGCTACCTAATAAAGGATCAGCTGGCAAAATGGCAGTGTCTTTGGTTAAGTCGTTATCGTATAAATTGGCTGGTAAGATTTCGTTAAAAGCAGAAATTTGCGCATCCAAAATATTGTTCTTAATGGTGTGATCTGTCAGCTGATGGGTGATGGCAATGAGGCCAGCAGTCAACACCGCGAAGATAGCCAAACCAAGACTATTACGACGAATAGAGGCGAACAATTCCATTAGTTATCCTCCCCAATTTTTAAGCCGGTTTTGGCTTTTTTATGACCATAGGTTCTGGGTTGTGTGTAGTAATCGATTAATGGTGCCGCGAAGTTCATTAGCAATACGCCAAACGCCACGCCATCAGGATAACCGCCCCAAGAGCGAATGATGTAAATCAAGATGCCAATGCCCGCGCCATAAATCAGTTTGCCGCGATTACTGGTGCAAGAAGACACAGGATCGGTAGCAATAAAGAAGGCACCAAACATGGCGGCGCCAGTGGTTAGGTGGAAAAATGGCGTTGCCGTGTTGCTAGGATCAAATAAATGGAATGCGCCAGACATTACTAACAAAGCACCTAACAATGCCACAGGCGTGTGCCAAGTAATAATACGCAACCAAATCAGAGCAAGACCACCCACAAGGTAAGCCAAGTTCACCCAAAGCCAACTGTTTAGGCTTGGGCCTTGTAGCGCTGCAATGCTGTTAAAAGCTGCTTGGGTGTCTAATAAATCTTTGTGTTTGAAGCCATCTAATGGCGTTGCCATGGTGTAGCTATCGATCACGGGTAAGTGATGGAAAATAGCTTGCAAGCTCTGTATGAAAGACAGGGTTTCACCAGCAGGAATCATGCTTTGCACACCAAGCCATTGGCTCATAGGTACAGGAAAAGACACCAATACAATGGCATAACCGACCATAGCAGGGTTGAATGGGTTATTGCCCAAGCCGCCATAAAGCTGTTTGGCAAAAATAATAGCAAAGGCGACTGCTGTCACGGTTACCCACCAAGGCACAACGGGAGGCAAAGCAACGCCTAACAACACCGCAGTTAATAGCGCACTGTAATCTTTTAAGAAGAAGCCGACAGAGCGACGACGAATCGCCAAAATAGCCGCTTCACTTAATAGTGCCGTGATGCAGGCAATCATTAGGTTGATTAGCGTGCCCCAGCCAAATAGCCAAGTCTGTACGACTATGCCAGGAATGGTCGCTAAAATGACCATCTGCATCACCCAAGAGGTGCGACGTCCTGCACGTTGTGTGTGGGGGGAGGTGATCCTCAATAATGCCATTTAACGATTCTCTTGCATGTTGGTTTGCGAATGAATAAGTTTTTCTAACAAGGTTTCGGCGCTCTGCAGACGTTGCTCAGTAGCGGCAATCTCTTGATTGATGCTATCGGCGTCTTCAGGCGAGTTTTCTAAACGCTTGTTGAGCTTGTTAATTTGCGCT
The DNA here is from genome assembly GCF_019426345.1 of Marinomonas lutimaris. Lineage (GTDB taxonomy): Bacteria > Pseudomonadota > Gammaproteobacteria > Pseudomonadales > Marinomonadaceae > Marinomonas > Marinomonas lutimaris. The sequence continues at coordinate 29,339 of NZ_JAHLLW010000009.1, forward strand.
TTGGCGAGCGCGACAGCGATTTTTTCTTTCTTGATCTGCGTTGTCAAATCCATTTCTGGTTCAACTTTGGCTTCGCTGTCAGCAGCAGCTGTTTTCTCTACAGGCGTAGAAACGGAAGTAGCTGATGTGCTTTCTTCTGCTTCAAGCGCGGCTAGCTTTTGTTGTGCTTCAATGAGCTTTTTAGGCCACTCCGATGCCTCTATCTCGCTTTCGTCTTTGCCTTGCTCTTTTAAAAGCTGAATATTTTTCTCGGCTTTCTTGATACCGGCCTTAGCAATAGCTAGGTCTATCTTGCGTTTTTTAGCGGCATCTGCATCGACGTTTTCCGTGGCTACTGGTGTGGATGGCGCACTGGCTTCTGTTGTCGCAGGAGATTTAGTGGTTTCTGCTGCCTGTTCTTTCTCAAGTGCGGCGAGTTTATCCTGTGCTTCTTTTAGTTTGCTTGGCCATTCAGAAGCATTGATTTCAGCTTCGTCTTTGCCTTGCTCTTTTAGAAGCTGAATATTTTTCTCGGCTTTTTTAACGCCTGCTTTGGCGATGGCAAGATCAATTTTGCGTTTCTTCGCTGCATCGGCATCAAGATTCGCGGCGGTTGGCTCTGCTTTAGCCGCCGCAACTTTTGGCGCCGTTGTTTCTGGATTAGCTAAGGCTTTTTCCAGCTCATCAGCTCGTTGTTGCGCTTCTTGCAACTGCTGGCGAATAGACTCGATTTCTGGTGCTTGAATTTCTTCGGCTTTCTTCAAGGCTTTTTCGACTTTTTTCACCGCCGCTTTGGCAATGGCAGCATCGATTTTTAGCTTTTTCAATTCATCACTAATCACGGCTTTTGGTTCAGCTGCTGCCGTATTTGCGCTTGGCTGAGTGTTTTCGCTTAGCTTGCTGACTGTGTCTTGCGCGGCTTTTAGATCGGTTTCAAAAGCGCTGATCTTGTCTTTCAGCTCTTGATCATCTGGTGTTTCGCTAAGCTGCTTTTGTAGTTTCTTCAGTTTCACGCCAATCAAGGCTACATCGACTTTGGCTTTTTTCAGCTCGTCGCTAACCGGCGCAGGGCTTGCCTTGGCGGTATTTTCTACTGGAGCGACAGGCGCCGCGCTAGGAACTTGCGCAAGCTGCTCTTCTAGTGATGCGATAGCTTTTTCTTGATCAGTGACTTGCAGTTGCAAGCTGTTGATCTCTTCCACGTGTTCGTTTTCTTGCGCTTCAAGCAGCTGTTTTTGTAGCTTCTTCAACTTGGATTTGCCAATGGCGATATCGACCTTGAGCTTTTTCGATTCGTCATTGCTTGCCGGTGCAGCAGTGGCCGTTGGAGCCGCTTTTGCTGGTGCGGCTTTTTTCGCATCGGTTGCTTTGCTTGATGTCGCTTTTTGACGAGCAAGACGTTTGGCTTCTTTCTCCGCGGCCTCTGCGTCTTGACGAGCTTTACGCGCTTCAAAACGTTGCTTGGCTAAGTCTGATTTCACATTGGCTTCGCGAGCTTCACGGATGCTGCTCTTGGAATGACGATAATATTGCACCAGCGGAATGCTGCTTGGACAAACATAAGAGCAAGCGCCACATTCGATGCAATCAAACAAGTTGTGGTGTTCGGCTTTTTCGAACTCTTGGCTTTTGCTGAACCAAAGCAATTGCTGAGGTAGCAAACTAGCAGGGCAGGCTTGTTCACACATGCCGCAACGAATGCAGGCTTGTTCAGGTGCTGGTGGCGGAAGTTCTTTTTTGCTGGCCGCTAAGATGCAGTTGCTGGTTTTAACAATCGGCACAGCCGCTGAATCTAAGGTGTAGCCCATCATTGGACCGCCCATGATCAGACGGCTGAGTTTTTTCTGTTCAGAGTCGGCGTAATCCAATAAATGCGCAACTGGAGTGCCAAGTAGCACTTCGACGTTTTGCGGATTTTTTAATGCGTCACCGGTCAATGTGGTGAAGCGTGAAATCAAAGGCTTACCCAGTGTGATAGCGTCGTGAACCGCAACACAGGTACCGACGTTTTGACACAAAATGCCGATGTCCGCTGGATATTGACCGCTTGGGACTTCTTTACCCGTTAATAGCTGGATTAATTGTTTCTCGCCACCAGACGGGTATTTAGTCGGCACCACGGCAAGTTGAATCTTGCTATTGCGCTTGGTGAGTAGCGACTTTAGTGCGGCGATGGCTGTCGGTTTATTGTCTTCAATACCAATGACAACGTTATCGGCTTCTACAAGATGTTGAAGTATCTCGATGCCTAATACCAACTCTAGCGTTTTTTCACGAATCAGCATGTCATCGGCGGTGATGTAAGGTTCACATTCTGCCGCGTTAACAATGAAGTGCGTTAGTGGGTTTTTGTGTGCACCTTGTAACTTCACTTGAGTTGGAAAGCCTGCGCCGCCCATGCCGATGATGCCCATTTCAGACAAATACGCCAGCACGTCAGTTTTGCTAATGTCTTGCCAATTGCTTAATGGCTCAAGTTTTGTCCAGGTTTCATTACCGTCTGGGATGAGGATAATACAAAGGTCGCTTAAACCAGATGGATGGGCAATTAGGCGCTCTTCAATAGCAGCAATGGTGCCAGAGGTTGGTGCATGTAAAAAGCTGCTTAAAAAGCCATTGTTAATGGCAATGGTTTCGCCTTTTAGTACCTTGTCACCCACTTTTACTAGAGGGCGAGAGCTTTGACCAATATGTTGTCCAAGCGGCAAAATAAGCTCACTCGGTAGGCTTGGTCTGCCCAAAGGTAATTGCAACGATTGCGCTTTGTTTTCCGGTGGATGAATGCCGCCGTGAAAAGAAAAAACGTTTGCTGTTTGCATGTTTACTGCTGACATTAGTGTGCAACCTCCGCTTGGCGGTCGGTGGCAATAATGTTTAACGAGGTTGCCGCGATACCCTGCGGTTTGTCCCAAGACCAAGTTTTCGCTGTCACGCCTACTTCTACCATATCAATACAATCTACAGGACAAGGCTCGACACAAAGGTCGCAGCCTGTGCATTCGTCCGCTATGACGGTGTGCATTTGCTTTGCTGCACCTAAAATCGCGTCTACAGGGCAGGCTTGAATGCACTTGGTGCAGCCGATGCACTCGTCTTCACGAATGACAGCCACACGCTTTGCGCTTTCTGCACCGTGATCGCCATCTAACGGAACCGCTTCTACATCCAATAAGTCGGCTAAGGCTTGGATTGTTGCTTGTCCGCCTGGTGGGCAATGGTTAATGGCTTCGCCGTTCGCAATGGCTTCTGCATAAGGGCGACAACCTGGATGACCGCATTGGCCACACTGGGTTTGTGGAAGAAGAGCATCGATTTGGTCAACAATTGGATCGCCTTCCACGTGAAAGCGTACATTGGCATAACCCAAGATTGCGCCGAAAATAAGCGATAAAAGTACTAAGATGGCGATAGCGAGTAAAACAGTAAACATCGTCTGGCTCCTAAATCTGCACGAGGGCGGTGAAGCCCATAAAAGCGAGAGCCATAAGACCTGCGGTAATCATACCGATGGCAGAGCCTTTAAAAACAGTCGGTACATCTGCAACGTTAATTCGTTCGCGCATAGCAGAGAACAGAATTAATACGAAGGAGAAACCCACCGCAGCGCCAAAGCCGTAAAGGATAGATTCAACAAAGCCGTTTTGTTTGCTGATGTTTTGCAGTGCCACACCCAAAACCGCACAGTTTGTGGTGATCAAGGGCAAGAAAATCCCCAATACGCGATAAAGCAGAGGGCTGGTTTTATGGACAACCATTTCGGTGAACTGTACAACCACCGCAATCACCAAAATAAAGGAAATGGTTTGCAGGTATTCAAGTCCAAATGGCTGAAGTATGTAGGTATAAGTGAGATAGCTACATAGGCTAGACAATGTCAAAACAAAAGTCGTGGCCATCGCCATGCCAATAGAGGTTTCTAGTTTCCCAGACACGCCCATGAAAGGGCATAGGCCCAGAAACTGTACCAATACAAAGTTGTTAACCAAAATGGTACTGACCAGTATCAGGAGATATTCAGTCATCTCAAATCCAAAGTATGTGGTGAATATTGTGTGGTTTTAGACACCTTTAGACAAAAGTATCTTTGAGCGTAACTATACCAATCTGCTTATAACTAACAAGACTAAAGCTTTTGTATTTCTAGTCCGATTTAGTATATAGATAATAAGTTATGCTTATATAAGTTCGATTTATGTTTCTTTATTAATGCCAATGCCCACCTTATTAAGAATGTTTCTTATTAACTAAGGTGAGCATTGGTTTCTCATGCAATTTTTAGAGCTACCAAGAGGTGCTCTGTTGTTTGCTGAATAGTTGTTACATCACGCGTTGGCCTGGTTTCGCACCTGCATGAGGTTCCAGTAGGTAAATTTCTTCGCCACCAGGGCCTGCTGCTAATACCATGCCTTCTGACATGCCAAACTTCATTTTGCGTGGAGCAAGGTTGGCAACCATCACAGTATGTTTGCCTTCTAAGTCTTCTGGCTTATAAGCTGACTTGATACCAGAGAACACGGTGCGAGTTTCGCCACCGATGTCCAATGTCAGTTTTAGTAGCTTATTGGCTTTTTCAACGTGCTCGGCTTTGACGATCAAGGCGATACGTAAGTCAACTTTCGCGAAGTCATCAAAATTGATTTCTGCTTCAATAGGTTCTTTGCTTAGTTCAGTTTCTATTTGAGCGGGTTGAGCGGCTGCTTTCGCTGCGGCTTCTGCCGCCGCTTCTAGCTTGCCTTCTTCGATGATGGCATCAATTTGTGTTTGCTCAATACGACCCATTAGCGGTTTAAAGGTATTCACCGTACGACCAAACAACAATTCGCTGCGGTTGTCCCAAGTTAGTTCTTTGCCAAGGAAAGCTTCAGCCTCTGCCACCATGTTTGGCATAACTGGTTTCAAATAAGTAGCCAAGATGCTGAATAAATTCAAGGCAACAGTACAAACGTCTTGAACTTTCGGTAATGTCGCTTCATCTTTTGCCAATACCCAAGGTGCTTGCACGGCAATGTATTCGTTTGCCACATCAGCAAGGCGCATCACTTCACGAATCGCTTTACCGTATTCACGGCTTTCAAAGTGATCAGCAATCACTTCACCAGCATCGATGAAAGATTGAATCATTTCCTCTTCGCTCACTTTGCTGGCTAATTGACCGTCGAATTTCTTGCTGATGAAGCTCGCTGTGCGGCTAGCAATGTTAACCACTTTGCCAACAACGTCAGAGTTAACGCGTTGTAAGAAATCACCTAAGTTAAGATCGATATCGTCAACACGAGAGTTCAGTTTGGCTGCATAGTAGTAACGCAAGTATTGCGGATCCAAATGCTTCAAGTAAGTACGGGCTTTAATAAAAGTGCCACGTGACTTAGACATTTTTTCGCCGTCAACGGTTACATAGCCGTGTGCGTTCACCGCTGTCGGTGTGCGGTAGCCTGCACAGTCCAACATCGCAGGCCAGAACAAAGCGTGGAAATTGATGATGTCTTTACCGATGAAGTGGTAAAGCTCAGCGTTAGAGTCTTTGCCCCAGTAATCATCAAACTCTAAACCTTCCGTACGATCACACAGGTTTTTAAAGCTCGCCATGTAACCAATCGGTGCGTCTAGCCAAACGTAGAAATATTTGCCCGGCGCGTCTGGGATTTCAAAACCAAAGTAAGGTGCATCACGGCTGATGTCCCACTCTTTTAGGCCAGAATCCAACCATTCAGATAGCTTGTTAGCCACTTGCTCTTGCAAGGTGCCGCTGCGCGTCCATTTTGCTAGGAAGTCTTGGAAATCTGGCAATTTGAAGAAATAATGCTCAGAGTCTTTTTCAATCGGCGTCGCACCAGAGTAAACAGAGCGCGGATTGATCATTTCCATTGGCGTGTAAGTTGCAGAACAGACTTCACAGTTGTCGCCGTATTGATCTTCTGCTTTACACTTAGGACAAGTTCCCTTAATGAAACGATCCGCAAGGAACATCTCTTTTTCAGGGTCGTACGCTTGTACTATAGAACGAACAGCGATTTTGCCATTGTCACGAAGGGCTTTGTAGATGCTGTTTGAGAATTCGCGGTTTTCTTCAGAATGCGTTGAATGGTAATTATCGTAACCAATCAGGAAGTCATTAAAGTCTGCCATGTGCTCTTGGCGAACACCTTCGATCAACTCTTCTGATGTGATGCCATTTTGCGCAGCTTTGATCATAATCGCCGTGCCGTGAGCGTCATCCGCACACACTGCTGTACAAAGATGGCCGCGCATTTTTTGAAAACGCACCCAGATATCTGTTTGGATGTGTTCCAGCATATGCCCCAAATGGATAGAACCATTGGCATAAGGAAGGGCGCTGGTGACTAAAATTTTGCGTTGCGTTTGTGCCATTTTTGATAAGCCTGCTGGATTAAAAAAGGTCGGGTATTCTATCAATAATTAGGCGTAGATGACGAATAAATAAAGCGCCTAAAGGATAGATAGTCTAAGAAAAGCGACATTATAAGACCCAATCTTCCATGTGCAAGGGCTTGTCTTCTTCCATAGCTCTGCTTTTCTGGTTTCTGGGCTTGCTTTTCTGCAATTTGCCCCCAAACTTGGCTCAACATTAAAAGATTTACATTACGCCTTACAAGGATCCCCCTATGTTAACTGATGCCCAACTACAGGCGACTTTAGAAAACCTTATTGATGATAATAGCGGCCAACCTTATGGTGCTGTTTGGAACGTCGTAGCAGATGATAATCGCGTTCATGTCACCTTGATGCTTGGCTACCCAGCGCAAAAACAACAAGCTCAACTAGAAGACAAGATCAAAGAGCTCTTGGACGATTCTCGCAACTTGGTGCTAGACATCGACTTTCAAGTCAAAAGCCACGCGACTCAAGGCAACATCGCAGGGCTAAAAGGCGTGAAGAACATTATTGCCGTGGCGTCTGGCAAAGGCGGCGTGGGTAAATCCACTACCACGGTTAACCTTGCCCTTGCCATGGCAAAAGAGGGCGCTCGCGTTGGTATTCTAGATGCGGATATCTACGGCCCAAGCCAAGGCATGTTGCTCGGCTTCGCCGAAGGTACTCGTCCTCAAGTTCGTGAAGACAAATTCTTTGTGCCGCCAACTGCGTTTGGCGTGCAAGTCATGTCTATGGCGTTTCTGACCACTAAAGACACGCCAGTTGCATGGCGTGGTCCTATGGTGACAGGCGCCTTGATGCAGATCCTAACGCAAACCGATTGGGATAACCTTGATTACCTATTTATCGACATGCCACCTGGTACAGGCGACATTCAACTGACGCTGGCGCAAAAAGTCCCAGTGGCAGGTTCCGTCATTGTGACAACACCGCAAGACATCGCTTTGCTGGATGCTCGTCGCGGAATCGAAATGTTCAACAAGGTCAAAATTCCTGTGTTGGGCGTGGTTGAAAACATGTCGACGCATATTTGCTCCAACTGCGGTCATCACGAAGCCATCTTTGGTGACGAAGGTGGCGCGAGCCTAGCAAAAGAATACGATGTTAATGTATTGGGTAAACTACCACTCAGCCTAGCGATCCGTGAACAGAGTGATGCTGGCCGACCAATCGTGGTAAATGCCCCAGAAAGTGATACTGCAAGCATTTATCAGTCGATTGCACGCAAGCTTGGTGCTACCCTTGCATCCCAACAAAATGAACAAACAGCGATGCCTATTATTGGCATGAGCGACGATTGAGGAAAAGTAATGCGTTTGTGTGACCGAGATATTATTAAAGCCCTAGACGAAGGTTCCATTGTCATCGAACCCCGCCCAGATAACAGCGTTATCAGCGGCGTATCTGTTGACCTACGATTGGGCAACTCGTTTCGCGTCTTTCAAGGTCACCCAGCGCCTTATCTTGACCTAAGCAGCTCAAAAGCGGACTTAAGCAAAGTTATTGAATCCGTGATGAGCGAAGAAATCCTTGTCGAAGACGGCAAACCTTTCTTTATTCATCCGGGCGAACTCGTACTTGGCGTTACCAAAGAATCTGTCACCTTGCCTGATAACCTAGTCGGCTGGCTCGATGGTCGTTCTTCCCTCGCACGCCTTGGCTTAATGGTTCACGTAACCGCACACCGCATCGACCCAGGTTGGAGCGGCGGCATCGTTCTAGAATTCCTCAACGGCGGCAAACTACCAATCGCCCTAAGCCCAGGCATGACCATCGGCGCCATCAACTTCGAAACCATGTCGGGTTCTGCGGATCGCCCTTATAACAAGCGGGATAACGCAAAGTATAAAGACCAAACTTCCGCAGTTGGTAGCCGGATTTCCGGCGAAAACTAGTTTTCAGTTTCTTCCTCTTTTTTAAGGGGAAGACGGAAAATGGGGCTGTTCTTTGTTCCCTCCCCTTATGTCTTTCAAGGGGGGGGTTAGGGTGGGGTTAATCTTTAGATCTTCAAGTCTGTTTGTTACTTCTCAACACTTCCTAGTTTGCAAGCTTAGTTCCGCTCTGCTGAGCGGGTAACTTTTTGCTAGCGCCCAAAAACTTCAGTTTAAAGGAAAGCAAAAATTCGCTTTATCGGGCTATCGCCCAAACGTCTCATTCATTTTGTTTAACATCACGTCTTGCAAGACGATTTTTATCGGAAGGCATAGATTGGTTTTGATGATGCTAGGAAAGGTATTTTTATCTGATTCTGAAACTCCATAAAGTCGCGCAACTTCGTCGCGTCGAAGCCGCTTTTTTAAATTTATCTGGTTCCACTCAAACGCTTTGTATTCCCAACCTTTATTCCGCTTTTTAATTCAGGAAAAAGCTGAGCTGGTAACTTTTGCCAATCGATGCAAAAGTAACCAAAAGGTCGCTTTATCGGGCTATCGCCCAAACGTCTCATTCACGTTGTTTAAGATTGGTCTAGCAGGACGATTTTTACCGTAAGGCATAGATTGTTTATTTAGTGAGAGACAGATTGTCAAACAATGACTCTGAAACTCCATAGGGTCGCGCAACTTCGTCGCGTCGAACTGACTTCATGTGTGATGCTGGTTTTTGTAGGGCGGATGAGGGAGGTACGACCGTGATCCGCCGGAGAAAGCGAAGCTTTCATATGTAGGTCGTCCTTCAGGGCGACGCGAAATTTAGATTCCATTCAAACGCTTTGTATTCCCAAGCTTTATTCCGCTTTTTAATTCAGGAAAAAGCTGAGCGGGTAACTTTTGTCCGCCGTTTAATTCAGAAAAGTACAAAAGTAACCAAAAAATCTTTTATCGGGCTATCGCCCAAACGTCTCATTCATTTTGTTTAACATCACGTCTTGCAAGACGATTTTTATCGGAAGGCATAGATTGTTTATTTAGTGAGAGACAGATTGTCAAACAATGACTCTGAAACTCCATAGGGTCGCGCAACTTCGTCGCGTCGAACTGACTTCATGTGTGATGCTGGTTTTTGTAGGGCGGATGAGGGAGGTACGACCGTGATCCGCCGGAGAAAGCGAAGCTTTCATATGTAGGTCGTCCTTCAGGGCGACGCGAAATTTAGATTCCATTCAAACGCTTTGTATTCCCAAGCTTGGTTCCGCTCTGCTGAGCGGGCTAGTTCCTTCCCCTTTCTTCAAGGGGAAGGTTAGGATGGGGTTATTTCTTTGGGTTTTAAAGGATATTTGTTACTTCTCAATAGCTCCGAGCTGCAGGTTTATTCCGCTCTGCTGAGCGGGTAACTTTTGTCCAGATCCACAAAAGTAACCAAAAGGTCTCTTTCTCGGGCTATCGCCCAAACGTCTCATTTACGTTGTTTAATTCTGGATTAGCAACACGATTTTTATCGTAAGGCATAGATTGATTATCTTGTGGGAGTTGGCTCGTCAAACAATGACCCTGAAACTCCATAGGGTCGCGCAACTTCGTCGCGTCGAACTGACTTTTTCGTAGCTAATTGTCTGCAAATTTATACCCGATACCGTAATGCTAATCGTAGGGCGCGATGAGGGAGGTACGACCGTGATCCGCCGGAGAAAGTGAAGCTTTCATTGTCTGAAACCGACTTTATTTTTGGATGAAATTTAAAACACAATTTATGGGTGGATATACAGTCTATTTTTGAGATGAAGGTATTTTTGCTCGTTTAACCATTTTAAATAAACCGGTTGTGCGCGTTTTGTGCTGGAGGTAAGTAAGAAAGTCTTTTAGTATCAAGGAATAAGGATTTACAGAGCAGAAATAACGCGCTGTGGATAAAAAGAATAACGCGCACGCTCGTTTTTCCTGTTTTTCCTGTTTTTCCTGTTTTAACTTTTGTTGATATCTCTATTTATGGTTTTAGAGTCAGTGGCTTATAGTAATATTAAGAAGGTTTCCAATCTGTGTAAACGCGCATGCGCATTAACAAAATGTTAGGCAACAATAGTGAGTATAAATATGGTAACAGAAGAATACACTAAGTATCTGAAAAGGCTTCAAAAAATTGTTTCAATGGAAGTCGTTCCTAAAACAGCTATGTTTGATTACTTTACATCAGATATTTATAAATATGATGAAGATCCTCTAAAAGTTGAGCCGTTAGTGTGGTATATCCAATCAGCTTTACTATCAGACTTAACGTTTTCTATTTTTCGACTTTTTGATGATAAATCTGATAAAAATTTATATCACTTTGTTCGATTTTCAAGAGAAAACGCAAATAAAATTGAATGGAAATCGCCTTTAACTGCTGATGATTTCAAAGAGCAGCAGACAATGCTAAAAAGTATTCATGATCGCAAAGATAAATTGAGAAGACGTCGCAATATGTATTTTGCGCATTATTCAGAAGATTACTTTTTTGAACCCGAAAAAATACAGAAAGAGCTCCCTTTTACTAGGGAAGATGCCATAGCATTGGTTCGAGTTGCTCAGCAGATTATTGGTAAACATTCTTATGCTTTGAGCAACTCATCAGCAATAAGTATTGATGGGTTCGTCTACGCTGCATCGGAGAAATTGTATGAAAAATTGAGAAGTAGCTATAATCAACCAATTGCCTAACAAACTGTTCAAAAGGGACTCGTAACGCGTACCATTTTCACTATGCGTTGCGTTTAGTGTTTAAGGTGGTATGCGCGAGCTTTGGTATTGCGTTGCTCACACCTTAACAGGACGTTATGTTTTCTGGAGAGATCGTGCGTAAAGAAGATATTAATGACCCTTTAAAGGAGTATGCGTTTGATTTCTTTTATTGGTTCTCACGATTTGAGTTTGCGCTTAAAGAAAACCGTTTCTTAAAACGCAATGGCGCTGGAGAAAATGCAGAACCGGGGTGGGATGCGTTCGTAGAAAGGTACGCAGAGATGTTCGAGCACACAGCGGAAACCAATAAGCTAATTGAACTTAACCCCAAAAGACAAAAGATTGGGGAGCATTCAGACCTTCAATGGCGCGAAGTAGGCTTAGCAGATTGTAACTCTGAACTCTGTAGAGTTGTTCGCTTACTTAAAACGATCAGAAACAACCTCTTTCACGGAGGTAAACACGGTGCAGAGGGCTGGGATAATCCAGAACGAACACAAGACTTATTGGTTACAGGTAAATCAATCCTAGATCAATTGGCAAGCTTGGCTGACATTGAAGCAGACTATACCCAATACTATTAAAAACATAACAAGCAAAGGCAGCATCGCCCTGCGGGCTGGACGCGCTACCGCGCGCCGCTGCTTTGGGCGTTATAGGGCAAAGGAAACTAATGGAAAGCATCGACTTCTATACCGTTTCATTAAAAAAGGTATACAAAGAATGGCCTCAAAGTACTCGAGACGCGATAGATCGAGATAGTAAAATCATCTGGTATTATTTTCTTGGTTGGGTTGCATTCCTTGTGCTGGCATTAGCTGGTGCAATGTACCTTATTGTAAGTGATGTTGTCCTTGATTCTGTTGGAAACAAAATACAGAGGGTTGGCTCACTCATGTCGTTGTTTATTTTGTTTGGGGAGATAGCTTTTATTTATAAGCTTAATGACCTCACAAAAGTGAAGCATCCTGCTGGGCTCATGTTTGAAATCTATAAAGCTAGATTCTTTAAGCCTCTGACAATATTTACATTAGTTGTATCATTTATCCTTGTGGCATCAGGTGCAATCATGTCTGGGTATGGTGATTGTATATATGAGCATTTTGCCCAATAACAAACGCATTAAGTCGCTCGCAGGCTTGCTTGGACGCCAAAACTACACGGCGATTTAGTTTTGTGCTTCGCAATTTTAAACCAATCGCCGCTAATTTTGTCGCCACTTATGCGGGCGTCACCTCCTTCGACGCGACGAAGTTGCGCGACTCTATGGAGTTTCCGAGTCATTAACGGAAAGATTCTCTCCAGCAGCATAACCAATCCATGCCTTACGATAGAAGTCGTGTTGCTAGACGTGATGTTAAATAAAGTAAATGAGACGTTTGGGCGATAGCCTGATAAAATAACGACCCCATCCTCCGCCTTCCCCTTGGAAGACAAAAGGGGAAGGGACTAAGCCCTCGCTCAGCAGAGCGGAAAAAAAGCTTAGGAATCCAAAGCATTTGAATGGAATCTAAATTCCGCGTCGGGCTAAAGCCGCGACCTACCATACAATGAAAGCTTTGCTTTCAGCGGCAGTTTTTAATTAGATAGTCGCTGCGCTTATGATGCCCTACGTCCTTTGTTTTCCATCACTGCAATCCTGAAGAAGTCAGTTCGACGCAACGAAGTTGCGCGACCCTATGGAGTTTCCGAGTAATTAACGGAAAGCCTCTCTCGAACAGCAAGACCAATCTATGCCTTACGATATAAGTCGTCTTGTTAATGATGATGTTAAACAAAGTGAATGAGACGTTTGGGCGATAGCCCGATAAAGAGACTTTTTGGTTACTTTTGCACTTTCCTAAATTAAGTAGTGGGTAAAAGTTACCCGCTCAGCAGGACGGAATAAACTTGCAGCTCAAAGTCATTGAGAAGTAACAAATATACTTGAAGATCCATAGAACAACCCCATCCTCCGCCTTCCCCTTGGAAGACAAAAGGGGAAGGGACTAATCCCTCGCCCAGCGGAACCAAGTTTGCAAACTAGGAATCGTTGAGAAGTAACAGATATACTTGCAGACCAAAGAAAACTAACCCAACCACACGAAGTGTCCCAATCTATGCGTTTACTAAAATCCTCTATCCATCCAAGCCTTGAATCCCTCGATCAATCTTCTTTTTTACGTCTTGCTGCCCGTGGGATTATTTTGAAAGGCGAGGATATTTTGATGCTGTACACCCAGCGTTACGATGATTACACCTTGCCGGGTGGTGGGATTGATGAAGGCGAGAATCAGGTGGAAGGTTTGATCCGTGAGTTAACGGAGGAGACTGGGGCGCGGAATATTCGCAATGTCGAGGCGTTTGGTTTATATGAAGAGTTTCGGCCTTGGAATAGGGATGGTTTTGAGATCATGCAGATGAAGTCTTACTGTTATACCTGTGAGATTGATGAACAGTTAGGCGAGACTAGTCTGGAAGATTACGAAGTCAAAAACGGTATGAAGCCGGTGTGGATTAATGTCCACGATGCCATTAAGCATAATTTGGATACCATTAAAAACAGCGATAAAAAAGGCATGTCGATTGAGCGGGAAACCTTTTTATTATCTATGATTCGAGATGAGCTGTTGGTTGTTGCAAGCTGTTAGTCTCTGGCTAAAGTTATTAGGATTGAGCATGTTTACTAGAAAACTTTTATATTTATTGGTGTTTATTTTATTGCAGGGGTGTTCAAGCCATATGCCGAATTTAGGTGTTTCTAATGAGAAGTTAGCTGAGTGTCCTAGTTCGCCAAATTGCGTGAGCAGTCAGGCACCGGTCAGTGATAAGCATTACATTGAGCCTATTGTGTTGAAAGGTTCCAATGTGTCTGCCCATGATAAGGTGTTGGCGGTACTGGAGTCTTCGAAACGCACTAAGGTTGTGGTGAATGAAGAGAATTATATCCACGCTGAATTTACATCCTTGGTGTTTCGTTTTGTGGACGATGTGGAGTTTTTGTTTTCGCAAGAGCTAGATGGAGAAGTGAGCATCGATATTCGTTCTGCCTCTCGTGTTGGGCACTCCGACTTTGGCGTGAATCGAAAACGTATGGAAGACATTCGCGGCAAACTTAATAAGTAGTCTGGTCGGTTATTGATTTGAAGGCGCTCTGTATATTCTGTAGAGCGCCTTTTTTATCAGGTCACAGTGTTTGTGAATGTTTCACTTCGTATTCGATGTTTTGACGCAGGTCGTTTGGTAAGTGTAGGGCGTCGCCTAGACGATCTAGGTAGCGGCGTTCTTCGTCGGTATCGATATCGATTGCGAGCATAGAAACGAGGTAAATCTCTGCCGATTGTGCTTCATTTTCAGACAGGCGTGCGATTGCGATTGGGTCGCTGGTTGCTCGTAGTTGCTCTATTAGAAATTTTTGTTCTTCTGCGCTGATACCTAGGTCATTGATTTCTTGTTCGATTCGGGCGCGTTCGGTCGCATCGATATGACCATCGGCTTTGGCGGCGCTGATCATGGCTTTTATTAGAATGATGTATGTATTTTGCGTCTGTTTGCTTGGCTTCTCTTCAGCGAGGTCGAAGATGCTACCTGCGGGCGCTTCGGGTATGGTGGTGGATGAGTCGAAGCTCTGATTAGGCTCAAGGTTAGTTATTTGTGTCGTGGTTTTGTCCTCTTTGTGAGCGCGCCAGGCTTTGTAGGCCATTCCGCCCACAGCTGCCATGCCACCGTATTTGATGGCTTTACCGCTCATTTTACGGGCTTTTTTGTTCGTTAATAACATGGCGGCTAATCCGCCAGCGACTGCACCGCCCATTAGACCACCGGGCATAGAGCCAGATTTTGCTTTGGTGACGGCTTTGCCAATTCCTGAGCCTGTAGAGCCCATAATGCTGCTTAACAATGAGTTGATATTCACGATTGAGAATCTCCTATTAATTTATTGGTTAATTGATCAGACTGAATAAGCGTGGGAGAGTTCATCTTTGGCTGTTTTGTTCCCTTTCTTTTACTCTTTAATTACGCTATTGAAAGGGGATAAATCTATGACTTGTTTGAGCTATTTATGTCGAAAAATGTGTTGATGGTTAGTGGGGAAGCGTGTCTAGTTTCCCGATGGGTGGTGAGTTGAAATGATTTATGTGTTTTCTATTTATGGCTTTCTTAGCCTAATCACTTTTTGTGTCTATGGTCTCGATAAGTCCGCGGCAAAGCGTGGCAAGCAGAGAGTTAGAGAATCGACTTTGCATTTGTTGTCACTGTTTGGCGGTTGGTTCGGTGCTCTGTTGGGGCAGAAGGTGTTTCGTCATAAGACGAAGAAGATGCGTTTTCTGGTGGTGTTTTGGCTGACGGTTGTGATGAATGTCTCTGTAATAAGTTATGCCATTTATTTTTTCAATTCTCTTGATGTTGGTTAATCTCGTTACGTTATGTAATTGGCGTAGGTTTTTTATTCAAAAACCATAGATAATAATTACTTAGATAGCAGCGCTAGATAGAGCGCTTTATTGGGTTGTCTTCTACAATCCATGAATGGCACTGATTTTTTATCTTTGGGTGTAATGTTTTATGAAAAACAATGAACTAGCCATTAGCCTTGCCGATGTGATGGAGCTGATGCTCGATGCGGTTTGTGTTGTTGATCGTGATGGAGGTTTCGTTTTTGTTAGTGCGGCTTTTGAGGATATGTTTGGCTACGCGCCCCATGAAGTGATTGGCAAGCCTATGATTGATCTGGTGTATGCAGATGATAGGGAAAGAACGCTAGGCATCGCAGAGTCTGTTGTTGATGGTCACATGCTACCTCGCTTTGAGAATCGTTGGGTGCGTAAAGATGGCAAGGTGGTGAATGTTCTGTGGTCGGCTAGGTGGTCGGAAGAGCACCAGGTAAGAATTGCGGTTGCTCATGACATTACTGAGCGTAAGGAAATGGAGGCTCAGTTGCTTTACGCAGCGGGCCATGATGATTTGACGGATTTACCCAATCGTACTTTGCTTTTGGATCGTTTGCAGGCGTCGCTAACCTTGGCGGAGCGTGAGCAGGCAGGTTTATCTGTTTTGTTTATTGATATTGATGGCTTTAAAGATATCAATGATGGTTATGGTCATGCGGTTGGTGATTTGTTGTTACAGCAAATAGCCAAAAGATTAGGGGCTTGTGTTCGTAAGTCAGATACGGTTGGGCGTCTTGGCGGCGATGAGTTTTTAATTATTTTAAATAAAGTGAGTAATACGGAAAGTGCTACTCTGGTTGCTGAGAAGATTCGTGCAATGTTAGCTGAGGCTTTTGTGATTGAAGGTTCTTCTTTGCTCGTTTCTGCCAGTATTGGTGTTGCCCGTTATCCTGAAAACGGTAAAGAGCCGTTGGATTTGGTGCAGTCTGCTGACCATGCTATGTATCAAGCCAAAAACTATGGCGGTGATAAGGTTGTTTTGACGGCTTCTTAGGTTTTTTTGCTTGGAGATGTGCTTTGGGTTATTGAGCACTTTTCATCGAAAAGGTAATATCCTTGTTACGTTTCATCACTCTTCTGTCAGTCTATTTTCTGCTTCAAATTAGCAAATATACTGGAAATACACATTCTGTTTGATCCGTGGTTTACGATTTGCTTTCTTCGTGTTGGTTTCCGTTTTACTATCGTGTCATTGGGCGAGAAGCAAAGTCTAGAGTCCACATAATATCTGTGTCGATCACTGGTATTGTTTGTAATCATTTAACTTTATAGGAAACAATAATGGCGGCTTTTGGTAGCGTGTTTATGCCTAAAATGGCATTGGCAACATTCGAAAATAATCAATGGAGTGACGCAAGCATTGTCGCATCGGACAGCATTCAATTGCATCCTGGTGCTCACGTGTTGCATTACTCAAGTACCTGTTTTGAAGGTTTGAAGGCGTTTCGTCATGCTGATGGCAGTGTACATGTGTTTCGTATGGACCAAAATATTAAGCGTTTAGCACAAAGTAGCCGTCTATTGTCTTTGCCAATTTTGGATGAAGCTCAAGTTTCTAAAATGATTATTGATGCGGTTGCTGAGTTTGCGACTGATGTGCCAGAGCCACCAGGATCTATGTATATTCGCCCAACTCACATTGGTACGGAAGCGGCGGTTGGTAAAGCGGCGGCGCCAACAGCAACGTCTATGTTGTATGTTTTGTTGTCTCCTGTAGGTGATTATTTTACTGGTGGTGCTAAAGCGCTTCGCCTTCTATTGGATGAAACGGGCATGCGTTGTGCGCCACACATGGGGATGATCAAAAGTGGTGGTAATTACGCCAGTGCTTTGGGTCCTATGATGAAGGCGAAAGCGGAAGTGCAAGCAGACCAAATTTTGTTCTGTCCAAATGGCGATGTACAAGAAACTGGCGCGGCTAACTTCTTGTTGATCGATGGCAATGAGATCATCACGAAAGGTTTGGATTCATCTTTCCTTCACGGTGTGACTCGTTCTTCTATCTTAACGCTTGCGAAAGATCTAGGTATGACGGTAAGTGAGCGTGATTTGACGGTTGCTGAGTTACTAGAGCGTGCCGCTAAGCCTGAAGTGGAAGCCGTGTTGTCTGGTACAGCGGCGGTATTAACGTCTGTTGGTACTTTTATCCATAACGATAAAGAGTACAAAGTAGGTACTGGTGAGCCAGGTCCTATCGCCCTAAAACTTCGTCAAGCATTGAATGATATTCAGTGGGGCAAGGCAGAAGACAAGCATAACTGGCTAACAAAGGTTTGCTAAGTTAGATCTGTTTAGGTTGTAAAAAAATGGGCTGACATGTTGAATGTCAGCCCATTTTTTATGCTGATTGAGTGCTTTAGAAATTGAGTCTTAGTGACGCAAACATGGCGTTTAGGTCGTTGCCATTGGTTTCTGCTGTGTCATAGTTTGCAGCCACAGAAAAGTTTGGCGTGACATAGTATCTAAGAGCAGCGGCAAAGCTGGTATCGGTTTGTGAGTAAACATCGTCGTGTTTAATTTTACCTTCTAACTCGACACGGTTTGTTAGAGTGGTTCGTACTCCCGCAGAGATTCTAAAACCTGTTTCGTCGTTGTTACCATAGTCCGCCTTTATGTATTGCAGCATACCGAACACATTGGACTGGCCGCCAACTGGCGCATAGACACCAGCACCGATAGCCAACACATCGAGTTCGCCGTATTCTGTGGTTTCAAGGGCAATAAAAGGGCCTGCCGATGTTTGAAAGGCGCCAGACAGTGATGAATAGTCATCGGATGATGAAGATGAATCTGGGTCGATTTTGCCAAATCCATAATCGATATAATCGAATGGACCTGCTTGAGCACCTGCTGATAAAGCGCATGCTGTGGCTGTTAAGCCGGATAGTATTATGTTTTTCATGTTCATATCCTTTGTTTTGATTTATGGGAAATCTGTCACATAAGGCGCTGGAACGTTTCTTTCCCCTTTATATTCTGCGGCGGATGTAGATATTAGTTTAGTGAACTGAGGCATTATTTTTGTCAATCTGACGCATTTTACGGTAACTTTACGGTATTGGCTTTTGTATACAGGTGAAGGGCGTTATTTATGAAAGAGGTTTTGAGAAAGCTCTGCTCTCCAGTGTTGGGGATGTTTGAGTCTGGTGAGGGAGATTTTGATTATAAATCATCCCATCGAACCATATTGATTGTATTAGGATTGCTCTGTTTAGTGATTGCATCCGTTTCTTTGACTATGACTCTGATGACAGGAGAGGCTGCCGGTATCATCCCTATCATGGTATTTTTACTAATGGGCTTGGTGTGTGAAATTGTCGGCTTTTTAGGTAGTGATCGTGCAGTGGCAAGAATTTGGAAACGCAGTTAATTAGATCGTTTTAAAATGTACTCATTTATATTGAGACCTTTGTACGACGACTGTGCTGAATACGAAAAAAGCGATCCTAGACTAGGATCGCTTTTTTGTTATCCGCTATTTGTAGTGATCGTGGCTTATTTGCGATCTTTGCCGTGATGGCGAGGCATGTCGTCACAATCTTCCATGCGCTCTTTTTGTAGTTCGATGAATTTGGTTTTTTGCTCAGGAGTTAAGATACTAAGCATTTTGTGTTGTTTGCTTAGCATGTCTACTTGACGCTTAACCTGTTTATCGGACATTTCTTGTGCCAGTTCAGTGGCTTTGGCTGGATCAAATTTGTCTGCAGTAAGTAGGGCGTTTACTTTATCAAAATGAGCCATGCGAGCTTTTTCGCCTTGTTCTTTTTGGTCATTGAAGCGCCCTTTCATTTCTTCTTTGTTAGCTTGGCGAAGCGTTTTGAATTGTTCTTTTTGGGTGTCAGTTAGATTCAGTTCTTTCATCATGCCGCGGTCTAGACCTGGACGACATTCGTCCTGTGGACCTTTGTGGTCTTTGCCGCCAAATGCAAATGCGCTAGTGCTCAATACTAGTGGTAAAACAACAGAGGCTAGGATAAGTTTTTTTGCCATTTTCATATTTTATTCCTTATATACTTTAGGGGATCAGATTGTTGATAATTACAGCGTTCTGAACGCATGGGAGTAGAATAGAGGTTGTAAGGTAAAGTGGCGTATCAGCTGGGTAAAGTATCGTAAAGGCTGCATCACGCACTGTATTTCGACGTAAAATGCTATCTGAGAGTTGCGCTTTACCTGGTGATCGCTGCAAGGTCTCTAGCTAGTTATTTATCTAAACCGTTTTTAGGAATTGTTGATGCCACATATTTTAATAATCGATGATGATGTTGAATTGAGTGATTTGCTCAAAGAAGTTTTGTCTTTTGAAAATTGCGCTGTATCTGTTGCTTATGATGGCTTGTCTGGTTTGGAAGCGGTGGATGATAGTGTGGATTTGATATTGCTTGATGTGATGATGCCTAAACTGAATGGCTTTGAAACCTTGAAGCAGCTACGTGAAAAATGGGATGTGCCGGTTCTGATGTTAACGGCGAAAGGTGATGAGATTGATCGTGTTGTGGGTCTTGAACTTGGTGCGGATGACTACTTGCCGAAGCCTTTTAGCGAACGAGAGTTGTTGGCAAGGATTCGTGCGATTTTACGTAGAACTCAGGTCAGTAAAGGTCAGCCACAAAATGATTTTGTGACGTACCGAGACATCAAGCTTTATCCAGGTCGCTTAGAAGCGTATTGCAATGGTGATTTATTAGATTTGACCAGTACTGAGTTTGCGCTTTTGCATTATTTTTTGCTCCACCCTGGCACCGTTTTAACCAAAGAAGACTTAAGTTTGGATGTGTTAGGTAAACGTTTAGCAGCGTTTGACCGAGCAATCGATATGCATGTTTCGAATTTACGTAAAAAATTGCCTGATTGGCCAAATGGCAAGCCTCGAATTAAAACCTTGCGTGGGCGAGGCTATTTATTGGTGGAGGGCGATTGATGCGCTTGCCAAAGATTACCAGCTTGTACGGGCGTATCTTCGCTATTTTTTGGTTCACTATGTTCTTGGTGATTTTGGCTGTGTTGGCTTTGCCTAGTTTTGACCCTCGTAAGCCTCGAGATATTCCACCTCCTCATTATGATCGGATGTTGGAAATAAGAGATCGAATCGAGCAAATGTTCTCTTCTTCGAAAGATTTGGTACCAGTTTTAAATAATTTAGAAGGCTGGTCACACCGCGGACCAGATGATCATAAACTGCGGCTTTTTATTACAGACCTTGATGGCAATGTAATCACGACGGATCGTCGTCCAGATTTTAGTTATAAGGCGTTGCGTAACTTTGTGACAAGCATTGATAATCCTCTTAGCCCCCAGCAAAAATTATATGGTAAGACGATGATTTCTGGGCCTTTTCCTGTTCGGTTGGCAAGAAAAGATTACTTTCTCTACATTGGCGCTCGCTGGAGTGAGCCGCCGCACTTCTTAATACAATTATTTGATCATCCATTTCGCTTGTTGTTGGCAGTGATGTTAGTCAGTACACCATTACTGCTTTGGTTGGCGTGGGCATTGAGTCAACCTGCTCGTCGTCTAGAGCTGGCTGCCCAGCGTGTAGCAAAAGGGGTGTTTGAAATTGACCCAGAGCTTGAAAAAGGCACGTCGGAGTTTCGCCAAGCAGGGGCTAGTTTTAATCAGATGGTGACGGCCGTTAACTTAATGATTTCGCGTCAGCAACGCTTGTTGTCGGATATCTCTCATGAGTTACGCTCACCTTTGACGCGACTAAGAATGGCGCAAGCTTTGGCGAAACGAAAGTTAGGCGACAGTGCAGATTTGACACGTATTGATACCGAAGCTCAGCGGCTTGAGCAGATGATCGCTAAGTTGCTTGAACTGTCGAGTGTTCAAGTGGACAGTCATTTGAATCGCGAAGCTCAGCCGCTTGCGAGTTTGTGTGATGCTCTGTTGGCTGATAGCCAGTTTGAGGCTGAGCAGGTTGGTAAGACTTTACTGTCTTCGGATGTTCCTAATCGAATGGTTAATTGTCATCCGCAGTTATTAATGAGCGCTTTGGAAAATATTGTTCGCAATGCTATTCACTATGGTAAAGAGCAGATAAAGGTTTCGCTGGACGTGAATGTAGATACTTTGAGTATTCGAGTGGAAGATGATGGTGAAGGTGTGCCTGACGATGAGTTTGATTCTATCTTTAGGCCTTTTTATCGTGTTTCGACCGCTCGAGATCGACACAGTGGTGGCGCAGGATTGGGCTTAGCCATTGCTGAAAACGCCATTCGTCAACATAATGGTACGATCAGAGCAGCTCGAAGTACATTAGGTGGATTGCTGGTGGAAGTCACTTTACCGTTATTAGCTGAGTCATAATATGTTTAAATCTTTGTTTATTAGTAGACAAAGCGATTAATTCAGCTCATATTAGAACCTCATCGTTCTTATTATGCAGTCGGTTAATCGCTTTCCCCAAAGATTTCCCTAAAAGTACAGAGTAACGCAGAGAGTGTTTTTCTCTCGCCACCTTGCCTTTTTATACTTTATTTGAATACGAAATTTGCTAGTAAGCGCTCGGTCTATTTGTTTAGACTCGTTTTAAAAAGAGAAAAGCCTTGTCGTTTTTCTCTAAAACCATAGGTAATACATGATTAATACAGCCAAAGAATTCGTACTACAGCGGATTTGCATTTTTGCAAGTCAGGCATTCGATCCTAATTCAGACTCGCAGGTGGTTGGATTATTAAAAAGCAAATTTAATATCCGTTTGCCGCAACGACGCTCTATCAATGAGTCTTTATCCTCTTCCGTTAGCGACCATGAAATTATTGCTTTGATTCTAAAATATCGCTCGATGACAGAGTCGTGAGTTTAAGCCATTAAGTCTTCTTTATTTTTTGACACATAAAAAAATAGCATTACCAGATAGCTTGTCCCAAGGTATGATTTTGTCGTGCTCATGTTCAAAAATATGAACGTCAAAATACGGCATTAATAGCACTTGTAACTCGTTAAAGCTTAATGCAACCATAGGGTGTTCGTCTGTCCAAAGTTGAGTTTGTAGTGCAGTTGTTTTTTCAATGCTCAGCTTTAGTGTTTGTTTTTCTCCCTCTCCACAGTAATACCAAGAAGAACCAAACGAGAACTCGCTATTGTCGTGAATGACGCTGTGTTTCGCAGAAAGCGTATTATTAATGTGGTTTTTGTCTACCGAGTTAAAACAAAAAACACCACCCGCACTGAGCGATTTGTGTACGCTTTGAATGCAACTTGTTAGGTTTTTAGTGTCGCCGCTGTAATGAATTGAGTATAAAAAACAGGTAATTAAGTCATAAGACTCGGCTGCATCAAATGCACACATATTGCCTAGTTCGAATTGCGCATCAGGGCATCGTAGTTTGGCAAGATCTAGCATCGGCTGATTAATATCTAAACCGCTAGATTGATAACCTGTTTGACTAAGATAGCTAATATGTGGTCCAGTGCCACAAGCTAAATCTAAATGTTGTTTCCCGCCATTGCCGAAAATTTGATGAAGTCGATGTACGTTGTTGCTTTGCGCTTGATAATTAATATCGGCACACATTAAATCGTAATAGCCGGATAGGTCCGTATAAAGCGCGTTTTCAGACATGTTTTCTTCACTTGGCGAGTTGGTAATATGGTAGGTAAAATTTGATGGCGAATAATATAGTAGATACTTTCATACGACTACAAAAACGTTCAGGTAATCACCAAGATCGTAATACTTGGGGAAGTTAGGATAAAAAACGGGAACAAAGGGTTACTTTGTTCCCGTTTTTTATTGATGTTTCGTTATCTTAATTAGACGAATATAAAGAATTTAGCGATAAACAGGGCTGCTAAAAGATATACTGCAACGCCTACTTGCTTGCCTTGACCTGATAGTAGTTTGATAACTGCGTAGCTGATGAAAGACAACGCGATGCCATCTGCTATTGAGTAGGTAAGTGGCATGGTAAAAGCAGCAATCAGAACTGGTGCTGCTTCAGTAATATCATCCCAATCTACGTGCGCTAGGCTGCTTGTCATCAATACAGCAACGTACATTAGTGCGCCAGCTGTTGCGTAAGCAGGAATAGAGCCAGCTAATGGTGCAAAGAACAGGCTTAGTATAAACAGTAGCGCAACCACTACGGCGGTTAAGCCAGTACGTCCTCCAGCGGCAACGCCAGAAGCGCTTTCGATATAGCTTGTTGTAGAAGATGTACCTAGTGCAGCACCAACTACTGTTGCGCCGGAGTCCGCTAGTAGTGCTTTTTTAAGGCGAGGTAGTTTGCCTTCTTTATCCAGTAAGCCACCACGTTGGCCAACGCCAATTAGCGTGCCCGAAGTATCAAACAAATCGACAAAGAAAAACGCGAAAATCACGCTTAACATACTTATTTGGAAAGCACCTTCTATGTCCATAGCAAGGAATGTTGGAGCAACGGATGGTGGCATTGATACAACACCGCTGAATTCATTTTGACCAAATAAAATAGACAATACTGTCACAAAAAGTATGCCGATCATTACTGCGCCAGTGATATTTAAATACGACAGCGCACAGATAACAAAAAATCCAAGCAAACCATAAATTGCAGTTGGTGAAGACAGATCGCCTAAGGACACCATGGTCGCAGGGTTTTTAACTATGATGCCTGAATTTTGTAGGGCAATCATAGCTAAGAAAAGACCAATACCTGCCGCGATCCCCAGCTTTAATGAAGACGGAATAGCATTAATAACCCATTCACGAATTTTAAAAATACTAATGAAGATGAAAAGAATACCGGATAAGAAAACCGCGCCAAGTGCTTGTTCCCATGTGTAGCCCATGCCTAAGACTACACCGTAGGTAAAGAAAGCGTTCAATCCCATGCCTGGTGCAAGAGCAATGGGGTAATTTGCGTACAAGCCCATAATCAAGCAACCAATGGCAGCAGCAAGACAAGTTGCGACAAATACAGCGCCTTGATCCATTCCCGCTTGGGCAAGAATAGAAGGGTTAACGAAAATGATGTAAGCCATCGTCAAGAAGGTAGTAATACCTCCAACAACTTCATTACGAACCGTGGTGTTGTGCGCTTTAAGTTGGAAATAACGTTCGAGCATGAGGGGGACCTTTTGCTAGTAGACGGCAGCGAATATTAACGGTGAGGCTATTTGTTTAAATTGACCCACAGTACAATACGCCGAGATAAGTTTAGTAACTGATCATTTGGTCAGTAAATAATTTCGGCGGCAAGTATAAAAAATTCGAGGTGATTTGGGGAGAAAAATTGTCAGAAATAATTGATGGATTGTAGTTAAGCGGTAAAAACGCACGTTTTCGTGAGTTTTTACCATTAGTTGCGTGTTTTTTGACTCTTACAATACAGTTAATTTGTCACTTATAGTCGAGTGACTTCATAGCCACCAGCTTTGAGCTTTGCAAGGATGCTGTCTGGCCCTGCAAGATGCATAGCGCCAACCATGATGAATTCGACATCACTGTCTTTTAACATATCTTCAATTTGAGGCATCCAAAGGTCGTTTCGTTCCACTAAAAGTGAGTGATACACCTCTGGGTAATCTTGTTTAAAATCTTTCAATTCTATGTCAGCCATGGCTTCCATATCGCCTTTACGCCAGCTTTCTCTTAGGTCATTCATGGTTTTTGGCATGTCTTTAATGTCTGACAATGTATAGTTAATAACATCATTGCTGTCTTGGCTATTAAGGTTACTGAGCATTTCGACTTGAGCTTCAGGTTCCTCAAGCCAGCCTTTGGTTTTTTGATCTTGTTGGGCTTTTTGCGCATAAAACTGATCCACCCCTTCGCTGGTAAAGCCTAAATGTTTCAGTTCAATCATGCTTAGGGAAATCGCTAGCGCGCTGGGTTTAAGATGTTGTATGGCGGTAAATGGGATTTGTCGAGCATTCAAATAGATTTTGAGTGATTGGCAGGTTTCCGGTGAGATCACTTGATCTATGGTCGTGCCATCAGAATAAGACAGCTCAGCTTGCATTTGTTGTTTGAACGTAGGGCTACCGATGGTTTCCATGTTGGTTTCAAAAATGATTTTGTCGGCCGCTTGATAAGCTTTCTCATAGGCTTTTGGTAAAGGGTAATCTTGTGGTGTAAGCAAATGAATAGTGCCACCAATGTAGAGCGTATTTGTTCCTGACGTGACTTTCCAGACAGAGGCTGCTTGGGTTTGAAATGTGGCGGCCGCAAGTAGGGTAAGGCCAAATTTTTTAAGAAGATTCATGGGTTTCCCTGAATGATTTGTGAATCAATAAGTCATTATTATAGTTTTTAGTTTACCTACATTGAGGGGAAGCGGAAGAGGGCTGTCAAAGTTGTACTCCTTTTTTCTCATTATTTGCTACAGTTGATCAGTTAATAACGAGATAAGGAATGGCTATAAAAATACACAAAAGTGTTATTATCGTCGTTCTTTAAAATGCTTGTGTAGTGAATTTTTGATGGAAAATGAATGTGTCTCTATAGGGTTAACGAATCCTAAAAGTACATCTAATGTTGGTTCTGTGATGAGAGCGGCTGGATGCTATCAAGTGGATCAAGTTTTTTATTCTGGTAGCCGCTACGACCGCGCTGTCAAAATGGCGACAGATACTAAGAAAGTCAGCACGTCGATTCCTTTGATTAATATAGACAGTCTTGGTATCGATAATTTAATTGATGCTGTGGATACTGATACAAAAATAGTGTGTGTCGATTTGATTCAAGGAGCCACACCTTTACCAGCGTTTCATCATCCTGATAAGGCTTTATACATCTTTGGACCAGAAGACGGTACGATAGGGCAAAAAATTGTTGATAGGGCGGATTTTGTCGTCTTTGTTCCTACCGTTGGTTGTATGAATCTTGCGGCATCGGTGAATGTTTTGCTCTATGATCGCTTGGCAAAATCTACACGTGCAACAGCGGGAGATGAACTTATTCGTCAGAGCAAAGACGTAAACAATAACGTAAAAGTGCGTATTTAGTGTAAACGTAAGGCTTCTTTGTTTTCTTATCTATTACTTTGCATATAGTTAACAGAATTTTGACTGTGATAATGCGGTATCAATGTAAAAATGTCTCTAAGCCTATATGGCGATTTAGAGGGGACGAGCGTTAGTGTTTTGTCTGCATGTCTTTTTTTTCGTTACATCCTCTGTTCGCCAACATGGAATTTGTTTGATGAGATAAAAGGAACGCATCTAAATGAAGCCCTTAAAACGAATCGTGCTCGCTATGTTTGCTTGTTCTGCACCTATCGTTTATGCCGAGCCTTTTGCTCCCTTAGAGCCGTTAAGTGCTGAGTTGGAGTTGGGCGTCATTGCAATTACTGGTAATACAGAAAGCACAGCCGTAAAAGCCAAAGCCACTATAAAGCAGGATTTTGTCGCTTGGAAAGCAAAATATCAGATAGATACTCTTTATAAAAGAGGCAAGAATACACCGGACGATGAAACCACAACCACAGCTCAAAAACTATTTATGTCAGCCCAAGGTGATTATAAATTAAGCAGTGAGGATAGCTCTGTGTTTGTTTATGGGTCTTATACCGGTGATCGTTTTAGTGGTTATGAATATCAGAATACCGTATCTGTAGGTTATTCTGGCCGGGTGTTTGCTGATGAAGACTCGTTTTTAGACTACAGCGTTGGTCCTGGTTATTCTTTTAGCCAAACGGATGACGGTGAGGAAGATGAAACGGCAATTGTGCATGTGGAGTTGCAGTATGAGTATACGATTAGTCCTAATGCCACGTTTCAGCAGGCGCTAAGTACCGAAGCAGCATTACAAAATGATAAAAACACGCGTTCTAAATCTGAAACATCTATTAGTGTACAGCTGAGGGATAACCTTAGTATGAAAGCCGCTTATAGTCTTACCCATAATAGTCAAGTGTTGGACGATAAAAAAAATACAGATG
This sequence comes from Marinomonas lutimaris, assembly GCF_019426345.1. GTDB lineage: Bacteria > Pseudomonadota > Gammaproteobacteria > Pseudomonadales > Marinomonadaceae > Marinomonas > Marinomonas lutimaris. The sequence continues at coordinate 56,603 of NZ_JAHLLW010000009.1, forward strand.
GCACAACAAGCATCATATTTGCTTATACATTTTGAGATATTCTCGTTATGCGTTATCAGGGTATAAAGGTCACTGTGGTGACAGGCTTTTTAGGTGCAGGGAAAACAACTCTGATTCGTCAGTTACTTGAACAATCCCCTTCTAATGAACGCTGGGCAGTGTTGGTTAATGAGTTTGGTGATATTGGTCTTGATAGTGCGTTTTATGCGGATTTAGGTGTGGCAATTAGTGAAGTGCCTGGCGGCTGTGTTTGTTGCACGACATCTGCCGCTTTTCAGCAAGGACTGAACCAATTAATTCGTCGATACAATCCTGATCGTATTTTTATTGAGCCGTCTGGGCTTGGCCATCCGAAACAGATTATGCAAAAGTTGCGCAGTGCTTCTTATAAAGATGTATTACTGTTGACTGGGGCATTTTGTGTATTAGATGCTCGCAATCTCAAAGACGAGCGTTATACCAAGCATGATATTTTTAATGACCAAATTGAGTCTGCTGACGGCATAGTATTTAGTCATGTTGATCGTTATCATCAAGAAGATATGGCTCTATTAGAGTCCCATTTTGGCAGGTTTACTTCAGAGAAATCAAAACCAGTACTTTTTATCTCCGATCCTATGACCTTGAGTGTAGACTCGTTAGACATTGGTTTAATGGATTCATTAAACACTTTTAATGTCTCTGAAAATGATTCGAATCATTCTTCTCACCATCACCAATATCCTGAACCTACTCATGATATAGAAACACAGATTCAAAACGAACGTTGGAGCTATCATAAACGTCAAAATGCCATGCAGGTTGTCGGCTGGCGCTGGCCTAGTCTTGATGAGTTTGATAAAGAGAAAGTGGCATCAATCATTCAAAATATGTCTAAGCTTAATGGTGTTTATCGTATCAAAGGTGTGTTTGTTATCAACTCAACCGAGGCGTTATTTGTGAATGTGGCACGAGGGGAAGTTGTGATCACAACATCATCATGGTACGAAGGTAGTCGATTGGAAATCATCGGTGGAATCGAGGGTGATTGGCTGGAATTTGCTCATAAGAGCTGTGCTGGATTACTTTAATTCAGATCGAGCTGGTTATATTTGCTAGCTTTGTGCTTGCTTATTTTTACTTAATTCTCTTTGTTTAACTGGCAAAATCTTATGCTTGGTCTATTTTGTCATTAACTTTGGCACCTTTTGTTATTGAGAGAAAGCCTCTGATAGAGGAACCTTTCTAGTATAAGAGGTTCCTATTGGAACTGATGGACAAAAACAATAAGAGGTCATAGGCCATGCCTGAATATAAAGCGCCATTGCGCGACATCAAATTCGTCACTGAAGAAGTTCTCGATTTTCACGGACACTACGCTAATTTGCTAGGTGCTGAAGAAGCAACGCCTGATATGGTGGCGGCGATTCTGGAAGAGGGTGCTAAGTTTGCTGAGCGTGTTCTTTCTCCTCTAAACCGTGTTGGTGATCAGCAAGGTTGTCAATTTAAAGACGGTGTAGTAACAACCCCAGACGGTTTTAAAGAAGCTTACCAGCAATATGTTGAAGGCGGTTGGCCTTCGTTGTCTCATCCTGAAGAAGTGGGTGGACAGGGCTTACCAGACTCTCTTGGTATGATGGTAACGGAAATGATCGCCACATCAAACTGGTCATGGGGTATGTACCCAGGCTTAAGTCACGGCGCGATGAATACCATCGAGCTACACGGCACAGATGAACAAAAACAAACCTATCTAACAAAGCTTGTGTCTGGTGAATGGACAGGCACTATGTGCCTAACTGAACCTCACTGTGGTACAGACCTTGGTATGTTGAAAACCAAAGCAGAGCCGCAAGCTGATGGCAGTTATGCCATTACTGGTACTAAAATCTTCATCTCCGCTGGTGAACATGATATGGCTGACAATATTGTCCATATCGTATTGGCTCGTCTACCTGATGCACCAGCTGGTACCAAAGGTATTTCACTGTTTATTGTGCCGAAACATAATGTTGATGATGCTGGTGAAATGGCAGATCGCAATCACGTTTCTTGTGGTTCTATTGAACACAAAATGGGTATCCACGGAAACGCGACTTGCGTAATGAACTTTGATGGCGCGAAAGGTTTTCTTATTGGTGAACCAAACCGTGGTTTAAATTGTATGTTTACTTTTATGAACACCGCTCGTCTTGGTACAGCATTGCAAGGTTTGGCTCATGCTGAATGGGCATTACAAAACTCGGTTGCTTACGCGAAAGACCGTTTGCAAATGCGTGCTTTGTCTGGGCCTAAAGCACCAGAAAAAGCAGCGGATCCAATTATTGTTCACCCTGATGTTCGTCGCATGTTGCTAACGCAAAAAGCCTTTGCTGAAGGTGGTCGAGCCTTGATTCATTATTGTTCTAAACTGGTGGATATCACTAAGAAGGGCTCTAAAGAAGAGAAAGAAGAAGCTGATGAATTAATGTCATTATTGACTCCGATTGCTAAAGCGTTTCTAACTGAAACCGGTTTTGAATCTGCTAACCATGGCTTACAAGTGTTTGGTGGTCATGGCTTTATCGCTGAATGGGGCATGGAGCAAAACGTACGTGATTGTCGTATTGCTATGTTGTATGAAGGGACGACCGGCATACAGGCGTTGGACTTATTAGGTCGAAAAGTACTAATGACTCAAGGTGCAACATTACGTCGTTTCACAAAAATCATTCATAAATTCTGTAAAGAGCACAAAGGCGATAAGCGCTTAAAATCTTATATCACTGCACTGGATAAATTGAACGGCGAGTGGGGCGATGTAACGATGAAAATCGGCATGAAAGCCATGCGTAACAAAGATGAAGTAGGTGCTGCATCTGTGGATTATTTGATGTTCTCTGGTTATGTCGTCTTAGCGTATTTCTGGGCTCGCATGGCCGTAACAGCACAGACAAAACTAGATGAAGGCACAGATGAAGTTGGTTTTTATACTGCCAAACTACAAACGGCAACGTTTTATTATGAGCGTTTATTACCACGTACTCGTGCCCATGTAGAAGCTATGTTGTCCGGTGCTGATAATTTATTAGCGATGGATGAAGATAATTTCTTATTTCTTAATGCGTAGTCAACATAACGAATAAGTGTCTTTGCATGTTGTTATTCTGTGCATAGTAAATAAAGTTTTAAAAGATTGAAGGGGTTGGTGATATGAGTGAAGCAAGAGGTGTTTTTGAATCCATGTTAAATCGTTTCGATGCTGACGAAGCTGATGATATGGAGGCTGTATTTCAATTTGACTTAGATGATGCTGACAGTTATTACTTAAGTATATCTGATGGAAAATGTGATATGGGAGAAGGTGAGCATGATGACCCAACCGTGACTCTTAGTATGGATTTAAATACCTTGAAAGATGTCATGAGTGGTGAGCTAGATGGTATGGCTGCTTTTATGCAGGGAAAAATCCGTGCCGATGGTGATATTATGCTGGCGACAAAATTGACGCAAATTTTCCCTTAATAGGGGATCTTTTAGCGATTTTATAGCTCTAAAGCTCAACTGCAATGTATGCAGTTGAGCTTTTGTACTGAGATTTTACACGATACTGTACTCGCCAATACTTTGTTAAGAGCGACTTGGCTTAGTTGGTTTAATCGTGAAAGAGTCTCGCATTCTCCTAAATAAAAAAAACAAATGGAGCTTATTATGACAATGGACACTTCTGCTCATAGCAATGTAAGCACTGGAAAAGCGCCAGGCAGCTATTTACCAGAATCGCTTAATCCACATGGTTACCAATCCTTAACAGATGTTTTGGCATTGGCTGCGAAAAAATTTGCCGATAGACCTGCTTTTACGAGTGTTGGCAGAACATTGACGTATCGAGAACTAAATGAGAAATCTGATCAGTTTGCGGCCTATCTTCAGCACGAAACAGATTTATTGCCCGGTGATCGGATTGCGGTACAACTACCTAATGTTATTCAATATCCTGTCGTGCTATTCGGTGCTATGAAAGCCGGCTTGATTGTTGTCAATACCAATCCACTTTACACGCCAAAAGAGCTTCAACATCAATTTAACGATTCGGGTGCAAAAGCTTTGGTCGTGTTTGCGAACATGGCGCATAACGTCGAAAAAATATTGGCTAAAACGTCAATAAAACACGTCATTATTACTGAAATTGCTGATTTTCACTCTCCATTAAAACGCTTGCTAGTGAACTCCGTTGTTAAGTATGTGAAGAAAATGGTGCCTGCTTACCATATTACGGGAGCTTTGACGCTAAATGATGTGTTGGTCAAAGGTAAAGGTAAGCGGGTAACTAAAGTCGAAGGTAAGCCTGAACAAATTGTGGTGCTGCAATATACTGGCGGCACAACAGGTGTTGCGAAAGGGGCGATGCTGACGAATGCTAATTTGATTGCCAATATGTATCAGTTAAGCTCGAGATTGCATTCTATTATTGATGATCAGAATGAAGTCTATATTGCTCCGCTGCCGCTTTATCATATCTATGCTTTTCTAATTCATGGTCTGACGTTATTAGAGCGCGGCGCTCATACAGTATTAATTCCTAATCCTCGAGATTTACCTGGCTTTGTTAAAGAACTGAAGAAATGGCCATTTACAGGCTTTGTCGGATTGAACACTTTATTCGTGGGCTTGTGTAACAAAGCTGAATTCAAAGCACTCGATTTTTCTACGCTTAAACTAACCTGTTCTGGTGGTATGCCTCTAACTCACGCTGCTGCAGACGAGTGGGAGAGAGTTACTGGTTGTAAAATAGTCGAGGGTTATGGTTTAACCGAAACATCACCTGTTGTGTCTTTTAATCCAATTGGTAAAGAGCGTATTGGTACAATTGGTCTTCCTGTAGCGGAAACTGACATTAAGATCCAAGGACGTGATGGTGAAGCTTTGCCACAAGGTGAAGCGGGGATGCTTTGTGTGCGCGGCCCTCAGGTGATGAAGGGTTATTGGAATCGTGAAGAAGCGACCCGAGAAGTGATGACAGAAGATGGTTTTTTAATTACAGGTGATATTGCTATGCAGCACCCTGATGGTTATTTACAAATCGTCGATCGTGCGAAAGATATGATCATTGTATCTGGCTTCAATGTGTATCCAACGGAAGTGGAAGATTGCCTTTCTTCTCATCCATCAATTTTGGAATCAGCTGCTATTGGTGTGCCTGATGACAAAACGGGTGAGTCAGTAAAAGCCTTTGTCGTTTTAAGAGCGAACGTTGACACACTTGATGAAAAAGCCTTGCGCTTGTACTGCAAAGAAAATCTTGCGGCTTACAAGGTTCCTAAATTTGTTGAAATTCGCAAAGAACTGCCAAAGACCAATGTGGGGAAAGTCTTGCGTCGTGCGTTGCGCGAACAAGAGCAGGCATAAAGCTTGTTTTAAAAGCCTTTTGACGTATTGGGAGAGCGGTAATGGCACAGATTAAGCGTAATCTAATGCACCGACGTTGCATAGAATCCTATGGTTTTTTGCGTGAGGATGGCTTCTGGGATATAGAGGCTACCATGCAAGACCTTAAGGCTTATGATGTTAATCGTGAGTTTGATGGCAGCTTGGTGCCGGAAGGCAGTCCTTTTCATGATATTCGTGTTTGCTTAACACTAGACGACACCTTTTTAATTAAAGAAGTGTCGGTTTCTATGGATTCCTATCCTTTTCCTAGTTGTGGTGGTGCTGCGCCTAGTTTCTCGATTCTAAAAGGTACTCGCATTGAGTCAGGTTGGAATCGTTGGTTAAAGGAAACTTTTAGCGGCAAAGTAGGTTGTACTCATGTTTTGGAGCTTTTCCCAGTCATTGCTACGACTGCTTTTCAGACTATGTGGGGACCGTTAGGAAAAAAATATCCGAAACATGTCCCTGCTGCACTGACTAAGCTGATTAATAGTTGTCATGGTTGGTCTGAAGACGGCCCAATGGTTCGTAAGTTGGTTGATGAACAGGTACTTAAACTACCATCAGAGGAGAATCAGTAATGAGTGATTTTGTTACTGAAAGCATTGAGTCTGGTGTGCAGATTTTGTGCCTAAATAGAGTCGAAAAAAAGAACGCGATTACATTAGATATGTATCAAGCATTAACTAATTCCTTGCGTAGCGCGGAACTTAACCCTGATATAAAAGTGACGTTAATTCACGGAGCGGGGAATGATTTTTCGTCGGGCAATGATATTAATGAGTTTGTTCAGATAGCTCAAACACCAGAGAAAATGGAAGCTATTATGGCTTTCTTGCAAGTATTAAGTAGTTTTAAAAAGCCTCTTATTGCAGGTGTAGAAGGTCGAGCCGTTGGTGTTGGCGCAACTATGCTGCTTCATTGTGATTTGGTTCTTTCCTCACGTGCCGCTCGCTTACAATTTCCCTTTGTACAATTAGGATTGGTGCCCGAGGCCGCGTCGAGTCATCTATTACCTCAGTTAGTTGGTCATCAAAAAGCCTTTGAAATATTAGTGTTAGGCGACATTGTTAGCGCGGAACAAGCCTATGAACTTGGACTGATAAATCACTTATGTGAAGAGGGTGAGGCTTATAAAATGGCGTTGTTTTATGCTGAAAAAACAGCGGCATTGCCTGTTGAGGCTGTGGCATTAAGTAAGGATCTATTGAAATATCGAGGTCAGGATGATGTTCAAATGGCGTTAATGCGAGAGGGACGGATTTTCAAAGATCGTTTGCGCTCAACAGAAGCTCATCAAGCTTTTACAGCATTTTTGTCGCGTAATAAAAAATAGTGTTATTTGGCAAATAAAGCTACTTTAAAGCTCCACTGTTTCAGTGGGGCTTTTTTGTTTCTGACATGCATTGAGATCTCTACACTGAAACAGTAGATTATTGCGCTTACTGAACTCGTCAATTCTTTATTTAATCCATATTTTCACCATTTAATTTCATTGCAACGTACTAAACTGATTCTAATCAAAGCTTGAGGTGTGTTCTTTTCTTCATGAATAAAGCGTATCTTGATCAGGCTTGAATATTTTTGTCAGTTAACTGGCGCTTTTTTGTTATTGATGAAAACCATTCCCAAACTACTATAGAGGGTAAGTAAAGAGTTCTATTGATAGGGAATATTTGCATGCTACCAATCTGGTGAAAATCTGGACTGAATGTATGAAACAGAACTTAATAATAAATACGAGGGGCTTATGAAAATCTTAGTATCTGTAAAACGAGTCATAGACTACAACGTCAAAGTTCGAGTCAAAGCCGACCATACTGCGGTCGATCTTACCAATGTAAAAATGTCCATGAACCCTTTCTGTGAAATCGCAGTGGAGGAAGCTATTCGTTTAAAAGAAAAAGGTGTGGCATCTGAAGTTGTGGTGGTCTCTGTTGGCTCAAAGTCTTGTCAGGAGACCTTGCGTACCGCAATGGCATTAGGTGCAGACCGCGCTATTCAAGTTGAAACAGAAGATGGTTTAGATTCTTTATCTGTCGCCAAACTTATCGCCAAAGTTGCTCAAGATGAAGCCGCTGATTTGGTGATTATGGGTAAGCAAGCGATTGATTCTGATAATAATCAGACGGGTCAAATGGTTGCTGCATTACTGGATTATCCTCAAGCGACGTTCGCGTCTGAGGTTGTTATTGAAAACGGTGAAGCACAAACTTCCCATGAAATAAAAGTAACTCGTGAAATTGATGGTGGTTTGCAAACCTTGGCGATTACGCTACCTGCGGTTGTTACCACAGATCTTCGTCTAAACGAGCCTCGCTTTGCGTCTCTGCCTAATATTATGAAAGCGAAGAAAAAACCATTGGATGTAAAAACACCTGCCGATCTCGGCGTGGAAGTTGGGTCTAAAGTCAGCATCGTATCTGTTACGCCGCCGCCACAACGCGCTGGTGGTATTAAAGTTGGCTCTGTTGCTGAGTTAGTAGACAAACTTAAAAATGAAGCGAAGGTGGTGTCATGAGCGTTTTAATCATTGCAGAACACGATAACAAATCTCTAAAGCCTGCGACCTTAAACACAGTGACCGCAGCAACACAAATTGATGCTGATGTTCATGTATTGGTTGTCGGTTTTGAATGCCAAACCGTCGTCGAGCAGGCTTCACAAGTGGCTGGCGTCACCAAGGTATTGGTCGCTGACAATGCCGCTTATGAGCATCAGTTGGCAGAAAATGTTTCTAAATTGGTGGTTGAAGTCGCTAGCGACTACGAACACATTTTAGCGCCAGCAACGACGACGGGTAAAAATACCTTGCCGCGTGTAGCAGCGCTATTAAATGTGGCTCAGTTATCCGATGTGATCAAAGTCGAAGCAGCGGACACCTTTGTACGCCCAATCTATGCAGGCAATGCCATTGCGAAGGTAAAAACAACGGACGCGGTAAAAGTGCTAACTATTCGTACAACGGGTTTTGATGCCGCTGCAAGCTCTGGTGGAAATGCCGAGCGCCAAGTGCTTTCTCAAGTTATTACTTCAGATCGTAGCCGTTTTGTGAAAGAGCAATTAGCCGAGTCTGACCGTCCTGAATTGACAGCAGCCAGTGTGATTATTTCTGGTGGTCGAGGCATGGGCAATGGCGAGAACTTCAAATTACTAGAAGGTGTTGCAGACAAACTAGGCGCTGCCATTGGTGCTTCCCGTGCCGCAGTGGATGCAGGTTTTGTACCAAATGATTTACAAGTGGGTCAAACAGGTAAAACCGTTGCGCCAGATCTTTACATCGCGGTTGGCATTTCCGGTGCCATCCAGCATTTGGCTGGTATGAAAGACTCTAAGGTAATTGTTGCAATTAACAAAGATGAAGACGCGCCAATCTTTCAAGTAGCCGATTATGGTTTAGTGGCTGATTTGTTTGATGCCGTGCCAGAGCTAGAAAAAAGCCTGTAATTTTTTATAGAAAGTCGCCTGTTTGAGCTTTTGACAAAGCTCAAACAGCTTTTAAATACCGGATAGCGGTGAAAGATAGTTTTGCCGCTATCAAAATAAAAATAATTGGAGACCAGCATGATTTTCGAAGGACAAGCAGTCAAGGTTGCAGTCGATGATGCCGGCGTGGCAACCGTCACTCTGGATTTGGTCGGTGAATCGGTCAATAAATTCAATAGTCTTACCTTGAATGAATTGGCCGAAGCCGTTACTGCGCTAAAACACATTGACGACCTGCAAGGTGTTATCTTTGCCAGCGCAAAAGATGTTTTTGTCGTCGGTGCGGACATCACCGAATTTACCACTTGGTTCAAACTTGAAGATGACGATTTAGAGGATAAATTGCGTCATGCTCACAGTATCTTCAACGACATTTCAAATCTTTGCTGTCCAACTGTAGCAGCTATTAATGGTATCGCTCTTGGTGGTGGCATGGAACTGGCATTGGCTTGTGATTACCGTGTTATGGCAAGCACTGCGAAAATCGGTTTACCAGAAACTCAATTGGGTATTTACCCAGGATGGGGCGGTACTGTTCGTTTACCTCGTCTAATCGGTGCAGATAATGCCTGTGAGTGGATTTGTGGTGGTGCTCAGAAACGCAGTGAAGATGCTTTTAAAGACGGCGCTGTTGATGCGGTCGTTCCTGCTGAAAAAGTGAATGAATCCGCTCGTCATCTTATCCAACAAGTACTTGATGGTAAGTTGGATTATCATGCTCGTCGTGATGAATTACGTGCGCCTATGGTATTTTCTCCAATTGAAAAAATGATGGTTTTCGAATCGGTTCGCGGTGTGGTTGGAGCTAAAGCTGGCAAACATTACCCTGCGCCTATGGCTGCAATTAAAACCATTGAGAAAGGCATCAGCCAAGACATGGAAAAAGCCCTTGATACCGAAATCAAAGGTTTTATTAAACTTGCTAAAGGTCCTGTTGCTAAATCCTTGGTGAACTTATTCTTAAGTGACCAACAGATTAAGAAAACCGCAGGCAGATACGCTAAAAATGCGACGCCAGTTAAACAAGCAGCGGTATTGGGTGCAGGTATTATGGGTGGCGGTGTTGCTTATCAGTCTGCGTCAAAAGGCACGCCAATTATCATGAAAGATATTCGTCCTGAAGCCCTAGAGTTAGGTTTGAGTGAAGCGAATAAGCTATTCAACGGTCAAGTAGAGCGCGGGCGTTTAACAACCGAAAAAGCCTTTAAAGCCATGAACGCGATTATTCCTGCCCTGAGTTATGGCGAATTCGAACATGTTGATCTAGTAGTCGAAGCGGTAGTTGAAAACGTTAAAATCAAAAAGTCTGTTTTGGCGGAAGTAGAAACTAAGATAGCCGACGACGCCATTCTGACGTCTAACACGTCAACGATTTCTATTACTGAATTGGCAAAAGATCTAAAACGCCCAGAAAATTTCTGTGGTATGCACTTCTTTAACCCAGTGCATCGTATGCCGTTGGTAGAGGTTATCCGCGGTGAAAAAACTAGCGATGCAGCAATCGCCAAAACGGTTGCTTATGCTCAAGCCATGGGTAAAACACCTGTTGTGGTAAATGACTGCCCAGGATTCCTTGTGAACCGTGTGTTGTTCCCTTACTTCGCTGGTTTCTCCTTGATGATGCAAGAGGGTGCGGATTTCCAAGTGGTAGATAAAACCATGGAGAAATTTGGTTGGCCAATGGGGCCAGCTTATTTACTTGACGTGGTTGGTATCGACACGGCTTATCATGCGGATCAGGTCATGGCAGAAGGCTTCCCAGATCGTATGAAGCATGAAGGCACAAACGCAGTAGATTGTTTATTCGAGTTGGAGCGCTTTGGTCAGAAAAACGGTAAAGGTTTTTATACCTACGAGCCAGATCGTAAAGGTAAACCAAAGAAAATATTTAATGAAGAAATCGATGTTTTGCTTTCTTCCATAGTTGTATCCAAATCTGAATTGAGCGAAGACGACATAGTGGCACGCATGATGATTCCACTTTGTATTGAAACAGTACGTTGCCTTGAAGAAAATATCGTGGCATCGGCGGCAGAAGCGGACATGGGGTTGATTTACGGTATTGGTTTCCCTCCATATCTTGGCGGTGCTCTGCACTACTTAGACCAAATGGGACTGCAGGCCTTTTGTGACCTTGCAGACAAATACAGCCACTTAGGTAAGTTGTACGAGCCAACCGCAAAAATGCGTGAAATGGCGAAGAACAACGACACTTTTTACGGCGCATAATTTCCCATAGGCTAGAGGAGAATCTCCATGAAACTGAATCCAAATGATGTCGTTATTATCGACGCTGTTCGCTCACCAATGGGTAAAACAAAAAATGGCGTATTTCGTAATGTGCGAGCAGAAAACTTATCTGCAGCGCTGGTAAAAGCATTGTTCAAACGTAATCCAAATGTCGATCAGAAAGACGTAGAAGACTTAATCTGGGGTTGTGTTAACCAAACCTTAGAGCAAGGTTTTAACATGGCGCGAGCTGTGTCTTTGTTGGCTGGTTTGCCGATCACTTGTGCGGCACAAACCGTGAACCGTCTTTGTGGTTCGTCTATGTCCGCGATTCATACGGCAGCTCAAGCTATCATGACGGGACAAGGTGATGTGTTTGTCGTCGGTGGTGTTGAACATATGGGTCACGTTGGCATGATGCACGGGGTGGATGTAAACCCTGCGCTCTCAAAACATATGGCGAAAGCCTCCATGATGATGGGCGTTACTGCAGAAATGCTAGGCAAAATGCACGGCGTTAGTCGTGAAGCACAAGATGCCTTTGCAGTACGTTCACATCGTCTAGCTCATGAAGCGACGTTGCAAGGTCGTTTCAATAACGAAATTGTTTCCATCGAAGGCCACGATGCGGATGGCAACAAGATCCTAGTGGAAGTGGATGAAGTGATTCGTCCAGAAACCTCTATGGAATCGTTAGCTAAGTTAGCCCCAGTGTTTATGCCGAAGGTCGGTACAGTGACCGCAGGTACATCTTCTGCTTTGTCTGACGGCGCATCCGCTATGTTGATGATGTCTGCGAAAAAAGCCGAAGAATTAGGTTTAACGCCTATTGCTAAAGTACGCAGCATGGCCGTTGCCGGCTGTGATCCAGCGATTATGGGTTACGGTCCAGTGCCTGCTACGAAGAAAGCCCTAAAACGTGCTGGTTTGACTATCGCCGATATTGATATTGTCGAACTAAACGAAGCCTTCGCAGCTCAGTCTATTCCAGTACTAAAAGATCTTGGTTTGCTGGATTTTGTTGACGATAAAGTGAACTTGAATGGTGGTGCGATTGCCCTTGGTCATCCACTTGGCTGTTCTGGTACGCGTATTTCAACAACCTTGTTAAATGTGATGCGTGAAAAAGACGCGACCGTTGGCCTAGCGACCATGTGTATTGGTATGGGGCAGGGTATAGCGACGGTATTTGAGCGTGTGTAAATGCACGACTAATGTGTTCATGACGTCGTGAATAGGGTTCAATTAAGCACATGAAGTTATGTGCCTCCTTGCTTTAGAACAGCAAAATGTAATCTCTGTCTTTAGCCCCGCCATGTGCGGGGCTTTTTTTGCTCTGGTGTTTTGTACAATCTTGGACGATGATAAGTAGCATTAACTAAGCGATAACAGATGAGTAAACGAGGATTGTTTCGTGAAAATAGCAATATTAGATGACTATCAAAATAGTGTTAAAGACCTTGCATGCTTCAATGTTTTACAAGGCCATGATGTACATGTATTTAATGAGAGTTTTACAAATACTGAAGATTTAGTCACCAATCTAAAGGATTTTGATGCGCTTGTTTTGATACGTGAACGTACCGTTATTTCGGAAGAATTACTCGATAATTTGCCTAATTTAAAACTGATTAGCCAGACAGGAAAAATCAGTAATCATATTGATGCCAAGCTTTGCCATAAATACGGTGTTGCCGTGGCAGAAGGCGTTGGCTCTCCGGTTGCGCCATCTGAATTATGCTGGGGTTTGATTATGTCGGCGAGTCGACATATTCCCGAGTATGTAGCGCAATTTTCACAAGGTCAATGGCAACAGTCTGGGGCTCTAGGGTTAGGTCGAGTATTAAACGGATCTGTTTTGGGAATTTGGGGATACGGCAAAATCGGTCAACGTATCGCGCAATATGCCAAAGCCTTTGGTATGAAGGTGATGGTTTGGGGAAGTGAAAGTTCCAGATCATTGGCACAAGAACATGGATTTTCAGCAGCACAATCGAAAGCGGAGTTCTTTCAAACTGCCGATATTATCACTTTGCATTTGCGACTCAATGACGCCACCAAAGCTATTGTGACGCAAGCGGATTTGGCTTTGATGAAGTCTGATTCTTTGTTGGTAAATACTAGTCGTGCCGAGTTGCTCGAAAGTGGTGCCTTGTATAGTGAGATGTCTTCAAATCCAAGTAAACGAGCGGCTGTTGATGTATTCGAAACGGAACCTGCGAATACTAATAATGAGCCTTTACTATCTTTGCCAAATGTATTGTGTACGCCGCATATTGGTTATGTAGAAAAGTCTAGCTACGAGCTTTACTTCAAAATTGCTTTTGAAAATGTTGTGGCTTTCGCCAATGGTAAAGCGGAAAATTTGATCATTGTTGATAAACATTAAATATGTTTAGTGTAAAATTGGTGAGGCGAAATCCCTTTAGGGAAGACAAATAATGAATGGACTTTAAGGATCATGACAAAAATGAATTCAGCAGAACAAAAAATTAATCAGCCGACTACGGCTTATATCTTTGCAACATGGGCTGCAATGGCTATTGGGGTTTTAGGTTATTTAATTGGATTGTGGAACGCAGCGCTTGAATTTAATGAAAAAGGCTATTATCTAGCTGTTTTTTTGTTATCCATGTTTGCTGCTGTCACTTTGCAAAAGACAGTGCGGGATAAAGAAGAAGGAATCCCTGTCACGGGCATTTTTTCTAGTATATGTTGGGTGGCTTTTTTAGCTGGAATTGTCTTGTTAATTGTAGGTTTGTTTAATGCTCAAATGCAGCTAAGTGAAAAAGGCTTTTATTGTATGGCATTTGCTCTATCTTTATTTGCTGTGATCACAACACAGAAAAATATTCGAGACTTAGCTAGTGTCCCAAACAAAGAAAATATGAGTTTTTCTACTTCTTCTCAAAAATCAGAGAGTGCGCAAAAAGCTGATAATTCTTTAAGCGCAGAATGAGCTACCAACTAAATCTGTTTATCAATAGTAGCTCTCAGTAAACCATCTTGATTTAACCTATATTATGTAGGTTAACAACGGAAATTGATGATGGTATGGTAAAATTGCTGTGCCTCTTGGATATATTTTTAATTACATAGGATGTCGTGATGAAATTTTTTGTACCTATGCTGTTTGTTGCAGCGCCTGCCATATTTTCTTCCAGCTTGCTAATCGCTGAAGAAACCACAGAAGCGCCGGTTTGTGAAATCAAAGATATAACGTCTTTTTCTTACATGGAAAATCTTCCGCCTAATAGCGACATAGATGTTGGGGCGATATATAAAGCAAAAACAGACGAGCTTATTGCTTTTGGCAAAAAGAATAATCTAGAAGATTTTCAAGTCATTAGCCAAGATGCGTCTTTTAGCCCTAATTGCTGTGGTAATTATGGCTCACAAGTAAACATGAATTATACCGTTAGCTATAAGCCTAGCTATGATGCATTTAACGCTTTCCGTAAATTTGCGGGGATGGGAGCCGTGTCAACGTATCGTGTTGGTATGGAAAACTGTCCTATAGAGAATAAATAATTAACTGTCTTGCTCTTTAACTGCAGGTGTTAAAGAGCAAGACGCTATTTTTACTTCATTTTATCTTTTACTAATCTCTATCTCTAGTAACACTAGATTTTAAAGTTTCCTACTTCATTATTTAGTGTTTTATACAAATTTGTTATTTGTGTGGACTGTTTGTTTATTAGGTTTGAGACGTCTTTCACGCCATCGGTTTGTTCTTTCAACTCTATCAGGCTTTGATTTATACCATCTGACAGGGTGGCTTGTGCAAGTGTCGCTTTGGCCGTTTTTGATGCCATTTTTTGTACTTTTTCGAATGAATAGTTGAGGGAGTCAAAGATGTTGATAACGCTATCAAAATTTGACGCTGTGTTGTCGGCATTATCACGGCTATTTTGAGTGGAAATCGAGGACTCTTTAACATTTAGTTTGAGTTGTTCGATGATCGTCTCTATTTCATCCGTACTGTTTTGAGTCCGAGTTGCTAATGTTCTCACCTCATCAGCGACGACGGCAAATCCTCGTCCTTGCTCACCAGCACGAGCGGCTTCTATGGCTGCGTTTAGGGCGAGTAAATTGGTCTGCTCGGCAATATTCCTAATGACCTCAAGAACTGACGAGATATTCTCTGAGCTTCTTTCTAACTCTTCAGCTCGTTTTAATGACTCTTCAATATTGCTGATTAAGCTCGAAATAGCTTTGTGTGATGTATTTACCGCTTGAATACCTTGTGCAGTTAATTTACTTGAAGCGGTAGCTTCTGTTTCTGTCTCTTTTGCCACTTCTGCCATTTGTTGGTTTGATAGATTCATCTCTTGTCCTGCATTAATCATAGATGACGATGCATTCACTAGAGCATGAGTAATATTGTTTGTGGTTTCGGAGGCGTTTTTTAACTCCGTTGTCATACTGCCAAGGGCGGATGATTGTTTATGTATATTGCTAATAATTGATCGCAGCTGTTCCACAAAACCGTCAAATTCTTTAGCTAGATCGCCAAGCTCATCTTTAGCACTTGAGTTGATTCTTTGTGTTAAATCGCCGTCACCTTCTGCAATTTCTCGAATACGACGTCCCATATTCTCTACATTTTTAGTGATTTTGAGGGGAATGATATAGCCAAAAATAAGAGAAATGATAAAGGCGATAGCCGTAACTATCATGGCGATTTCTTGATTACGTGCGATATTTTTTTTGGTTATTTCTTCAATTTCTCTGGAATGCTTTCTTACTGCTTCACCTGCTTTGTCCAAAAGTGAACGAATGGCTGCAAATTTTTCGTCTGCATTTATTATTTCTTGCGGAAGTTTGTTAGATGTTTGAGCCTCAGGAGATTCAAAATGAACTAGACTCCCTTCAAACCATTCATTAAAAAGTACATCAAATTCACTGTAAGGTTTTGCGAGTTCAGGTTCATGTATAAGGTAGCCTCTATATGCTCTAAACCTTTCCAATGCTTGCGCTGAATTTAGTTTGAAGTCTTCTTTATTATCAGTACGATCGCCAATGCCATTAATGATTCTTTGTTGTGCTAAACGTGCTTGGTACAAATCTCTATCCGCATTCAATACTTCAGTAATTGCTTCTACATAGTTATTTAGTTCGGCAGCGGAATTTATTTGGTCTTGTATATTGTGGGTGTGCGCTCGTAATTTTTCCCCCGCATCATCGAGCATATTGCGAATGACTTGGAATTTATTATCTAACGCTATCATTGTTTCTGAAAACTGAACGCTGCCTTTTGAGGTGTCAATGAGACTCTCGCTTGATTTTAGCCATTCGTTATAAAGCGTATTAAAAGAGTCAAAAGGCGCGAGAAGATCTTTTGGTTCATCGGCAAGGAACTGTCTATATAGTTGAAAACGATCAAACACTTGTTGGGCGTTTTCTCTAAAATCGGCCTCATTGCCATTTTTTGGCCCTTGGCCATCGAGCATTTTTTCTTGTGCTAGTCGTGCTTGATAAATGTCTCGGTCAGCATTTAATACTTCTGAAATAGCTTCAAAATAATGCTCTGCCTGTAACTTCATATTATTTTTTTGTATGCTGCTCATCAGCATCATAAAGGCAAAAAGAGAGATTAAAATAATCGATAGAAAGATGATAGGGAGCATCATCTTGATCCGAATAGAATGGATACGCATGTATAATCCTTTATCAGTTTGTAAGTTAATTACAGTCTAGGAAAGGATATTTATTAGCGCAAAAAAATAGTGATCAATTTTTAAACTAATGCACACCTTTTTTAGTGACAGTTTTATGTTGTGTTCAATAAAACTCGAAAAATTAGAAAAGGTGAGAGCGTGGCGATGTCTTTCACCTTTTTTCTAGAAAAGTCTTTTTTAATTAAAAATGACTGGGTGTATCTCTTAGATATCGGCAATCATTTTTATGTTTTTACTGGCTAATTATTTTATTACTTGTGTAATCCAAGGTTGAGTGATCACCTGAGACGGCTTGCGTTGCATGATGATTTCACCATGGCGTACAGACAGTAATACTTCACCTTGCTGACGCAGCACACTGTAGTCGTCATACCCTTCCAACAAGATAAAGTTTGCTGCGTTGCCTACTTCTATCCCATAACCTTGCAAACACATAGTGCGAGCGCTGTTGTCTGTGATCATATCTAGAGCGCTGGCGTAGTCTTGATACCCCATCATCTGGCAGATGTGCATGGCGTAATCCAATGTGCGTAGCAGCTTGCCATTACCTAGTGAATACCAAGGATCGAAGATAGAATCTTGGCCTAGGCAAACATTGAT
The DNA here is from genome assembly GCF_019426345.1 of Marinomonas lutimaris. Classification (GTDB taxonomy): domain Bacteria; phylum Pseudomonadota; class Gammaproteobacteria; order Pseudomonadales; family Marinomonadaceae; genus Marinomonas; species Marinomonas lutimaris. The sequence continues at coordinate 73,987 of NZ_JAHLLW010000009.1, forward strand.
ATTAGCTTCTCTTAATTCTTTAACTCTGGTCACGCCACGGCGTTTAGGGTAAGTATCAAAGCGACCTTGTAAGTGAATGCTTTCGGTTGGGCAGGATATAAAGCTAATACCGGAGTTTTTCAATAAACGAAACAGCTTCGAGCAATAGGCATTGTCATAAGAGTGCATGGCCGTGGTATGACTTGCAGTGACTTTAGATCCCATGTCATGAAACAGAGCCTCACAGGCCAGAAACTCCAAGAAGCGTGAGTTTGGATCGTCAATTTCATCACAATGAACATCAATCAAACGGTCGTATTTTTTTGCCAGTTCTATTATCAGCTTGACGGATTTCTCACCCAGTTCACGAGTGTATTCAAAGTGTGGAATCCCGCCGACCACATCGGCACCAATTTCTAAGGCTTCTTCCATCAGCTTTAAGCCATTTGGGTAAGACAGCATGCCATCTTGTGGGAAGGCAACCACTTGTAAATCGATTTTGTCTTTCAATTCATCACGCAGAGCGCAAAGGGTTCGAACGCCTATTAACGTCGGATCAGTGGTGTCTGCATGAGTTCGAATGGCTTGTACACCGTTTTGTACCAGTAACTCTATGGTCGATAGTGCGCGGCGACGAATGTCGGCTTCATTCAACATAGGCTTGCGCTGGCTCCAGCGTTCAATGCCTTCGAAAAGGGTACCGCTTTGATTCCATTCTGGTTCGCCAGCAGTAAGGGCGGCATCAAGATGAATATGTGGCTCGACAAATGGTGCGCAAACTAGTTTACCATCAGCATCTATAGCATTATCAGCTGCTGTTAATGTATTTTCTTGTACCTCAATTTTGCTGAAACGGCCTTCATCAATATAGATAGAAAATAGCTCTGAACGTTGGCGCAAACGGGCGTTAATAATGTGCATAAAAACCTCAATCGTGTTGCAGAGCAGGCGTGGAAACCTGTTCTTCGATGTTGTGATGGTGAAATAATATTTTCTCGATAATCAATGCATTTATCACATGGTTTCTATCATGCAGTGACGGTTTGTCTATGAGATAGAAAAGATAATACGCCATAAACCACTATTGCGACAAAGACCCCAACAATAGGTGGCATCATCGGAGATGTGTAGGCTGCTGCTGAGGCGATGGCATAAGAGCAAAGCCCAATCCAATTAAAAGCGGGCAAGTTTGCGTTGGCTAGCAATGGATATTGGCCTTTATGGCGCAAGCAAAAATCAGCCATGATTACACCACCAATTGGCGGGATAAATGTTCCTAACAAGACCAGAAAAGGAATGAGAAAGTTATACATGCCAAATACCGCCATGACGGTACCAATGGCTGCGCCAGCGATGGTCACAACTCGACGCTTATCGGTTCGAAGAAGATTGCAGCCGGCGACGGCAAAGTTGTAAATGGTATTGTCTTGAGTTGTCCAAATATTGAGAAACAACATAAGCACAGCCAGTACCATAAAGCCTTGCGCGAGCATGACGTCGACAATATCAGCTTGCTGGTAAATTAACGTACCAAGTGCTCCGGTTAATACCATCAGGCCATTGCCTAAAAAGAAGGCCCCCATGGTTGCCCAAATAGCGACTTTTCCGCTATTGGCGAATCGGCTCCAGTTAGTTGCTTGAGTGGCACCACTGACAAAGGTGCCAATTACTATGGTGATAGCTGCGGTGAAACTCAAACTTTGTGTTGGCTCAATGCCAAACAAAGCGGATATACCGCCAACATCGACTAATCCTGTGTAAAGGCTGATTAAAATAAAAATGAGCATGGCAGGAACCGCTACTCGGGACAAGATATCCATGCCACGAAAACCAATCATGGCGGTTATACAAAAAGCCATGCCGAATAAAATCATTAAGGGCGTTTGCCATGCTTCTGGTATGTTCGTAATTTTGACTAACACAATTGCAAGCGTTGCTGTTCCCCATGCGTACCAGCCAATTTGAGTGAAGCCAAGTATGAAGTCTGCTAACTTGCTGCCAATTTCACCAAAGCAAAACCTTCCCATTAGGACACTATTTAAACCACTTTTATAGGCAATGAATGCTAATGCAGAAGCATAAATGCCTAGCAGAAAGTTACCGACTAAAATAACTAAGAGTAACTCTGAAAATGAAAACGCGGCTCCTAATGTTCCTCCAGCCCACATGGTTGCGGTAAAAAAGGTAAAACCAAGCAGAATCACTGCCATTGGCAGTAGTCCTCGGCGTTTATCTTTAGGCACTTCAATTAATGGATAATCTGATTGCGTCATAGTTGTTCCCCATGATGATTTAGTCAAAGTCACTTATTTGTGGTTTCCTTTAGTTTATAAGCAACTTATGAACCAGTTTTGGGTAAATGCTTTTTATCAAATGAGTTTGTGGCGAGATTATGAAAAATGGTCACAATTGATTAGGTAAAAGCCAAGGCAGTCATTGCCTATTGTCTTCTTAGTTTTTATTTATTAGTTACTCACTCTTTTTAAGTTTATAACTATAGTTAATGAAGTGTTACTGAAAAATAAGATGTTCTAAGCAGCAAGTAGGAGAGAGCGTTATGTCTAACGAAAAGATGTCGAATGAAGGTAAGTGTCCTTTTAATCATGGTGCCGCAGGTGCAAATCAATCATCTGGCCGCGGTACATCAAACAAAGACTGGTGGCCGAATCAGTTGAACTTAAACATTCTTCACCAGCATTCGCCAAAATCTAACCCAATGGGCGAAGATTTTGATTATGCCAAAGAATTTAATAGCTTAGATCTTGAAGCGCTTCGCAAAGATTTATTTGCGTTGATGACAGACTCTCAAGATTGGTGGCCGGCTGATTACGGTCATTATGGCCCATTCTTCATCCGCATGGCTTGGCACAGTGCAGGTACGTATCGTACGGCTGATGGTCGTGGCGGTGCGACGTCAGGTACTCAGCGTTTTGCACCATTAAACAGCTGGCCAGATAATGTTAACTTAGATAAAGCGCGTCGCTTGCTTTGGCCTATTAAGCAAAAATACGGCCGTAAGATCTCTTGGGCAGATTTGATGATCTTAACGGGGAACTGTGCATTGGAATCCATGGGCTTCAAAACGTTTGGTTTTGCTGGTGGTCGTGTTGACGTATGGCAGCCTGAAGAAGACATTTATTGGGGAACTGAGAAAACTTGGCTAGATGATGAACGTTATACTGGCGATCGTGAACTTGAAAACCCTTTAGCAGCCGTACAAATGGGTTTAATTTATGTTAACCCAGAAGGTCCAGATGGTAAGCCCGATACGCTCGCTTCCGCCCGTGATATTCGCGATACTTTTGAACGTATGGCGATGAACGACGAAGAAACCGTTGCCTTGATTGCTGGTGGCCATACCTTCGGTAAAGCCCATGGTGCAGGTGATGCCGCTCAAGTTGGCGCTGATCCAGAAGCGGCAGGCATTACTGAGCAAGGTTTTGGTTGGAGTAATAGTATGGGCACGGGGAAAGGTGTCGATACTATTTCTAGTGGTCTTGAAGGCGCTTGGACGAAGAGCCCAATTGCTTGGGACAACGGTTACTTTGAAAACTTGTTTGAGTATGATTGGGAATTAACTAAGAGCCCAGCAGGCGCTTGGCAGTGGACTCCAAAAGGTGGTGCGGCAGCAAACTCTGTTCCAGATGCTCATGATTCATCTAAACGTCATGCGCCAATTATGTTTACATCGGATTTGGCATTACGTGATGATCCGATTTATGCGCCAATTTCTAAACGTTTTTATGAGAATCCAGATCAACTTGCCGATGCGTTTGCTCGTGCCTGGTACAAATTGACTCACCGTGACATGGGTCCAGTGGCTCGTTACCTCGGGCCTCTAGTGCCACAAGAAGAGTTGGTATGGCAGGATCCGATTCCAGCGGTGACGTATGTTTCGGTTAATGACCAAGACATTGCAGACCTTAAAGTAAAAATTCAAGCTTCTGGATTGTCCATTGCACAGCTTGTTTCTACAGCTTGGGCTTCTGCATCGACTTACCGTGGTTCAGATATGCGTGGTGGTGCTAATGGTGCTCGTATTCGTTTAGCTCCACAAAAAGATTGGGCCGTAAATCAGCCTGAGCAACTTGCTAAGGTGTTGTCTGTTTTAGAGGGCATTCAAGCTGAGTTTAATGCCCAAGATTCAACTAAACAGGTTTCTCTTGCTGATTTGATCGTATTAGGTGGATCTGTTGGCGTTGAGCAGGCTGCAAAAGCAGCGGGACACAGCGTTACAGTCCCATTTACATCAGGCCGAGCTGATGCGTCTCAAGAACAAACCGATGTGGAATCCTTTGCTTTCCTTGAGCCTGCTGCAGATGGCTTCCGTAATTACTTAAAAGGTAAATACACTGTGTCTGCTGAAGAAATGTTAGTAGACAGAGCGCAATTACTAACCCTTTCAGCACCAGAAATGACAGTGTTGTTAGGTGGTCTACGTGTCTTGAATACCAATACGGGTCAATCTCAACATGGAGTTTTGACAAGCCAACCAGAAACGTTAACCAATGACTTCTTTGTGAATTTGTTGGATATGGGAACCAAGTGGTTTGCTACTTCTGAAGAAGAGGAGGAGTTCCAAGGTCGTGACCGTACAACAGGTAAGATCAAATGGACTGCAACACGTGCCGACTTAGTGTTTGGTTCTAATTCTCAACTTCGTGCTATTGCAGAAGTGTATGCGAGCTCTGATTCACAAGAACGTTTTGTGAAAGACTTTATTGCCGCATGGACTAAAGTAATGGAGTTGGATCGTTTTGATCTAGCTTAATCTCCTAGTGTTACCAACACCCAACCCTGCTTCCGAAAGGAATGCGGGGTTTTTTTATAGGAATAATTATCGGTTTTCTGCTAAAACTTTCGTTACTACAAAAAAACAACGTTTTAAAGGTGGCACTTTAATAGTTGATGTTATAAATTCCTCCGAAATTCATTGGATTGACATAATTCAATGTCATTAATTTTGTTATCTCTGAATTTGCATGGAAGTGATAAGTTTTTTTCGTTTATTTTATAGGATAATTTAGTAATGAAGGTTTCTCATAAGGTTGTCTGGTGTGCATCAATTGTTGTTGTTTTAGCATTCTCGATGTACTCGTGGTTGCAATACAGCAGCCTTAGAAGTGCATTGTTTGAGAAAACAACGACAAGTACTCAAGAAAGTAGTAAAGCTCTCGCTTTGCAGGTTAATAACTGGCTTAAAAATAAAATGGATTTGATTGAAGCTATTTCGCAAACAGTTGATGCGGACTTTAGTCCTGAAACCATTCAAAAAGCTTTCGACTTACCTATTTATAAAGACGAGTTTATTTTACTGTTTGGTGGTTTGGATATTAACGGTAGTCGAATCACCAATGATCCTAATTGGAACCCACCGGGCTGGGATGCCCGCAAACGCCCTTGGTACGGCATGGGGAAGCAGCATAAGCAAGCAGCGCTAACAGAACCTTATGTCTCGACTGAGGGCGATATTCTGATTTCTGTGATTGCAGACTTTTCTGACCATGGCCAATTTAAAGGTACTTTTGGTGGAGATCTAAATCTTAATACAGTATCTGAAGCAGTTAATGCGCTTAACTTCAATAACACAGGTTATGCGTTCCTATTGAGTAAAGATGGAAAAATAATCAGCCACCCAAATGCAGATTTGAACGGCAAATCTGTATCTAATTTATTGCAAGGTGGTGTGCCAGAACTGAGTAAAGACTTGGTTGAAAAAAAACTGGCTGACGGTACGCCTGTATATGTGTCTTTTAGTTCATTGCCTAATTTGTACGGTTCAGATTGGTATGTCGGTGTTGTTTTAGATGAAGACAAGTTATTTGCCAGTGTTCGAGAGTTTGGTTGGGTCGCTTTTTGGGGAACTTTAATTGCCGCCTTACTTGTTTCTATCGTGCTGTATTTTGTCGTGACTGGTTTGCTAAAACCACTTCGTGCTTTACATGAATCACTAAAAGATATAAATGGTGGGCAAGGGGATTTAACCAAACGCCTTGCGATTACTAGTGACGATGAATTCGGTCATGTATCGAGCGAGTTTAATAAATTTATTGATTATTTACAGAGCTTAATTGGCGAAGTAAAAAGCCAATCTCGTCATATTCGCGAAAATACAGATAAGACGGCAGTGTCTTCCGTAGAGTCATCGAAACAACTGTATACTCAGCTTAATGAGTTGGATCAACTGGCTACTGCGATGCATGAAATGTCAGCGACAGCGCATGATGTGGCAGACAACGCTCAAACAGCCGCAAGCCGTGCAAATCAAGCAGACGCTGCTGCAAAAGAGGGCGAAGTTATTGTTGATCGTACGACTACTTCGATTGCTGAGCTGACTCAGAAAATGGGCGATGTTGTAACAACTATTAATGACTTAGTGAAATATAGCGATAATATTGAATCAATTCTTACTGTTATCACCGACATAGCTGATCAGACTAATTTATTAGCCTTGAATGCTGCTATTGAGGCGGCACGAGCTGGTGAGCAAGGCCGAGGCTTTGCTGTCGTCGCCGATGAAGTGCGAACATTGGCGTCAAAAACACAAGAGTCCACAGAACAAATTAAGAAAATGATTCAACAGTTACAAACTGGGGTAAGAGGTGCTGAAAAAGCCATTCTTGAAAGCCGAGAAAACGCCAATGCAACCCAGCAAATTGCCGATCAGGCTAAGCAGTCTCTAGAGGCGATTCGCTTAAGTATCAATGAAATAAACGACATGACAGTACAGATTGCTGCTGCGGCAGAAGAGCAAAGTGCGACATCAAACGAAATCAACCGTAATACCACCAATATTCGTGATATTAGCCAGTCGGTTTCAGATGCTGCACAAGGACAGTCTGTGCTTTGTGACACTATGGTTGAAATTACCGTTGAACAAGCGAGATCTTTAGACAAATTTAAAGTGTAGCTTTGTCTAAGTTCTATCAAGGCGAGTTGGGTTTTTTGTCCTACTCGCCTTTTTTGTTTGCTCTGCAAAGCTATTGTTATCATCACTTTTTTGTCATCGAATTGATGTATGCTGGTTTTTTTTAAGAAGTGGTGCTTATGAAGTTTGAAGGTCTAAAAGCCATTGCTGTTATTGATGGTGTAAAAGGTGTATTGGCCTTATGCGTTGCATTGAGCGTAAACATAATAGCGAAGCAAGATCTCCATCAGCTTGCAGCACAGATAATGAAAAATTGGCCTATCTCGCCCAATAATTATTATATCGATTTACTGTTAACCTTTATTGAAAAACTGGCTCAGCAAGACCAAGTTTTAGTGATCTCAGTTTCCCTTATGTACGCCTGTTTTCGCTTTGTCATCGCCTATGGCTTATGGCATAAACTGCGTTGGACAGAATGGTTCGCCTTTATTAGTGGTTCGCTCTATATCCCCTTTGAGCTTTATGCTATTTATCAAACCCCCAACCTGGTCAATTTTTCGATACTGTTGTTTAACTTAGCAATAGTTGCTTATTTGTATTGGGTGCTAAAGCGTGGTGAAAAGTCGTTTTAGCGATGGCCACCAGATAGGAGAGATTTGAACTTTATGAATATTCGTCCATATGAAGAAACAGATAGAGAAGCGGTGATTGCTTTGTGGAATCAATGTAGTTTAGTGGTTCCTCAGAATGATCCGCATAAAGACATTGATCGAAAGCTGAAGGTAGATGCTGATTTGTTTCTTGTTGGCGTCGTCAATAACGACGTGGTTGCCACAGTAATGGGAGGTTATGAAGGTCATCGTGGCTGGATTAATTATCTTGCTGTTAGTCCTGATTATCAAAGAAAAGGCTATGGACAGGCAATGATGAAAGCCGTAGAAGCGTTAATTATTACTAAAGGCTGCCCCAAAATTAATCTGCAAGTCCGTAATACAAATCAAACCGTTATCGCATTTTACAATGCGATTGGTTACGGTAATGATCAAGTTGTTAGCTTAGGCAAGCGACTTGAAAACGACAACTGATTTGCTCTTTCTCTTTGTTTGCTATCGCTTATCTTGCCGCCTGAGTTAAGCCTATAAATTAAGGATATTAGTAGGTTTTAGGTTGTGAATCCTATCTGTCTAAGACGAAAATTATGGTCTATTAGAATGTATATTCCATGTTTCTTGACTGTGAATAATTCTTTTATTAGTTATCTATCCTTTTGTTATATATGAACTTATATTGTTTTTTTTAATGATGTTTTGCCGTTTTTTGATGCTTTCACGAGGGCTTTATAAAAAAACATTTTTTATCTATTGAAATAAATGAAATAAATATTCTATCATGTGTCTATCGTTAGAATAAAAACACGAAATTCTATGTATTAATGACTGATGTAGTTTGGTGGAATTAATACAACAGAATATGAGGCATGATTATGACAATAAAAAAAATGCGTGTTGGCTTGGTTGGCTCAGGCTACATGGGAAAATCACATGCGATTGCCTACCGAAATGCGATGGCAGCTTTTGCCATTCCACAAAGCCAATTACATTGTGAGATGTTAGCTGATGCAACGCCTGAATTAGCTGAAATGAAAGCCTTGGAATTGGGCTTTAATCGCTCTACAGGGGACTGGAAAAGCTTAATTAACGATCCGGATATTGATGTGGTCGATATCTGTGCTCCGAATTTTCTACATAAAGAAATTGCTTTGGCTGCCATTGCAGCAGGTAAACATGTTTATAGTGAAAAACCGTTAGCACTAAATGCTTCCGATGCGAAAGAAATGACTGAGGCTGCTGAACGAGCAGGAGTAAAAACACTGGTTGGTTTTAATTACATCAAGAACCCCACAGTGCAATTTGCTAAGCAATTAATTGCTCGTGGTGATATCGGTGACGTAGTACATTTTCGTGGCGTGTTTAATGAAGATTATCTTGCAGATGCAAATCTACCCTTTAGTTGGCGTTTGCAAAAGCAGTTTGCTGGAACGGGAGCGCTGAACGATTTAGCGTCTCATCTAGTGCAGCTGGCGACTCATTTGGTCGCACCAATTACGTCATTGTGTGCCGATCTTAAAGTGGTACATCAGCAGCGTCCTTTAGCTCAAACTTCAAGCGATTCTAAAGTCGGTGTTGGCGAAGTTGAAAACGACGATCAAGCTCATATGATGGTGCGCTTTGCTAATGGTGCACAAGGCACATTGGAGGCGTCCCGTATCGCATGGGGCAGAAAAAATGGCTTGTCTTTCGAAATCACAGGAACCAAAGGAAGCTTGATTTTCGATCAAGAAACCTTGTCCGAATTGTCTTTGTATATCGCTGAAGGTAATCCACAGACTCAAGGCTTCAAGCGTATTCTAGTGGGGCCTGAGCATCCTGATTATCAAGCATTTTGTGTTTCAGCAGGCCATGGCTTGGGTTTCAATGACATGAAAGCGGTTGAGATTCGAGACTTATTCCAAGGTGTTGTTCATGACGCTCCTTTGTGGCCAGATTTTCGAACTGCGACTCAGGTTAATATCATTCTCGACAGTGTAGTGGAATCCTATGAAAAAAGAACATGGGTTGAGGTAGAGCAATATGAAGTGAGTCGATAGTGCTTTAGACGACTGGAAATGTTCTCGATAAAATAATAACGATTGAGGTTTGTATGTCACATTTATTAAGTAAGAAACGCCCGCTCGACGGCACAACATTGACGCAGCATGTCACACCACAAAGTGCTAATTGGCGTTATGTAGGCTTTGAAGCACATCAACTTAAAGCTGGCGAGTCTGTAGTGATTCAAACTGGTACAGATGAAGTGTGCGCGGTGATTCTGTCTGGTAAAGCGAATGCTAGTACCAAGCTCGAAACTTGGGACAACATTGGTGACCGCATGAGTGTATTTGATCAAAAAGCACCATATTCAGTGTATTCGCCAGCGCAAGACGAAATTTGTATCGATGCTATTACTGATGTAGAAGTGGCATTTTGTAAGGCACCAGGCAAAGGCGGATTCCAAGCGAAATTGATCACACCGGAGCAATGTCAATATGAAACTCGTGGTGTGGCCAGCAACACTCGCCATGTGTGCAATATCTTATTCGGTAATGAACCCGCTGACAGCTTGTTAGTCTGCGAAGTGATTACGCCAAGTGGCGGCTGGTCAAGCTATCCGCCTCACAAACACGATACCGATGCGGCGCCTGCTGAAACCCAGCTGGAAGAAACTTATTATCACAAGATAGATCCGCCACAAGGCTTTGCTTTCCAACGAGTTTATACCGATGACCGAAGCATTGATGAAACCATGGCCGTGGAAGACGGTGATCTCGTCATGGTGCCAGAAGGCTATCATCCAGTTGGCGTACCTCATGGTTATCAATCCTATTATCTGAACGTCATGGCGGGGCCAAGTCGTAACTGGATTTTTCATAATGATCCGGATCATGAGTGGATTATTGAACGAGATAAAAAAATATAAATGGTTTTAATTTTTGGGCGACTACTGCGCTCGTCAATACTTTGTTAAAAATAGACTCGAATTGCTCATTTATAACCCATAAACTCCGCCTTCTCGTCTATTTTTGCCTCGTCTTGGCTTCGCTCGTAACGTCGCTTGCTTGAAAGAATATCTACAAGTCTAATAGTCGCCTTGTATAAAAAAAATAAACCTAAGGATAAAACTATGCTTAATTTTGCGTTATTTGGTGCTGGTCGAATCGGAAAAATGCACGCCCAAAATATTCAGGCGTTTGCCCAATCTAATTTAAAATATGTCTTTGATGTCTATGCGCCAGCGGCAGAGGCCGTGGCGAAAGCCACTGGTGCTAAGGTAGCGGATAGCGTAGAAGTGGCTTTAGCGGATCCTGAAGTCGATGCTGTGTTGATTGCAACCAGTACAGACACGCATGTGGACCTTATTATTAAAGCCGCTAAAGCGGGAAAAGCCATTTTGTGTGAAAAGCCAATTGATTTGGACACGGCCACGGTGAACGCGTGTTTAGAGCAAATTAAAGATTGTGGGGTGCCGATTCAGATTGGTTTTAACCGTCGTTACGACCCAAGTCATGCAGCAGTGGTCAAAGCTGCGCAAGATGGCAGTATTGGTAAGCTAGAGCAAATCATCATTACCAGTCGTGACCCAGGCATGGCGCCAGTGGAGTATCTGAAATCGTCTGGCGGTATTTTCCGCGATATGATTATTCATGATTTCGATATGGCGCGTTTTGTCTTGGGTGAAGAAATTGTTGAGTTACAAGCTTTCGGTAGTGCTATGGTGGATGAAAAGATCACCGAAATTGGTGATGTTGATAGCGTGATGCTTATTATGAAAAGCCAGTCTGGTCGCTTGATTCACATTAACGGTTCACGCCGTGCAATCTACGGTTATGATCAACGTGTGGAAGCCTTCGGCTCGGAAGGCATGGTGATTTCAAACAACCAAACGCCAACGTCGGTAACGCGTTTCACCAAAGATACGACACAAGTAAAAGATCCGCTTTATAACTTCTTTATTGATCGTTATGTGGATGCTTATAACTTGCAGCTAACGTCTTTCATTGAAAACGTTCTAGCGAAGAAACCAGTCTCTCCAAGCTTCGAAGACGGTCGTCGTGCACAAATGCTCGCTGATGCCGCACAGAAATCGTTGGAAACAGGGCAGAAAGTGACATTGAGCTGGTAATTTCTATTGAGGTGATTTAACTCAAGATAATAAAAAAGGGCTGCTAGCCCTTTTTTATTATCTGATGTTAGAGAGGTTCAATTATCACTTTTTGGTTTAAGCCCTTCAAACTTGTTATCGAACGCTTCTATAAAGGCGTTTTTCAATGCTTCTAAAACAGCGTCAAACGCACTCATTTCAGGATCCTTTAGTGAGCCTGTAATCTCGATTATAGTGGCGGCTTTGTTCGTATCGCTGTTGGTAAATAGGCCCGTTAGTCCGCCGCTTAATCCTTCCCAAGATAATTGTAATATTCCATCACCATCTTCTACGGCATCTTGTTGCCAATCCAGAATGTCGACTTTTTTGAACAAGGGTTTCACGTAACCGTTTAGTTTTCCATCCGCGGCTTTTAGCTCGCTGACAACTTCGCCTGTACCGGCTCGAAAGTCAAACCCGGCATAGGCTTGGGCAAAATCATTGAGCAAGGGCAGTGAAACGGATTCTGTTTTTAACGCGATGCTGAAGTCGTTAGAAACAAAGGGATCAAAGTCGGCGTTCATTTCCAAGGACGCGGAATTCAGCAGTTTTGCGCCTAGATTTAAGTTCGCTACACGCCTGCCATCTTGCCCTGCAATATTAGTGAGATTGGCTACTTCCGCATGAAGTTCGGTAAGTTGTACGTTAACTGGCGGTTCTGACTCGAAATTACGAAAGGCAACGCTGCCGTTGTATAAGCTGATCTTACTGATGGTAATAGGTATAAGCCCTTCGACGACGCCTTGCCAGTCGCCACCTTTGCCCGATTGGGCGTTATCCTCTTTTTCACTGTCGACAAAGTTGACCTGTGGTGAATCAAGGGAGATGTCAGCAAGAATTTCGCCTTTAAATAATGCGCGCCAGCTTAATGCAATATCTATATTGTTGATGCGAACAAATGGCACTTTGTGTGTACCTTTGATCTTTGAAATAGATAACGCTTGCAACTGATATGCACCTCGATAAAGATCTATATCGACATTTTCTATGTGTCCTGAATAGTCTCCCATATCGGACAATTTTTGATTCACTGTATAAAGTGCCCAATAGGGTAAATACAGTCTCAATATGATGAGAATACTTAAGATCATCACAAGAAAAGTGATGATGTTTTTCAGTCGTTCTGCTTTCATGCTAATTTCTCCTTGTTAGCATTTAGATTAAGGCGCAGAGCGTTTTTTCTCAATGAAAATCAAGGTCTTCCATAATCTATACATGCTGTTGTCAGGTTATCTACAGTTAGCATGAAAAATACAGGGTTATTCAGATGAGGCAATGGCTTGTTCGATAGTGTGTTTAAGCTCATCAGGTAATGGAACCGCTGCTTTTAGTGTTTTAGAAAAGCAGACATAAGTGACGTCTGCTTCGGCCACAAGGCTTTGGTTTTTTGTGTTAAGAATGGTTTGCTTCATGGTAATGCTGCGATTGCCAATTTTAGCGTAGCGGGTTTGTACCTCAAGAAGATCTCCGAAACTGGCTTCGCTCCTAAAGTTGATGTTTATATTGACAACGGCCCACGCTAAGCCTTGTTCAATTAGCTCATTTCCAGCATTAAATTCATCAAAAAAAGCCCAGCGACCTTCTTCTAAAAACTCTAAATAACGAGCGTTATTGACGTGCTGAAAAAGGTCGATGTGATAACCGCGGACTTTTATTTTTGTTCTGTTGAGCATGACTATTCCCTCTTAAAAACTCGAACATAAAAGGTTACGGCTCTTTAAGAGGGAATCAAATAACAAAATCGCTCGATTTTACTAACAGAGAATTTGAATAGTCATAAAGCGCTTGGCCGCACAGAATGTCTCCAAACGGGTGGTGCATGGAAGGTTAAATGTTGCTTGTTACGCGCTTTGTCAGAGGCGTTTTCCAAGAGTTCTGAAATGGCATCGACCATAGCGCCTAATGGTTGTGAAAAAGTGGTGAGCTGGTAGCCAAGCCAACTTGCCTGTTCAATATCATCAAATCCGACAATGCAGATGTCTTCTGGAATTCTTAAACCAAACTCATTTTTAGCCACATCTATAAAACCACAGGCGATCAAATCAGTAACGCAAAAGACACCGTCAGGTCTCTCGCGTGAGGCTAATAAACGTCTTGCTGCGTCTACGCCAGTTTGGTAACTGGTTGGTCCTGTTCGCAACAAAATACAAGTTTGCTGAGCGTCTTCGGCGGCTTGAATAAAGAGTTTTTCACGAGTCAGTAAACTGGGGGATTGAATGGTCGACGAGACAACGGCAAGGTTTGTGCAGCCGGCTCTTAAAAGCATATGGTGTGCGTTGGCCATGGCGGATTGATAGTCGATACTGATGTGGTCTGTGCCTTCAAATTGGCCGGCACGGTTCACAAGGATAACTTGTTGGCCACTCTTTACGCAGGTTTCGATTAAGGTGGTTTGTGGTGTCCCGGATAAAACGATCGTTGCCGACGCGCGATAATTTAACGTTTGTCTTAATGCTGCATCTGCACTGGCTTCGCCGCCAGACGTATTGATCACCATCACAGCCTGGCCAGCTAATTGCAAACGCTGGGTGAGGGCATCGAGCAAGCTAGCTTGATAGGGTGCATTCAGGTTGGCACCAAGAATACAAACGGGGCGGCTTTTCTCGTTAGATAAGCCACGGGCAAGATGATTGACGTGGTAATTCAGTTCTGCAGCAGCCGCCAGTACACGCTCACGAGTGTCTTTGGAAACACTCGCACCTTGGGTAAAGGTGCGAGAAACAGCAGACCGAGAAACACCAGCGAGTTTGGCTACTTCTGCGGCGCTGGCGATATTTTTCGGTTGCTGGTTTTTCATGCTTTTCTCATATCCTGACCAAAGCCCGCGTCGCGTAGTAACTTTTCCATGCTGGCGGCACGTTCTGCTAGGTGAATTAAGGCGGGTTTTGGGGTTTCATACCATTCATCTGGGTGAAGCTCTCGTTTTTCCCGAATATGTGCAATGGCAGAATCCAGTGTCGGGTAACGATCTGGATATTCTAAATGCAAAAATAGGGCAACTATAGTGACTGAGCGGCTGCGTCCACCACGACAATTCACCAAAATATTGCCTTTTTCACGAACTTTATAAGAGGCTTTTTCAGGCAGTACTTGATCTAGAGCTGAACGCATTAAGTGATAACCTGCTAAAACCATGGACTCTGGGTTTCCTGGGCCATCGATCATGCCAATTTTGTAATATCGAACAGGCGCCCAACCATGTTTTAGTAAGTGTTCTGGTGGGTTAGGTTCTTGCGAATTTACAAGGTCAATATCTAGGTTTATCGCGCAGTTAAGCACTACTTTTATATTATGTTTTTTAAGAAGCTCTGCGTCTGCCACACTGGTAGAACCGCCAATGTAGATATCCACTCCCCAGCCAGGAATATTGCTTTCAATTAGGCTCATTGGTGGGCGAGGATAGCGTTTTTTTACTTTTTCGGTGGTCATAATTGTCTCTTTCATTGTATGGGGTCAACAGATTAGGCAGTCAGTCCAAACTGATTTTCTTTTCGGTTATGTGTCTTAGTGGACAGAGATATCATGGTGTCATTGGAAAACTGTTCCGCGACACCGGGGGCGACGGCTAGAATGGCTCCGCCATGGGCTATCTCTTCGTGGGTCTGAGGGTAAACGCCTGTTCGCCCGCCAGCTTCACGCACCATGAGTAATCCTGCTAAGCAATCCCATGCATTCATATGTGATTCAGCATAGCCATCAGTTCGACCTTCTGCTACCCAAGCCAATGCCAACGCGCCAGAGGCGCCACGTCGAATATTAGTACCGCTTGCCAAAAGAGAAGAAATGATTGCCAAGTAGACTTCTTGGGGAATCCGTGTAGACCATCCTAATTCAAAGGAGGAGCTATGGGTATCCGTTATAGTGGAAACACGCAGCGCCTGACCATTTTTGCTGACGTAATGGCCTTTGCGCGCTAAATACATTTCGTTTGTCGTAGGGTTGTAGATCGCACCAAGTAGTGTTTCGCCGTTATGAACAAAAGCAATGGAAATACAGAAATGATCGATGCCACGGGCGAAGTTAGCGGTGCCGTCAATCGGGTCAACTACCCAAAGCGAGGGATTCGATGTTGAGCCTCCTGTTTCTTCTCCAAGTAATCCATCTTCAGGAAAAAGGTTATAAATAGCTTGGCGAATGTGTTCTTCGACCAGAGCATCAGCTTCGGTCAAAAAGTCTTGTTGGCCCTTCAGTGTAAAATCGCCAGGTTGTCTGGCGCGATAGCTTTTTAGTGCTAATGCTCCTGCGCTTAGAATAATTGAGTGCAGGGCGGTTTCGCGCTTTTCTAGTTCGCTTTTTTTGATGTTGTTGGGTGTCAAGGAGGGATCCTTTTCTATTTGTTATATATAAATCAGTTGGGAAAAATTCGTCCCAACTGATTTCATTCTTAGTAATAGCTAGAGCCTTTTACTGCTTAATTTTTGAAGCTTAGGCTCCATAGGTCTTGCCAGTCTTGACGGCTTTCCCAGTCAGATTTTGCTGTAGAAGCATCGTATCCCATGATTTGGTCGCGGACTTTATCTATACCTGCTGGCTCGTTATCAGGTAGTTTAACGGTTTGGTTGGTGGACATTTTTCCATCAACACCCTGTGGCGCGATGCCTTCGGCTGTCATCATGTAATGAATAAATAATTTCGCGGCGTTAGGGCTTTTCGTTCCAGTGGTAATGAAGCCTAAACCTGGATAGCTCCAACCGCTAAATGGCACCATATCGGCACAAAGACCCAGCTTCATACCATTTTCGTTTTGACGAAATTTTGCCGCGCTCACCATGCCGACAAAACTGTCTTTCACATCTGGTGCGCCAACAGCGTTAGCGGCTTCTGTATCAGAACTAGTGACTAGTGGATGATTTTCTGCGAGGGCTTTTACAAAGGCTGCTGTGGCGCTGTCTTCACTGGTTTTTAATGGTTTTCCAAATTCTGCTTGATAGGCATCGGCCATGGCTTTGTCGTGGTGTGTGGCGAGCTGGTTAAACCAATCTGTGTAAGATGGTTTGCCAAGAGGGTCCTGCATGGCAACTTTGCCACGCCATTCTGGTTTAGTAAGTTGCCATACATTTGTTACTGGGCAGGTGTCATAAAGGCCTGTGTTATAAGCCCAAATATTGGGCGCTAAGACCACCGTAAGCGGGTTTTGGTAGGTCGCTGGAATATTAACGGCAAGGTCCGTAGGAACCCAGCTGGTGACATAGCCTTTTGATAGTAGCTGCTCCATGCCTGCAGGTGCATCGGCCAGAATGGCAACGTCGGCTTTCACATTGCCAGCTTTCGCTTCACGGCTGACAATCTCAAGTATCTGTGAGGCTTTTGCTTTAATCCCCGTTGCTTGGATGCCGTATTTTTTGCTGAAGGATTCCGCCTGTTTAACAATTTTCCCTGTGGAATCATACACAGTTAGCGGTGCTTCTTGTTTTGCGGCTACGATTAATGCTTGAAGATCAAATGTGTCGGCAGCGAAAGTCGAAGCCGCACCAAAAGTGGTTAGGCTAACAGTCAGTGCAAGAAGGCTTTTTTTCATCGGGAAGTTCATAACGGTTTCCTTTGTTGATTAGCTTATGCTTGTTTAGCGAGTGGTTGATTGGTGTGCTTTTGGTTGATTGACGCCGAGTTGAGCAGTAAATGGTTGTAATCGAGATCTGTTTCTGGAAGAACAAGGCGATTGTTTGCTTGATCAAAAAAGTGCAGTGACAACGTTGGCAAATAAGCATTTACTTGCTCTCCTTCTCGCCACTTTGGACGAGACTGAGTAGAGTGAAATAATCTGTCATCACCAAAACTCAGTTCAATCACCCAACTGCCCCCAGTAGGCATGATGTTTTCAATGGTCATTGGCAGCGTATTGGCGTTTGCCGTATCGGTCAGAATGATTTCTTCAGGACGGATCGCGCAGACGTTGGTGAATTCGTTGGTGGCGATTCTGCTTCGAATATGATTAGCAAGGCTGACTTGCTCTGCGGCAGAGGCTTTTAAATCAACAATATTTATTTTTGGGTTGCCAATAAATTCAGCCACAAAGCGATTGCATGGTTCGGCGTAAATTTCATCTGGCGTACCGATTTGTTGCAGCTGCCCTTTGTTCATGACTGCAATGGTGTTGGCCAGCGTCATGGCTTCCCATTGGTCGTGGCTGACAAAAATAATGGTGGTGCCAAAGGTTTGATGTAAGCGACGTAGCTCGGCGCGCATTTCTAGTCGCAGAGTCGCATCTAGGTTCGATAAAGGCTCGTCTAGTAGCAGAATACCAGGATTTACCGCCAGCATACGTGCCAAGGCAACACGTTGTTGCTGACCGCCAGACAATTGAGACGGATAACGATCGGCGTATTCAAGAATGCGTAACTTGCTCATCACATCCAAACAACGTTCTTTGCGTTCTTGGGCTGGTACTTTTTGTAAACGCAAACCAAAGTCCACATTGCGTTCCACTGTCATGTGGGGCCAAAGGGCATAGTTTTGAAATACAAAACCAATACGGCGCTGTTCCGGTGGAATAAAACAGGATTGGTGAACCGAATCGACCACCAAATCATCCACGGCAATTTCGCCGCTGGTGGAATGTTCGATACCGGCAATCATGCGTAAAATCGTCGTTTTGCCACAGCCCGATGGGCCGAGCAAACACATGAATTCGCCGTCTTCCACTGTCAGTGATACTTGGTCAACGGAAGGCTCAGTATTGCCGTCGTAGCATTTCGTTAGATTGGTTAATGAGATTGTAGGCATATTAATTCTCCAGACCTTGAGCCAAACCGGTACCAGAGATCTTTTGGATCAAGACGGTGCCAAGCCAAGCGATAAGTGCAATCATCAAGACCACCGCATTGGCGGCTTGGTCGTAGTTATAATCGAGTAAACGCAGTGAATAGGTGGTGAGAACATCCGTGGATGGAATCGCCAAAATAATGAATAGGCTGACGCCTTTAATACCGGAAATGAATGGCAACAGAATCCCCGTTGCCAACGGCCCAGCTTGTATTGGGATAATGATTTTAGTCATGCGGCTAAACCAGTTAGCACCAGCAATGCGTGCCGCTTCTTCCGGTTCTTTGCCTAACTGCGTCATGGCAGCGATACCAGATCGGCTGGCAAACGGCATTTTGGAAGCCACTAGAGCAATGATCAAAATGGCAGGCGTGCCGTATAGCGCTGGAATCGGGCCGCGAGCTACGGCGAATAAAGATAAAAACGCCGCCGCAAAGGCAATGCCGGGAACCAAATAAGGTAAGAAGGTAATCTGACGTAAGAAAGCGCCAACGCCTTTGAATGAGCAACGTAATACTGCATAACCCACTAACAACCCTAAGACGCCAGAGATCATTGAAGACGAGCCGACAATGACAATAGTGTTCCATGCGGCTTGCCAAAATTCTGGTGTTAGCAAGATGCCATTGCGTAGGGCAACCGTGTCTAAATTACTGCCAATCCAATAGTCAAAGGTGAAGTTCTCCAGTGTAAAACGGCCGGGCAAAATCATGATGGTGGATAAGAACAAGGTCAGTAATGGCAGAACTACTCCGATCAATACAAAAGCCCCCGCAAAGCCAGATGCTGGTAAACGCATACGGCCCAGTTTGCGCAGTCTGTCCATATTGCCTTTACCACCAACAGTGACGAAGCGCCGAGCCTCTTTCATCATGCGCACATCAATCAGTAAGGTAATCACACCGATGATCATAATCACGCCAGCAATGACCGCAGCCACGCCGTTTTGACGGGTGTCTAGCGCTCGATACAAACCCGTTGCTAAGGTGTCATAGCGCACAGGTAAACCTAAAATATAAGGCACTGCGAACTCGCCAATACAATCGGCAAATATCAATAAAGCGGCAGACATTAAGGCCGGGCGAATTAACGGCAGAACAATAGAAAAAGCGATGGTTCGAGATGGTGCACCAAGCACTCGAGCACTGTCTTCCATTTGTGAATCAAGGCGACGTAACGCATTGCCGACAATCAAGATGACCAAGGGCGTGTAATGCAAAACCAAGATGAAAACGATGGGGAAATAGCCGTAAGCCACGCTGTTTGAAGTGGTGATGCCTAAAGACTCTAGCCAGCCAGGTTGTCCGCCAACAGTACGGTTTTTAAAAATCGTCGTCCAAGCGAGAGCGAAGGTCCAAGTAGGTAACATAAAAGGCACAATCAGCGCCGTAGCGAACCAAGCTCGCCCCGCCATGTTGGTGCGATTGACCAACCAGGCTAGCACTACGCCAATACTCATAGAAAACACCACCGTACTGGCCGCAATGGCTAAGGTGTTATAGAGAGGTTGCCATAAGAGGATTTCAGAAATGCGTGAATACAGCGTTCGTACAATATAGTAAAAGGTGAAACTGCCTTCGTCTTGATGGGTTCTGGCTTCGTCTCCGGATTGCACGATAAAGGAATCCACGAGAATGGAGAGCACAGGTGCAAGAATCAAATAAGCAAAGAAAATAGCCAGAACAAGACCAATCAAATTGGCAGGCTCGTGTCGGGCAACAGCAAATGAATGCCTTGCGCGTCGCCAAATATTTGGCTTTTTTTGCTCTGCTGCGGTGAGCAAGATGGTCATAGGTTATTCCTTAGAAAAACATGTAATTTTCTAAACAATAATCTTCCTCTATGACAAACCGATGACATTTTGCACATATGTGCAAAAAAGTTTTTGCGAACGGTTTTTTAAGCTAAATAAGCTTATTAGATTGAGCACGCTGACATCTCTTGTTACTTTAGTTTTTCTAGTGACGGGAGAATGTAATGGAACATGTATTGCCGAACGATGAGGCTTTTTATGGTAAGACCTTTATGGATTTGTTGATGGAGCAGGGCAAGGTGAGTCGTAAGGTTTTTGAGTCTTGCGTATTTGAATCTTGCGATTTCAGCGAAGCCTTCTTTGATGCTTGTACTTTCAAAGATTGTCAGTTCCGTAAGTGCAAATTAACGGCAGTGAATGTGAGAAACAGCAAGTTCTCAGATGTCCAGTTTTATGAATCAAAAGTCTTGGGTGTGGATTGGACCAAAGCCTATTGGCGTGGCTTGGAGCTCGGTGCGCCGCTTTTTTTTAAAGAATGTCTGGTGAATGCCTCGTCGTTTTATGGCTTGAAACTATCAGGTGTCGTGTTTGAAGATTGCCGAGCGCATGACGTGGATTTTCGAGAAGCGACAATGTCTCGTGCGCGTTTTACTGGCACCGATTTAACCAACAGTTTGTTTGTGAACACGGATCTGACCGGCGCGGATTTTAACGGCGCGACCAACTACGATATTGATGTGAAAAAAAACACCATTAAAAATGCCACCTTTTGCCGATATGAAGCGGTAAGCTTACTGACATCGTTAGGGATTAAGTTGGTTTAAACACTGCGGATAACAATAAAAACAACAGGAGATGGAAATGTTAAGAAAAGACAAAACCGGTTTGGTCATTATCGACGTTCAAGGAAAGCTTGCCACTATTGTTCATGACAGCGAGGCGTTTATTGCCAATCTGGTCAAGTTAGTAAAAGCCGCTAAGTTATTGGGAATGCCAATTCTGTGGCTCGAACAAAACCCAGAAAAATTGGGCGCAACCCTACCGGAATTGCGCGAAGTGTTAGACATGGTTGAACCTATTGCTAAGTATTCTTTTAGCGCCTGTGGTGAGCCCATTTTTGTCGAGGCGATTAAAAAGGCCAAGATGAACACGTGGCTGATTACGGGTATTGAAGCACATATTTGTGTTTATCAGACGGCATTAGGCTTGTTGGATTTAGGTTATGACGTGGAATTGGTTAGCGATTGTGTATCATCTCGAACGATAGAGAACAAAGACATGGCGCTCGCCAAGTTAGCTCGTAAAGGCGCGGAAGTGACCAGCCTTGAAATGTGTTTGTTTGAATTGATTGGTGATTGTCGAGCGGATGAGTTTAGAGCGGCCCTTAGCTTAATTAAGTAAGTTAATTTATCTCGCAGTGCCTGCTTTGTGGTTTAATCCAGTAATAGTTTTCATTGAGACTCAATACCTTTCCCCTTTAGGCAGGCAGCATGAACATAGACAAATCGAAAAAACGTATCGCGAAGAAAGTAAAAATGGGTTTCAAAGGTTATCCGCAACTCTCCATTGCCTACTTTGGTGACACAGAAGAGATCGCCACAGAAGTGATTGTCACCTTTACTGCAGAAGAAGGTGCCGAGCCACAAGATCAGCGTTTTGTGGGCCAAAGCGATGTACGCGAAGACGAAGTGATTCAATCCGCCTTGGTAAAAATCATGGAACGCACAGATGCGAAAACAGTATTAGAAGTAGAAGGTGTTTCGATCAAGAGCTGAGGCTCTTTTTTTATTTAAATGATATGAAACTGGTGCTTGACCTTGGACTATTATCCAAGGTCTACACTCTCCTTATAGCTTAAAAACAGGAGAGACGTATGCATCATTCATCAGATCAACATAAAGAAAATTGCCAATCTCATTCTTCATGTCAGTGTCACCAAGCAAAAGACCATTCATCACACACACATCAAGAAACGAGCCGTTCTTGTTGCTCTACATCGAGTGAGGTTTCCTCTTGCTGCGCAAGCGAAGATAGTGGGAAAAAAGAAAGTTCTTGCTGTTCTTCCGATGACGAAGGCGACGCCAGTTGCTGTGTGCCCGCTGATACAAATGACGATGCCTCTTTAGCCCAAGCAACCGATAATCAGAATTATAGTTGGCGAGTTAGCGGAATGGATTGCGCCAGTTGTGCGCGTTCCATTGAGAAGGCGGTTACTTCTGTTGAAGGTGTAATAAGTGCCAATGTGGTTTTCTCTACTGAAAAACTTCGAGTGTCGGCGAATGCTGATGTGTCTGACAAAATTCAAAACGCTGTAAAAGGTATTGGCTTTGACTTAGTTTCTTTTGACGCCAGTGCTTCCAAGCAGCAGAGCCAAAAGCCTACCCACTCTGAACAACAAACGGCTTCATGGTTTTCGCGTCAGCAATTAACCGAATACGGTCCGATTGTAGCTTTGGCTGTGCTGATGTTATTGAGCTGGGCAATAACACAATTTAATCCTGTATTGGGTGAGACGGCGTTTATTGTTACCACCTTAGTTGGTTTAGTGCCAATCATGAAAAAGTCATGGCGAATGATACGCAGCGGTTCCCCGTTTGCCATTGAAACCTTGATGAGTGTTGCAGCGATAGGCGCGTTATTTATCGGTGCCACCGCAGAAGCGGCCATGGTGTTGTTGCTGTTTATGATTGGCGAGTGCTTGGAATCCTTTGCCGCAAATCGTGCGCGCAAGGGCGTCAGCGCCTTGATGGCCTTGCTGCCAGAAGAAGCCTTGATTATCAAAAATGGCGAGCGCCAAAAAATTGCCATTGCGGATTTACGTCCAGGAGACGAAATTGAAGTGTCGCCGGGTGAGCGCTTACCTGCGGATGCGGAACTCTTGTCCGAAATGGCGAGCTTCGATGAAAGCGCTTTGACTGGGGAATCTGTTCCTGTTGAGCGTTCGTCTGGTGAAAAAGTTCCCGCTGGCAGCTTGCTGGCAGATCGGGTGGTGCGGCTCAAAGTCGTGTCGCAACCCGGTAATAACGCCATAGATCGAATTTTACACCTGATTGAAGAAGCGGAAGAACGCAGAGCACCGCTTGAGCGTTTCTTAGATAAATTCAGCCGTATTTATACGCCAGTGATTATGCTGATTTCTGTCTTGGTGATCTTGATTCCGCCTCTGGCTTTCGCTCAACCTTGGGATACGTGGATTTATCGCGGCTTGGCTTTGTTATTGATTGGCTGTCCTTGTGCCTTGGTAATTTCGACACCTGCGGCAATTACGTCTGGTTTGGCAGCGGCGACTCGTCGTGGTGCCTTGATTAAAGGCGGATTGGCGTTAGAGCAATTAGGCCGAATCAAAACCATCGCCTTTGATAAAACCGGTACGCTAACCGAAGGTAAACCAAGTGTGACAGATGTGGTGCCTTTTAATAATGCAAATGTGAGTGATGTATTGTCGGCCGCAGCGTCGGTTGAAATGGGTTCCCATCATCCATTGGCTAAGGCTATTGTGGATTACACCGAGCATCAAGGTGTTGCTCTCGTTCATGCTGATAATCGCAAGACCTTGGCGGGTGTTGGTGTAGAAGGGGATTTTGAAGGTAGAAAAATCAAAATCAGCTCACCAATTAAGTTAGAGCAAGCGTTAGATGATTCTATTCAACAGCAAGTTATTGGCTTGGAAGAAGAGGGTAAAACGGTCGTTGTTGTACTTGAAGATGGCGAACTTTCTGGCTTGATCGCGTTGCGGGATAGATTACGCGATGACGCTAAAGCCGCGCTTAAAGACTTAGCCGATTTGGGTATTAATGGTGTGATGTTAACCGGTGATAATGCCCGTGCCGCTGCGGCCATTGCTGCCGAATTGAACATAGATTATCGAGCGGATTTATTACCAGAAGACAAAGTTACGGCGGTCACTGAATTGAATCAACAGCAGGCGACAGCCATGGTGGGCGATGGTATTAATGACGCTCCAGCGATGAAAGCATCTACCATAGGCATTGCGATGGGAAGCGGCACAGATGTCGCCTTAGAAACGGCAGATGCGGCATTGACGCATAATCGCTTGCAAGGCTTGGCTGAGATGATTCGTTTGTCTCGTGCGACCAATGCTAATATTCGTCAGAATATCACCATAGCTTTAGGCCTGAAGGCGGTGTTTTTGGTCACTACGTTACTGGGTATAACTGGGTTGTGGCTTGCCGTATTGGCGGACTCTGGCGCGACCGCGTTGGTCACTGCGAATGCCTTGCGATTGCTGCGTAAAAAACAGTTGGATAGGGATAATTAGCAAGTATCAGAATGACTTAGGGGGATTAAAAATGAACCCTAAGTCATGAATATTTCATTTATGTTAATGAAATGGGTAAGAAAAAATTAATCCACTTACAAAGTACTAAGTTTTGTTCTGCAAGCGCATTTTTATAGAAAGTTGGTGGTAGGATTTCGCACCTTGTGTTTGATGTTGGTCGTGGAAAGGGCACTTTTGGTGGTTTTAAATCAACCAAGTTAATGCCCAAACTGCGGTTAGCCTATATCAATGTCTGATGGTGGCGAGGTGTTTTTAGTCTGTCTATTTGAGAACAGATAGCAAGCACGTCCTATCATCCAACTATAAAATAATAGATGTTGTTTGCTTTATGAAAAATCAAAATACAGCTCCAGAAAAATCCTTATCTGCTCCGTTCGTTTATCCGAACATGAAAATTGCGTTTATCTTATTGATTACCTGTTTTGCTGCATGGGGCGTTGCCGCCAACATGACAGATCCTTTGGTGAAAGTGTTTAGCAAAATTTTTACCATGAGTACGTTTGAATCGGCTTTAGTGCAGTTCGCGTATTATGGTGCGTATTTCTGTTTGGCGATTCCTGCGGCGTTTATCAATGCTCGTTACTCTTATAAAGCGGGTGTGTTGACAGGCTTGGGCTTGGCTATTTTGGGTGCCTTGGCTTTTTATCCTGCCAGTATTTCGATGACATATGGCTTCTTTTTGGCTGCTTTGTTTATTTTGGCGGCGGGCTTGTCTATTTTAGAAACCTCGGCGAATCCTTTTGTGATGACCATGGGGCCAGAAGGCAGTGCTGCACGTCGTTTGAACTTAGCTCAAGCATTTAATCCAGTTGGCACCAACATAGGTGTATTTCTTGCTGCGACATTGATTCTTCCTAATCTAAACACAGCTTCAGCCGAAGAAAGAGCTAGCATGGCGCCAGAAATGCTACTGAGCATTCGTGCGGATGAATTAAACAGCGTGATGACGCCTTATGTTGGTATGGCGTTTGTGTTGATGATTATCTGGGCGCTTATCTATTTTATGCGTATCCCTAAATCGGCCAATAAGGTCAATGTTGATGAAGTACAGAAGATTGATTTTGTGGCGACACTGGGACGCTTGCTCGCTAGAAAACAATACCGCTGGGGCGTGGTTGCACAGTTCTTCAACGTGGCAGCGCAAACTTGTACTTGGACCTTTACCATTCAATACGTACAAGAAACTCTAGGTGGCACCGAAGCCAGCGCGTCTGATTATCTCCAGTACAGTTTGATCATTTTCTTGATCTCGCGCTTTGTGATGACTTGGTTGATGGGCTTTTTCCGTCCCGCTGTGTTGCTAAGTATCTTGGCTTTATTGGGTAGCGCTTTGTGCCTTTATGCTGTGATGGTGCCAGATGTAACTGGTGTTTGGGCTATCGTGTCTATTTCTGCCTGTTTATCTTTGATGTTCCCAACGATCTACAGCATCGCGTTAGACGGTCTTGGTAGCGACACGAAATTTGGCTCTGCGGGTTTAGTAATGGCTATCTTAGGTGGCGCAGTAATGCCTTTGGTTCAAGGGGCTACTATTGATGAATACGGCGCGATTATTTCTTATGTGGTGCCAGCGGCGTGTTTCCTTGTGGTAGCCGCTTACGGCATGTTTTCGGTGAAAAATACCAGCGTTTAATCCCAATAAAAAATGTGAATGAAAGGGCCTCGCGACATGCGGGGCCTTTTTTTGCCTGTGACTTTGTGCATTAACTTCCTTATCATTCGTTAAGCGATTAAGGGTGTTAGTTTGTGATGTATTTATTGAATAGAGCGGAAATATTAGAAGAAGAAAGCCGAATATTTGCTCATTGCGTGACTCAGTGTGATTTACACCATCATGATGCCCATGAATGCTTATGGGTGGTAAAAGGTCGAATTCGAGTTCAGGTGATGGATGAAATACTGCTGCTGCAGGAAGGCGATGTTTTGTTTATTAATAAAGCGTTGCCTCATGCGACTCAATCGACCGAGGAAGATAATCTCGTTCTTTGTTTGCAATATAACTTTGTTGGAGTGGCGCTAGATACTTCCCCAATAAAAAACTGGAGTCTAGTTCAGAAGAATATGTTGCCTGAAATTAAACGACTAATGGCGCATTTGTGGTGGGAGCAGCACTATAAAGCGGATCATTGGCAACAAGCGCAAGCCAGTTTTCTTGCTCAACTTGGTTTGCTGTTTGTTCGTTATTTTCCTTCAATTAATGCAATTAAAACGGACTCTCTGGAATCTACGTTATTGATGAATGATCTTTTGCGTCAGATAACCTTGCGCTACCAAGAACATATTTCTTTATCCTTGCTTGCCGAGGAGCGTGGGCTGTCGGAAGCCTATTTAAGCCGCTATTTTAAAGCCAAAGTAGGTGAGACTTTTTTACGCTATTTGACGCTTTATCGATTAGAAAAAAGTTTGTCAGACTTAGCTCAGAAACCTAAAAAAGCCATATCAGATATCGCTTTAGACCACGGTTTTCCTTCTGTAAAAGCGTTTAATACAGCCTTTCGTCGAGAATACGATTGTACGCCAACGGAGTTTCGCCTTAAGCGGGAAAGCATAACTTTGGTGAATGTTGGCCAGGCTTATGCAGGCGTCGATTTAGTGCTTTTGAAGCAGCGAATTGTGCCGTGGTTGGATAAGTCTTTTTTGTATCTCTAATGATAGTGGTTTTGGTGATGTCAAAAAACGGCTAATGGAGAGGTCAAAAATCGGATAGCACGTTTCAGATTAATTCCCATAATGAAACCAAACAATAAATACAAAAAAGGTTTTATTATGAAAAAGTTGTCGTTCTTCGATAAAGTGAGTTATGGCTTTGGTGACTTAGCCAGTAATGTGGTGTTCACAGCGGTTGGCACCTATCTGATGTTTTTCTATACCGATGTGTTCGGAATTTCTGCGGCTCTGGTCGGAACTTTGTTTTTTGTTACCCGAATGTGGGACGCTATATCCGACCCAATAATGGGAATGATAGGTGACAGAACTAAAACACGCTTTGGTAAATTTCGCCCTTACTTGCTTTATGTTCCTATTCCTTTAGCGATTGTCGCTGTGCTTACTTTTACCACACCGGATTTGGACGATTCTGGTAAGATCATCTGGGCATTTGTGACCTACATTTTATTGATGACGCTTTACACTGCTATCAATATTCCATATTCCTCCTTGCCTGCAACCATATCAGATAGCCCTGTTGAGCGTGGTCAGATGGCATCATTCCGCATGGTGTTAGCTTTTACCGGAGCATTGCTTGTCAATGCTGGCACCTTGCCGCTGGTTGAATTTTTCGGCAATGGCAATAAACAACAGGGCTTTCAATATACCATGATGTTACTAAGTACCATTATGGTCGTGATGTTCTGGCTGTGTTTCTCTCGTGCCAAAGAGCGCGTTCCTATGATCAAACAGCGTTCATCTTTGAAAGATGATTTTGCTGTGGTGATTAAAAATCGCGCTTGGTGGGTTACCATTTTAATGGGTATTCCGTTGTTTACGTTTACTATCATGCCTTTTGCTGTCGGCATGTATTACTTTACTTATATTGTTGGTGATGCCAGTAAAGCTGGTATGTTTTTTACTATGGCTAGTCTGGGGATGATTGCAGGGGCAGCCTTGATGTCTCAGCTAGTTAAGCGTTTCTCTAAGCGTAACTTAGTGATAGCAGGTGCGTTGTTGAGTATGTGCTTGATTGGCAATCTATACTGGATTGATCCATCCGATGTCTATCTAATCTACGCGATTATCTTTTTCAATCAGTTGTCGAAAGGTATTGCCGCTTCATCATTATGGGGATTGGTCGCTGATACTGCGGATTATGTTGAGTGGAAATCGGGCCGACGAGTGGTTGGTTTGTCGACCAGTTCGGCCACTTTTTCTCATAAATTCGGTATGGGATTAAGCGGAGCTTTGGTTGGAATAGGTTTGAGCTTTGCAGGTTATCAAGCGGGCGTTGAGCAAACGGCAGAATCCATGCAGATGATTTTACTTTTCATGAGTTTGATTCCTGCTTTTGGTGCTGGTTGTATTGCCTTTATCGCTTACTTCTATCCGATTACACAAGAAATAGAAGGCACTATGCAATCCGAATTGCGAGTGGCACGTGAAGCAAACCAAGCAAATTAAGGGATACTGAGGTTTTTTTATGAATGAGCTATTTCGTAAAGCACCATTTTTTTTAGATGATGAAGCTCTTATTTGGGTGAATGAAACATATTCAAAGCTAACGCTAGAGCAAAAAGTAGGGCAGTTGTTTAATCTTATTGTGAGAGTAAACTCCGCAGAAGAATTGTCTCTTATTGATTCGATTCAACCTGGTGCGGTGACTAAGTTTGTCGGGCACGATCTTGATACCGAAGTAAAGATGATGAATCAATTACGTCGCCATTCTACTGTTCCTCTTTTGGTGAGTGGTGATCTTGAAGGCGGAGGTATGAGTTTTTCGTTTGGTGCTCAAGTGCCTAATCAACTTGGCCTTGCTGGATTGAAAGACGAGAGTGCGGTGGAATACTGTACTAACGTGATAGCACAAGAAGCAAAGTTGCTGGGAATTAATTGGTCATTTACACCGGTTGTCGATATTAATGCTAAGTTTCGTAGTGCCGTCGTAGGAACACGCTCTTACGGTAGTGACGTGAATATTATTGAAACCATGAGCTGTTCTAATATCAATACATTCCAAAAAAATGGCATAGCGGCAACGGCTAAACATTGGCCTGGCGAAGGTTTTGATGATCGAGACCAGCACCTAGTAACAACTGTTAATCCGCTGACTATGCCTGAATGGGAAGAGCGTTACGGACGGCTTTATCGCAGTGCGATTGATAGCAATGTGATGTCTATCATGTCGGCACATATTGCGTTGCCTGAGTATGCTAAGGCTCATGAGGAAAATCCTGAAGAGTGGTGGCGCCCAGCCAGTGTGAGTAAATTGCTCAATAAGCAGCTATTGCGTGATGAACTGGGGTTTAATGGTTTAATTGTGTCAGATGCGTCTGTTATGGCCGGACTGAGTAGCTGGGCAAAACGTGAAGATGTGGTCGCTGAGATCATCGAAAATGGTTGCGACATGCTGCTGTTTTGTAAGGATCCAGTTGAAGATTACGCCTATATGCTCAACGCCGTGCGTGAAGGTCGAGTGTCGGAAGCGCGATTAGAGCAATCTGTCATGCGAATCTTAGCAATGAACGCCGCTTTGGGGTTGCAGCACAAACAGGAAGAAATCAATGCCGATAAATTTAACGCATTATTGGCTTCAGATTATGCCGATAATATTCCTGAGTTAAACCGTCGTACTGTGCATTTGGTGAAAAATCGCCATGATATTTTGCCAATCAGTCCAGCGAAACACAAACGCGTTTTAGTGATATCAACAGGAATCAAAAACATTTTTGTGCCTGAAGCTATACCACTTCATGTACCTAAAATGTTGGAAGATGAAGGCTTTGAAGTCACTGTGTTTGAAGCCGGAATGGCATTGGATACGAAAAACTATGATTGGGTGCTTTACCTAAGTGCAGATGAATCTATGTTGGTGAAGTCGCATATTTATATTGATTGGATGGCTTTGCATGAAGGCTTTGGTAACGCCATGTTCCGCCCTTGGGTAGATATTCCGGCTGTGATGGTTTCCTTTGGGCATCCTTATTTTTTATACGATGCACCGAAAATACCGGCTTATATTAATGCTTATAGCCCTTTATTAGAGGTTCAAAAGGCTGTCGTTGATGGTTTGTTGGGGCGAATGAATTTTAATACTGATGCCGCGATAGATCCTTTTTGTGGGTTAGAGCAACTGCGTTATTGATCGATAATTGGTTTGATGAAAAAAGCGAGTGTGTTTGGTGCACATAAGCTCTTTTTTGTTTGCTGACTTTGTCTTCTAACTCGCTTATGATGGTCTATTGTGGTGCAAAACCACCGCACGAATTGGAAAGAGCGAGTGTTATAAAAAAACAAGGAAGGTTTCTTGCCAGAGCAAATTTCCCTTCCTTTATACTGTTTTACACACTGAAAAAATTCTGAATCAAGTCGTAGGTAACATGTTTATCTGCGGCTTTTTTCTATTTTAAGTAATGGGTTAGGCCAAGAGAAAGAAAAGGTAGATTATGATGCAAAGACCGCAAATAACCATTTCATCATTAGATGCTGAGAGACTTGAGAAGATACTGGATTCATTAAGTTATTCCCAATTTCCCAACAAGGATGATTTACAGGAGGAAATTAATCGCGCCGACATTGTTGAGCCGCGAGAGATGCCTAACAATATTGTGACGATGAATTCGACTGTTACTTTTAAGGTTTTATCTTCTGGCAAGGCGTTTTCAAAAACCTTGGTATACCCAAAAGATGCTAATGGCGCAGAGGATACGGTGTCGGTTTTAGCGCCAGTTGGCAGTGCATTACTTGGTCTAAAAGAAGGTGATCAAATTGATTGGCCTAAGCCAAATGGCGATATGCTGTCTGTTACCATTGTTAAGGTGGATTATCAGCCTGAACGTGCTGGTGAGTTCCAGCGCTAGAGGTATTGCTTAGATTCAGCTTTTGTTAATAAAAAAATAGCCCCTTTGTGAAGTGACCCCAATAGTTGGACAACCAATTTTGGGGGCTATTTTTATATCTATTATGTAATTTAGTTTGAAGTCTTTTCAGTCGACTTTAATAAGTGTTCTTTGATTATTGGGCCAATGATATTGAGAGGATCAGAGTCCAGCATGTCTTGATGTTTGCAAGGGATGCTGTGAGTTTCTATATTGCCAGTAATTCTTGATGCCCAAGCATTGGATTGATGCTCGAGAATATTTCCCATTGAACCATTAGCACTTTCTTCTGCAACAAAAAACAGTAAACCTGTATCAACCTTCCCAGGTTTAAAGCGACCGGCGAGCGCTAAGTTGTTTTCGATGATAATTTGAACTCTGTCCATAATATCTGCTTGGCTTTTTTGGATATCTTGAACCACTGACATGGAAGAATCGTCATAATCTCGCCATAACAATGACGCTAATTCTTCTTTGTTAATCGGCAGTTTTTCCAATGTACTGAGATCATAACCAAGGAAGAGTAGGGCTGCCCTGACAATATCTGCTTCGTTTTTGGGTTGCTGGTAGTCTAGTTTGTATGGGTAGCTGTCTAACATACATAAAAAGGATACACTTTCCCTTTCAGTTTGTAGTTTTTCTGCAATCGCATGAGCAACCAGACCGCCAAATGACCAACCTAGAAGGCGATACGGCCCTTTTGGTTGTACGCGTTTGATTTGCAATAAGTACTCTTCCGCCATGTCTTCTATGGATTCTGGCAAACGTGCTGTATGGCGCAGCCCTGTTGCTTGTAAGCCAAATACAGGTGTTGATTTGGATAAATGACGTAATAGCCCTGCGTATCCCCAAGAAAGCCCAAGTGCTGGATGAATACAAAATAATGGCGAATCCGTACCGCTTGATTTAATGGGAAGCATGCTAAGCATAGGGTCCCAATCTTCGCTACGACTCAAGTAATCAGAAAGGTCGGCGATAGTTGAGGCTTTAAATAAAACGCCTAAGGGGACTTCAATCAATAAGTTTTTCTGAATGTGATTCAATATTCTTGTGGCGGAGATGGAATCACCGCCAATTTCAAAGAAATTATCTCGGATGCCAACAAGAGTAAGCCCAAGAGTTTCGGCCCACAAATTGGTGAGCATTTCCTCGAGCTGGTTTCTTGGTGCCTCATAACTATTAGATGCTTGCCAAGTCGGAAGGGGTAAGGCCTTACGGTTCACTTTTCCGTTTGGAGTGAGCGGCATTTCATTGAGCAGCATGAAGTGTGCTGGGACCATATAGTCAGGAAGAGCATTGATCAACTGGCGACGTAGTTCACTGGTGTCTAGATTTGCGTCTACTGGGATAACATAGGCAACTAGCTGTTTGTCTCCATTGGGTGATGTTTGCGCTACGACAATCGCTTGAATGACTTCTCGACATGCGAGCAAAGCGGATTCTATGTCACCAATTTCAATACGGAAGCCGCGGATTTTAATTTGATGGTCGTCGCGGCCTTGGTACTCCAATAATCCATCTTGGCGCCAACGAGCTTTGTCTCCTGTAATGTATAGGCGGCTGCCCTCTTTGCCGTATGGATTTGAGATAAAGCGTTCGTTTGTTAAGTCTGGTCGTTGGTAATAGCCTAGAGCTAAACCATCACCAGCAATGTATAGGTCGCCTGTTACACCTACTGGAACAGGTTCCATTGCGTGGTCTAAAACATACATTTGAGTATTTAGAAGCGGTCTGCCAATTGGAGGGTGACGAAGGTCTGTTTGCTTAATAAGCGGCATAATACTCGACCAGATCGTTGTCTCAGTGGGACCATAAAGGTTTACCACTGGGTGACCTAGATTCGACATGGTTTGAGCAAGTTGCCCAGGTAACGCTTCGCCGCCAACCAAAGGTCGAATGCCTTTTAGTTCATTGTTATAGGTTGGTAATAATGCCTGCCAAAGAGACGGTGTAGCTTGGAGCAAGGTTACGCCTTCTTGGACAGCGAGCTCTGTTAAAGCTTGTGGGTCTCGAACGGTTTTCCTATCAGCAATCACTACGGATGCTCCAACTGTCATTGGTAAGAACAATTCAAGAATAGAAATATCGAATGAAATGGTGGTAACAGCTAAGAACTTATCTTGGCTTGTAAGATTGAGTTCGTTTTGCATGGCGTATAAGAAATTCATCAAGGCGCCATGTGGGATTTCTACTCCTTTTGGTCGACCCGTAGAACCCGAGGTATAAATAACATAGGCTGAACTGTTTCCTGAAATAGCTAACTCAGTAGGATGCGAAACACTTTTGTCTAAAGAGATATCAGAATGTGGGTCGTCAATCAGAATTATCGGTGTAGCGACTGTAGGTAACTGTCCAATAGCACCATGGCAGCTGAGTATTAATTTAGGATTAGCATCTTCCACTATGCTACGAAGACGATCTTCTGGAAAGTCTGGGTCCAGTGGTAAATACGCAGCCCCAGCTTTTAGTGTGCCGAGTAAAGCAACTAACATGTCTGTATTTCGCATTAGTGCAATAGCGACTAAATCACCAGCGCAAACTTGCTCTTTTATTAGCTTGTTCGCCCATGCATTAGACAAGGCATCAAGTTCTGAATAGGTTAATGTACTTTGCTCAGAAGAAACTGCAATGGATGTCGGATTGCTGATTACTTGAGCATTAAATGCTTCAACCACGGACTGTTGTGGAATAGGGCAAGCAGTATTGTTCCATGTATGCAGAATTTTATGACGTTCATTTTCCGATAATAGTGCTGCTTTACTGATAGGGTTGGCGGGAGCTAATATCATTCCATCTATAAGGCGTTCAAACTGTTCTAAATGGTTTTCTAGTTCTTGTTCTGTGTAACGCGTAGGGTTGGCATCGAACTCTACTTTTAAGCCATTATTATCATGTCTGTCGAAGATAAAGACGGTGAGATCGTCGATTAAGGCGTTACTTAAATTGTGCAGTGAAGTCGAGCAGTCACCGAATGCTAGGTTATAGTCAAAAGGTTCAATATTGACGCCTAATGAGGCAATTTGCTGTCCAGCAGACATTAAACCCAGCTCACGTTTTAGATCTTCATAACGATATTGTTGATGGCGCAGGGCTCTAAGTACTACTTTAGACACTTGTGTTATTAATTCTTCTAGCGTGATTTCAGTTGATAAGCTTAAGCGTATAGGAACGGCGTTAGCCATCATTCCTGGTGTGCTACGTTGTAAGCGTTGTGTTCTTGCTGTCACTGGCATTGCAAAAACTAAATCATTTGCTCCTGTCATGCGATAAAAATACGCGGCAACTAGAGCAATAAGTGTTTGTGGCAGACTAGCATTAACAGTTTGTCCAACTATGGCTAGTTTATCTGTTAATTCTTGCGATAAATGAAGCGCTTTACGTAACTGACTTGTCTGATTTGATAGGTCAATTCGTTGAGAAAGAGATGTCGTCTCAGGTAAGTTGATCAGGTTTTCTAGCCAATATTGACGATCTTTTTTGTAGCGTTTGGAGGATTTATAGACGTTTTCACTTTCGATAAGCTCTGCTAGAGAGCCAAAGGGGTTTGGGCCAGTATCTCGATTATCTAACAGAGCATTGTAAATTTCAGCGAGCCTTAAGGTAAGTAAATTCCCTCCAAAACCATCGAGTGCAACGTGATGGCAGCGCTGATACCAGTAGTAATGATGTTCATCGATTTTAATTAAAGCGCTACGCCACAATATATCGCCGGGGTTGGTGAGCGGCTGCATCATGTCGTCCGTCATCCATGTCATTGCTGTTTGAAGAGGACTTTCCGTAGAGCTGAAGTCCAATAACGAGAAATGACCTTCATCTATTTGATGGACTATTTGGAAGATTTTGTCGTCTTCTTCGACGATTTGGCTGCGTATACAATCAGCTTCGCTGATAAGCTGTTTAATAGCAGAAGTAAAGTGGACTATGTCAACGAATCCTTTAATTTCGACGTATTCGGCAACATTAAAAGCTGTATCTTTAGGGGCTAGTTTTTGGGCTATCCATTGCCCACGTTGAGCAGTCGAAAGGGGAAATGCAAATGATTGTTTAGAAATAGGCTCTTTTGAACCATAGCAATTGTTATGACTTTTAATCATTTGTCTGCTCCTGCAAAAACGTAATCCATGTGTATTTAGTGATCATTTTATACTAAATATTTACTTAAAATAACATAAGTCTATTCTATAATTAAGTATATTAAGAAAACTTTACATATATATGAATATATCGCTTGAATAAAGTTTATTTTTTAGACTAAGTGAGGCTTTAGGGTAGGGCGTTTAGCGTTAAAAGGTGAGATTTTGATTTTTTATATGATTGGTCACTTGTAAAAAAAGTAATGCGCCAGATAAGGCTCCAAATCCTGCAAGCCCTAGCCAAATCCAACCGTGGTCTATATTAGTCGAAGACAGTAGCCAGCCTGTGCCGATGTTGCCTATAAAGGCGTACAGTCCACCGACGCAAGAATACAAACCATAATGGCTTCCTAATTCTTTTGGTGGGCAAAACTTAGGGACATAAGCGCCTAACAGCGGAAACACCAGCATAGAACCAAGGCTAAAAAAGACAGCGCAAATTATGAAAGGCAATGCTGGTATCCAAGGTAAGCTGAGATTGAGCCAAAGATAGCTGGAGCCCATAATTGCCATACCCAACCCAATGCCCCGTGCTGTACTCAAGTGCGACTCCACGAATCGGCTCACAGGCATTTGCATTAATACGCCCAAAATGGAGGATGTTGCGAAAACCCAAGTAATAATGCTCACATCTTGAGTGACTACACGGATTTCATGAGGAATGGCAATGTATAGTTGATGAAACAGTAAGTGGTAAACGGAAGAGCACAAGACAAATTGCATAAAGGCTTTGTGTGTAAGCATTTGCCCCCATTGTTTCCAAAACTTTGAGTGGGCATGTGTGGTGTTTCTTTGTGATGCCAATTCAGGTAAATAACGCCATTGAATAACGAGTAGTAAGGTAAATAATCCTGCAGAAACGACACCAACTAAAGCGAAACCAACGTAGAGTAGAGACAAGCCCACTAACGGCCCCAGTAACATTCCGGCTTCAGACATTAGGCTTTGCAACGCAAAAACCTTATCTCTGGATTTTTGCTCTTGATACTCAGATGCTAAATAAGCTTGGCTGCTCGGTGTAAAAAGAGCACCTGCAAAACCAGAGAAAAATGCACCTAACATTAAAATAGGAACAGTTTGCCCAACGCCTAATAAGGTAAAGCCAATAATACGAACCGCACAGCCTAATAAAATTAAGCGTTTGTAGCCTAATCTGTCACCTAAAGTCCCACCGACTAAAAACATGCCTTGCTGGCTTAATACTCTCAGCCCAATGATTG
Organism: Marinomonas lutimaris; assembly: GCF_019426345.1. Lineage (GTDB taxonomy): Bacteria > Pseudomonadota > Gammaproteobacteria > Pseudomonadales > Marinomonadaceae > Marinomonas > Marinomonas lutimaris. The sequence continues at coordinate 110,266 of NZ_JAHLLW010000009.1, forward strand.
CGCCAACATACCAACCGCTGATGCCCAAATTATGCTGTAAATGATCAGCCAGATAGGGCAGCAACATGTAAAAGCCAAGATTGAATGTAAAACCGTTTATCACCAATACTCGTCCCGCAGGAGAAAGTAATTGCCAATCTTTTATCAAGAGTTTCGAAAACATGATGTAGTTAATTTAAGCCTTAATAAAATAATAGTGTGCAGCAGGTGTTTGGCTGTTGAAGTTTGTTTTGACTAGAGTGCTCAGATAACACCTTCAGCGACTTTTATTGTTTGTTCTTTTGGTTCTTTGTTTTTGATGGAGACTGAGCGATTACTTCGGATGGTGCGTACAAAAGGAATGCCAGTAGCGTCTTTTGTAATATCGGCATCAACGTTATACACATTTTTCACTAGCGATGGCGTGAGTATGTCATTTGGGTGACCGTTGGCGATTAGCTTGCCATTTTTAAGAACCAGCAGATTGTCAGCATATTGAGCGGCAAGATTCAGGTCGTGAAGCACCATGATGGTGATCCAGCCCTGTTCTTTTGTTTGAGTATCTAAATGGTCAAGAAGGACGTGCTGAAAATGCAGATCCAATGCGCTTACGGGTTCGTCTAACATAAGTATTTTGGGTTTACGCATTAAAGCTTGAGCAAATAAAATCATCTGGCACTGACCACCGCTGAGTTTATTGACTGGACGATCTGCTAGGTGCAAGAGACCAATTTTATCAAGAGCGGATAAGGCTTCTTTAATAACGCTATCATCTAATCGAAAGCCTAGTGCGTTTAATTGCCCAAGTAGAACCACCTCTAAAACGCTTAGTTCCACATCAAGACGGATGTCTTGTGGCATGTAACCGAACTGTTTTCGCCAACGAGATAACTGTTTACGTTGTAAGGTCTCGTTTGCGAACGATATCTTACCCGATTTGGCATGGATGTCGCCAAATATGGTTTTTAATAAAGTGCTTTTCCCCGTGCCATTAGGCCCAATAATGACGTTGACCTTGCCAGGTTCTAAGTGAAAAGACATGTCCTTCGCCAGCACAAGGTCATCTAAGATAACATTAAGGTTATTTACATACAGCATCGGTTAGCGCCTTTTACCTAAAATTAACCAGAAGAAGAAGGGCACGCCTATGATGGCAGTGACAATGCCAATAGGAAAGAGTGCACCAGGCACGATCACTTTAGACAATACTGACGCACTAGAGAGTAAAAAGGCCCCGATGATAAACGACAGAGGTAAGAAAAAACGCTGGTCTTCTCCAACCAACATCTTAGCGATATTGGGTGCCACAATGCCGACAAAGCCAATAATACCAACAAAACTGGTAACTGTTGCCGTCATAACGGCAACGATCAATAAAGTTCGTAACCTGAGTTGAGTGATATTAACACCAAGACTTTTAGCTCTTTCTTCACCTAAGCGTAATGCGGTTAGCTTCCATGCATCGCGTATTAAAAAGAACATACAGACGACAGTAACACCGATAATAATAGAAAGATTAGACCAAGAGGCTTTTGATAAGCTGCCGAAGAGCCAAAATAGGATCTGTTGGCTCAGTTCTGGCGAAGAAATAAATTGTACAAGCGATAATAAAGATTGAAACAGGAATAATAGCGCAATCCCTGCCAATATCAGTTGTCCTGAGCTAATGTGCCTCATGGTTGCCAGCGCAAATAAAAATGTTGCTGCTAGCATGCAGCAAACAAAGGCTCCTAGCGGAACGGCAATATTGGTATTAAGTCCTAATGAGCCAAAATACAACATCATGGCAGCACCGAATCCCGCCGCTGCCGCCATACCTAATGTGTATGGGCTTGCCATAGAGTTATTGAGTAAGGTCTGCATTTCCGCACCACCAACACCCAATACGCCACCGACAACCACCGCCATGATGGCAATGGGAAGGCGTAAGTTAGACACAATGACCTGAGTTGTAGGATCCACGTCTACCGGAAAGCCAATCAGGCTGAGTAGAGCATTGGCAACATCTTTTACGTTTAGTAAAGATGGGCCGGTCGCGACATCTAATACAAAAGACAAGACAAGAATGATTAATAGGATGCTGATAACTGACCAACGACGCTTTTCGCTGCGTCGTTGGCTTGAGACCGCATCAGAGATTAAGTCTGATTGCATAGGTATGGATTCATCATTATCTCGATGAATATTACTCCGTTATTTGCGCGGTAAAAGTGCCTGTTGGTATAACAGGTAAATATTTTTTATAAAAGTCTAAGTATTCTTGCTCTGGATTTATATCTTTAAATAGGCTCGGATACATAGATTTAGCGATAAATTGAACCATAGATGCATCCAAAATAGTACGAGAAGCACCTTGGTATATGCCATATACTCGGTTGTTTTTCACCGCAGGCATTTGTTCCCAGCCGGTGCGTTTTTTATAACCAGCTAGGCGAGACTCGGCTAATTTTCTATCTACGCCTTGACCCATTGCTATCGCATCACCTGCCATTCCTGATTCTGTGCCGGCAAGAAATACCACTTCAGGTCGTGACGCCAGTACTTGCTCTGGATTCATTGGTCCCCACCATTCAACAAACGGTGTGGCAATGTTATCGCCGTCCATCATGGTAATGACAGCGCCCCACATATTTTTTCCATAAGTGAAGCTGTATTGGCTTGGGCCTTTATTGCCAAACTCAACATAAGTGCGTGGTTTTGGTAACTTAGCGGCTTTTATACGCTGTAGGGTGGATTCTATCGTATGTTGATAGTCATCTGCTATTTCTTGTGCGCGTTTTTCTTGCCCAGTTAGTTCGCCAATAATTTGTGTGCTTTTAATGTGGCGCTCTAATGTTTGAGCATTGTAATCGATAACAACGATTGGAATACCTGCATTTTCTAGGCGTTCAACATCAGTACCAAGCCCTTGATATTGCCAATCTGCTAGTAGAATAACGCTAGGCTTAAGGCTAATGACTTTTTCGATAGAGAAGGTTTGCGCTTCTACTTCGCCCACATCTGGAATGTCCTTTAATGAAGGACGGTAGTTTGTATAAAGATTCCAGCTTGCTGGACGCCAGCCTTCCCATGTGTCACGGGAAATACCAACTACATTGTCTAATGCGTTTTCGGTGCCTATGGCCATGTAATCTTCGGCGTAGAATCCTAGGATGACACGCTTAGCAGGTAAATCTATTTCAACTTTTCTTCCCAAAACGTCATCAACGACGGTCATTTTTGCTTGGGCTGATCCTGCAAAAATAGACATCCCCAAAGCGTAAATAAGTAGAGCTCGTAGTTTCATTTAAAATATCCTTTTTATTGAGAATGGTTTTTGTTTGGCATCTTACGTATGGATGAGAAATTATCAAGAGCTTTATTAAGATTTAAGGCGATTTTAAGAATCATTCCTAGATATTATAAAGATAGGATGCTATTGGGTTAGGAGAGAGAAGGCTTTCATTCAAATTTAGAGATCTTTGCTGGTGGTTTAGTGCAAAGGTCTCCTATCGTAGTTTAAATAATGAATATTATTTCGTTATTTGAGTAGTAAAGGTGCCCGTTGGTACGACAGGCAAATATTTTTTATAGAAATCTAGGTATTCTTCTTCTGGGTCGATGTCTTTAAATAAACTTGGGTACATGGACTTTGCTATAAATTGAACCATAGAGGCGCCTAAGATAGTACGAGCAGCGCCATGGTATATACCATAAATACGTTGGTTTTTTACTGCTGGTAATTGCTGCCAGCCAGCGCGCTTTGTGAAGTCTTTTAAACGAGATTCAGCCAGCTTTCGGTCAATGCCCTGTCCCATTACCATAGCGTCTCCTCTTACTCCAGACTCGGTACCTGAAATGAAGATTACTTCGGGTTTTGAGTCTAAAACTTGCTGAGGACTCATCGATCCCCACCACGCGATAAACGGTGTCGCAACATTGTCTCCTTGAAGCATAGTAATGACTGCCCCCCACATATTTTTCCCATAAGTGAAGCTGTATTGGTTTGGCCCTTTATTACCGTATTCTACATAGGTACGAGGCTTCGCTAAGTCAGCTGCTTTTATTCGTTGTAATGTAGATTCTATTGTCTGCTTGTACTCGTCTGAAATTTTTCTCGCTCGTTTATTTTGCCCTGTAAGTTGGCCGATAATCATCGTACTTTTAATATGGCGGTCTAATGTTTGAGCATTATAGTCAACGACGACGATTGGAATGTTAGCGTCATTGAAACGGCCAATGTCCGTACCTAAGCCTTTATATTGCCAATCTGCTAGTAAAATCACGCTGGGGTTTAAACTAATTACCTTATCAATGGAGAAGGTTTTAGTCTCGACTTCACCAACATCAGGAATATCTTTCAACGAAGGGCGGTAGTTGGTGTAAAGCTTCCAGTTTTCAGGACGCCAGATTTCCCATGTATCGCGTGAAATGCCTACTACTTTATCAAAAGCACTTTCTGTGCCGATAGCCATATAATCTTCAGCGTATATACCTAGAACCACTCTTTGTGCAGGCAAGTCCACTTCTACCTTGCGGCCTAAAACGTCATTGATCACGGTCATTCTCGCTTGGGTTGGCCCAACCAAGGAAAACATCCCTAACATCAGTATAAATTTAAGAAGCTGATTCATAAAGTACTCTTTACTGAGGATGATTTTTCGCTTTTTTTATGCTCTGTATAAGTGGTGAATTACCTATTAATTTTAAAATGCTCTCTACTTTTAATAGTACGCTTACAGATAATTTACAAGTGATTATTTTGGTTTTAATTGAAAATGGTTATCATTAAGTCTATATTCTCTTTTGATAATGGTTATCATTACAGGAGATTTTATGGACGTTACCTTCCCTGAACATCCCGATATCTTAGTGCCTCATCAGTCACAAGATGATGTTTTTTTATTCAATTCTAATTCCAGTCTTGTGCGTACAAACGGAATTCGCCAACGCATTGCTGTCCCACTGCTGAGTAATACTTTCCGCCAAGAGGTTCAAGCTGTATTTAAAAAAGAGCAGGCTCAAGGCAAATGTAATCCCATTCTAGTAGGAGCTATTCCATTTGATATGAATCAGCCGGCTCAACTGGTGGTGCCTGAGTGGTATGAAAGAGTTAAGCCTCTGGATCATAACTTGTCTCCATTTATCGATAAGGATTTTATTCATCATGCAAGTGAGCAAAGCTTTGTTCCAAATCATGTAGATTTTTTAGACATGATAGAGCAAGCGCTATCTATCTTTGAAAATAGCCTTTTGAAGAAAGTTGTTTTATCCAAAATACTGAAGTTAACCTTAGACAAAAGTGTTGATGTGCCACGCTTATTGGCCAATATAATGGCGCAAAATCCAAGTGCTTATCACTTTAGTGTACCGCTCGAAAATAGTGTTTTAATTGGTGCTAGCCCTGAATTACTTATTAGGAAGCAGGGTAATAAGATATTCTCAAATCCATTGGCTGGATCAGCAAAACGTTTGAAAAACGCCGATGCAGATCGACAAGCAGCAAAAACTCTTGCAAATTCAGCGAAAGATCAATACGAGCACCGCCTTGTTGTAGATGCCATTCGGGCTGCTCTGTTGCCTGTTGTAGAAAGCCTTAAAACACAAGAAGAGCCCAGTGTAATCGCGACACCAACAATGTGGCATTTATCAACGGACATTGAAGCAACGCTTCCAGCGATAAATGCTCCTTCCATGTTTGATCTTATTAAACAAATACACCCAACGCCTGCTATGTGTGGCACGCCAACAGTCTCCGCGCAGCATCATATTGCAGCACTTGAGCCTCATCAACGTGGATTCTTTAGCGGTTTGGTCGGCTGGTGTGATTCGAAAGGTGATGGGGAGTGGGCTATTGCTATACGTTGTGCCGAAGTGTCAGGTAATAAGGTGACCTTATTCGCTGGAGCTGGTGTAGTGCCTGATTCAAATCCAGAAAGTGAGTGGTTAGAAACCAGCGCAAAAATGCGCACCATGCTGAATGCATTTGGAATAAAGGAAGATGTGATATGAGTATTGCTTTTACGCCTTGGCCAGAATCGTTTGCCAAGAAATATCGAGAAAAGGGGTATTGGACTGATCGGCCATTACTGGATCTAATTGATAACGCACCACAAGAAAATGTCGCTGTTATTTGTGGTGAAAGGTCGTTGAGTTATCAAGATTTGTGTTCTCAATCTAGGCGATTAGCTGTTTATTTTCAGGGGCTTGGTTTGCGAACTGGAGATACCGCATTGGTCCAGCTTCCTAATATTGCTGAGTTTTATGTGGTGTTTTTTGCGCTTATGCGTCTTGGTGTTGCTCCTGTTAACGCATTGTTTAGCCATAACAAAATTGAGTTGACCGCTTACGCCAGCCAAATCGAGCCTAAAATTATTATTGCCAGTGATGAGCACGTCTTGTTTCATGATGGTGCTTTTTTCAATACGTTGAGAGCATTGTCAAAAGAGTTACAGCACGCTTTGATTATTGGTAAATCAGAATGGGCTGAGACACTTGAAAATGTACTGGCTTCATCGACAAGTACTTTATTAACAGCTGTGCCAAGTAAGGCCGATGAGGTGGCATTCTTTCAGCTTTCTGGTGGCAGTACAGGTACGCCAAAGCTAATCCCAAGAACCCACAACGATTACTTTTTTAGTGTGCGTCGTAGTACTGAAATCTGCCACTTTACGGCCACTACACAGTATCTTTGTGCGTTACCTTGTGCTCATAATTTTCCTCTGAGTTCTCCTGGTGCCTTTGGTGTTTTTCATGTTGGTGGGTGCGTTGTTATGTCACCAAGTCCTGATGCGAATACGTGTTTCGAATTAATCGAACGCCATCAAGTGACTGTTGCCGCTTTGGTTCCTCCTGCTTTGGCTCTGTGGTTACAAGCGGCACCGTCCAATAATGCGTCTTTATCTTCTTTGCAGCTAATGCAGGTTGGTGGTGCAAAACTGAGTGAAAGCCTTGCTCGACAAGTGCCGGAAATATTGGGCTGTCAGTTGCAACAGATTCTTGGTATGGCTGAAGGTTTGGTGAACTATACCAGATTAGATGATGACCTCGAAACAATAGTGACGACGCAAGGCCGCCCCATGTGTTCACTTGATGAGGTAAGAATCATCAATGAAGCTGGCGAAGAAGCGTCAGTAGGTGAGGTTGGTGAATTAGCGACACGAGGTCCTTATACCATTCGTGGTTATTACAAGTCGCCAGAACATAATGCCAAGGTGTTTGATGAGGAAGGGTTTTATCATTCAGGGGATTTGGTTTGCCGTAACGATAAGGGTTATTTGACAGTAGTCGGACGTGATAAAGATCAAATTAATCGTGGTGGTGAAAAAATTGCTGCGGAAGAAATAGAAAACCTTTTATTGAGGCATGAGCAGATTATGCACAGTGCGCTTGTCTCTATGCCGGACAGCATGATGGGAGAAAAGAGCTGTGCTTTTATTGTCCCGAAAATCGCCAGTCACGGCATGAAAAGTCTCTCGTTACGTAAATATCTAAGAGGGCTCGGCGTGGCGGATTATAAAGTGCCTGATAGGTTTGAGTTTATTGACTCTCTTCCCCTAACGCCCGTTGGCAAGCCGAACAAAGTCGCATTACGCGAGGTGATACGCCAACGTTTACAACTCACTTCTCAACTCGATAAAACACTGTAAAAAAGGACCATTATGAGCATTCCTACGATACCTTCTTATTCCATGCCAGCATCTGATACTTTTCCTAATCAAAAAGTAAATTGGGTGTTAGAGCCAAATCGAGCAGTGTTTTTAATTCATGATATGCAAGCGTATTTTTTACGTTTCTATGATACGGATTCCGAGTTAATTAAAATACTTAAACAAAATTTGGCAGCGATAAAAGCCTATTGTCGAGCGAATGACATCCCGGTTGTTTACACCGCACAACCTAATGATCAAAAGCCTGAAGACAGAGCTTTGCTTAATGATATGTGGGGAAGTGGGCTAAATGATTTTCCTGAGTTGCAACAGGTTGTCGAAGAATTGGCTCCAGACGAAAAAGATACGGTTTTGGTGAAGTGGCGTTATAGCGCATTTCATCGTTCTAATCTTCAAGAGCTGATGCAGAGCTGGGGACGTGACCAGTTATTGATTGGTGGTGTTTATGCGCACATTGGCTGCATGATTACGGCCGCTGATGCGTTTATGCGTGATATTCAGCCTTTCGTGATAGGTGATGCCTTGGCGGATTTTAGTGAAGAGGAGCATCGACAAGCGCTCACCTTTACAGGTGGAAGAACAGGTCGAGTGATTTCAACAAAAGAGGTGTTGATTGCAACCGATATTGTTGATACAGATTTTCGCTATGAGCAGTTAAAAGCACAAGTTTTTGCCTTCCTAGATGATGAAGATATCCAGGAATTTGATGCCGATGAAGAGCTTGTAGATTATGGCCTTGATTCGATTCAAATCATGTCATTGGTCACTAAATGGAAAGCTCAGGGAGTTGAGGTTTCTTTTCAAGAGCTTGCCAGTGCCGCAACACTGAATGGTTGGTGGGAGCTGATCCAAAACAAGAGGGTGCTAGCTGCATGATTAATCCACTCGATTTTTCAGGTAAAACTGTCTGGGTAACGGGTGCTGGAAGCGGTATTGGGTTGGAGGTTGCTAATCAATTTACTTCTCTTGGCGCCAAGGTTGTTGGCTTTGATTTATTGTTTGATGGTGAGTGTTATGATTTTGATTGTGTGACTATAGATATTAGTAATGAAGAAGCTATTTCTCGTGTTGTGCCAGGGTTATTGAGTGATTCTCCACGATTAGATGTATTGGTGAATGGTGCGGGAATATTGCATTTGGGAAGCCTAGAAGAGACAAGCTTTGATGATTTCAAACGCTGTTTTAACGTCAATGCGGGCGGTGCGTTTTTAATGATTAAGCATACAGCTCCTACTTTTAAACGCCAGAAGAGTGGTGCAATTGTCACTATTAGCTCAAATGCAGCCAAAGTGCCGAGGCAAAATATGGCGGCTTACTGCGCTTCTAAGGCAGCTTTATCAGCGTTGAGCCATACGGCAGGGCTAGAATTAGCACCTTATGGCGTCCGTTGTAATTTAGTCTGTCCTGGCTCTACCGACACGCCCATGCAGCGAATGTTGTGGACAAGTGATGACGCTGAGCAAAATACGATTAAAGGTTTTCCCGAGCAATATAAATTGGGTATTCCATTAGGTAAAATTGCTCAGCCGAGCGATATTGCTCAAGTGGTATTGTTCTTTGCTTCCGATATGTCGAACCATATCACCATGCAGGATATTGTTGCAGACGGTGGAGCTACGTTAAACGCTTAGTAAGTTTGTTATAAGATGAATCAAGTGTTTTCTTGTTTTTTAAGGAAAATTTGCTCGGTATGATTTTCATATCGAGCTTTTTTATATGGACATTAAAGTGAATTGCTATTTCCAAACGAAAATACAGTTATTTGGTTCTCATGTTTTGCATGTGAGTCATTTTGTTTTTAAAGAAGAGTCTTTGGTTGCGACACACTATGAAGCCAGTGTTGCAAAACCGTCAGGCTATAGCAATTGGCGAACGAAGCGTAAAGAAACCTTTTTGGCAGGGCGGCTTGCGGTTAAGCACGCACAAAATTGTTTGAGTGTGTCTGTAGTAGATGTCGCAAAAGCTGAAGATGGTGCACCGGTTTGGCCAAATGGATATACCGGCAGTATTTCCCATACGGATAATCAGGCGATTGCTGTCTTGTTTCGCCCTTCGAAAATAGGGATTCAGTATATCGGCATAGATTTGGAAGCCTTTAGTAATGCCGAAATGCTAGATGTAACTGATTCAATAGGATCACAGCGTGAGTTTGAAATATTATCAATTGCTGGAGTGAAAAAAGAGTTGTTGACCTTGACTCTCTTTTCTTTAAAAGAAAGTGTTTATAAATCACTTTACCCTTTGGTAGGCGAGTTTTTTGACTTTCTGGATGTTGAGTTGACGTCTTGTGAAGGAGGTGAGTATTTTGAGTTTCAAGTAAAGCGGCAGTTAAGTCAGAAAGTGCCGCTTAGTTTTGTTTTGCGTAGGGGTTATAAAGAGCAAGAAGGGCATCTATTAACTTGGGCTTTTTATTGATAAAAATTGATATTTAAAAGGGCGAATCATTTCTGATTCCCCCTTTTTATTTGACTAAATAAACACTATATCTTGTACGTAGCGCTTAAGCCGATAGTGCGGGATTGGCCGACAGAGGCTCGTGAACCACTATTGATTACATAGACGATATCTTCATCCGTTAGGTTTTTGATATAACCACTGATGAGAAGGTTGCCCATTTCATAATCTATATTAGTGTCCAATAGCGTGTAGTTTCCAACTTTGTAATCAGCTGTATTGTCCAAGTCTGAGTAATATTCTCCCACATAAGTGACATCTGCACCAATCGTTAGACTGTCACTTATGTACTGTGTGAAGCCAACCGAAGCATTCCATTCAGGTGCATTAGATAGTTCATTGCCCTCGTAATTATCACTCTCATCAATTTTTGATTTAATGAAGCCAATTGATTGTCGAATTTCTAGGTTTTCGGTTAGCCATTGTGTGGCTTCAAGTTCAATACCCATTGTATGTGCCTTGGTAACATTGCTGATACGGCTATCGGCTAATGCTTGGTAATCACTATAGCTATTGTAGAATACGGCGGCATTTAACGTAGTTCCGTTATCTAGTGAAGTTTTTGAACTAAGCTCATATGCATAAACGGTTTCTGCATCAAAGTTGTAGGTTTCAGCGGCTTGAACTTGGCCTTGCCCTGAACGATAACCATCATCGTATCCGATTCCACCAGAGTTATAACCTTTGCGAACTGAGAAGCCTACAGTGGTTTGGTCTGTTGCTGCAAGGGTGGCACCTAGTTTTGGCAAGAAAAATTGATCAGTTATGTCTTTATCAATATTAACTGTACCATAGTTTGAGTAGTAGCGACTTTGGTCTTCGTATTGAAAACGGCCACCTGCAATTAGAGTTAACTTTTCTGTTAGAGCATAGTCACCTTCTGCAAATACACCTATACGAGTTTCTTCAGTTTTGCCTTGAGTATTCACATTATCTAGTGTGTTATCTCTGTCTGCGACCATGATACCAACGAAGCCATTGAGCTCTGAATCCTTGGGTGTATAGAGCAGGCGGCTTTCTAGTGTTTTTGTTTTGTCTTCGAAAGTGTAGGTTTCTTCTTGTGGGTATTGATCAAATCGGTTTGTTTGACTATTGCTGGATAGAGTTGTGACACTGGTTAAGTCGTTACTTAAAACATAGTTAATTTCAGTGGACAGGTTGTTTACTTTAGAATCTTGTATTCGAGTATTGTTATAATTCGCAGTGCTTAACGTGAAGGTCTCGTCTTCATAGCCTGTGCCATTACTCCAGTTTGCCCAATTCAAATAGCTGCCATCCGCTTTGCGATGATTTGCTGTTACTTTGACAGTTAAATCGTCTGTTGCTTTCCATAGCAATTTACCTCGTAAATTCAGATTGCTTGATTCTTCTGGGTCTACAGGAACATCATTCGTCTCACCATCGTAACTGAGATAGCCTTTTCCGTCTGTGCCATCAGCGGCAATGCGATAAGCCAAGTCTTCTGTTATTGGGCCTGAAGTCATAACGGCCAAATTTTTCATTACATTACCATTTTTATAGGTTTCTAAACCAAGGCGTACAGCAGCTTCAGGGTTAAAGGTTGGGTCGTTGGTTTTTACCGAGATTGCACCACCAATCGAGTTTTCACCTTGAGTGGTTGATTGCGGGCCACGAAGTACTTCTACTTGTTCAATATCCCAAACACCAGATCCACTAAAGTTATAGCCTGTAAATGCATCAGCTACACCGTCTACGGATGTATTTATTCGCTGCCTACTGCCGCTTACCGTTGCGTAATAGCCAGTTGTTGCGCCACTGCCGTTAATCCCGCGAATATTCACAGTTCCAAATGCCGCTGAGACTACGTTTGGTGCTTTTGTTACTACATCGTTGACCGTTTTTGCATCGCCTTTTGCTACGTCTTCACCGTTAATAATGGTAACTGCAGTGGTTGTGTCCTTGATATTTTTATCCATTTTTTCACCCGTCACCACTAAAGCGGGTAGGGCTGTTGTTTCTTCTGCAAATGTACTTGCTGAGATACATGCAGCATTGATACTGATAACGGCCATAGCAACGCTAGATAGGCGGCTTGGTAAACGGGTTGAGGAGAAATTAGAGATAGACATGTTTTTTAATTTCCTTTCGGGTGAAATAATTATGATAATTGTATTGATAATGAAAACGATTCGCAATAAGATTCATATTGTTTAATAATTACTTACATTTTTAGGAGTGATACCGCTTTATGTTTGCTAAGAAAAAACTCATTGTTGGTATGCTGGCAGCTATGCCAATGGTCAGTTTTGCAGCTGGTGACGACATTACGCTGACCGAAGATGCAGAACAGCTAGATACTCTCGTTGTGACAGCTACAATGGCTGCAAAAAAAATTGAAGATATTCCCGCATTTGCCACAGTGGTGACGAAAGATGATATTGCTAAATCCACAGTGAGCAGTGTGGCTGATTTGCTTCGAGAAACTGTTGGGGTAAATAACTTTAGTGACTCCACAGGGCGAGATGAAATTCAGATTCGTGGTTTAGATGGCGATTACACTGTTTTATTGGTTAATGGTAAGCGAGTATCAGCAGGAACCGCTTTTGATAAAGGCAGCGATACAGATTTGAATAGTGTTCCCTTAAACTCTATCGAACGAGTTGAAATTATTCGTGGCCCTATGTCTGTATTGTATGGTGCGGATGCCATTGGTGGTGTTGTGAATATTATCACCAAAAAGCCACAACCTGATGCAGGATGGACGGGTACGGCAAGTGCGGAAATGCGTAAAATTGAGTCCGGTGAAGGTGGCGACCAATATCGTGTTGGTGTTACTGGAATGGGGGCGATAACAGATAAAGTGGCCTTGTCTGTTAGTGTTGAAGATCTAAGGCAGAAAGCCTGGTTTGCTAATGATGAAGATATTTCTCCGTTGCGTGAAAAGAAAAATGCCCAGAATTTATCCTCTACATTAACGTGGCAGGCAGCAGAGAACCAAGAAGTCGATGTGGATTTCGGTTATAACCATGATGAACGTCCTTACCAGATTTTTAATTCAAGTGGAGCGACTCGCGAGCAAGAAATTACTCGTACCGATTTGGCTATTACTCACAAAGGGAAATGGGACTGGGGGGATACCACAGCTTATATAAAGCGTGAAGAAAGTGATATTTACGATTACAACTCGCAATATGATGAGCCGGAAGCTCACTCTGGGTTGGAGGCAAACAATACCTATGCAAAAGGCTATGCAAATAAAGTAATTGGCATGCATGCATTGATGGCAGGTGTGGATTACCAGAATGAGCAATTAAAGAATAGCTACACTTTGCTGGATACTGGTGAGTACAATGTTGATCAGTACGGTGTATTTGCGCAGGATGAAATGGCATTAACAGACAAGCTTGTTTTCACTTTAGGTGGACGTGTCGATAATCATGAAATCTACGGAAACAATTTTTCTCCAAAGGCTTATCTTGTATATAACGCAACGAATTCACTGACACTAAAAGGTGGGGTTACCAAGGCCTTTAAGGCGCCAGAAGTGAGCAAACTAAGTGAGGAATATCGGACTGTAAGCTGTGGAGGAGCTTGTACCTTATCTGGTAATCCTGACTTAGAAGCAGAAACCAGCATTAGTTATGAGTTTGGCGTGGATTACCATACTAGGGCCTTTAATGCTACGGCAGCGGTCTTTCGAAATGACATTGATAATTTGATTGAACGTGAAGTTGGCTATGATAGTAGTGGAAATGCCAATTCTGCGAAATGGATTAACGTGGCTACAGCCATGACACAGGGTTTTGAGCTGAGTGCATCATCGCCATTAACAGATGATTTACTATTAAAGGTCAATTACACGTATTTAGATACAGAAGCGGAAGATTCTGATGGTGTCAAAACCACGTTGACAGGTCGCCCTGAGCATCAGGCTAGCTTGTCATTGGATTACCAGGCGACAGAAATTTTAGCTACTTATGTTTCAGTTAACTACATCGCTGGGATGCAATATTCAAGTTGGGTAAGTGGTGTTGGTGATGTTTATAGTACATTGCCTTCTTATTACCGTACTGATATTGGGCTAGTGGCTGATGTAACTGATAATTTAGTTCTTCGTGCGGGCATTAAAAATATAGGTGATGTTCGCTTAGATGAAGAAGATACAGGCTATACCACTTATGAATTAGGTCGTAACTACTTTGTAAGCGCAGCATACAACTTCTAGTCTTTCTAAATAACTAAGAGAAGCACGCATATCCCCTTATATGCGTGCTTTTTTTTGCTTGCTTATTAGTGCTCTGTTTGCAGTGTTCGTCAGGTATTGTCATTTAATAGTTTAGTTTATGCTCTTTCTTTTGCTTTGTTATTGACGTATGTCTGGGAGGGGCAGTTAATGCATTGCATTAAGGCAAAGAAAAGCCTTCTAATAAGGAGGTCAGGTTACTGATAAACCCCATTTTTTTTAACAGGGGTTTTATTTTTCTGAATGTTTTCCTGTATTTCTTTCCAAATAACTTAATATACCTCATTAGTGACTGGGTACTCTCTGAGAGTCTTTATTGAGGCTCTGATTATCGAATCAGTCATTTTTTGAACAGATAAAAGCTTCTAGCTCAGCATCAAGGTGATCTTCTTCATATTTTGGGCTGCTGCAGTTAGTAGACATTGAGAGGCGATCATATCTTTTCCCCTAAAACGTGCGTAGTGATAACCATGCAGCTCTTTTGCATCGGTAAAACTTCTTTCGACCGTCTCTTTTCGCCTTGCATAGATAGCCTTGCCTGCTGGCGTTAAGCGGTGGGCATTAATACGCTCTTTGCTATCCTCCCAAACATGGCGTGTGATGGTATTCACCGATTTTTTGTTGGTTGTACAGCGATGCCTCTCGGGACAGGCTTGGCAGATCAGTCCGTTTGAGCCGTAATGACGATAACCTTCTCTGACGTGGTTTTGTAAGTGAGCGGTTCGCCTTGTGGGTAGAGGTAAATGTTTTGCATCGTATTTGTACTCGCGTTTATAGAAGAAGCCTTTCTATGATTTGGACGACGATAGCCCATCACTGCATAGATATTTCGGGCTTCTAATCCATGACAAACTGCCGAGGTAAAATACCCTGCATCCACACCAACTGACGTAATAACGAAGTTAAATCGATTCTTGATTCGATCCAGTCTTTCTAAATAGGGAACGGCGTCATGGACATTGCCTGCGGTAACATGAACATCCGTAATGATGTTGCAGCGACTGTCTACCGTTCGATGAGCTAGATAAAAGAACCCTTTCGGCTTGGTATCACGTACCATGTAACCACTGTCAGGGTCGGTTGTACTCTGTTTAATTTCTCGTGTGTCCAACTGAGTTTTATCAGGTGGAAGTGACTTTTTTCTGTGAGCGAGTCGATCCTCCTCAATAGCCTGATCTAGTTCATCCATGTACGCCTGACGAGACTGTTCAATATGAACTTTCTCAAAATACTTCTTGTTGGCATTGGCCTTTAGATGAGTGGAATCTGTGTAGAAGGTATGCCCACCGACTAACTTGCGTTTCATTGCTTGGAGTACGATTAGCACTTAATGTTGAGGCATCAGGCACTTTGTTTGTTAGGCCTAAGCCTAGGAACCAGCGATAAGCGACATTAACTTGAAACTCTCGAATTAACTGATGTTCACTACGAATACCAAAAAGGTAGCCAATAAATAGCAGCTTAAACATGAGAGTAGGATCTAGAGCAGGACGACCGTTATCCGCGCAATAAAAATCCTTAACAAGATCATGTAAGAATGAAAAGTCGATGGTTCGATCAATCTTACGAAGAAGATGATCACTTGGAACGAGCTCGTCAATGGAGACAAACTCTAGAGTCGATTGGGTTTGGGGCGTTCTTTTAGCATAAGGCTATTATAAAAAGTCCTCGCACGAAGGCGAAGACTTTATCAGCAGTATAAGCCTCCTAAAAAGGAGGCTTATACAAAAGGGTAAGTATTTAGACGTGTTTAGTTTTCTTCTACTAATTCAGGATCATTGAGTGGGCTGCTTCTTAATGTTTTTAAGCTAGCTAACATGATGAGACCAATTCCCATCGACACGGCACCGAAAGCAAAGATACTACCCAATGATGAAAGTAGTTTCCCTAAAGCGCCAATGGAAAGTGTTCCAATTGAATCTCCAGAAGCGTCTTGAGCTGTCCATATGCCATTAATACGACCTAAATAGTGGTCGGGTGTATGCCCTTGAACAAAACTGTATTGTAACAGGGATGCGATAGATACTAGGTAGCCAAAAAGAGCCAAAAGAATAAGGGCAAGAGGAAAATAGGTTGTACTACCAATCCCCATTAAGCAGAGAAAAGCAGCAAGGCTGGTAAGCATCATTACTAAACCGGGTTTTTCTATATGATTTGTCCAGCCACTAATAATAGCTCCCATCGTTGCACCCAATGGAACGGCAGAATACATCAAGCCAACTGTCCAAGCGCCTCCACCATACACTGTGTCGGCTAAGGCAGGAAACAATACTCGTATCGCTGTTGTTAAGGTGACTAAGGTTCCTATTATTACCACGCTGGCAACAATTTTATTGGTGCATAGATATGTAAAGCCGTCCCATAATGATTTGAGTGGATTGTGACTTTTTACTTCTTTGGGTCGCATTGTTGGTAAAGATAGAAGAGCCATAAGAGTTATGCCTGTACCCACAGCAGCAATCATATAGTTCCAAGCCACATCAGAAACAGCAATAATAATGCCACCAATAGCGGGTGAAATGACCGTTGCTAAACGAACACTTACCATACTGATTGCGCGAGCTTGCATGAGATTTTCTCTGCCAACAATAAAAGGCATGCACGCCATTAATGCCGTGACGCCTAATGCACCAAAGAAGCCGTCCCAAATTGATAGAACATAGATGGCCCATAAAGAAGGTTCTGGTAACCATGCATTGACGGCCATAGCGAGAAAACCTAACCCACAAATTGTACGCGCAAAAAGGATTATGCGCTTACGTTCATACATGTCGGCTAAAACACCGCCTAGAAGTAGGCCAATAAATAGACCTATTCCTTCTAGTGCCATGACGATGCCTACATGCAAGCTGTCGTTGGTTAAAGAATACACCTGTACAGGTATGGACACGGAAAGCATGCCTAAACCTAGTATAGAAATGGTACGGGCAATAAATATATTGCGAAAATTCCTGTGGGTCGCTAATAAACTGAAATCCACAAACATTGATTTTTTCTTGGTATCGCTCACGTTTCACTCTCTTTTTGAAATGGTTAAGCCAGTTCTGATGATGTGTCAGAACGGTCTTTTAAACTTAATAATGTATTTTGTTTTGCATCATGAATAAGTTGATCTAGCAATGGTCCTAATGTTTTTAAATGTTCTGGGGATAGAATGTCTTCATGGCTGCAATGAGCTAAAGGGTGAAAACACACTTGACTTGCATAAGGTGGCCAATTGATGGCCGGGTTGATGTAATCCGGAAGAGATTGCTGTGCAATAAAGACATCAACTTTTGCATCATAGTTAGGAGTGGTGGTTTTTTTCAGTAAGCGAACCGCATCTTTATAGTTGGCAAAAATTTGCTCAAGCATCTTATCTTGTTCTTGTTTTACAAAAAGTGCCATTTCACCAGGGTCGCCATCTTCATCTGTTATTGCCGTGCTTAGAAGTTGTGTTTGTTCTCGCTCCGCGCCCATAGCAGCCTCTTCTCCTTGCGGGTCATTCCAATCATGAACTTCGGCTGGATAAGTATCTAATAGACCGAGGAAGTTAACGTCTTCCCCTATTTCTCTAAGCTTAGCTGCGACGCCATAAGCAACGGTTCCTCCGAGGGAATAGCCCAATAAATAATAGGGACCGTGTGCTTGTTCTTGACGAATGACATGAAGTTGTTGGTCGATTAGTTCTTCCATCGTTGCGCTACTGGCGATTAAACCGTTGGGTCTGGGAGATTGTAAGCCAATAATAGGGTGTTCACCTTTTAAATAGCGGGATAACACACTGTATTGCCAAGCAAAGCCAGATCCAGGATAGAAGCAAAACAGTGGTTCACCTTGCCCTTCACGAAGGTAAATCAAATGGTCAAAGCCATTTGCGTTACTGGCAGTCATTGCATTGCTGCCATCCATCATGGCTTCCAGCTTTTCGCGGCTATGTTGCTCTGTGTCTTTGCTTAAGAGTCGGGCGAGTTTGGCAACCGTAGAGGTAACCATTATTTGTCCTACTGTAATAGGTCGTTTCACTTCTCTACGTATATCCGCAGCTAGCCTCATGGCGAGTAAAGAGTGACCTCCTAGTGCAAAGAAATCATCTTCAGCTTTGATGTTTTCTATTCCTAAAAGCGTTGTAAACAGGCGTGCCAGCTGACTTTCTAGTCCGATCGATGGTGCTCTAGACACGTTGGACGTGAGCGTGTTTTTTGCTATGTTGGGTTCTGGAAGTGCATTTCGGTCAAGTTTGCCATTGGCACTGAGTGGTAGGCTGTCCAATATGACATAAGCGACAGGCAGCATATGACTTGGTAGTTCTTCGGAGAGCGCAAGTTTAACTGCTGATTCATCATAGTTTGTTGAAGCATTTAATGTGAGATAGGCCACTAACTGGCGATTATCTTGTCCCGTATTGTTGGCGGTTTCATTATTCAATGTACGGGCTACGACGACCGCTTGTTCGATTGTATTTTGTTGTAGAAGAAGCGTTTCAATTTCTCCTAGTTCAATGCGTTGGCCACGGATTTTGATTTGATTGTCCGCTCTGCCTAAATACTCAATATCCCCGTTTTCTAACCAGCGGACGATATCGCCTGTACGGTACATTCTGTCTCCGGCTTGTCCAAAAGGGTCAGCGACAAACCGAACACAATTGAGTTCTGGGCGATCTAAATAGCCAATAGCTAACTGAGTACCGCATAAATAAAGCTCTCCTGTTGCACCAATAGGGACGGGCCGTAAGTACTGATCTAGCACCCTTAGTTCTGTGTTCCACACGGGTTTTCCAATCGCGACGCCTTGGCCATGTGAAGACAAATCCTCAAAAGCGGGTTTATAAGTCACATCAACAGCGGCTTCGGTTGGCCCATAAAGGTTATGCAGTTGAGCGTTAGAGCAGTCTTTGAAAGCAATGGCTTGTGTTTTTAGCAATGCTTCACCGCTGCAGAATACCTGTTTAAGTGATTTGCAAGTAGGCGAATTATCGTCCTTGCTTTGCATGCTTGCCGTAAAAATAGCGAGCATAGAAGGAACAAAATGCAAGGTGCTGATAGCATATTGGTCGATGGTTTGCATGAGTAGTTCTGGATCGCGGTGAGCTTCAGGGGCCGCCATGACTAAAGATGCACCAACCATTGGCGCCCAAAAAAACTCCCAAACAGAAACGTCGAAACTGCAGGGCGTTTTTTGTAAGACGACGTCGTCAGGGGTGAGGTGGTATTCATGCTGCATCCATAAAATACGGTTGATTATTGCTTTATGGGAAACCAATACGCCCTTTGGACGACCTGTGGTACCTGACGTATAAATTAAATAAGCAGGATGTTCACCTGTAATCGCGCTGGCCGCTATTGGCTTGGTGTTTTTGTATTGATGTGCCGAGTTTTTATCGTAAGACTGGTCAAATAGCTCATCAAAGGCAAGGCGTTTTGTGTTTGTATTTATGTTAAGAAAACGGTTTTTTTGAGAGCTCTGGGTGACTAACAATACAGGTGAGGCATCGTCGAGCATGTAGGCGAGGCGATCATCAGGATAACCAAGGTCTAAAGGTAAATAGGCCGCCCCCGCTTCAATAATGGCCCAAATGGCCAAGCTTAAGTGACAGCTTCTTGGTAAGGCGACGGCAACAATGTGACCTTCAGTAACACCTTCATTGCGCAGCTTTGATGCCAGGACTTGCACTTGATATCGAGCTTCTTGATAATTCAACTGATGTTGTTGATCTGAAAGGCAGAGAGCCTCCGGCGTAGTTTGTGCTTGTATTGCTAATGCCGATTGTAAGGTTAATTCAGGAACAGATTGCTTCGTATCGTTAATACGGGTAATGAAGCGAACTTCCTGAGAGCTAAGACTTTCGTATCGGCACAGTGGTCGTCGAGGGTCTTTAAGACAGATTTCAATAGTTTGCTGCAATCTATGTGCTAAGGCTTCCACTTCAAAATGCGTTAATGCACCACGGTTTTCGATAAGGAAAGTAATTTCTTCACCGGGTAATACTAATAAAGCCAATGGATAGTGACTGTAGCCGCGGTTATGAATGTCGCTAACTGCTAGTGGATTGCCGTCTTTACCTTGTAATTGTGTGTCTAGATATTCGCTGTCCGGGTAGTTTTCTACCACTAATAAAGTATCAAACAAGGTTTGATTACCCGCGATGTTTTGTATTTCAGCAAGACCAATGGCGTCATGTTCTAAGAGTTCGATATGACGCTTTTGCATGATCGGTAACTGTTCCCAGAGCGACGAAGTGGAATTTAGTGCCACGCGAATTGGCAGTGTATTTAGAAATAAGCCAACTTGGTCTTCAATACCGAGGATATTGCTGCTTCGTCCAGAGACGGGCGAACCAAAAATGATATCTTCTTTACCGGATAATAGGTTTAAGGCTTGGGCCCAAAGTGCTTGCATGAAGACATTTAAGGTCACACCACGCTCTTTAAGTTGAGACATTAATTGTTTGCTTGTGGTGTGATTTAAAGAGAGTTTAAATTCGTTGACTTCATCTTGGCGCTGCTCAAATAGCAGGCAAGGTTGTGCTTGATGCATGACTTCCTGCCATTTTTTTAAACTCGTCTGTTGATCACGATTGTATAGTTGCTTGATTACCTCGGTGTAACTATTGGGGATAGGGCTAAGAGAGTTAGTTTGTTGCTGGTAGGCATCAAGTAGGCTGCGTAATAAAAGGGGCGTAGACCAACCATCGATAATAAGATGATGGACAATTAGGATAAGTGCCGATTTAGGTTTTCCTGTTGTTTCATCTTTTCCTAAATCCACATAAGCGGCGTGGATCATACTGCAGAATGTATCTGTCTTGTGTTGTGTTTTTAACAATGTTTGTTCTAGCTCTTCTAATGCAGCTGATTTTTTATCGTCAGGATAAAAGCTGATATCATGCGTACTCAGCGGCCATTGCCATGTTTGTTGTTGAGTATCGGGAATGATGAATACAGGTTCTGCTAAGTGTTCGCTATCAAAAGCACCGGCTAATTGAGGGTAGCGGACTAGCAGGGCATTTAGTGCATCCTGTAAAGTGGAGAGGTCCATTTCACCAGTAAAGTTTAGGCGCGTATATGCGTTGTAATTACCGGAAGCCGAATCCATCATGGTTTCAAATAGCATGCCTTTTTGTAATGGCAGTAACGGTGCAATGTCGCCAATCGGTTCATAATGTAATGATAGTGTACTTAGCTGATCTTGTGAGAGCGCCCATTTCTTGATGTTATCGGATGACGATGTGTCTGAAATAGGTGTAATTTCGATGGCAATTTGTCGGGGAGTGCGTAGTTTGAAAACTTGGCTCGGACGCAATGTATAGCCTGTATTTCGTAGTTCTGTGCAAAGCATAATGGCGCTAATACTGTCGCCACCGAGAACAAAAAAATCGTCCGTCGTGCCAATTTTGTCTATTTTTAATACCTTTGAAAAACAATCACAGAGCCGTATTTCATCTTCATTTTCAGGTAAGGCCTTGGCCTCTAGTGAAGTTTGAACGTCTATTTTAGGTAGGGCTTTTTTGTCTACTTTACCGCTGACATTACGCGGAAAAGATGACATGACGCAAAGGCTGGATGGCACCATGTAATCAGGTAGATTATTGCGTAATTCTGCTAATAATATTTGTCCGTGGTCTTGCTGTTGTTCTGTTGATAAGCCTGGTATCACGCAATAGCCAATTAGTCTGTGGCTGTTATTTAGCGCTTCAGCAATGACAATGGCGCTTTCGACATGCTCTAATTTTGAGAGAGCATTCTCTACTTCGCCTATTTCAACTCGGTAGCCACGGATTTTAACCTGATCGTCTCCACGCCCCATAAACTCTACGTAGCCTTCTTGATTCCAGCGTACGATGTCGCCGGTTCGATACATGCGGGTGCCGGCTTGATCGCTAAAAGGGTCAGCAATAAAACGGCTAGCACTGAGTTCCGCTCGAGCCAAATAGCCGTGGGCTAAGCCTGCGCCTGATATATAAAGTTCACCTAAGACGCCGATGGGAGCAAGCTGTAACTGAGTATCTAAAATATAAGTTTGTGTGTTTGCAATAGGGCGACCAATGATAGGCATATTATGCTGTGTTAGGTCGGCACGCAGAGTATCTACTGTGTATTCTGTTGGCCCATAAAGATTATGAGATTTTAGTTTTGGGTAGCTTCTCAGTTGCTGCCAAAGTGCTGCTGGGCATGCTTCGCCACCAATCAATATTAGGCTTGGTTGATGGTTTGATGTGCCTGATTGATCTGCCATCAGACCATTGTTAAGTAGTTGCGCTAACAGAGACGGCGGCAAGTCCATGGCATCAATTTTGATCTTATGAACCTCTTCTACAATGGCATAGGCGTCGCGTCGTGTTTCTTCATCAAACACATAGAGTTCTTCTCCTTGAATCAGCCAGAAAATCTGCAACCATGAAGAGTCGAAAGAAAATGAATGGGTGTGCGCCGCTCGTAGAGCGCGCCCTGGGTGACGTTCTTGAACCACTTTCTGGGCTGGACGGTAAATTGATTCTTGGTGAGAAAGTAGCAGGTTCAGCATGGCGGCGTGGGTGTTCATCACACCCTTTGGTCTACCTGTGCTACCTGAGGTGAAGATTACATAGGCGATGTCGTCCTTGCTGGGCGTTGGTCTATCTGCTTCTGTAATGTGGGTGTCTGGATGGGTGGCGAGTAACGAGACAAATGATTCATCGTCTAGGTTAATTACAGGCATATTTAACCCTAGCGAGACACTGGAATGGGTCAATAGCAAAACGGGATCTGTATCTTCACACATCATTTCCATGCGTTCTTTTGGGTAATCTAAATCCAGCGGTAAGTAGGTTGCTCCTGTGTTTAGAATAGACATCATCGCGATAACAGATTGAGCGCTACGAGGCATGGCGCAGGCAATGACAGTTTTGCCTTCGGTCTTTTGAAGACTAGGGTGTGCTAGTAAAAAATGACTTAAGCGGTTGATAGCTTGACCTAGTTCGAGAAACGTAAAACGTGTTTCAATGTCTTCGTCTGGGTGGCGGCAGACAAGCGCTGTCGCTTCTGGTTTGTCTACTACTTGTTGCCAAAAAACGTCTAAAATATTGGATACGTTTTCGGGTTCGAATTGGCGCCCTTTTCCCCATTCGATAAGAGCTTTGCGTTCCTCTTCAGGTAGAATGGATAGTTGGGCTAATGGAGTTTCGGGAGCTTTCAGCCAATTTGTTAGCATGGTAAAAAGGCGTAGGCCGTGCTGCTCTAGAGCAGCACGATTATATTTACGAGCATTTGCTCTTAGCTCGAAATAGGTTTTTTCTTTTTCGACAATAATGCTGAACTCAAAATCATCCACAGGGCCTGTGGCCAAATGATGGGTAATGCCTGCAATTCCTGCGAAATTGAGTTCGTAGTCAAACTGTTTGTAGTTGATGAGCGTGTTATAAAGCCCAGATGACCCTACCTTACCTATGTCTCGCTGAATTTGTTCTGCGCTGTAGTTTTGGTGGCGACGAATCGTTTTTAAAGAGCGCTTAAATGCTTGTGTGATGTCATGCCATTGCATGTGGGGTTCTAAGTCTATTTTCATCGGCAGCACATTGACCATGGGCGCAACGGATGACACAGATACAGAGCCTAAGCGCCTCATAAAAGGCATTCCAATGACTTGGCTAGTTTGACCAGTTACTCGGAAGAGGTAGGCGGTTATAAGGCTCATTAATAGCTCAGCGCTGCTGCTGTTAATTGAGTCAGCCAGTACGTTCAGCTTTTCTAGTTGATGAGGTGTTATTGGCGTGATATGGCGTATTAAGCTTGATTTACCTAGATCGTTTATAGTGGGTGTATTTGAAAGGCTGACAGGGGATGGCATGTCAACGCAATAGTCGGTCCAGAATATTTTATCGTTCTGATATCTTTCGGATTCCTGATATGTACTTTCTTCATCTATTACCTGGGTGACTGAAATAAAAGGCGAATCGGAAATAGGTTGTTTTTTTAACAAGTGATTGTAGATATCGGCGACTCGTTTGGTGAGAGCGGTGAAGCTGAATCCGTCTAACATAATATGATGGTAGCGCTGATACCAAAGCCAGACACTATGACCATTCTCTGTGATGGAAATTAATATCTGTTTCTGCAGCGGTTTTTGGCCGTCATTGGAGAGTGGAAGGTCTTGTTCTGTGTCTGCTTGCATGATTGCCAGCGCTTGTTCGCGACCTGCATTGTTTTGCGTTAAGTCGATTTTTTCTATGTGGATGTTATTGGCTTCTTTCGGGTCAAGAAGTGTTTGTTTTCCATTTCCGTAATGAGCGAGAACTGTATCGGCTTCACCAAGTGCTAAACGGATGGCTTGTTCTAAATATCCACTTTGAATATTACCTTTCATTTCTAAGCAGTGCGAAATAGTGTAGAGGTGTTTGTCTTCTGATACCTGATCAGCCAGCCATATCCCTTGTTGTGTATTGGTAAGAGGGAGTCTTTTAGATCGCATAATAGGGTTCCTTATCGGCTTTCTGGTGCTGTATTATCAAATGGGTTGATCGCTTTCCAATGCTGTTCAACGTAGGTTATGCATTCACTTCTAGGTAATGGTCCCAGAATTATTGTCCAGCCTTTCGGAAGTGAAGCGAATTCTGGCCATAAGCTGTACTGTCCTTGTTGGTTTAGTAGCACAAGGAATGATAGATCTTCATTGTCGAATGGGTTGAGGTATTGGTTATTGTCCATGTTTGCTTGGTCCTTATGACGCGGTGTATGGTTATTAGAAATCAGCTATTAAGTGCCTGTAATAGGCTGTGAATAAGACCTTGGCGCCAACATAACCAGTCATGGCCGCCTCTAAATTCTCGATATCGAACACGGTGTCCATTTTCTTTGAGCGTTTTTGCCATTATTTGACTGACTTCTAGCATGTCTTTCTCATAGCATCCTGCCTCCATCACAATATTTAGCGGGGCGGTGGTTAAATCCGCGTTTGAAATTTTTTGAATTAACTCGCCTTCTCCTGGTTGAGAGTCGACATCAGGCCACCAAAATGACCCCGATTGACTGATGGCTGTAGCAAAGTATTCAGGCCAGTGAAAAGCTCCGAAAATAGCGCAAAGGCCACCGAGGCTTTGCCCTGCGACGATCGTTTTTTCAGGCTTATCCGTAATAGAGTATTGAGTTCTCACCCATGGGAGTAATTCTTTCTGGATGGCGATCCAAAAATCGACATTACAAGCGAGCTCAATATTTCTATGAGAGGAGCTAATCGAATCGATTAAGATATATTGAGCTTCTGGAATCTGACAAGATAAGGTAAGTGCGTCTAGCTCTGCATAAATTGGTAGGTGATTTGCCCAATACTGCCCATCGAATAAAAGTACGACAGGCAGTGACTCTTGAGTGTTACGACTTGTTCTGTAGAGCCAAATTCGGCGTTCATTATTGAGCCGCTCACTTTTCCATACGGATTCTTTTAGGATGCCTTGTGTTTCTACATTTGAATATTTGAATGCGGCTTTTTTATCTTCACTTAGACAAATAGCAGAGAGTGTTACTCCGTTTCCATTACTATGGGCAGGTAATACGTTTAATGGGTCAGACTGCGCACTAAGGCCCATTAACTGAATCCACCATTGGCGAATTTCTTGACGGGTTTTGTGTTTTGGTGGACGTTGACTGTGTGTGGCTGGCATTAAAAAATAGCTACCAAGCCAGTCGTTTTCAAGTTCTGTTTCCCAGAACCAAACATCACTACCTTCAAGGCGGGCGAAACCTGTCAGCTGCTGTGTGGGATGAGGCGTTTTCGAATAGAGATCAATATAAACGGAATCTATATCAGAACACTTTCCACAAGGATCTTGCCAAATGAAGGAGACAATACTTTTATTCTCATCGACCTTTACGATTAAAGGTGTCCCTGCTTGCTTAATATCCAGCCACCAGTCATGAGAGCCTACATCTTGGCGATGGAATATAGGATTAATAGGTTGTGTCTGCAGCATAGTGTTAACTTTAATAATGACTTTTTATTTAAAGGCACCCACTCTACGGTGAAATAGAATTGTCTAAATTCATCTTAGGGGTGTGCGTCTTGGGTTGATTTTTAAGGATTGGAAGTCAGCACACTGCTGTCTTTTTTAAATAAGTTTGTTAAACGCTGAATCATGTTACTCGAGCTAAAATAGTCGAGCCTGAATGTATCATTTCCTACTGCATAGATGGAGTTATTAAGGACGGCTGGCGTTTCAGCAAGGTAAGCATTGTTTTTTACCATTGCTTCTTGAGGTGGTTCCGTAGCAAACAAAAGTAACGTATTTCCGGTTAACGCATCAGGGAAGCGTTCACCACTGGCGATGACTATGTCGTTGCGTTTTCCCATGCTTAAATCGCCGCGCACCGAATCTGGAATAGCTGACAAGGTGAATCCTAACTGAGTTAAAAGTTGACCCTGAGCCGATTCGGATGTCCATATGTTGCCCCCTGTGCCGTCTCGATAATAAACCAGTGGCGTGGTTGGTTGTGGAGGCAATATGGCTACTTTTTTGAACTGATCTATTTGCAGATTAAATGTGTCGATTAGTGTGTTTACATTGTCTTCTAAACCAATGAAGTTGCCCAAGACCTTGGCAAGTTGCATCCAGCTTTTATCTCCGTAATTAATGACGGCTGTCGGTGCGATGTCCTTTAATTGATCATAGAGCTTAAGGGCCGAATCACCACCGGTTGCGGAGATGAGTATAAGATCAGGGTTTTCCCGAATAACCGCTTCTGCGTTGTGTTCTGTTTGATAGAGCGCCTTTAAGCCTTTCTGCGTAGCAAGTTCACTCCATTGAGTGAAAAAGCCTTGGTCATCTGAGATATTGGTATTAGGGATGGTTGCACCTGAGCCAATAATAGGAGCATCAATGGCTAACAGTGTTCCAGTCATGGTGACGCTGGTGGAGATAATTCGTGTAGGCTGCTTGGTTAGGGTAACAGGACCATAGCTCGTCATAATCGTTCTTGGCCATCCTGAAATATCTTTACTTACTTCATCAATTTTCAGCTGAGTGGTATTTTGGGTGCTAACGTCAATATTGGATGTATCATCACAAGCTGTTATTAGCATGCATAGTGAAAGCAGGCTGGCGCAGAGAAAAAGGCGTTGAGTTTTATGCGTCATTATCAGAGTCTCTAATACAAATGATGTCTTTAAGTAGATATTGATAGATTTAAAGATTATGATAATCATTATCATATGTGTCTTGCAAGGCTTATAAATACTTAATTCATGAATGTTTTTTGTGGAGGGAAGGGGATTGATCGAAAATACGGGTTTACCACAACTGTTGCGTTGTTTTCTTTTACCTGAAAGTCAGATTGGTAGTCGTAAGTGGTGGAAAGATATTCGTTCTATTGGAGCGCCTTTTATAAAAGTACAAAACGCTCAAACAAGTGTTGTGCTATTTATTTGGCAGGATCCACAAGGAACGGAAGATAAATCTTCAACGGCGAGCGTATTGTTGGATGTGAACTCAATCACCGATCATCATAGCTGGACACCGGCTAGCATGCATAGAGTAAAAGGAACCGATGTTTGGTACGGTCAACTAGAAATCGGCGTAGAATGGCGTGGTAGCTATTCGTTCATCCCTATAGAAAAAAATCAGTTACCCGAAGTCGTGCGTTTATTGAGCGATAACTCTAGAATGGCACAGCGGAATTGGTGGATGGGGGTCGCTAAAAATCAGACATTCGACCCCTTAAATAAACGTCCAGCTGTGAGTTCTGGTTGGGGTGTTAGCTCAGTGCTACACCTTCCTCATGCACCGTTAGAATTAGGCTGGGATGAATGGGAAAAAGGGCTTCTGAACGACGTTTCTGAAGCGCGTATTCAGACGCTTATGTGGCAATCTTACGTACTTGATAATCAGCGAGATTGTTGGCTCTTCTCAACTACGATGGATGATGCTCCATTGGTGATTTTACTTGATGGACAAAAGTGGAATGCTGCTAGCGGTACGTTATCGGTTCTTCAGTATTTGACTGATACTGGAAAAATTGCGCCAACACATTATCTTTTAATTCCTTCTATAGATAGCAAAACTCGCTGGCATGAATTGGGTTGCTATCGGCCTTTTTGGGAGTCTTTGATTGATGGTTT
This sequence comes from Marinomonas lutimaris, assembly GCF_019426345.1. Lineage (GTDB taxonomy): Bacteria > Pseudomonadota > Gammaproteobacteria > Pseudomonadales > Marinomonadaceae > Marinomonas > Marinomonas lutimaris. The sequence continues at coordinate 138,616 of NZ_JAHLLW010000009.1, forward strand.
GTTACCAATAGTAGAGTCGAAATTAGCGGCTTCGAACCGTTCTGTTTCAGAATATCTCGTAGCGGGACAGAGTTTAGGTGGTCTTTCTTCTTTGTATGCGGGCGTGACTTTTCCAGATGTTTTTTCGAAGGTGATTAGCTTATCAGGGTCTTTTTGGTGGCCTGACAAAGACAGAATGATTGATCCTGATAAGGTTATTGCATCTAAACCTATTCCAGCCAATAGTCTTGCAGAGCAAATATTGAATGACCGAGTAAGTGTTTCGCATTTAAAGGTTTATCAAAGTGTTGGAACGGGTGAAGGGGATATGTGTGTTTACAATGAGCAGACGTGCCAAGCCATTAGAGGAAAAGGGGGCCGTGTGCAATATGAGGTCTTCTGTGGTGGTCATGATTGGCTCTCGTGGCGCTCTGGTTTGATAAAGGGATTGTCGTTTTTGATTCCTGCTGATATGGCGGGTTAACTGAGTCGTTATGTCAAAATCAAATATCATGTTGGACTTTAGTTTGCTAAAAACCAACAGAAACTTTCGCGCTATTTTCATTGCTCGGCTGATGTCTGTGTTGGGTATTGGCATGCTAAATGTCGCCGTGCCGGTACAGATATATGAGTTAACGGGGTCCAGTTTACAGGTTGGTTTTGCCGTGGCGTTAGATGGAATGGGGATGTTTGTCGGTCTGATGCTAGGAGGTGTTTTAGCAGACAGAATGGACCGCAAATGGCTGATTCTATTTTCGCGCTTTATTTGCGGAGTTGGTTTTGTCTTGCTTGCAGCCAATGCGTATTTGTCAGAGCCAAGTCTATGGGCCGTTTACGCCATTTCTCTCTGGGATGGTTTTTTCAGTGCCATTGGAATGACGGCGTTAATGGCGTCTATTCCTCATTTAGTTGGACGAGAAAATTTGCCAACAGCGGGTGCATTGAGCATGTTGATTGTCCGTATTGGTTCCGTCATTTCACCCGCAGTTGCCGGTGTGGTGATAGTGTCATTTGGGGTGACATGGAACTATACCTTGGCAGCGATAGGTACGCTTTGTACGTTAATTACCTTGGTTACTTTGCCAAACATGAAGCCGCAAGAAGGTGGGCCTCAAGAGCACCCAATCCGCTCTTTAATAGACGGATTTAGCTTTGTGTTTACGCACAAAGTTATTCGTGCCGTTGTTGCATTGGGCACACTAGAAGCGGTCACCAAATCTATTCGTATTTTATTCCCTGCTTTAGCGGCAACCGCATTTGGTGGCGGAGCGTTTGAAGTTGGGCTCATGTACGCCGCAGTACCTGTTGGGTCGACGTTAGGGGCGCTTACTAGCGGTTGGGTTCGTCATGCGAAACGGCCAGGTGTGGTGATGTTGTTCACCGCATTTTTATCCTTCTTATGTGTCGCCGCGTTGGGTTTTATGGGGCATATAGTGGTTATGTTGCTGGCCTTGGCTGTATTCGGTTATCTCGGTTCTATTGGCGGCTTGCTGCAACACACAATTGTACAGGGCCACACGCCAGATCACATGTTAGGTCGAATTGGTAGCTTCTGGACTGCGCAAGATGTAGTAGGGGATTCTGCTGGTGCATTAGGCATTGGTGCACTTGTAAAGGTGTTGTCGCCGATTATGGGTTTAGTCGCCCTTGGCTTTGGTTGTGCCGCAGCAACGGTATTATTAAGTGCCGGAAATCGCTCATTACGAAATGTCAGCTTGATTGATACCACGCTCTTTCCTGATGAGGGTGTTGCTAAAGAAGGATCTAATGAAAAAGAAGTTGAGGCAAAAGAGGCGACGGCGTAATGACTTTTTAGAGGGTGCAATCTTAAAAATGGCGATGTCGCAGGACATCGCCATTTTTTATTTATAGCTTGTCGCTCAACGACACTTGTCGACCTTTTGGAATGATTAATGGTGTCCCTGAAACAGGATCTTCCAGAATCATACAGGGTAAGCCAAATACGTCTTCAATAAGCGCTTCAGTGACAACGTCTTTGGGCGCGCCAGAAGTAATGATTTTCCCTTCTTTCATAGCAATAAGATTGTCAGCGTATCGGCAAGCGTGATTAAGGTCATGCAGAACCGCCACCATGGTATGACCTTGTAGGCGGTTTAAGTCTTGAAATAAATCCATTAGCTCAATTTGATGGGCGATATCTAAGTACGTCGTTGGCTCATCTAATAATAGTAATGGTGTTTCTTGAGCCAAGGCCATAGCTACCCACACACGTTGTTTTTGCCCGCCAGAAAGTTGATCAACATGATGCTGAGCGAACTCCATGATGCCAGTCGCTTTCATTGCTGACTCGACGGCTATCTGGTCTTGTTCGCGCCAAGGTTGAAACCACTTTTGATGGGGAAAACGGCCACGAGCGACTAGATCGACCACTTTTATACCATCTGGAGCAATTGCGCTTTGTGGTAAGAGCCCCAGTATTTTTGCTACCTCACGGGTTGGTAACGTATGAATGTCTTGGCCATTTAGTCGTACTTGGCCAGATTTTGGTGGCAGTAGTCTACTCAATGCTCTTAGTAAAGTGGATTTACCACAGCCATTTGGGCCAACAATAATACTGAACTTACCTTCAGGAATATCAACCGAGAGATTGTTGGTGATGATGGTTTGATCGTAACCGAGGGTAACAGATTGGGTCGACAAAGAAAGTTCTGGCAAAGCTTGATAGTCTGGATCGTTTGATTTGTTTTGCTGAATTTCTGTGACTGTTGCTGTCATTTTCTTCCCTCTCGAATAATTAAAAACACTAGATAAATACCCCCCAAGCTCACAGTGATGAGTCCCACCGGTAATGTCGAGCCTTCCCAACTATGTTGCGCGATAAAATCTGCGCTAAGTAATAACAAACCGCCGACTAGAGCGGATGATCCTAATGAGGTGCTCGCGCTGTTTTCAAGTCGTTTTGCTATCTGAGGCGCGGCCAGAGCAATGAAGGCTATTGGGCCTGTGATGGCGGTGGCGACAGCGGTTAGAGCGACGCCAACAAACATTAGGGTGAGGCGGGTTTTATTCACTGAAACGCCCAGCGCCGCCGCGGTATCGTCGCCCATTTCGAGCAATTTCATACGAGTATTAAGCAAAAAAGCACAAAGGATAAAGGCTGCAATGAGTACCGCTGCGGGCAATATGCGCACCCAGGTTATACCATTGAGTGTGCCTGCCCCCCAAAGCGCAGCGGTCATTGCGGTTTCTAATGAAACGCTAAGAATCAGCCATTGGTTAAACGCAGAAAGGGTGGCACTAATCGCGATGCCAACGATGATTAATCGAAAACCGGAATGGCCATCTCTATAGGCAAAAATATAAACGAGCAAGGCAGAAAAAAGACCGCCCAAAATTGCGCCCAACACACTGAACCAGTAGAGATTGCCAAACAAAGCAATAGACAGCAAAACCCCGGTAAAGGCGCCAACATTAAAGCCAGTGATGTCTGGACTACCCAAAGGGTTTCGAACCAGTGATTGAAATACGGCGCCGCTGATTCCTAGCGCTGCACCGATGACTAAGGCGGCAAACAATCTAGAGGCACGCCATTGCCACACAACAATAGATTGATAGGGGGCAGCTTGACCTGTGAGAAGCCGCCAAATATCTTGAACATTTTCGGCAATGTGTTGGCCAAAAAAAAGTGTGGCAATGACCAGCGCAAGAGTAAAAAAACAAATGATTTGCTTTGGGTAGTGGCTGACAAAGTTGGTTATTGTAAGTGTGTGGGTACGATAGACCTTCATAGTCCAGAAGCTCCTTTTCTGCGCACTAAATAAATCAGAATAGGTGCACCGATAAACGCTGTCACAATAGAAACTCGTAATTCCCCGACAATTAATACACGTCCGATGATGTCAGCGATTAATAGCAATATGGGCGTTAGAATAAAGCAAAAGGGGATGATCCAACGTTGATCTGGGCCCACCATCCAGCGAGCAATATGTGGCATCATTAGACTGACAAAGCCAATGGGTCCGGCCGCCGCAGTGGCAGCGCCACAAAGTAATGTAACCGCTATTAGCCCTAACAACTGAATCCGAGCGGGCTTGCTACCCAGTGCAGATGCCAAGGAGTCGCCTAGTCCAAATGCATTAAGAGCTGGGGTAATCGATACGGCTAACAAACAGCCGCCGATGACAATAGGGGCGATAAATAATGGGACAGATAACGAGCGAATATCTAGACTACCAATTGCCCAAAAACGCATTTGATCAAATGCGCTTGGATTAAAAAGAGTAAGGCCAGAGCTAATACCGCCAAATACGGCGCCAATGGCAACCCCTGCGAGCGTAAGTTTCAGAGGGTCGGTTTTACCACCGCCAATGCTGCCAACGAAATATACTAATAAACTGGCTAAAAAAGCGCCCAGAGCCGCGTAGCCAAAAAATTGGGTCAGCTGAGTTGCGCCTAGGAAGACGATGGCAATCGCTATGGCTAAGCTGGCGCCTAAGTTAACGCCAAGAATACCGGGGTCCGCCAAAGGATTTCGGGTTATTGCCTGAATCAGTGCGCCAGACGTTCCAAGCGCCATACCAACAAAAAGCCCATTTAACGTGCGTGGTAAACGACCTTCAATAACAATGGTTTTGGCCAGTCCATGTTCTTCGCCCATGAGTATATTCCACAGCATGTCCATGGAAATCGGCTTAGCCCCAATGCATAAACTGACGATCATAATAATGAGTAAAAATAGCAGCAATACGAATAACCAAGCATATCGCTTGCTCTTTGACGCAGACATTGTGTTATTGGTCATGACTTTTCACGTCCAAACAGTATTTGTAATCGTTTTAATAAGTTGGTGGCGCTGTAATAGTCCAAGCGAAAGGTATCATCGCCAACAGCGAATACCTGTTTGTTTTGTACGGATCTTGTTTCATGTAAATAAGTGTTATTCATAAAAGCTTTTTCTCGGTCTGTGCTGGCAGAAAATAACAGTGTGGTATTACCTGTTACCGCATCAGGAAATCGCTCTCCAGTAGCAATAATAATGTCATGGCGAATGCCCATACTGATATTGCCTTTTACGCTCTCAGGTACGTCGGCAAGAGTAAAACCAAGCTCTTGTAATAATCGACCTTGTGCAGATTCTGAGGTCCAAATGTTGGCACCAGTGTCGTCTTGGTAGTAGACCATGGCCGTAGTCGGTTGAGGCGGTAAATTGATGGTTGATTTGGTGTGTTCAACTTCTTGTTTGAAGCGTTGGATCATGGTTTTCGCTTGTTCTTCTAAACCTAGAAGGTCACCAAAAATATTCGCAAGTTGCATCCAGCTTTTGTCGTCATACGCAATAACCAATGTTGGTGCGATATCTTTAAGTTGCCCATAAAGCTTGATGGCGGAATCGCCGCCTGTTGCAGAAATGATGATTAGATCTGGGTTGGCCTTGATAATCGCTTCGGCATTGGGTTCGGTTTGATAGAGGGGAGTGACACCTCGAGTTTCTGCGATATCTGCCCACTGGCGCATGAAGCCTTGTTCAGATGCTACGCTGGTATTCGCCATGGTGGCACCAGAAGCGACAAGGGGGGCCTTGATGGCAAGTAAAGTACCTGTCAAGGTGACGCTGGTGGACACAATTCTGGTTGGCTTTTTATTGAGAGTGAGCAGGCCTTCCGGAGTCATGATTTTTCTTGGCCAACCCGATGTGCTTTTTTCTACCTGATCTATTTTTAATTGTGTTTTGTCTGGCGAGGCTGTGGGTGATTGATCACAGCTTGCTAAAGTAAGACTTAAAAAAAGAAGAGCTAAAACTGGTGTGAAGCGTGTCATAAAGCGAACCATGTCTAAAATCCTGTAGACCAAGAAGAGCGCGTCATTATATAGATGAGAATAGAACATTTATACTATTGATAATCATTTCTATTTATTTTTTTGAGTGTCTCTATTTGTTACACAGTAAAACACCAGAAGTTAATGCTATAAGGGCTGACAAGATCGAGCTTGGATAGTTTGGGGAAATCGCTAAGTTTGACTTTGCCATTTTTAAATTTGGGCTTGAGGCCGTTGATGCGAATCTTTTTTGATGTGAGAGAGTCCGCGGTGATTTCAAAACGACGCTTTTTAGAGCCAAAACCGTTACAGTGTAAAATTTTGGGGTTGGCTGACATATTAATAATAAGAAGGGTGCATTTGCCTTCTTTTTTGGCGCTATGACAATAAATCTGTACAAATGGGTCGTTGCTTTGTACGTCAAAAACGCGCTCTCCCATTAGCTTTCCCCATAGCCAACTGACCCAATAATCTGGGTTGGGTTTCAAAGTTTGTCGATTAATAAGGGCGTAATCACCGCCGATTAGACTTTGTCTTATCATGACTTTCTGACCGATTTTTGCGCCTCGACCAAGTTGATCTGCCCACCAAAAACAAGATACAAAACGGTCTGATAGTTTGGCTTGTCCACCGCATTGAGCTGAGCCAGTTTCTCCTGTCCACAGTTGAGCTCTAGGCTGATACTGGTCACGAAGTTTTTCGAGTTGCTTCGAATATCGCTCATAATCCATGAGAGAGCTTGGAGAGAGAATATTTTTGATGGTTGCTGCGCGAGTTTTAACCGGAGAGCGGCTGCTTTGAAATGGGTAATAATGCCAATCAACAATATCTAGAGGTTCTTCCAGATAGCCTAGGAAAGGTGCGGAGATATTACTTAAGGGTTTGATGGCTTCGCCGATTCGTGGCCAAAAAGCACTTCCTGGACCTGCAACCTTGCTATCTGGGCTACATTGGCGAACACAACGGATAAACGTATCGTAGTCTTTGGCAAGATTACGCGCGCTAGGTTGTGAGGTTAAGCCATGAAATGCCCAATAGGCATTTAGCTCATTACCCAGTTCGCAAATGTCTATGTTTTGTCCGTGCGCTTGGCTGTATTCCAATAATTTTTTAACTTCTGTTGCTTGCCATGTGCCTTGTTGACGTCGTTCAAACAGGCCGTATTTCATAGTGAACATGAGGTCTAAATCATTACGCTGACAAAAATCATGAAGCTGATGCCACATTTCCTGTGTGATGATAAGTGCGTCTGAGTTTCTATTAGCTGGGGAGTTTCTATTAGATGGGGAGTTGCTATTAGTTGAAGGGGGAGTGCTCGTAAAGTAACGAACCTTGTCGGCTTCTGATCCACCGACTCGAACATAAGCTGAGCCGAGCGCTTTTACCAATAAATCGAGTTTGTCTTGTTGTAAGTTGAGAGGTTCAACCCGCTGAGTGCCAAGCCCGCACTGCGTTCCTTTACTGCCTTCCCACCAGAAACCACCCGCGAGTACTGAAATATCAATCGAGAAAGATAAGTATCTAGGGTCTATGGTTGTAATAGGCGTTGTGCTGTTAAGATTAACGACAAGTGATTTATTTTGGCGAATGTTGTGTCGTCTTTGATTCCATGGACGTATTAGTCTAGTACTAAACAAGAGGTTTCTTCCCTCACAATAGGTTTTGCTAGACTGCAATAAAAGTGTGACATTTGTATGATGCTTTAAACGCTGCGATTTTTTATAAAGGATACTTCGATGAAAGTAATGGTTTCGATAATGGCGATTTTATTAGCTGGCTGCACTTTATTAGTTGGTTGTACTAGCGCGCCTAAAAATATTGATCCAGTAACGCAATTTCAAGTAGAGCGTTATTTAGGGACTTGGTATGAAATTGTTCGCCAAGATCATGCTTTTGAAGAGGGCTTGTCTAATGTTACGGCAACTTACTCTATGCGTGGTGACGGTGGTGTTGCAGTGCTTAACCGAGGTTATTCTGCGGAAGATAAAAAATGGCGAGAAGCCGAAGGTCGCGCTTATTTTGTAAATTCTTCAGATGTTGGCCATTTAAAGGTATCGTTTTTCGGGCCGTTTTATGGTGCCTACGTGATTTTTGAGTTGGATAAAAAAGACTACCAATACGCCATGATTTCTGGCCCGAGTCGTGATTATTTCTGGCTGTTGTCTCGTACCCCAACGATGCCAGAAGACGTTAAGCGTCGATTACTGCTAAAAGCGGAAGCTCTAGGCTTCCCGATGGATAAGTTGGTTAATGTAGTGCAAAGCAGTAATGTACCAGCCAGTTAATGTTTTCCTGTAATGCTCTCTTTTTAGAAAAGAGAGCAAGTTATGGATTCTTTTGCTGATTGATTAGAACAAACTTCTGCATAAGCTGTTGGGTTTTGAATCAGTGAATAGTGTGCATTTGAATCTCGACATAAGGCTAGGAAGTCATCATAGCGTCGATTGAAATTGTTTCTTGTTATCTCGTAATTAATGGTTGTGTCATTATCACCAAAATCGTTATCCATGGCTTCTGTTTTGACTCGCTGAATTAGATAGGTTAATTCATTGTATCTGTGTCTAACTTGGTGGCAGTAAGTGCTATTTGGTTCTGTTTCTGCGCAATCGGCTACTTCTGCTTCTAATTCTGCCAACTCTGCCTGATAGCGATCTAAATAGTTTAGTGACTGACTATTTTTTCTCTGTGTCCTTTCTGATCGAAGCGATAAGGCTTCTAATCTATTCTTGGCTTTATTTAAGCGTTGCTCCTTTACCAAACAGTCTTTCCCAAAAGCGATTAAATCGTTGCCATGCACTAGGCTGATAAAAGCACATCCTAAGATAAGGATGCTGGATTTAATAATTGAAATGCTCATAAGCTTATGATCCTGAATGTTTTTTTGTCACACATTTGGCGTACGTTCATTAGTAAGTATGGTCAAGTATACACTGTGTTTTTCTGGAGGAAGTATGGATAAGTCGTTATCAGTAAAAAGTGAAGGAAAGGGGATTACTATTTCTCTTGGTCGGGGCCCTTATCAGAATAATGGTGCGTCACCTTGGTATGCTTATATTGGGCTTGGTACGACTGCGCAACCGTTAAAGTTTTCCTTTGATACTGGCAGTAACTTTATTTGGGTGACTTCTAGCTTATGTGGATCGGACACTTGTCATCATTATGGAGGTAAAGAGTTTGTTTATGACAAATCAACGAGCTTTTCATGGATAAGTACGAAGCCGATTGATGTCGATTTTGGTCCATGGGGAAGTATGCAGGTACAGACGGGTAAGGATATTTTCACCTTAACGCCAGATATACTGGGCCAAATGGATAATGGCTTGGTGTCTGTGTCTTCGGACATATATTTAGCGCAATCTTATGAAGGCTCTCAGTTTGAAGAGCTTGATTGGGATGGCGGTATTGGTATCCCAAGCACAACGGAATTATCAGATTCTCTTTCTATGTATCGATCTTTTCGAGCTATGGCACCGAGCAATAAAACTGAACCGACATCATTTCATTTCTTTCAGAGTTTGCTTGATCAAGGAGTGGTTAGTTCGAAATGCCCTTATGTTACATTTTTAACAGATATCGATAACAAGAGTGGTCAAGTGGAATTTGGGCAGCTGAATCAAGATTACCGAGAGAACAGGGAGTATCTATTTTTGCCTTGGGATAAATACAATGCCCCTTATTTATGGACCAGCAGGATCACATCTTTATCTATTGGTGATACTCAGGTTATTGCACCTGAATCAATTACTAGCACGCCATATTTTTTTGCTTTGGATACTGGCTCATCTCAGTTCAAAGGTGATTTGGATGTCATGACTACGCTTTACAACATAGCGACTAAAACAAAAGAAGATCTGGTGATTGAGATCGGAGAAACGGATTCTGGAAATATTGGAAAGTTGGTGGTTACCTCTGACATGTACGATGTATTGATTGAGGCTGGTGGGAATAGAGGAGAAGTTATTGCGCAATTTCAACCAATGGAAAATGCTGATTATATCGCGTTGGTAGGTTCTGTATTGATGGATTATTTGTATACGGTGTATGAATTTAGAGTAGTTCAACGTGAAGGCGAGAATTGCATTATTCCTGTTGGCATGTGGATATTCAATAAAGAAAAGGGACCCAAAGTGATTGTGACAACTCAAAATAAGCCGGCACGTATTTTCAATTGATGTCTACCGATTTTAGCGAGTAGATAAAAATGTTTGAACCATAAAGGAGTAATGTATGTCTTTGATGTTGAATGGCTCATGGGAAAATAGTTATGGCTCAACGATGACGTTAGAAGTCGATGAAGATGGTTTTATTTTTGGAGAGTACGGATCTCATACTGGCTCTACCGGAACTTATCTTGTGATCGGATATTGTCGGCCAAGTAACCCGACTAACGCTGCTGGGCAACCATTAGTACTGTCTATTTATTGGCGTTCAATTAGTGGTGAAGAACCTGACGAAGGCTCTCATTGGGTGTCTACTTACTGTGGTCAGCTTGATAGTGATGGCCAAATGACGGTAATGAATTCGTTGTTAACGACAACTAAATATCAAGCTTTTGTTCCAGGAGATTACATCAATAAGTTGATCTTCACGAAATACTCTAGCTCTAATGAAATCAAGACAAAAAACATTGAATCGATAGCACAGGAAAAAACGAAATTTTCTAATTCTATTAATGGCGTTTGGGTAAACCAAGAAAAAAGTATTCAGCTAACGGTGTTTTTGCAGGATAAAGAATATGGTGTTGTCAACGGCTGGCTAGTATATGGAAGTGAACTAATAAGCATGCTTGGTTTCACAGATACCTTAGATAATAACAATATATTACAGAGCGTTAGCTTAAGTGGATATATGCTAAAGACATCTCAACCGATATCACTTATCGGTCGTATAAGCCAAGACTCTAATACTTTGATTCTTTCTCGTTGGTTGGCCAACTCCACAAATGCTGAGGTAGCCTACTTTCAGGCAAACTCTGAAAACTGGGAACTAACGAAAAAATCATAGTTGAGTCATGATCAAATTGTGAGGGAAAACAAATGAGCTTAGGTAATGCATTCAATAAAGAAGAGCATGATCAAACTATAATCGATTGTTTTCTACAAATGTGGCGTTATTCAGCCGATTTGATGTTTATTATGGCCGTAGAAGATGGTGATGAGTTTTCTTTATACGATAATAATCCAGCGTCTAAAGCCGTAATGGGTCTTGAAAAGGGAGCAGAGATACATCGTCTTAACTTACGAGTGCAGTTTGGTGATGAAATGGCAGAGCAAGTTTATTCCACCTATCGTCAAGTATTGCAAGGTGGAAAACCTGTTTCTATTGAACAAGCTGGTATGCGAGGTGACGGTAGTCAGATTTATTTTGATACCTTGTTTGTCCCTATTTTTGATGCATTAGGTAAGCCTATCTTTGTCTGTGGCGTGAGTCGCGATATTACAAAAATAAAAGAAGCAGAAATCGTTGCATTAAAAGCCAATGAAAAGCTGTTTGAGTACAGCACAGCACTAGAGACGATCAATCAAGATCTGGACCACAAGGTACAAGAACGAACCAAAGAGTTAGAAAGTGCGAAACGTACGGTAGAAGATGCATTGGAAGCCAAATCTTCATTTGTTGCCAGAATGAGTCATGAAATACGCACTCCTATTAATGCGGTGATTGGATTAAGTCATCTAAGTTTGAAAACCTCTTTAAGTAATGAGCAAAAAGACTATATCAATACCATTTTATCTTCTGGTGAAACCCTGCTTAGTCTGGTGAATGATGTGCTAGATTTTTCGAAGATCGAGGCGGGTAAAATGTCCATAGAAGCGGTGCCTTTTTCTCCAAAGTCGATTGTTCAGCATGCTGTCAATATGAACTCAATCAAAGCCGAAGAAAAAAAGCTAGCGGTAACAGTCGATATTTCTCCATCACTACCACCTACCCTTTTGGGTGACCCGCTACGTATACAGCAAGTGCTGATTAATCTTGTGACCAACGCAGTCAAATTTACCGAGCGTGGCGGCATATGTGTGCGAATGTATACAGATGAAAGTAATGATAAAGGTGTTTTGCTCAGATGTGATGTGATTGATACTGGTATAGGCATATCTAAAGCGCATGCCGAGCAACTCTTTCAATCTTTTCAGCAGGCTGACGACAGCATTACCCGTCAGTTTGGTGGAACGGGTTTGGGTTTAACTATCTCTCGCCAACTTTGTGAACTGATGGGTGGTGATATTTGGGTGCATAGTGAATTAGGGCAAGGTTCTACGTTTAGTTTTACTTTACCTCTTAATATTGCATCGAATATATCTATTCAAGAAGAAGGAATGGCTAGTAATGAAATAGTTAAGGTGTTTATCAACGAAGAAATAGAAGGGGTGGGGGATGAAAAGCTATTTTACGGAAATGGAAAAATTCCGGACTTATCGCAGTATTATGTTTTATTAGCAGAAGATAACTTAATAAATCAGAAGGTTGTTTTAGGCTATTTAGGTGATACCGCTATAAATGTAGATGTGGTTGAAAATGGTAAAGAGGCTATTTATAAATTAAATAATAAAAAATATGATTTGGTGTTGATGGATATTCAAATGCCAGTCATGGATGGTTTAGCGGCGGCTAGAAGCATTAGACAGTCTTCTGTATATGGCAATATTCCGATAATTGCCATGACGGCTCATGTCTCAGATGAGGCAAGAAAACAGTCTGCTCAAGCAGGTATGAACGCACATTTAGATAAGCCAATTCAAAAGTCAGAGTTATACAAAACGTTACAAAAACATCTCGACGGGAAAAACACACATAACTCTTTACAAACTCATGATTTTTTCGTTTCTGGCCATTACTCTTCTTATGACGCGGTATTGTCTAAGCTGTCATCAATAGATACATTATCTATCAAAGAGGCTATTCAAAGTCTTAATGGAAAAACAAGTTTATACCTTGAAATTGCAACGGCATTTTATACTAAATACAAGGTGTTTTCTTTGCGTGATTTTGTAGGTAGTGATTTATCGAATGTGCTTCATTCACTAAAATCAAACTCGGCTTATATAGGAGCATTCGAATTATCCTCTTATTGTACTGAGTTAGAAGATGCTATTAAACATAAAGCGCCAGACTTACATTTTATAAATCGTCTTGAATCGATGGTTAATGATTTGGTTGATTCATTGCAAAACATATTAATGCCGTACTCTTCTCTTGTTGAATATAGTGAGGATGCTAATGGGTTTAGTAAAAAAGATTTGGTAATCAAACTGAAAACTATTGTTCCTTTGTTAAAGAAATCAGACTTTTTTGTAGAAAATCATTTTAGTTTATTACGCAAAACAGTTAGGGGGACCAAATATACGTTAGATATCGAAAACTTAATTTTCGATATAAAAAATATTGAGTTTGAGATTGCTGCTGTAAAAGCATCTCAGCTTATTTTGGAACTTCAAGGCGATTAAAGACGATGACAGAAGAGCAAAGCATTTTAGTCATTGATGACGAAAAAATTAATCTGAAAATAATCAGCGATATGCTTAACGATGATGTTGTCGTTATGCTTGCAAAAAGTGGCGAGCAGGGTATCAGAAAAGCCATTGAATATCAGCCTGATTTGATTTTATTAGATGTGGTAATGCCTGAAATGGATGGCTTTGAAACCATGGCTCGTCTTCGCCATGATGCGCGTACAAGTGCTATTCCTGTGATTTTTATTACCGCCTTAAATGATTCGAGTCATGAAGAAAAAGCGTTATTAATGGGGGCCAGTGATTACATTCAAAAACCATTGCACACGAATATAGTTCAGGCTCGTGTGCGTCTTCATTTGCAGCTTGCGAAACAGCGTAAAATGTTAGAAAAATTAGCCAATATTGATCCTTTAACATCGCTTGCCAATCGTCGTAAATATCAAGATGTTCTTGAACAAGAATGGCAAAGAGCCATGGCCCATCAAGCCTGCCTTTCTTTATTAGTGATTGATATCGACAATTTCAAACAGTATAACGATTGTTATGGGCACGCCACAGGTGACAAGGTGCTTCAGCAAGTGGCTACAGTATTAGCCAACCAAGTTGTAGATAAAGGTCTTGTAGCGCGGTATGGTGGTGAAGAATTTGTGGTTTTGTTGCCTGATCATTCTCAAGAAGAGTCAATTGAAGTGGCCCGTCGTTGTATGCAAGGTGTCGAGGCGCTGAACTTGGCTTACAGTCATGAAGACTTTAGTGGCAAAGTAACGGTCAGTGTTGGGGGCGCTACAAAATCGCCTAGCCAAAAATGTCGCAGCGAGGACTTTTTTAATGCTGCAGATGATATGCTTGGACTTGCTAAAAAAAGCGGTAAAAATAAAATATTATGGAACTTACCGAGTAACCTACACGCAGTTGTTGAGTGATATTTTTTTAAATCACTCTAAAAGAAGGTTTGACAGATAACACAATGAACAAGGTTAATAATTCATACGGCTTAGAGATGCATCCATTACGAGATGCGCTGTATGCAGAGCTGCATTCACGTCCTTTTCAGGTGCTTCCTAGTCCAGCTAGAATCAGTTATCTCGCAGTAATTGTTGGAGCAGATCAAAAACAAGCAGAGTTCGAACATTTCTGTTTACTATACAATCATTTTAATGGTACGCCGCCTGAAAATGACAGTGTGTGTTTTGAGGTAGATTTTGGTCATTTTAAGGTTCGCCGCGATAAGCACCTTGAATTTATCTCTTACATGATTATCCACACTCAGGTCGATACGGAGCTGGGTTTTTTTGATCAAAATGCCTTGGCTTATTTACCGCTTGAGTGGTTATCAAGCATGCCTGGCATTACCATTGCCGCTTTTCATGTGTCGGTTGAAGATGCCCGAACTATTCCTGAACCAGATCTGGCCCTTGTTAAAAGCCACTTTGAAGGTATGCGTTTAGTCGGTAGTCGACCTCAAAATGGTGATGCTCAAGTTTGGACCACTTTTCAGCTGCACAGTGATGGCTGTGGGCGCTTTTTGATTTACAACAAGCGTATGAGTGATAGTCAACTGGGCCGCATGGTTCAGCGCGTAGTCGAGATTGAAACCTACCGTTTGATGGCGTTATTGGCATTGCCCATGGCACGTAAGTACAACGCAGAACTGGTTGCGATGGACGAAGAGTTGGCTCAAACCACCGCCAGCTTGTCAGATGCAACAGAGCCACTTGATGAACAAGCCCTGTTGAGTGAGTTAATCGATATGGCTGCTTGGGTTGAAGCGACTCGCTCTAAAACGTCTTTTCGATTCAGTGCCACAAGGGCGTATCATGAGTTGGTTTTAAAGCGTTTAAATGAGCTAAAAGAAGACGAAGTATCGGGGCATTTAACCATTACCGAATTTATGACTCGTCGTTTAACACCCGCAGTGAGAACCTGTAATACAGCAGGCAATCATTTAGAAAGCCTTTCTACTCGTATCGACAGAGTGTCGGATATGATGCGTACTCAAGTGGAAATGTCGATTCAATCTCAGAATCAACAATTGCTCACTTCGATGGATCGTCGTTCAAAAATTCAACTTGCTATGCAACATACTGTTGAAGGCTTGTCTGTTGCAGCGATTAGTTACTACAGCGTAGGGTTATTGAAGTTTTTGATCGAAGCCGTGTACGACAAAGGCGTGAGTTTTGATAAAAGCCTAGTTATTGGTTTGTCGGTGCCTCTTGTTGTTGGCAGTGTCTGGTTAGCGACTCGAAAAATACATAAACGCTTTTTGTTGTTGGCTAAGGCGAAAGAATAAAAGTAGTCGTCGTTGTTTTTTTAACACACATAAAAAAAGGCTTTCTGTTGTTACCGTAGAAAGCCTTTTTTGTGATTAGAGATTTGTTTCTAAAGACTTTATCAAACCGTATTATGTATCTCTGCAACGAAGTCGTAAGAATCCCCAGGAAACCATGAACGCGTAAATTCAATGGGCGTGCCATCTTGCGTTACAGCGGTACGTTCAATGTAAAGCACAGCGCTAAGTTCTGGGATGTCGAGCAGTTGAGCTCGTTGCTCATCAATGCTAATGGCACGAAGGCGCTGAAAAGCGCGAACAGGGCGACAACCTTGTTGCTCTAGTAAATCGTACAGTGATCCTTCCATCGCAAAAGGGTTGAGAATGTAATTACTTGGAATCGTCGCTAATTCGAGCGCCATGGGTTTACCATCGGCATAACGCAAACGATAAAAGCGCACAACCTCTTGTTCTGCTGACAGCTTAAGGGCTTTGCATTCATCTGTATGAGGCATTCCCAAAGAGCGATCTAGCCATTTGGACGTAATGGCTTTACCACGTGCTTTCATGACTTCGGTAAAGCTACGCAGGTGATTCAGAGGCTGCTCAACTCGCTCGCTGACGAAGGTTCCTGCACCTTGGCGTTGCGTCAATACATCTTCTTTTACTAACTCATCGATAGCTCGACGTACAGTGACGCGTGAAACATCTAAATATTTGGCCAGATCACGTTCTGGCGGAAGTGTATCTCCACCAAGCACTCGGCCTGCAGAAATAGACGCTAAAATGGCTTTTTTTACCTGTATATAAAGAGGAATGCCTTTTTCTCTCAGTGCTTGAGCCGCGCCAAATAATTCATTAACCCGATTTTGATTCATATCAGTGTCCTGAACGGGAAGGGGCTCCCGTATTCGTACTTGTTTTTCTAAGAGCTAAGTATGTCAGCTCTAAAGGGGGATAGCCGCTGACGTATGCGCGTTGACCCTTGTTAAGGCGTTGCCTTGGTGATCAAATAAATACAAGCGATTAGGTTGAATGCCAAAGGTGATCTGGTCGCCAGCTTGGTGTTGGTTGTCGCCATCCACCTTAAGCACTATTTCACCTTCTTGCCCAATATCGACATACAAATAGGACAACTCACCAAGGTGTTCAATCAGAGTGACTTTGCCTTCTACCATGTTGCTTTCGCAGTTGAGCGCCATATGTTCTGGTCGCATGCCTAGTTGTACTATATCGCCCTGCTTCAAAGACGAAGAATCGACTGAGGCTTGAATAACGCGGCCAGATTCTAGCACAAGTTGCGTGTTTTCAGGGGCAGATTGACTGATCTTCGCTTTTAAAAAGTTCATTTTTGGTGAGCCAATGAAACCAGCGACAAATTGTGTTTTCGGATGGTGGTACAAATCCAGCGGTGCGCCAACTTGTTCGACACGTCCTTTGTTCATGACCACGATTTTATCGCCCAGTGTCATGGCTTCTACTTGATCGTGAGTCACATAAACCACCGTGGCTTTTAGTTCCTGATGAAGCTTGCCAAGCTCAACACGAGTTTGAACTCGTAGTGAGGCGTCTAAGTTAGATAAAGGCTCATCGAATAAGAATACTTTTGGGTCACGAACAATGGCACGGCCGATGGCGACACGCTGACGTTGGCCACCAGACAGCTCTCGCGGCAATCGCTCCAATAAATGATCAATCTTTAGCTTCTTCGCCGCTTCCATAACCTTGTTGTTCACAAATGCTTTGTCTTTTCCTGAGATTTTTAAGCCAAATGCCATGTTTTTAAACACGTTCATATGAGGGTACAAAGCATAAGATTGAAACACCATAGCGATGCCGCGCTTAGCAGGAGAGCGTCCATTGACGCGCTCTTCATCGATATATAAGTCGCCTTCGGTGATGTCTTCCAATCCAGACAGCAAACGCAATAAGGTTGATTTGCCACAACCAGATTCGCCAATCAACACGACAAACTCGCCGTCTTTGATATCAAGATCGATGCCATGCAGTACGTCCACATCGCCAAAGCGTTTTTTAATATCGTTTAGTTTTACACTAGCCATGAAATAAACCTCCAACGGTCAAAGATATAAACTATTATTTGACCGCTCCGCTGGTTAAGCCGCGGATCAATTGTCTTGAAAAAATGGTGTATAGGATCAGTACAGGAACGATCGCCAAAGTTAACGCTGACAAAACCGAGTTCCAATCAGTAACGTATTGCCCCACAAATTGCTGTACGCCAAGGGTAATAGTGCGTGTTTCCTCACCTGGTGCGAGTATCAGCGGGAACCATAAATCATTCCAAATCGGAATCATGGTGAATACGGCAACGGTTGCCATCGCAGGTTTCAGAAGTGGCAAGATCACACAAAAGAAAATCTTGTATTCGCTAACTGAATCGCAACGCGCAGCCTCTGTGAGTTCCTTCGGAATAGTGCGTACAAACTCCGATAATATGTACACGGCAAGGGGCAGGCCTTGCGCTATGTACACTAAAACTAGCGCGGTAAGCGTATTCACAAGATCCAAGCTGACCATCAGGCTTAAAATACTCACCGTGCCAAGACGGATCGGTATCATGATGCCCATGGCAAACAAAAAGGTAATCAATAAGTTGCCCTTAAATTTGTATTCAGTCAGCGCCCAAGCGGCCATCGCGCCAAGTAAAAGCACCAAACCTACCGCCAAAATAGTGACGACCAAACTGTTCCAAGAATACAAACCGAAGTCTGATCTCAATAACACTTGCTGGAAGCCCACTAGGGTAAAGGAATCACTGTCTGGTAAGCCGAGCGGATCACGGAAAATAGCGCGACGCTCTTTAAAGGCATTGATTACAACGACAATAATTGGGAAGAGCGCTATCACGGTATAGGCCAATAACACAGCGTGTACAGTGACACTTTTGGGTACTTGTCTCATTCCAGAGGAAGGTATAAGACGACTCAATAGTTTCATCATAGCCTCCTTAAAATTGGAATCGCTGAATGCGACGTTGAATAAAGAATAAGAACAACATAACGCCCATCAAAATGATCAAGAACATAAGCGTTGCCACTGCGGCACCCATGGATGCGCTGCCTTGTTGTAGCTGGAAGCCAAAGAATGTTCGATAGAAGAAAGTTCCCATTAAATCGGTCGAGAAATCTGGGCCGGCAAGGGCGCCTTTTACCGCATATATCAGTTCAAATGCATTGAAATTCGCCACAAAGGTTAAAATTGATACCATGGCGATAGTTGGCAAAATTAACGGTAATTTAATGTGCCAAAAGGTCTGAAATGAATTTGCACCATCAACCACGCTGGCATCGACAATGTCATCAGGAATATTAAGCAAGGTGGCATAAATCAACATCATCGGAATACCGACAAACTGCCAGACGGAGATAAAGGCAAGGGTGATCAATGCGCTGCTTTCTTTGCCAAGCCAAGCATCGAAGTATTGACCAAGACCAATGCTATAAAGGAAGTTCTCAGAAATTCCCCAAATAGGGCTTAACAACAACTGCCAAACGAAACCTATAATCACTACAGAAAGCATGGTCGGCATAAAAATAAGTGTTCGGTAAGTACCGGATAGACGTAATTTTGGCGAGCTTAATAAAACCGCTAAAAGTAGACCAATTGGGTTTTGTACAAGCATGTGAATCGCGAAGAATTTGAAGTTATTGCCTAGCGCGTTCCAAAAAGCCTGTGACCAAGTGTCGTCTGTTACCAAGGTGATAAAATTCTGCAGACCGATAAAGCTAGTTTGCCCTTGTTGTTCGTTGTATAAACTTAAGACGAGTGTATCGAGCAAGGGGTAAACACTGAATACAACGTAAATAAGCAATCCAGGCCCAAGGAAAAATACCAAGTGCCATGGGAAAGGTTTCTTTTCGTCATGTTGGTTGGATGGGTTCATAGTTTATCTCAATGTAACGTGCTATCTAGATAAATTGCATTTAGTTAAGAGGGCGCCCCAATGGACGACCTCTTAATGGTTTAGTTTATTGCTGAGGTTTATACCATTGTTCCAAACCGTCCTGTGTTTCTTTGGCGGCGGCTTCTGGTGTCATGGTGCCATTGATTACCTGAGCGCTGACGTTCCAAAGTTGGTTTTCTAGGTTTGGTGTTCCACGAGACAGGATTTGATAAGAGTTACGAATGGTCGATTTGCACTGTTGACGCCAGCTCATAAACTCTTGCGCAACAGGATCCTTGATGTCTATTTGATGATCAGACAATGGGAAGAAGCCCGGTACCGCATTCGCATAAAGTGTGGCGAACTCTTTACTTGCCATCCAATTTAAGAAGACTTTAGCGGCTTCTTTATTAGTTGAACTGGCATTTATGCCAATACCCATATCGGTATGATCACTGATGTAACAAGTGTCTCCTGCTTTCGCTACTGGCGGCGGAAAGGCGCCGAATTCAAAATCCGCTTGATTATTGAACGTCTGAATATCCCAAGAGCCGGCTGGGTAGATGGCAGCACGACCTAAGGTGAAAAGGTTCTGTGAGTCAGAATATTTCTGCGCTTCAAATCCTCGACCTAGATACGGTTTCCACTGGGCAAGTTCTTTCCAAGTATCTACGTAAGCTTTGTCGGTTAATTTTTCTTTGCCGCTTAGTAGAGCTTTACGACCTTTTTCACCTTCCCAATAGTTTGGTCCGATATTCTGGAACCCCATTGTTGCGGCTTCCCACTGATCAGCGGTTCCCATTGCTAAGGGTATATAACGACTTTCTGATTTGATGGTATCAAGTGTCTTGAAAAACTCATCACGGGTTTTAGGCACGGATAAATTCAATTCTTTAAAAATTTCTTTATTGTAAACAAAGCCATGAATAACCGATGCAACAGGCATACAGAATTGGTCTTTGCCATCGTCCGTGACCCATGCACTTTTCGCCACGTCAGAGAATTGCTTTAGGCCTTTTAGATCATTTAGGTTTGCAAGATAACCGTCTTTATAAAGATCTAACGCCGTATCAAACGGACGACAAGTGATTAAATCGCCAGCAGAGCCTGCTTTTAATTTGGCTTGTAAGGCAGAGTTGTATTCCGTTGGAGGGGTTGGGGCAAAGTTTACTTTTGTATCTGGATGGCTTTTGTTGAAAGCTGGGATGATGACATCATTCCAGATATTAGCATCATCACTGCGCCAACTTTCAATCGACAAACCATTTGCTGCTTGTGCTATGCCTGTGCTGCTAAGCAAGATGGCGGCTAGGCAAGTTAGCTTTGTGACCGTTTTTGTCGCTGTTTTTGTTTCAAGTGAGGCGGAACGAACATTAAACATGAGTACTCTCCGATTGTGTTTTCCAATTGTGCTGTGGTTGCTTTCTTTTTTATTAGATGTTTTTTGCTACTAAAATTTTATTCGTATTTATGTTAAAAAATGCCAATTGGTATTTTTTAGGTATTTCTTATTTTAAAAATTAGCACCAATTATTCTTTCAAGCAAATAAATATGACAGTTTTGTGGAAAATAAATGGATCTTGCGCTTTAATTGGTTTTATATTGGTTTTGTATTTGTTCTGGTTAGGAAAGAGGATTCTTATGCAAGTTATCATTCTCCCATCTGCTGATGATGTGGCCTTGTATGCGGCTGATCGTGTCGTTGATGTGATTAATACCAAAACGAATCCTGTTTTAGGGTTGGCAACGGGATCCACGCCCATCGCTTTGTACAAAGAGTTGGTGTCGCGTCATCAATCTAAGCAAGTATCGTTCCGACAAACGATTAGTTTTAACTTGGATGAATATATTGGTATTGCCGATTCTCATGAGCAGAGTTATCGCACTTTTATGAATCAACACCTGTTTGATGCGATTGATATCCCTGTCTCCAATACACATGTGCCATTAGCCGAGAGCCAAGAGGCTAGCGCCTTAAAGAAAAGTGCGCAGGATTATGAAGCGAGTATTCAGCAAGCGGGTGGTATTGATTTACAGATTTTAGGTATCGGCTTAAATGGTCATATTGGCTTTAATGAGCCTACTTCTAGTTTTGCTTCGCGCACGCGTATCAAAACCTTGTCTGAATCTACTGTTATAGCGAATAAGCGTTTTTTCAAAGACGGTGAGTTTCAGCCTCATTTAGCGTTAACGATGGGAATTGGTACCATTTTGGATAGTAATGCAGTGTTGTTAATGGCAACCGGAAAGGCGAAAGCTGAGGCGGTAAAGGCCATGATTGAAGGGCCGCTTTCTGCAATGTGTCCAGCGTCGGCACTGCAATTACATGAAGCGGCAACCATAGTATTGGATGAAGAGGCGGCTAGCTTATTAGAGCTAAAAGAATATTACCAATGGTGCGAACAAAAACGTCAACAATTGCACGAGGGAAGTTTGGCATGAGCGGTTTATATATTGGTGTGGACGGCGGCGGTACTTTTTGCCGCGCCCGCTTGGTTGATGGCGATGGCAATGTATTAGGTGAAGCGGTCGGTGGCTCGGGTAATCCAAGAATAGGGATAGAGGCGGCATGGCAGAACATTATCAATGCCTGCCTTGAAGCATGCCATCAAGGCAATATTCCTCCCGAAGTCTATTCAAAAATCACCTTAGGTTTAGGTTTGGCAGGTGCCAATCAGCCGTTAGAACAAGAACAGGTGATTGCTCAAAAGTCTCCATTTGGACAGCGCTATTTATTAACGGATGCTCATGCGGCTTGTTTAGGGGCGTTTAACGGCGAAGATGGCGCGTTATTGATATTAGGCACTGGCAGTTGTGGTGTCGTTTATCAAAATGAAAGGTTTAGTATTGTTGGTGGTTGGGGCTTTCCGTTATCTGATCAAGGCAGTGGGGCGCGTATTGGTCTTGCTGCTTTAGAGTATTCACTAGCGGCCTTGGATGGAATTTCTCCATCGACGCCTTTCACTGACAGTATTAATGCTGAGTTTTCTTTGTCTGCAGAAGAGTATGTCTTGTATCAAAATCGTGCGCCACTTCCGAAAGAATACGGTGCCTTTGCTGTTCAGGTGTTTCAATTTGCTCAGCAAAAAGATCCTATTGCGTTGAAAATCATCCAACAGCAAGTGGAATGGGTCAGTCAGTATTTAGACGCTTTAATCACCAAAGGTGCCCATAAGATCGTTTTGGTCGGCGGCGTCTCAGAAGCCATTTTAGAATATTTACCTGAGCGTTTTTCGCCTTACTTTTGTCAGCCAAAGGGTGATGCCATGGCGGGTGCCATTTTGATGGCTAAAGCTCAAATTGGAAGGAAAGCAATATGAGGGAACATAAGATGACAACGGTATTTGCAAAACGTCTGTTCGACGGTGAAAACTGGCTCACTAATCAAAAAGTGACTTTTAACGGTCAAGTGATTGAATCTATTGTCTCTGTGGCTGATTTTTCTGATGAACAATCTCTTGAGACTATAGATGTTGTTGATTTGCTAGTGCCTGGGTTTATTGACGTGCATGTTAATGGTGGTGGCGGTGCATTGTTTAACCATACGCCGACAATTGAAGCATTGGAGCGTATGGTGGCTGTGCATGCTCAATTCGGCACGGTTGCTATGATGCCAACGTTAATATCCGATGATTACGAAATAATGTCACAAGCACATCAAGCGGTTTGCCAAGCACTTAAGCAAAATATAGCGGGTATTTTGGGGATGCATTATGAAGGTCCTTACCTCAATCCAATTCGTAAAGGCGTTCATAACGAATCTAAGCTGCGCAAACCTACAGAAGGTAAACTAGCTACGTTATTAGAAGTGAGCCGCAGCGGAAAACTTATGCTGACATTAGCGCCAGAGCAGGTGCCAGAAGGCTTTATTGAATGGCTTGTTGCTGAAGGTGTTATTGTTTGTATTGGCCATTCTGCTGCGAATTATGATCAAGCAAGGCAAGCCGTGATAGATGGTGCTCGTGGTTTCACCCATTTATTTAATGCTATGACGCCTTTAATTAGCCGTGAGCCGGGTGTAGTTGGTGCGGCATTGCAAACCGACATCCCAACTTGGTGCGGCTTAATCGCCGATGGTCATCATGTTCATCCTGCGAGTATGCGAGTGGCTATTGCCGCAAAAGGTTGTGAACACATGCTTTTAGTAACCGATGCTATTCAGAGTGTGGGATCCGATGAAAAAGAAATGCCATTTTTAGGCAAAAAAGTACTTCGTAGTGAAGGCAAAGTCACCACCGAAGATGGCACACTGGCAGGGTCGGATTTAGATATGGCAACCGCAGTTCGTAATACCGTTAATCTAATTGGGCGAACACCTACGGAAGCCTTGCAAATGGCGTCTTTAAGGCCTGCTGAATTTTTAGGAATAGAGCAACATTTTGGCCGTATTAAAGCGGGTTATCGAGCTAGTCTTGTTGCACTTAATACTGATTTTTTTGTCACCGCAACCTGGATCGATGGGCAAAAAGTATGGGGTAGGTAGCAACTTATTTTAAATAAGTTGGAATTAAAGCTATCTATCCAAAGTGTATCTCTATACTATGGCGGCACAAGCTAGAAAGAAGTCTAAAATTATTAACTCTGCAATACGTTGTTTTATTCATAAAATCCTCGTCCTGAAAGTTTCTAAGTACAAGTCTATTTTTTTTGCAAAACCGGCCCCTAAAGGGCTATTTAAAACTCAGGTGATTATTTATGTCTAATACAGTGAAAGGAACCGTTAAGTGGTTCAACGAAATTAAAGGTTTTGGTTTTATTGAGCAAGAGTCTGGCCCTGATGTGTTCGCACATTTCAGCGCTATTGCTAGCTCAGGATTCAAAACATTGGCTGAAGGCCAACAAGTAGAATTCGTTGTTACTGCTGGCCAAAAAGGTCCTCAAGCAGAAAATATTACAGTACTTTAATTAGCTACTAAGAATATTTAAAAAAGGGTAAGTTCTTCGGAACTTACCCTTTTTTTGTGTAAAAAAGCACTCCTTTTTTACTGAAGCGCTAATAGCATCTCGTTGCGCTCTTTACCTATCAAATTGAAACTATTCTTTAGTTTTTTACGTACTTATTTATATCTGTTGCGTTGTCGCTATAAAGCAACAACTTAAGAACGATAAGGAGCAATGCTATGAACCGTCGAAATTTTCTTGTAACAACCGCTTGTGTGATTGGTGGTGCTCATTCGTTTAGCGCACCTGTTATGGCTGCCACTTCAACCTCTAATGAAGATTTTGAGGTGGTACTCAGTAAGAAGCAATGGCAAGCAAAGCTAAGCGACTTTGAATACCAAGTAATGAGAGAAGAAAAAACAGAGCGTGCTGGTAGCAGTCCTTTGCTGAATGAAAAACGCGAGGGTACGTATCTTTGTAAAGGCTGTGATCTTCCTCTTTATCCTAGTAGTACTAAATATGAAAGTGGCACCGGGTGGCCAAGCTTTTATGACAGCTTACCCGATGCTGTTGGAACGAAAGAAGATAATGGCTTTTTTATGAAGCGAACAGAAGTTCATTGTCGTCGATGTGGCAGTCACTTGGGGCATATTTTTGATGATGGCCCGCAACCAACAGGATTGCGTCATTGTTTAAATGGTATTTCTTTGGTGTTTCAGCCTGCTTAGATGTTTTTTTAAATTATTTTGAAAAAACTTGAAACCTTTTTAAATTCGCGGCGTATCTCTTAATAACCATGGCGAATTGTTATGGAAAAACAAACTGGAGAATAACAATGAAATTACTAAGTCTTGTTTCTGCTGCGACAATTGTAACGCTTGCTGGCTGTTCTGCTAGCGGCATGAAAACCACTGATGACAATGCTAATCCAATGGTGGGTGGCGCGCCGATGTATGCGAGCAAAAACATCATTGAGAACGCTGTTAATTCAAAAGATCATACCACTTTAGTCGCTGCTGTTAAGGCTGCTGGTTTAGTTGATACACTTCAAGGGCCTGGTCCTTTTACTGTTTTTGCTCCAACTAATGCGGCCTTTGATAAATTGCCTGAGGGCGCTGTAGCCGATCTTTTAAAACCTGAAAATAAGGCGGCCTTAACTAAAGTGTTGGCTTGTCATGTTGTAAAAGCAGACGCGCTATCTGGTGCGATCAAGACTATGATTGACAATGATATGGGTAAACACCCAGTTCCTACCGTTGGTGGATGTACTTTGATGGCCACATACATGGGCGACAAAATTATGCTTGAAGACGAAAATGGCCGTGTTGCACACGTCACCATTGCAGATGTGAAGCAATCAAATGGCGTGATTCACGTGATTGATACTGTGCTTTTACCTAAGCAATAATCCTGTAGCTGTGTGTTGCACTAGTTTAAAAAGGCTTAGCTCCTATTGTAAGTATAGGATCTAAGTCTTTTTTTTATTCTATCCCCTTTTTCATTTCACCCTTTTTTATCTTAAAACAGCGATCTTTATTTTCTTAAAGTCGCCATTATGGTTGCTAGTAAAATACAGGCACCGCCTATCATTTGTATTGTATTTAGCGATTCCCCTAACCAGTAGTAAGCAAAAATGGCTCCGAAGGTAGGTTCGGAACCAGTGAGCAAGGAAACCCTTGATGGTGTTGTGTGTTTAACACCGAAGTTCTGTGCGAACAAGGCGAAAATGGTGCAGAAAATAGCGAGGTAAAAAGTGGCTACCCAAAAAGAGAGGTTGGTTGGGAATAGTTGCTCAATAGGATTATCTGTTGCAATAAAAATAAATAATGCGCCAAGGGTAACCACATTTGCTTGAATGCTCGTGGTGCTTAGAGCTGATAGCGTTTTTCCTTTTAGTAAGCTTTTCGTTGTTACCACCATGCAGGCGCGTAATAAAGCGGCTAGTAAGATTGAGTAATCTCCTTTATTTAGATCTAAAAATAGAAACTCTAGAGACAATGTGTTTAATGTTGGCTGGCCGCTGCTTTGTGTCGTCAGTAGAAAAACACCGAATAAAGACAGTAGGGCAAATAAAACGATTGCTGTGCTGGGCAATTTACGGTCTGTAATGGCTTCTACAAATGGAGTAATAAGTACACATAGGCTGATTAAAAAAGCGGCTTTAGATGCTGTGGTATGGAATATGCCATAGATTTCTGCAAGAAAAATACACAGTAAAATGCCACCGGTCGGGATGGCAAACTTCCAGTCTTTTGCTAATCCCATGCGTTGCTCTTTGATAAAAATAGGGGTGAGCAAGATGGATGTTAAGCCAAAGCGAATCACTATAAAGGCAATTACGCCCGTATAGAGTAGTGCTTCTTTAGTAATGCCATAGCTGGTTCCCCAGAAAAATGCGGCTAACAGTAAGGCGATTTCTGGGAGTGGTAGCTGAATTTGTCTAAACGGGAGTTTGATGTTGGAAGTTAGCATGGTGATTATCTCGGTTTTTACAAAGAAAATAATGCTAACTTGTGTTTAGATTGATGATAATTACCAAATTAATCAAAAGACTTGTGACTCATGGACATAAATAAGCTTATTGCATTGTTACCAGATATGGCGGCATTTGTTGCTGTGGTTGAAACGGGGAGTTTTACCAAAGCGGCGTTGAAGCTTGGTGTGACACCATCGGGTGTTAGTCGACAGGTATCTCGAATGGAAACAGCCCTATCGGCCGTTTTGATAGAGCGTACCACACGACAACAAACCATTACATTGGTGGGTAGAGCTGTGTATGAGCAGTGTCGTCAAATGTTAGACAGTGCAAAAGAAGCCGTTGCGGCATCAGAAAATAACGCCAAAGAAGCTGCTGGGCGCTTACGAATCGCCGCCCCTGATGCTTTTGCAAAGCAAGTTTTAGAGCCTTTGTTATTGGAGTTTATGGCTTTGTATCCGGCAATATCGCTGCAAGTACAAGTAACCGATTTACGAATTGATCCTGCTTATCAGAATGTGGACTTGGTATTTTATGTGGCGGAAAAACCGCATGAGCATTTAGTTTGTAAAACGTTGGGGAAAGTTCGCTCCATACTGTGTGCAAGCCCAGACTATGTGGTAAAAAATGGTATACCAAATGCACCAGAGGATTTACTTAATCATTTGTGTTTACCATTAGGCTTTTTTGATGGCGATAATATCTGGACCTTCACTCAAGGAGAGCGAAAGTCGGTTGTCACTGTTGATGGTCGTTATATTAATAATGATGCAGATATGCGTTTAAGAGGTGTGAGGCAAGGGTTTGGGATCGCCCCTTTTCCAGACTTCGTCGTACGGGAATATCTTGAAAAAGGTGATGTGGTACAGGTGTTAAGTGATTGGCATTTAAACAGTGATTTTCAAGGCGGTATTCATATGCAGTTTCCTGCGATGCGATTCATGCCCAATAAACTTCGAGTGTTTATCGATTTTATGGAAAAACGCTAAACGACTTCCGTCAGTCTTGTCGCGATTTATCCTTAACAAAAGTAGGCCGGATGAGCCGAGGCACGAAGGCGTTATCCGGCATCATAACCCCACACAACCCAACGCCGGATAACGGTCGTACCTCCCTCATCCGGCCTACAAAGCTAAAGGGATTTTTTGGTAGAAAGGATTAATGAAATAAGTCTTGTATCAGTTTAATGCCAGCTTCCTGTCCGCCTTTATTGAAGGCATCCAAGAGCGCNGCTAAAGGGATTTTTTGGTAGAAAGGATTAATGAAATAAGTCTTGTATCAGTTTAATGCCAGCTTCCTGTCCGCCTTTATTGAAGGCATCCAAGAGCGCCGACCCTAAAATAGCAATATCGGCTTTGCCGGTTAGCTGTTCTATCTGTTCACGGTGACGTAAGCCAAATCCTACGCCCATGGGGGCGCTAGCATGAGTTTTAATTTCTGCTAGATAATCGTCCAGTACGTTCACCTTGCTCTTGCCTTCATGGACAGAGTGCCCGGTCACGCCAGACCGTGCAACACAATACAGGAAGCCACTTGCTTGGCCTGCCAGCATGGCTAAACGATCTTTTGGTGTCGCAGGCGTTACCAGCCAAACGGGATCGATACCGTTGGCTTTACAAGCTGCTTGATAGGTTGCTGCTTGTTCAATTGGTAGATCTGGAAGGATTAACCCCAGAATGTTTTCTTCTGCCGCGCGTTTAGCCAGCTTGTCTAAGCCGAAGCGATACATTGGGTTGAGATAGCTCATCAATACAATACGGCTGTCAGGAAAGTTTTTAGCTATTTTGCCTAACTGAGATAAACAGGTTTCCACGTCCAGCTTTTGTTCTAACGCTTTATGGCAAGCCGCAACAATACTTGGGCCATCTGCCACTGGATCTGAAAAAGGAAATTGCACTTCGATGAAGTCAACGCCTTCCTCCAGTAACCTTTCCATCCAACTCAAGCTTTCTTCAACGCTTGGGTAGCCATAAACCACATGGGTCATGGATAAAATTGGCTTGTTTTGGCGTTTTTCTTCGATAAAAGTCGCTAACTGGCTCATGCTTTATCCCCTTTGTTTTGAGTGGTTGGGTAAGAGGCGAGGTAATCGGTTAAGAATTGCGGGAAGGTTTCATCTTCCACTGCTTTTGCCACGTTAAAGATATCCTTGTCACCTCGACCAGAAAGATTGATAACGATCTTTGAGTCTTTAGGTAAGTTCGGTGCATCTTTAAAAGCGCCCGCTAGTGCATGAGAAGATTCAAGTGCTGGAATGATACCTTCTTTTTTCAGTAGGAGAGTACAAGCGGCAATTACTTCATCGTCCATGGCGTAGGTCATTTTGATGCGACCAATTTCCGCCAAATGGGCAATGATAGGAGAAACGCCCACATAGTCTAAACCGGCTGCAATAGAGTGGGTTTCTTGTAGCTGTCCAGCGTCATCTTGTAGGAACATAGTCGCAAAGCCTTGTGCAATACCAGGCTGTCCAAGATTGTGAGACAAACGAATAGAATGCTCGCCAAGCTCCAAACCTTTACCGCCTGCTTCGACGCCGACCATTTCCACTTCTTTATCATCGAGGAAAGGTAGGAACAAACCACAAGCATTCGAACCACCGCCAACGCAAGCATACAAACGATCTGGAAATTGGCCGAATTGCGCCACACTTTGCTCGCGAACTTCGTTGCCAATTACTGATTGAAAGTACGCCACCATTTCAGGGAAGGGCGCGCACCCACAAGAGGTGCCAATTAAATAATGACTTTCCTCATGGCTAGAAGACCAGTCACGTAGTGCTTCGTCTAATGCATCGCGCAGGGTTTGTGCGCCAGTGGTAACGGGCACGACAGTGGCGCCAAGTTGTTTCATCCAAAAAACATTTGGGTACTGACGTTCAATGTCTTTTGCACCCATGTAAATAGTGCATTCTAGGCCTAAGCGGGCAGCAACAAGAGCCGTTGCAATGCCGTGTTGTCCAGCGCCTGTTTCTGCAATGACGCGCTTCTTACCCATGCGCTTGACCAACAAACCTTGGCCAATCACGTTGTTCATCTTGTGCGCGCCACTGTGGTTTAAATCTTCACGCTTTAAGTAGATTTGTGCGCCGCCAAAGTGTTCGGTCAAATTCGCACAAAAAGTAAGTGGCGTAGGGCGGCCAGAAAACTGCTGCCATTGTTTGTTCAGCTCAGCGAGAAACTCTGGGTCGTTTTTGGCTTCTTCGAACGCATGTAAAATTTGCTGTTGGCTCGAATAAAGGATTTCAGGAATATAGCTGCCGCCGTATTGCCCGTAGAAACCGTTCTCGCTTTGCATGACTTGCTCCTAAAATTGCTATTTTTTATCAATTAAATTAACTATACCGTTTAGTTAATTTAATACGGCGTTGATTAGCCGTCAAGTGTATTTTTCTTGAGCGATTGTCGTTTTGTGTTTTTGATAAAACCTTTGATCTTTATCATTCGCTCTAAGAGTTTCGCAAGTTACGGGTTAATGCTCAATTTACTGCTACAATTTTAGTGAGATAATTTTATGCACAGGGTTCTTTATGATTAAGCCGGAAATTCCAAAAAATGAAGCTGAACGATTGCATGCATTAAGAGCATTGCGAATTCTTGATACTTCCTATGAAGAACGATTTGATCGCATTACTCGGATGGCTAAGCGGATGTTTAGTGTTTCTATCTCGTTAATTAGTCTGATAGATGAAAGCCGCCAATGGTTCAAATCTCGGCAGGGGCTTGATGTGATTGAAACATCACGAGATGTTTCGTTTTGTGGCCATGCTATTAATCAGGATGGTTTGTTTATCATTACTGATGCGTTAATTGATGAGCGATTTTTTGATAATCCGCTTGTTACAGACGCACCGAATATTCGTTTTTATGCAGGCTGTCCTTTGAAACTTCGCCAAGGAATTAATATTGGTACTTTGTGCATCATAGATAGTAAGCCAAGGGTATTTGATGAAGAGGACCAACTACTGCTTAAAGATTTAGGTACGATCATTGAGCAGGAAATACAATCTATTCAGCTGGCAACCTTAGACGAGCTCACTTTGATTTCTAATCGACGTGGCTTTATGACCATGGTCAATCATATGCTCAAAGTGTGTCAGCGTGATAAAAAAACGATGTCTTTTGTTGTCTTTGACCTTAATAAGTTTAAAGCGATAAATGATAACTATGGACACCATGAAGGTGATTTTGTATTGGCTAAATTCGCTCAGATAATGCTTGAGTCATTTAGTGAATATGATGTGATCGGTCGCTTAGGTGGTGATGAATTTGTTGCTATGTTGAGTGACCGTACAGATGAAGAGATTAGTGTCTTTTTAGAGCATTTTGCGGCATGTGTCGATGAAGTGAATGATAGTTTGAAAAAGCCTTATAGGATTCAATACAGCGCAGGCGTTACTCATTTCTCGCATGACACTGACAAATCGATTGAAGAGATGATTCAATGTGCTGATGCTGCTATGTATCAGCAGAAGAAAAATAGGTAGCGCCCCTTTCGTTATCATAATTTGCTATTATCTACCGATGTCGCTTTTTCAAATATAGAAAGCAACGTTACATCAATGGGTTAGAGTTCCGTTAGATAATACAAAACTTGTTTAGAGGGCGTTATGGCAAGAGGAAGACCCAGTAAAAAAACTCATATTGTCGAGGCAGCGTGTGGTTTATTTACTCTACAGGGCTATCAAAGTACCAGTATTGACCAAGTTGTTGTTACAGCTGGTGTGTCGAAACCCACTGTGTACAGTAATTTCCCGACCAAGTTGGTGTTGTGGGAAACGGCGTTAATCTTGTTAACTGAACAAGCACATGATGAGATGCAAAAGATCTTGGTGCGTTTGCAAACAAAGAAAAATCTCACGCTTATTTCTGGTTGGATATTGCTTTGGGAGACTTGGGTTAATAAAGTCGAGCGCCTTGCTGTGTATCGTATTTTGCTTGGCGAGCAGCATAAAATGTTGCCGTCTACCTTTGTATTGTTTACTGAATTTGAAGCAGTGCTGGAGTCGACGTTATTGGCATGGATTTCTGAGTTTTCTGTATCACCGATGAATTTCTTTGCGTTGAAAGCGGTGAGTAAAGAAGCGCTTTTGATGCCTGCATTGATGAAGCAGTCGATGATGGCTAGTGCTGAACTAGAAAGTCAGCTTGATGAATTCCTAATAGGTATGAACAATACAAAAAAAGCCAAATAGTACCGACTGTTTGGCTTTCTAAGTGTCTTTCTAACAAGGGCTTAACATCTTTCTAAAAAGTTCTTAGATGATTGAATTAAGCGGTAGCGCTTGTTTCTTCAATTACTTCTTCAACTCGTCCTTTCTCTGCCCAGTACATGATGCAAATTGCTAGTGAACCCATAATCACGAAGCCGCCAGAGATTGGCATCAAGGTGTTGTTGTACATTTGGCCTATGACGGTGCCGATACTCATAGACATAATGGACGAGACCGAGCCGATGACCGCCGATGCAATGCCTGCCACATGTCCCATTGGTTCCATGGCCAGTGAGTTAACGTTACCGAATAACAAGCCAAAGCAGAAGAATAAAATCGACGCGTATACCAAGAACATCCACAAGCTTATCGTCACAAAAGTGTGCAAAGCAAAAAATGCAATGGATGCGATAACGACAACGCAAATAGCGCGGAAGGCGATGTATTTCGCGCCATGTTTTTCAACGATGCGAGAGTTAATCAAAGAAGAAAAGCCCAATACTAAAGCTAGTAAACCGAAGTAGAGTGCAAATAAATTTCCAGTGTTGAATTGCACCTGAAATATTTGCTGTGAAGAGTTCAAATAACCAATAAAGCTACCGAAGAACAACCCCATGCAAATGGTGTAACTCGCGGTAATTCGATTCGTTACCACTTCTTTAAAACCATCTAAAAAGCCTTTTTTCGAAAAAGGAATACGGTTTGATTTTGGTAGCGTTTCTTTTAAGCGAAAGCTAATCCAAACAATCAATAACACAGCATAAACAAGATACATCTCAAAAATGCCGCGCCAGTCATCGACAAACATAATCGCTTGGCCAAGTGTTGGGGCGATGGCTGGAACCAAGACGAAAATCATCATCACCAAAGACATGATACGAGCCATTTGCGCGCCATGATATAGGTCGCGAACCAAGGAAATAGCGGATATATAAGGTCCTGCTACCCCTAAGCCTTGAATAAAGCGCCCCAACATCAGCACTTCTAAACTATCGGCTTTGTAGCAGACTACAGTGCCAATTAAGTAGAGAGTAAAGCCACCAAATAGAATAGGGCGGCGACCTAGGGCATCTGACAGTGGCCCACAAATTAATTGCCCCACTGCCAAACCTAAAAACAACATGCTAAT
The DNA here is from genome assembly GCF_019426345.1 of Marinomonas lutimaris. Lineage (GTDB taxonomy): Bacteria > Pseudomonadota > Gammaproteobacteria > Pseudomonadales > Marinomonadaceae > Marinomonas > Marinomonas lutimaris. Next base: position 171,702 of record NZ_JAHLLW010000009.1, read on the forward strand.
GAGTAATTGTGGTTGATTTGCTGTTACTGCACCAAGTTCGTTACCGATAACGCCAAGCGCTGGTAGCAAAGCATCAATGGATATTGCCGTTATCGACATTAATAGAGCAACTAAAAGTGTGAACTCCTTCGACCCCATACCGGAAGAAGATGTGTTGTTGTGAGCATTTTCCATAAGGTGTTCCTAAGAAAATAGTAGATTGTTGAGCGTGCACTAGGTTCATGCCTCAAATAATAGTCGAGTATTATACTCAGGCTTTATGAAGTGGCGTTTTCTGTTGTGTGCACATAATAAGGAATTGTGCACTTTTTTGAAGAGAGGTAAAAATAGATGCGTTCTGATAAAGAATTTCGATACGCCCTGGTATTGCCTAAAGCTGTTCTTTAGAAGCTATATCGTGTTGCTTTGTGTAGTTGACATTTGTTTGTCTTTGACTAACTTTAGTAAGGTTTTTGTCAACTTTTGATAGTAATTGAGAAACCCAGTGTTAAAAATAACGATGTAATTTATGGATACAAGGAATTTATCATGAAAAAAAATATGGCTGCGTTATCGACTGGACTGCTAGTGACCGCGTTTTTGGCAACGCCCCAAAAAGCCTTGGCTTGTGCTGTGGAGCCTTATATCGGCTCTATTTGTGTGATGGCAACCGATTATTGCCCCAGAGGATATAGCGTGGCGGCGGGGCAAACAGATGCCATTTCTAATAACCAGGTATTATTTGCATTGTTACGTTTTAATTTTGGTGGTGATAATAGAACCACCTTTGGTATTCCAGATTTGCGTGGTCGAGCTCCTATTGGTACGGGTCAGGGTGGAGGATTATCCGGTTTTGATCTCGCTGATATGGTAGGTCAAGAGACGCATGCGTTAACTGCCTCTCAAATGCCCAGGCATAGCCATGCTGCGGCCTTTACTCCTAGTGGTGGTACGAGTGCAGGGTACGCATCTGGCACCATCTCCTTGCCAGTGACAGGGTCTGCAAAAATCGCGACCTCTTCTTCTAG